>LJCV01000273.1 GCA_001298575.1 Actinobacteria bacterium OK074
GGGGGGGGGGGGGGGGGGGGGGGGGGGGGGGGGGGGGGGGGGGGGGGGGGGAGGGGGGGGGGGCGGGGGGGGGGGGGGGGGGGGGGGCGGGGGGTCGCGGGGGCCTCGGGGGTGTGCTCGGCCCTGGCGGGGTGGTCGCCTCTGGTCCGGCGGTCGCTCCTGGGTGGGCGGGTGCCCCTGGCTGGGCGGTCGTTTTTGACCGGTCGGTCGTCGGTGACCGGGGTGTCGTCGGTGACCGGGCGGTCGCTGGAGACCGGGACGTCGGGGGTGCCGGACGGGCCGGAGGTGGCCGGTGCGGCCGGGGTTCCGGAGGTGCCGGGGGCCGAGTCGCCGTTGACCGGGGCGCCGGGGGCGGAGGCTGGGTGCGTAGACATACGCGGTCCAGGATCTCACCTCGGCGAAAAGAGTGGCGAACGCTTTTGCGCTCGGTGGGGTGGGGCGGTATGGGGGGTGGCCCCTACGGGGTGTCGGCCGGGGCGGGGACGGGTGCGGCCGTGGGCGAGGTGGGTGCCGGGGCCGCGAAGGTGGGTGCCTGGGCCGCCGCCGCGGCGGAGGCGGACATCGACTTGGCGGTGTTCGAGATGGCCTTGATGCCCAGGTAGGCGGTGGTCATGCTGCTGACGGCGGTGAAGGCGGCGGTGAGCACGCCGACGATCACGGAGGTGTCGCCGTGCAACTGCCACACGCCGACGACGGTGACGAGCACGATGGCCGCGTTGCTCCCCACCACGGCCAGCAGCCCGTAACGGGCCCGGGCCCGCTCCAACTCGGTCTCGTCGCTGACTCTCGTCCCGCCCGGCCCCATCAGCATCCGGCTCTCCCCCTGCTTGCTTTGTCCCGCTTCCCCGGTCCCGCACACGGTTGTCTGCGTTCTGACAAGGGAGGGTAGCGAAGGGGGGTAAAGCGCTGACGTGCGGCACGAAAACGCCCCCTCCGGGAGAACCTGGAGGGGGCGTTTGCCCTGGCGGGCGGTTGTGGCTGGGGCCGGGGTCGAACCGGCGACCTATCGCCCGCGGCGCAGCCGCAATCAGACGCAGTCAGGCGATCGCTCGTACCAACTGAGCTACCCAGCCACGAGGCTTCCGGGGAAACCTCAGCGGTCCTGACGGGATTTGCTGTATCCGATTGCGGCTGCCGCCGCGGGCGCGGCCTCCACCTTGACGGGGCGGCGGGCTGTGGTGGGGGTCATCGGGGCGCTCGGTCCCGGGAAACGGTCAAGGGCCCCGTCCACACGGACGAGGCCCTTGGGTTGTGGCTGGGGCCGGGGTCGAACCGGCGACCTATCGCTTTTCAGGCGATCGCTCGTACCAACTGAGCTACCCAGCCACGAAGTCTCCGGAGAGACTTCAGCGGTCCTGACGGGATTTGAACCCGCGGCCTCCACCTTGACAGGGTGGCGAGCACTCCAAGCTGCTCCACAGGACCTTGCTTGTTTGCGATTCAGCGGACTTAGTGTCGCACATCGTCCTGACTGTCACCGACCGGTTTGTCGCCCGAAGGCTTCTCCCTGAGTGACTGTCCGGACACGCTGTGCTGGCCCGATGTCGCGCATTCAGCGTATCAGAACCCAGGTGGTGGTCGGTCCCCGCGGAACGATCTTCGCGGTCGTCGTGATCCTGGTGGGCGGGGTCCGGGGGCCGTTTCGTGGTCGGGTTATATGGAGGCGATCGTCCTGTCGTCGCGCCGCACGAAGGAGGGCTCATGCCCGAGGAACCCAAGGGATACGTCATCGTCACCGAGCGCATCACCGACCCGGAGGGCATGGCCGCCTACAGCCGTCTCGCCGGGCCCACGCTGGCCGAGGCCGGGGCCAGGCCGCTGGCCGTCGGCGAGGCCGAGGTGATCGAGGGCGACTGGCACGGGGAGCGGACCGTCCTGCTGGAGTTCGAGTCCGTGGCCGCGGCCCGTGCCTGGTACGAGTCGGAGTCCTACGGGCAGGCCAAGCCGTTGCGGTGGGCCGCCGCCGAGTCCAACGCGGTGATTCTGGGCGGGTTGCCTGCACAGGCGTAGGCGTAGGCGTAGACGTACGTGTGTGCTTGCGGTCGTGGCGCGGTCGTCCGGCGTACGGGCGACCGCGCCACGACCGGGCTCGTTCCGGCTACTCCAGCGTGATCGCCCGTTCCGGGCAGTTCAGGGCGGCTGAGCGGGTTGCGTCCTCGAACTCCGGGGGGATTTCCGCCAGTTGGACGACCGCGTAGCCGTCGTCGCCGATGTCGAAGACCTCGGGGCAGAAGGTGAGGCACATGCCGTGGCCGCGGCAGCGGTCGTCGTCGACGGTGGCTTTCATGCGGTGTGGCCGCCCTCCGTGTCGCTCTCCGTGTTGGGCTCCGTCACGTCGAACTCCAGTTGCAGGTGCGTCAGTCCGCGCAGGATGAACGTGGGGATGTAGCGGTAGTCGCGGGCGTCCGCCGGGCCGTGGACGCGGTCCGAGACGCGGATGTCCGTGGTGCGGTCCAGCAGGCGTTCGATGCCGACGCGGGTCTCGGCGCGGGCCAGCGGGGCGCCGGGGCAGGAGTGGATGCCGCGGCCGAAGGCGATGTGCTGGCGGGCGTTGGAGCGGGTCGGGTCGAGGGTGTCCGGGTCGGGGAAGCGGCGCGGGTCGCGGTTGGCGGCGCCGTTGAGAAGCATCAGGGTGGTGCCGGACGGGATGTCGACGCCGCCCACGGTCACCGGGACCTTGGAGAGGCGGAAGTCGCCCTTGATGGGGCTCTCCGTGCGCAGCATCTCTTCGACGAAGTTGGGGATCCGGTCGCGTTCGGTGCGCAACAGGTGCTGGATGTCCGGGCGTTCGGCGATCACCTTGAGGCTGGAGCTGAGCAGCCGGACCGTGGTCTCCTGGCCGGCCGAGAAGACGTTCGCCGCCACCCGGACGACGTCGATGACCTCGGGCAGGGTGCCGTCGGGGAAGGTGGCGGTGGCCAGCCCGGTGAGGACGTCCTCGCGGGGTTCGCGGCGGCGGGCCTCGATGTAGCCCGCGAACTGCTCGTACAGGTACTCCATCGGGGAGTGCGCCGCGCTCTGCCCGTCGGTGGTGCCGATGCCGCCGCCCTCCTGCGGGCGTTGGTGCATGTGCGCGAGGAACTCCTCGCGGTCCTCCTCGGGCACGCCGAGCAGGTCGGCGATGACCAGCAGGGTGAAGGGTCCGGCGAACTCGCCGATGAACTCGCCCTCCCCGCCCACGAGATAGCCGTCCAGGACGCGGTCGGCGAGGTTCCAGATGGCCGCCTCGTTCTCCTTGAGGCGCTTGGGGGTGATCAGCCGCATCAACAGGCCGCGGTGCGCGGTGTGCACGGGCGGGTCGAAGGTGGGCAGCTGGTCGTTCAGGGGCAGTTCGTCGCGGTGCCGCTCGATCAGCTCGCTGACGTCGTCGCGGCCCTCCAGGGGGACCGGGAAGCCGGGGAAGGGGCCGGTCACCGAGGTGCAGGAGGAGAAGGTCTCCGCGTCGTTCAGGACCGAGACGGCTTCCTCGTATCCCGTCACCATCACCACGTTCTGGTGCGGTTCGCGCAGGACCGGGCACTGGCCGCGGAGGGCTTCGTAGTACGGGGCCGGGTCGGCGACGAGCCGGTCGTCCCGGAAGAAGTCCAACGCCTTGATGTCGGTGGGGGGTTCGCTCGGCTGGCTCAGGGGATCGTTCGACGTGCTCAAGGACTCACTCAAGGCCGTACTGCTCCCTTCGGCGACGGCCCGACGCGGCCGTACTGGTGCCGGTGGCTGTGACTGTGGGGGGTGTTGGGGCTGGGCTGTGGTTCCCGCGCTGTGCTGTCGGAGCTGTCAGTGGCTTCTGTTGACGACTTCCGTTGACTTCCGCCGTTCCGCCGCGGGCCGTGGGGGTGGGCCCGTAAATTGGTTTCTCTTACAACTTCTACACCGCTGTACCGCGCGAGAGAGTGTAATTCTCGGAATTGAGTACTACGTTTCCAGCGGGTGGATGCGGTGTCAACTGCGGTGACTCCGGTGGCGTTGCGCGTCCTCGGCCCCCGGTGCGACGGCGCCGGCCGTCGGGTGGTCGGCCGCCGGGGTCGGTGGGCTCGCGGGCGGGGCGTATCGCACCATTCGTGCCGGATTACGCGGAGCTAGTCGATATCCGGTACGGCGTCCGGTGTGCGTCTCGTATCGCAAGATCCGCACGCTCCGGCTCTTGATGTTTGTGATCACGGAACCTTAAGGTTTTATTCCTGCGGCACGTAATGCTTTGCGCGTGCGTCGAATCCATGGTGCGAAACAGTAGTTAGGCAACATGATTGATATCGGAGCACGATCGGACCCGCATGGTGAGAATGAAGCAGTTAGTCAATCGGACGTCGGACCGGTTATTGACGGGCCTGGAGTCGTCGTCACCGGTGCCACCTCCGGGTTCGGGCTCGCCACCAGCAGGCTGCTGGCGGAATCCGGGTGGCGGGTCTTCGCCGTCGGGCGGCGCAGCGGGCTGCTGGCGGACCTCGTCGGTGAATTCCCGGCGGGCCGGATCACCCCCGTCGGCCTCGACGTCCGCGACCGGGACGCCGTTATGGCGGTGCTGCCGGAATTCCACTCGCAGGGCGACGGCATCGCGGCGCTGGTCAACAACGCCGGTCTGTCCAAGGGGTTCGGGCCGATGAGCGCGGCGGAGCCGGACGACTGGCAGGAGATGATCGACACCAATATCACCGGTGTCCTCAACTGCACTCATGCCCTGCTGCCCGGCATGATCGACCGGCAGGGTGGGCATGTCGTCAACGTCGGTTCCATAGCGGCGACCTACCCGTACATGGGAGGCAATGTCTATGCGGCGACGAAGGCGTTCGTCCATCAGCTGAGCCTCAATCTGCGGTCGGAACTCCAGGGCACCGGTATCCGGGTGTCCTGTGTCGCCCCCGGAATGGCCCAGACCGGTTTCGCCCTCGTCCGCTTCGGCGGCGACCGGGCGCGCGCCGACGCGCTCTACGAAGGAGTGCGACCGCTGAGCGGAGAGGACGTGGCCCGCACCATCGAGTGGTGCCTTGCCCAGCCGCCGCACGTAAACGTCAACATGATCGAGGTCATGCCCACCGAGCAGCCTTTCGCCCTGGGGCTGAAGGCCGCCGTCCGGGAATCGGATCTCGCCGATGTCTGAAGTCGGTACCTGAAACCGGTATTTGAAACAGGGGGATTACTTATGCGACTGAACGCCGAGGAAGTCCGTCTCTTCCAGCGGGACGGTTATCTGTCCCTGCCCGTCATATTCACCGAGTCCGAACTGGAGACGCTCGCGGCCGACGCCGCGGCCGTCGCGGACAAGGACACCCCGCAGCGCGTCATGGAGAAGGGCGGCGAGATCACCCGGTCCGTCTACTGGCTGGACGGTCTCAGCGACCTCTTCGCCCGGCTGGTCCGCGATCCACGGCTGGTCGAGCCCGCCAGGGCGCTGCTCGGCGGCGATGTGTACCTGTACCAGACGCAGTTGAACCCCAAGGCGTCCTTCGTCGGCGACGTGTGGAAGTGGCACCAGGACTACCTGTACTGGAACCGGGAGGACGGCATGCCCAACGACAACGTTCTCAGCGCCGCCCTCTACCTCGACGACGTCACCGAGTTCAACGGCCCGATGTACGTCATCCCCGGCACCCACCGCCTGGCGCTGGACGGCGAGACCGCCACCCGGGGCGGCGCCGACGGCTGGGAGAACACCGTCAACGCGGACTTCCGGCACGAGGTCGGCCAGGACACCCTGGCCCGGCTGGTCACGGAGAACGGCCTGGTCAGCACCCGGGGCGCCCGCGGCAGCGTGGTCTTCTTCCACGGCAGCCTGCTGCACGCCTCGGGCCCCAACCTCTCCCCGTTCACCCGGACCGTGTTCTTCGCGCGGTACGCGGGGATGGACAACGTGCTGCGGACCGTGGCCGATCCCCGGCCGGACTGGATCGCCAACCGCGCGCCCGAGCGGGTCAGCACGCTCGACCAGCCGCTGTTGCCCGTCTGAACCCGACGGCTTCCCAACCTCCGCACTGCCCTCTTCTCTCATTTCGCTCGGTCCGACCCCAACTCCCGTCGGCCCGACGCCCTTTGACGCCCACGAAAGCGAGCCGCACCGTGACCGACGCCGTACGTCATCTGCTCGACCTCGCCGACCACACCCCCGAGGACGTACGTTCCTGGCTGGACGAGGCGCTGGTCATCGCCGAGGACCGGCGGCGCTGCGGGCGCCGTCCGCAGGGGGCGGAGCGGTTCCTGGAGGGCCGCTTCGTCACGCTCCTGCTGGAGAAGCCCGCCACCAGGACCCGGCTGCACTCCGAGCTGGCCACCGCGGACCTCGGCGGCACCTGCGTGGCGCTGCCCGCCGCCGAGACGCAGCTCAGCCGGGGCGAGAGCGTGGGCGACACCGCCCGGGTGCTCAGCAAGAACACCGATCTCGTGCTCTACCGCGCCCGGCGCCACGAGGACCTGCTGGAGTTCGCCCGGCACTCGTCGGTTCCGGTGATCAACGGCTGTTCCGACTTCAGCCATCCCTTCCGGGTCCTGATCGACGTCATGACGTTCGAGCAGGTGCGCGGGCCGGTCGCCGGCCGTACCTTCGCCTGGTGCGGCGACGGCAACAACATGCTCAACTCGTTCATCCAGGCCGCGACCCTGCTCGACTTCGAGCTGCGCATCGCCACCCCGCAGGACTACGCGCCCAACCCGGACGTGCTGGCCTGGGCGGAGCGGCACGGCGGCAAGATCTCGGTGCACCGGGACCCGGTCAAGGCGATCACCGGCGCGCATGCCGTGGTCGGCGACACCTGGGTGTCCATGGGTGACGTGTCCACCCCGGAGCGGCTGGCGGCCATGCGGCCCTACCAGGTGGACGCCGAGCTGATGGCGAAGGCCGCGCCCGACGCCGTCTATCTGCACTCGCTGCCCGCCTACCGCGGACAGGAGGTCACGGCGGACGTCATCGACGGCCCGCAGTCCCTCGTCTGGGACGGCGGCATCGCCAACAAGCGGTTCTTCTTCCAGGCGTTGTACCGCTGGCTGTTGCGGTACTGAGCCGGGTGTTCGTTCGGCTGCGGGAACGCGAACTCCCCCTCGTCGCGGAGGACTTCGAGGGGGAGTGGGCGGGCGCGGGTGTCAGCCGACAATCGTCAGCTGTCAGCCGGCGATCGTCAGCTGCATCAGGGCCTTCGCCGTGTGCATGCGGTTCTCCGACTGGTCGAAGACGCGGCTCTGCTCGCCCTCGAAGACGTCGTCGTCGACCTCGCGGATGTCGGGGTGCGCGATGGCGGTCTCGGTGTCGAGGAGGTGGAAGGCCGGGAGGCAGTGGAGGTAGATCGAGTCCTCGCGGCCGGTGCGGGCCATCAGCTCCTTGGTGACCTTCAGGTCGCGCAGCAGGTCGATGCGCTCCTGGGTCTGGTCCTCCTCGCCCATGGAGACCCAGACGTCGCCGTAGACAGCGGCGGAGCCGGCCAGGGCCTCCTCGGCGGAGTCGGTGACCAGGACCCGGGCCCGGTCGGACTCGCGCTCGGCGAGCAGCTCGTCGATGACGCCGGGGGCGGGCTGGAGTTCCTTGGGGGCCAGGATGCGCAGGTCCAGGCCGACCTTCGCGGCGGCGATGGCCAGGGTGACGGCCATGTTGTTGCGGCCGTCGCCGACGTAGGTGAGCGGCAGGCCCTCCAGGTCGCCGAAGTTCTCCTGGAGGGTGAGCAGGTCGGCCAGCACCTGGGTGGGGTGGTAGCTGTCGCACAGGCCGTTCCAGACGGGCACCCCGGCGAACTCGGCGAACTCGGCGACCGTCGCGTGCTCGAAGCCGCGGAACATGACGCCGTCGAAGACCCGGCCGAAGACCCGGGCGATGTCGCGCACCGATTCCTTGATGCCGAAGCGGATGTCCTCGCGGCCGAAGATCTCCGCGTGCGCGCCGGACTGCGTCGACGCCACCACGAAGGAGACGCGGGTACGACAGGACGGCTTGAGGAAGATCAGGGCGATGTTCTTGCCTGCCAGTACGGCGGCGTTCTCGCCCAGGGCGGTACGGGCCTTCAAGTCGGCCGCCCGGTCCAGGAGTTCGCGGATCTCGTCGCCGCTGAACTCCCGCAGCGAGAGCAGGCTGCGTCCCTTGAGTCCCGAAATCGCCACGGTACTGTCTCCGATCGTGTCGTCGACCGCGCCCATTCGATCAGGTCAGCCGAGCTTATTGATAATCATGCGTTCCTTCACATTAACATGCACGATCTGAGGTCACCAGAGCCTCAAGGAGGCCCCCGTTGCACCCCCTCGAACAGCTCGCACTCGACGTCGCGACCGGCCGCACCAGCCCCCGCGAGGGTGAGCGCGCGGCGGCCCTGCTGGCCGACCGCGAGGCCGTGACCGGGGCGGATCTCCTCGCCTGGTTCAAGACCGCGCAGTGGCTCGCGCACCGCGAGGACCAGTGGGAACGGGCGCTGCTGCTGGGCAGGCTGCTCGCCGCGGCCGTCGAGGCGCTGCCGGCGTCCACCCCGCCGTACGACCGGGCCCGCTGCCGTTCGGCCTGGACCGAGCTCGTGCATCTCTGCCTCGTCCACCGGCCCGACGGCGACCTGTTCGCGGCGGGCGTCCGGGCCGGATGCGAAGCCCTCCTCGCCGCCCGGGAGCTGGGCGACGACGACCTCGTAGGACAGACGCTCTACCGGCTCGGCACCCTTTACCTCGACCTCTTCTCGCGCGCCCGGGACCTGTGGTGGGAGGAGCACCGGCTCTGGCTCAGCCTCGGGCCCGAGGAGACGCTCGCCGGGCTGCCCGAGCCGTACGAGGCGCTCGACACCGCCGAGGGGTACTTGCGCGAGGCGGTGGCGCTGCGCACCGGCGCGGGGCGGGGATACGCGTGCAAGGCGTTGGCGCAGGCGCTTCAGCAGCGGGGGTTTCTGGCCAGGGCCGATGGCGGGGAGGGGGCGGGCCTTGAGAACAGCACCGGTTCCCCCGACTCCGTCACCGCCCTGTGCGACCAGGCCCTCGGCCTCATTCCCGCGGACGATCTGGTCGCGCGCGCCAACGTCGAGGCGATCCGGTCCGCGGAGCCCTCACCGGCCGCGTAGACCTACGCCTCCACCCCCTTCGCCACGGGCACCTCGTGCTCCGCCCCCGCCACCGTCCGCGAGGCGATAGCCGCGTTCGCCGCCGGGGTCGCCAGCAGGCCGGAGAGCAGGAGCAGGGCGCCGAGCAGGTACCAGCCCTGGGGGGCCCAGTCGATGCACAGCAGGGTCAGCAGGCCCGGGGCCACCGCCATGGCGGCGCTGATGCCGAAGGAGAACATGCCCTGGTACTCGCCCTGGGCGTGCTCCGGGGCCAGGTGGTGGGCCAGTTCGAAGCCGGCGGCGGCGTGCCAGAGTTCGCCGAGGGTGTGCAGGGACATCATCGTCAGCAGCAGCACCGACGCCCACAGCGGGGACAGTCCGCCGGTCAGGGCGAAGGCCGCGCAGGTGACCATGAATACGAAGCCCGCGGCGCGCATCGCCCGGGCTGAGCTGCGCGCGTCGACGACACCCTGGCCCACCCGCACCTGGAACAGCACGACCAGCACGGTGTTGACGATCAGCACGGCCGAGACCATGATCCGCGGTGCCTCGGTGTGTTCCGAGATCCACAGCGGCAGCGCCACGGTGAGCACCGAATACTGGAGCGTCATCAGGGCGTTGAGGGCCGTCACCGCCATGAACGGGCCGTCGCGCAGCACCGGGGTCCGCGCGGTCGCGGCGGCGGGGGCGGGGACGGGCTCGTAGCGGGGCAGCCGGATCATGGTGGCCGCGGCGACGAAGAAGGTCGCGGCGTTGACCAGCACCACCGTCAAGTACGCGGCCCGGCTGTCGAGTTGGACCGCGACGCCGCCCACCGCGGAGCCCAGCGCCATCGACAGGTTGGAGACGGCCCGCAGATACGAGCGCAGCCGTACCCGGGAGGAGCCGCCGGCCCGGCTGACCAGGACCGCGCGCAGGGTGCGGCTGCCCTGGACGCCGATGGCCGCGACCACCGCGTCCACCAGCAGCCAGGGGAAGGTGCGCACCGCGGCGAGCCCCAGCATGGCCAGGCCCTCGACCGCGAGCAGGAGCATCGCGAGGTTGCGCGGGCCGGTGCGGTCCGACAGCTTGCCGATGACGACGTTCGACGGCAGCGCCACCACCCCGGCGACGGTCAGCGCGAGGCCCACCTCGCTCGCCGAGAAGCCGACACTGCGGGTGAGGTAGAGCAGCCCGGCGGTGAGGTACATGCCCTGGCCGAAGGTGTTGATCAGGATGAAGCCCACCAGGACCCGGTGCGCGCGCTCCTCGGGAAGGCGGTAGTGCCGGGCGACGGCGCCGAGCCGGGCGGCCAGCGAGTCGGACATCAGGGTCCCCGTTCTCTGTTCTTTTCGTAGGCGTGCGGGGCGAGTTGGGGTCGGACGGCAGGCCCGTCCGGCCCCAACACGCCACCGTCACGCGGCCGGTGCCATGCCCCAGGCTCGCAGGTGGCCGAGCCAGCGTTCGCGGGTGGTGCTGCCCTCGGCGTTGGCGAGCCACTGCGCCGAGTACTGGCTCTCGCGCCGCGGGATGCCGCTCGGCTTGGCGCCCGCGGCCATCCAGTCCCGCTGCCTGCGCAGTTCGCGGAACTGGGCCTCGCGGCCGAACTGCCGTACCACCGTGCGGATCGCCGTCTCCTGCGCCTCGTCGCGCGGGGCGTCGAAGTAAGTGAAGCTGCACATGCGGCGGTTGGGGAAGCCGTTCCAGGAGGCGTGCCAGGACCGCAGGTTGAAGGCGATCACGTCGCCGGGGCGGGAGGCGCACACCTGGGCGGGCACGTCCCGCACCTCGAAGCGGGCGCCCTTGGCGGCGGTGTCGCTCTCCGGGTTGCCCGCCGTGTTCAGCTTGTCCTTCAGGGAGATGGCGATCAACTCGTCGTGCCAGGGGTCGCGGTGGGAGCCCGGGAGCACGCGCAGGGCGCCGCTGTCGCCGTCGACCGGGTCGAGGTAGGCGACGAACTTCAGCGAGTGGAAGTCGGGGACGCTGGTGTCCGCGTGCCACTCGGTGAGGTTGCCGGAGAAGACGTTGCCGTTGGACATCACCCCGACCGCGTCGTCGCTGAGCAGCGCGCGGGCCGCCGAGCTCAGCTTCTCCGACTCCAGGGCGTCGCCCAGAAACGGCGTCTCCTCGCGCATGTTCGACCAGCTCATCTGGCCGCGCACGCCGATCGCGGACGCGTACACCGTCGAGGCGGCGGCGTGCCCGAGGGCGTACTCCTTCTCGATCACGGCGAGTTCACCGGCGTCGAAGAATCCCGGCAGCGGCAGATAGCCGAAGAGGCGGAAGAAGTCGGCCTGTTGCTGGGTCACCATGGTCAGTGGGGTCCTTTCACGAGTTCACGGTCTGCACGGTCTACGGTGCCGGGGGCGCCCGTCACGGCCACTGCGCCCAGCCGCGGACGTCGTAGCCGAGCAGGTGCGAGACCTCGGCGACCTCCGGCAGGTCGAGGAGTTCGCGCAGTTCGGGGCGTTCCCGGCGCCAGCGGGCCGGGGCGGGGGCCGAGGTGACGTTGACGCGGCGGGGCTCGTCGACCTCGCCGACGCGGTCGGCGGTCAGCCGGAGTCCGATCTCCTTCGCGGTCCGCTCCATCAGCGCCCTGCGGGTGGCGCCGCCGACCTGGAAGTCCTCGAAGCGCAGCCGTACCGGGTCCTGGGCGTGGCGCAGGATGCGGCGGTGCGGGTCGGACCACTGGCGGGCGCAGAGTTCGGCGAGCGGGCCGTGCACCAGGTCCTGCCAGCCTTCGCAGAGGTCGAAGTTCCAGTGCCGGTGGGGGCCGGCGGCGGCGCCGTAGGAGGTCATGTCGTGCTGCCAGAACGAGCGGTGTTCCCAGCCGTCGAGGAGGCCGTTGACCGAGGCCAACGGGTTGCGGGTGAGGTGCAGTTCGTGCAGGTTCCAGCCGGTGAACAGCTCGTGCAGGAGCGGGACGCGGTAGGCGTCGCTCGATGCCTTGATCACGAGTACGTGGTGCTCGTCGTCCAGGCGCGGGCGGCGCTGGGGGCGCAGTGCGAGGAAGGGGGAGATTTCGACTATGGCTCCGGTGGGCGGCCCGGTCGGGACGGGCACGTCCGGGAAGGCGGTGCGGACGCCGTCGTCGTCGAGGTCGTAGCGGTAAGGGTCGACGGGCAGGCCGTGTGCGCGCAGTGCCCGCAGGACGTCGTAGGCCGGTTCGGGGCCCCGGCGTTGGCCGAGGACGGCGTCGCGGACGACGGCGACGAGTTCCTCCAGGGGGGCGTCGACGACGTCTGGCCACTGGAGGCGCAGGCGCAGCGCCCAGTCCCACGCGTAGCGTTCCCACTCGGCGGCGGTGGGTTCGGGGATGTCCTCGCCGCGACACTCGAAGAGCAGGTTGCGCAGGAGGAAGTCGCGCTGGGCGGGGGTGAGTTGGCCGCTCTCCACGCATTCGTCGGGGCGCCCGTGGTCGGGGTGGTTGAGGCCCAACAGGGTGAAGAACAGGCGGTGTTCGCCCGGCAGGGACAGGGCGCCGCGCAGGCCGCCGAGGACCTGCTTGAAGACGCTGGTGCCGCCGCGCGGGCTGCCCAGCACGACGGCCGCGTCGCGCACGCGTGCCGCCGCCCGCTCCTGGTACTCCCGCTCCTCGGGGTACTGGTCCCGCAGGTAGGACATGGCCAAGTCCCGTTCCGCGCGGATGCGTTCGAAGGTGGTGCGGCGGCGGTCCAGCGGGCCGGGTGCGGTGTTCTCAGGGGGCATGTCGTTCATCCTTGGCTGGCATCCTTCGCTGGGGTCCTTCGCTGGGGTCCGGTGGGGCTCACGAGACGGGTGCGACCCGGGCCGGGCCGCGGGCGTGGGCGGCCCGCCAGTACTCCACGGCGTCGTCCACGTAGTCGCCCCAGTGCGGGGAGGCGGTGGTGGTGCCCAGCGGTGGACGGGCGTGGGCGTTCTCCAGGTACGGGCGGTAGATGCCGATCAGGCGGTCCAGGAACTGCCGGTTGGGCAGGCGGATTTCGGTGACCTTCCAGGCGTCGACCGAGCGGCGCAGGAAGTCCCAGCGGCGGTAGGGCACCAGCGGGACGCCGGGCAGCTCCGGGCGGCCCTCGGCGCGGCGGGCCCGGTTGAGGGCGGTGACCACGGCGGCGACGAGATCGGCGAGCGGTGGCGCGGCCTCCCCCGCCGAGGCCACGACGTCCCGGGCGGCGCCGCCGGACGCCAACTCCTCGGTCAGAGTGCACAGTTCGTCGGCGACCCAGTCGACCGGCACGATGTCGATCAGGCCGTCGCGGTCGCCCGGCAGGAACGGCGGCTCGTAGCGCTCGACGAGCCCGAGCAGCGGATAGATGCCGTGGAAGCGGGAGATCGCCCCGGTGGCGCTGTGCCCGACGACGAGACTGCACGCGAACACCGAGGGATCGAGATCGGCGTACTCCCGCCGGAGCATCCGCTCGGCCTCGGCCTTGGACTCCTCGTAGGTGTTGCGGTACTGCCCGGCGTCCAGGGCGGTGTACGCCGAAGACACGTACAGGAAGCGGGAGTTGCCCAGGCCGCGGGCGAGGTCGGCGGTCCGGCGGGTGACCAGGACGTTGCCGGTGTGCGCCGCCTCCGGGGTGGCCGACCAGCTGACGTTCGCCGCCGCGTGCACCAGGACCGTGCCGCCGGGCCCGGGCGCGGGGCCCAGCCGGTCGGCGAGCGCGCGGGTGCTCGCGTCGTCGGTGAGGTCGCAGACCTCCGCGGTCAGTGCGGCGGCCACCGCGCGCGGTGCTCGGGCGAGGTAGGCGTCCGCGCTGGCGCGCGTGCTGAACACGCCGGTGATCCGGGCGCCGGGGGAGCGCTCCGCGAGCCGGGCCAGGAACTCGCTGCCGACGGCGCCGCCCGCGCCCGTGACGAGGATGCGCGTCCCGTTGATCCGAGCCTCGTTGATCCGAGCCTCGTTGATCTGAGCCCCGTTGATCCGTGCCCTGTTCACCGGGCCGCCGGTTCGGGACGGCGTTCGCTGATCGCGGTGAGCATGCTGCGCGAGTTGGAGTGGATGGCCTGGATCCCCACCGGGTCCAGGACCGCCGCGAGCGACGGAATCCCGAGGTCGAACTCGATCTCCAGGACGACGTTGACGCCGGAGTCGGTCTCCGTCAGCGTCCACGAGCCGCGGAAGACCTCCAGGTCGCCCTCGGTCTGGTCGAAGTCGATGCGGTGCGGCGGGTGGAAGACGTCCTTCTCCTCCCAGGTCAGCTCGCTGCCGTTGAGCAGCACGCGCCAGGAGCTGAGCGCGTTGACGGCGTCGCGTTCCAGGTAGCGGATCTCCAGGACGTCCGCCATGTACTGGGGGTGTTTCTCGAAGTCGCAGACGACCTTCCACACGTGGTCGATGCCGACGTCGGGGATGTCCACGGAGGTGCGTACGGTGGGCATGGGAAAGGGCCTTTCTCAGGGGTTCGGCGGGGTGGCTGTCAGGGGTCCGTGGACGGCTCTCAGGGGTTCGGCGGGACGGCCGCGACGGCCTCGGCGAGGCGGCCGCCGCCGTCCTCCAGGTCGGCCTTGCCGATGCCCGCGCACGGATACACGCGCAGCACCCGCGGGTCGCTGAGGCAGAAACTGACCAGGACGCCGAGCTTGGCGGCCTCCAGGACGACATGGCCGGCGACCGACTCGTCCGCCGCCTCCAGGCCGATCATGAGGCCCTCGCCGCGGACGGCGGCGATCCTCGGCTGCCGGGCGAACGCCTCGTCCAGCAGGGTGTGCGCGTGCTCGCCGAGCGTCGTCACGTCCGTAAGGAAGCCCTCGCGGGAGACCACGTCGAGTACGGCGCTGCCGACGGCGCCCGCGAGCGCCCCGCCCGCGAAGGACGAGGCGAGCACGACGGGGTCGGCGGCGGAGTCCTTGATCTTGCCGGACGCGTGCACCACCGCGGCCAGCGGCAGCAGCCCGCCGCCCAGCACCTTCCCGGTCAGCAGCAGGTCGGGGCGGACCTCGGCGGCCGACCGCCACAGCAGCCCGCAGCGGCCGAGCCCGGTCTGGATCTCGTCGAGGACCAGCAGGGTGCCGGTCGCTTCGGTCCGCTCGCGCAGGAACGCCAGGTACGACGGCGCCACGGGCCGGACGCCGCCCTCGCCGCGGACCGGTTCGGCGAAGACGGCCGCGACGGTGCCGGACTCCAGCAGCGCCGCCAGCCGGGCCTCGTCCGCCGGGTCGTCCGGGTCCACGAAGTGCACCGGGGCGGCCAGCGGGAGCGGGGCGCGGCCCGCGAAGGAGTCGGACAGGTGCAGGGCGCCCGCGGTCTTGCCGTGGTAGGAGCCGCGCAGCGCGACGAAGGCGGTGCGGCCCGTGGCCAGGGCGGCCATCTTCATCGCCATCTCCACCGCTTCGGAGCCGGTGTTGGCGAACGACACCCGGTCCAGGTGGGCGGGGGTGGCGGCCACCAGGGCCTCGGCGCACGCGGTGGCCGCGGCGTTGCCGAGGATCTTGCCGGACAGGCCCATCCGGCCCAGCTGTTGTTGTGCCGCCGCGACCACTTCGGGGTGGCGGTGTCCGATCAGATGGACGCCGAACGACCCGAAGTCGAGCCAGCGCCGGCCCGTTCCGTCGGTGATCCAGGCGCCCTCGGCGTGTGTCTCGGCGGCGGTCATGCCGGTCATGCGCAGCAGCAGCGCCTTGTTGCGGCCGAACGCGGCGGCGTACCGGTCGACGAATCCCGTGCCGGCCATCGCCTCACGCGTCCTTGAGGAAGGGTTCGAGGAACGCGGCGTCGGTGCCCGCCGCCGTGCACAACTTCGACCAGTTGCGCAGGGCGCGCAGGATCTCCCGCTGCCCGGACGCCAGCAGCGGGTCCGGCAGTTCGCCGGGGAACGCGGCGCACAGCCGCTCCCACAGCAGCGGCACCAGGCCGTCGCTGCTCTCGTCCTCGGCGGCGTCGGCGTCTTTGTCGGTGGCGAGCGCGAAGACCTCGGCCAGCCGGTCGCCGTCGAGTGCGGCCAGGTCGTGCAGGCCGTATTCCAGGGCGAGGGCGAGCTGGTGTTCCTCGGCGACCGGTACGGCACCGGCGAGGCGGGTGTCGATGTCGTAGAGCAGCTCCAGGAGTTTGATGCGTACCGCGCGGCGGAGCAGGGGCTGGTCGGTGCCGCCCTCCAGGTCCTCCAGGTAGGCGCGGCCCTCGACGGCGAGCAGCCAGGCGGCGGTGGCCCAGGCTTCGACGGCGGTCGCGGCGGGCAGGCCGCGCCCGGAGCGGGCCGAGGGGAAGAGCCGGACGGCGGCGAACGGGTCCGCGGTCTCGTGGGACGACTGCATGGTTCTCCTGTTCACGGGTCAGGCGGGCAGCAGCCGGAGCACACCGGCGCGCGAGGCGCTCAGCAGGCCGGCCGGGTCGGCGGGCAGCTCGGCGCCGGGGGTGACGGCGAGGCGGCCGACGGCCGGCACGGCGTCGGCGAACAGCGCGGTCGCGCCGACGAGCATCGAGGCGCCGGGCAGGAACGCCAGCGGGCGGGTGTCCTCGGCGACGTCGAGGAGGAGGGCGGGTTCGTGGCCCTCCCCGGCGATCTCGAAGAGTTCCGCGAGGGCCGCCGCGAACGCGGGTGCCAGCGGGGCCCCGCTCTCGCCGCGCAGGGCCTGCCGTACGCGCAGGTCGAGGTCGGTGAGGCGGTCGGCGAACGGTGCCAGCGCGGTGCCGTCGGCGGTCCCGGCGGCCAGGAACCGCTGCCAACGCAGCAGGAACCACTTGCGGTTGGAGTAGACGTCACCGGCGTGCGAGAGGGCCGCGTCCGCCAGGTGCAGCAGCGCGCCGAGCGCGTACCCGGCGCTGCCCCGGCTCTCCCCGGCGGCCTCGGCCAGCCGCAGGTGGAAGACGTGCCGCACGGCGGTGTGCAGCGCGGACCACTTCCACACCCGGGCCAGCTGCGGCAGATGCTCCAGGTAGGGCGAACTCCCGTCCAGGCTCAGCCCGTTGATGAGCCGCTCCAGGTACTTGCGGCGCAACTCGTGGCCTTTGTCCCAGCCTTGGTGGGCCAGGACGACGTCCGCCGGGTCGAGCGCGGCGGCCTTGGCGAGGTCGGCGAGGGCGTCGTCGACCTCGGCCGCGCCGTAGGAGACGGCCTCCAAGTGCTGGTCCTGCTCGAAGAGTTGGGTGGCCATGCGGGCGCCCTGGACGGCGTGGTCCTCGACGCGGATGAAGTCGATGTCGCTGGTGGCGTTGGCGATGCCGTGCACGGGTGAACTGGTGAGCAGCAGGTGGCGGGCGTCGCCGGTCTTGGCGCGCATCAGCTCGTCGAGGCCCGCTCGGGTCAGGCCGCGGGTGGCCAGGAAGGCGTCGGCGTTGCGCAGCCGGGCGGCGGCGGGCGGGGCGGGCGCGCCGGGCAGCAGGGAAGGGTTCGGCATGGGCTTCCTTGAGACGGATTGGGGGGAGTGGGGCGGGCCGGGGTCAGGCGGCGCGGTCCTGGCGGGCCTGGGCTGTGCGGGCCTGGGCGATGTGGCTGAGCACGCCGGCCCGGCCGAACAGGTACGAGCGGGAGATGTGGGCGCGGTCGCGGACCTCCTGGCTGCGCATGATCTTCCGGTGCAGCAGGCCCAGGTTGTAGAAGGGGACCGTCGGATAAAGGTGGTGCGCCAGGTGGTAGTTGATGGCGCACGGCGAGAACAGCAGCCGCTCCAGCGGGTGCGCGAGGACGGTCCGGGTGCCGCCGATGCCGCCGTCCGGGTCGCAGCCCACGTGCTCGGCGGCGGCCCGCAGCCGCAGGATCATGCTGAGCGCCGTCAGCGACGGCAGGATCCACAGCAGCAGGTAGAGCAGCCAGCCGCCGGTGAGGGTCAGGACGACGGCGAGGGCCGCGAGGTAGGCCAGGAACAGGTTGCGGCGCCCGCGCCCCATCGCGCGGGCCACCGTCCGGTCGCCGCGCAACACCGGCAGCAGGGAGAACTGGTCGAGCGTGTCGACCGTCTTGAGCAGGTTGACGCCGCTGACGTCCCCGGCGAACAGCCGCACCCAGTCCCGCGAGGTGTGCGCGAGGGCCTCGGTGTCGAGGTCCGGGTCGCGTTCGGTGTTGAGGTAGCGGTGGTGGTCGAGGTGGTGGCGCCGGTACAGGCTGGTGCTGATGAACAGCGGGAACGCCAGCAGCAGATCGCTCACCAGGTCGTTGAGCGCGCGCCGGGCGAACAGCGAGCGGTGCGCCCCGTCGTGCATGAGCACGGCGAGCGCGTGCTGCCGGGTGGCGATCACCACGATCGCGAGGACGTAGCCGTACCAGTGCCCCCACGCCACCGCGCCGGCCGCGGCGGCGGCCATGACGGCCCACTGCCGGGCGACGGCGAGCGCGGCCCGCAGCGGGCGGCGGCGGGAGAGGGCGCGCAGCTCGTCCTTGTCGAGGAGCCGGGGGCTCCGCGCGGCCGACGCCATGTCAGGCCACCGGCCGGGACGTCAGCGGTACGGGGCCGGTGTCCTCGTCCTCGCTGAGGCGGGAGGCGACCGCGCTGGTGGAGCCGGTGTACTTGCCGTCGTACTGGCGCGACTCGCCCTGCATCGCCCAGAAGGACAGCTTGCCGACGGTCATGCCCGGGTAGACGCGGACCGGGTGGGTGACGCCGATCTCCAGCGTCCACGGGAAGATCGCGCCGCAGTGGCCCAGCGGCGCCGAGAACTGGATCCACATGCCGAGCGTCGACACCGACCGGCAGGCGTAGAGGGTGGCCGCGTAGCGCGGGCTGCCCATCGCCTCCATGGTGCCGCCGAGGTAGAACCGGCCGGGTTCCAGGACCAGGCCCTCGTTGCCCATCACGACCTGGGTGGCCTTGGGCTGCTCGTGGCAGTCGAGTTCGGCCTGTTCGTAGCAGAGGAGTTCGGGGGCGAGGCGGAAGCCGTAGCTGTTGGGCTCCAGCCGGGCGGGGCTGAAGTCGTCAATGTGGATCTCGCCCGCGGCGACCGCCCTGGCTATCTCGGGTCCGGTCAGGATCACAGCCAACTCCCCATCAGAGCACGTACTTTGGCGCGGTAGGCGGGCAGGTCGTCCGCGCTGTTGTCCAGCACGGCGTCGGGCTCGATCAGGTCCAGGCCCGAGGTGGAGCCGTCGGCGCGGGTGAGGTCGCCGCGCTCGGCCAGCCGCTTGAGCCGGACCGGCTCGGCGCAGGTGACCCGCAGCACCCGGAAGCCCTCGGCGCGCAGCGCGGGGGCGTCGACGTGCGGGTCGCGCAGGTCGTCGTTGACCAGCAGGTCGGCGCCGTCCCGGACGGCCTCGGCGGCCCGCGCCAGGAAGGCGTCGACGAGGGAGCGCGGGTTGATCCGGCGCAACTGCGTCGCCAGCGACTCCAGCAACACCTGGTCCTGGGCGCCCGGTTGCAGGGGCACGCCGGCGGACTCGTAGACCTGGGACTGGAGTTCGTACAGGGGGCGGGCCAGCGGGACGCGGGTCACGGTGAGGGCGCGTTCGGCGGCCCACTCGCGGACGATCCCGGCGCAGGTCGACTTGCCGGATCCGGACAGCCCGATGACGGCGATTCGCAGCGGCGGCGGTCCGGCCGCAACTCCGGGCGCGTGCACGCGAGTTCCTTCGGTCCGGCTCACGCGAGTTCCCTCGGTCCCGCTCACGCGAATTCCTTCAGTACGGCGTCCAGGTCGACGTCGAGGGTGCCGGTCAGGCGCAGCACGGTCAGGTCCGCCAGCAGGGGGCGCATCGCGGACAGGGTGGCGTAGAACTCCTTGTAGTCCGGCACCAGGTAGTGCTGCCAGCCGAAGAAGGTGGTGTCGACGGAGCGGTCCACGAGGGTGTTGAGCGCGGACCAGCGGGCCCCGGGTTCGGTCACGGGCGTCACGCGCAGCGGCTCGCCGGGCTCGACGCGCGGCAACAGCAGTCCGGTCAGGCGGTGCGGGGCGGGGTCGAACTCGGCGCCGATCCACTCCTCGAAGACGTCCGGGTCGAGCAGCACCTTGTGCCGGTCGTGCAGGTCGTCCAGCCCCGCGCCGGTGACCGCCTCGACGCGGGCGGCGAGGTCCGGGTGCTCGCGCAGGGTGCCGACGCCGACGTACGGGTAGTCGCGCCAGGCCCGTACGGTGACGGAGCCGTCGGCCTCGGGGGTGCAGAAGAGCTTGTCGCCGGAGAAGTACTCCCAGCCGCCGTTGCCGATCACGGACAGCAGCGTGGTGGTCTTGCCCGCGCCCTTGGGACCGGCGATGGCGTAGACCCGGCCGTCGCGGCGGACGGCGGAGGCGTGCAGGACGACGGTGCCCGCGGTCTCCTCCGTTCTGATGACCAGGTCGCGGACGAAGTCGATGATCTGGATCGCTGAATCTGGGCCGATGGCGATCTCGAAGTCGCCGTCGGTGGCGGCGTCCACCGGCACGTTCAGGACCGTCTGGTCATTGCGGTAGACCAGCCGGTCGCCGTGCCGGGACAGCAGGGCATCGAAGGTGAACTCCGGTGCGGTGCTGCGCCGGATGACGGCCGGTTCGCCCTCGGGTTCGCCCTGCACGGACGACAACGGCAGTACCCGGATGCGGTAGTCGGGCTTCTCGGCCGTGCCCTCCGACAGCAGGTGGCGGAAGAACCGGCGGACGGGCTCGAAGGCCGCGGTCGCGTCGTCGGCGACCTGGAACTGAACGGTCGTGCCGATGAAGGTCAGTTGGAGATTCATACGGGGCTCGCACTCCGGTCGGTTCGGGTGGCCGTCAGTTGCCGCAGCACCAGTTCGGCCGGCCAGGTGTTGTCGATCACGCCGAGGTCGCTGCCGCGCGGCAGGCCGGGGCCCGCCGCGGCGAACACGGCGTGCAGCCGGTCGTCACCGCCGTTGGTGACGTGGCCGCCGGGCTTGGCCGCGGGGCGCAACGGGCGGCCGTCGGCGGGCAGTTCGGCGGACGGCAGACAGTCCGCGTCCAGCAACAGGTCCAGGTGGCGGCCGTCGGCGGCGGCGCGGATTTCGCGGACGAGGGGTCTGTTGGTGCCGGGCACACGGACCTCGGCGAACAGGCGGCGGACGGCCTCGGCGGTGTCGTACGTCGGTGAAGTCCCGTCGCGTGCGCGGTCGTTGAGCCAGACCGAGCCGTTGTTGACGGGGTGGTAGTACGCGGCCGAGCGGCCGGGGTCGAGCAGACCGGCGGAGTCGGTGACGGCCAGGCCCGCCGCGCGCAGCGGTTCGTTCGGGCAGAACGTCCAGGCCGTGCCCGCCATGCCGTGGTCGGCGCCGAGGACAACGGTGTCTTGGGCGTCGGCGCGGTCCAGGACGCGGCCCAGCAGGGCGTCCGCCTGGCGGTAGCAGCGGGCGATGCGGCGCCACACCTCGGGCGCGTCGTCCGGGCGGTGGGCGGCGCTGAACTCGTCGCACCAGCCGAGCAGTTCGTGGCCGATGTCGTCGGTGGTCGGCAGGTACATCACCACGAGGTCGCTGCGGTGGTGGGCGAGGGCGCGGGTCGCGGCGGCGGTGAAGTTACGGCCGACCAGGTCGTTCGACGACATCAGCAGGTCTTCGGCGGTGCCGTCGCCGCCGTCGACCAGCCGGGGGCCGAAGTCACCTGCCCGGTAACGGGATCCGAGGCTCTCGCCTACGAAGGGGGGTGCGGCCTTCAGCGCGGCGGTGAGGGTGTTGTCGTGTCCGACGGTGCGGGGGGTCCAGGCGCCGGTGTGCAGGAGCAGGGTTCGGTTCTGTACTCGGGCTCGCCGTAGGTGGACGCCGGTGGTCTCGTCCAGCGGTAGCGGTGTCCACGTGTCGGTGACGTGGGCTTCGCCGTATCGGCCGCGGACCCGTACGCCGTTGGCGGTTTCGGGGTGGGCGGTCAGTTCGTGGGGGCCGATGGCGAACGTGACGGGTTCTTCGGCGAGTTGGTGGACGCCGTGCCGGGCCAGGGGGCGGCTGTATGCCTCGGTGGCGGCGTCCAGCCAGTCGGGTACGGCGCCGGAGTCGGTGGTCGTGTCGGCGATCCATGGCACGTGTACGGCGGTGGTGTGCAGGCCCGCGCGGCCGGCCGTCTCCCACACGGCGGGCGATCGGCACACCTCGGGGGCGAAGCCGGACACCGAGTCCGCGAACTGCCCGGTGGGGCTGGGTATTCGGAAGCCGGTGACGCCGTGTTCCGCGGGCCAGGTCCCGGTGAACAGGGTGGCAAGGGAGGGCGGGGTCTGGCAGTTGGGCGCGGGTGGGCGGGCCGCCGCGGAGACCCCGGAGGCGCGCAGCCGGCGTACCGCGGGCAGCTGTCCTTCGGCGTCCAGGCGGTCCACGATCCAGTGCGCGGCGGCGTCCCAGACCAGCCAGTAGACGGTCACCCGGCCTCCCAAGTGGCCAGCAAATCGGGGAGGTTGGCGAGGCTGTCGATCACGTCGTCGGCCTGCGGCAGACCGTCCTGCGCCTGCTGGTCCTGCTGGTCGGCGTACTTGCCGGTGCGCACCTGTACGGTGCGGGCGCCGATGGCGCGACCGCCCGCGACGTCGGTGGTGGCGTCGTCCCCGACCACGACGCACCGCTCGGGCGCGCACCCGACGGAGCGCACGGCGAGCCCGAAGAAGTCCGGGGAGGGCTTGCCGACCAGCCGGGCCCGGGTGTCGGTGGCGTACTCCAGGGCCGCGACGACCGCCCCGGTGTCCAGGTGGTCGCCGTCGGCCCGCTTGAAGTACCGGCCGCGCTGGAGCGCGACCAGTTCCGCACCCGCGCGCACGGCACGGAACGCGGAGTCCAGGAGTCGGTAGTTGAGGACGTCACGGCAGTCTCCGACGACCACGTGGGTCGGGGTGGCGTCGCCCGTCGAGGTGGGGTCGCCCGCGAACTCGGCGAGGGCGGGGCGTACGGCGGCGGAGACCACGAGCAGTGCGGAGGCTCCGGCCGTCGCCAGCATCAGCCGGGCGGCGGCCACGGGGGTGAACAGTTCGTCGGCGGTGATGTCGAGGCCGAGGGCGGTGAGTTCGGCGAGGATCGCGGCCGGGGGCTTGGAGTCGGTGTTGGTCAGGAACCTCAACCGCACGCCCTGGGCGCGGAGTTGGGCGATTGCCTCGGTGGACCCGGGCAGGAGTGCGCCGCGGGCGTGGACGGTTCCGTCCAGGTCGATCAGTGCGGCGCGGGCGGTACTGGCCGGGTGGCCGGCGTCGGTCAAGTGGCCTGCTTCGGAAAGGGAGTTGGCGTCGGCGTCGGTGTCGGTCAACACGGGTCCGCCAGTCGGGCCAGTTCGGGCCGTCGTGCCACCGCGTCCTTCAGGAAGGTGCGCTTGGAGTAGAAGGAGCGCTCGGCGGGCAGCCCGTGTTCGGTCAGGTAGCCCTCCAGCCAGGTGGCGAGCACCTCGAACTCGGCGAGCGCCGCGGCCTCGTCGGGCTCCAGCGGGCTGCGGGTGCGCAGGTACTCCAGCTCGCACTGGGAGAGCACCACGTCCTGGGCGCCGTACAGGGAGCAGTGGTCGAAGAAGATGCCGTAGACGTGACCGGTGCGCACCGACTCGAAGTTGACGTCGTAGCGGACGCGCCGGAAGGGCGGCAACGGGCGGATCTCCACGCCGAGTTCGGTGCGGATGTAGTGCCCGTACTTGTCCGGTTCGAGGTCCAGGCCGTACGTGTGCTGCTCCCGGCGCGAGAAGGTGTCCTCCGCGTACCACTTCCGCTTCATCAGCTGCTTGCCGTCGGTGGTCGGGATGAAGGAGACGTAGCCGACCTCCGGCTCCGGGCCGGTCACCTCGAAGAGGTGGTTCTCGTAGTCCCACGCCTGGAACTCGTCGCGGTACTCGGGGATGAACCCGGTCAACTCACCTGCGTGGATACGCCGGTTGAGCTCCACGGTGAGCGTCCAGATGTCGGGGGCGGGGTCGAGCGTGTACTTGTACTCCAGCTCCTGGCCGGGGAAGCACTTGCGGTAGTAGCGCTGGTGGTTGTTGAGGAACAGCGCGTGCCGGGCGTGCTCGGCGAGCGCCGGGGCCAGCCAGCCGAGCGCCTCGACCGGGCCGGGGCCGACCGGCTCGGTGGTGACCCGGACGAAGCAGGCGTCCTCGGCGAGGAAGCGCACCTGCGTGTAGACGTGGTAGCCGGACTCGGGCGAACCGGTGACGTAGGCCAGCGGGACGAGCGCGGAGGCGCTGTCCGGGACGAGTGCGGCGAGGTCCTTGCAGGCCACGGCGTGCGGGAACAGCTCCGCGCCGGTGAGGTCCGCAGTGGTCTCGCTGCTGGCTCTGCTTCCGGCCGCGCGGGCCCGACAGGCGCCCAGATCCGCCCAGTTGACGACCACGGTGTTGGCGACCCCGTCGGGGTGCTGGGCCGGGACGGCCACCAGGGCGACCGGTTCGGTCGCGCGCGGCGGGGTGGTGCCGTTGAGGAGGTGGATCCCGCCCACGGCGAGCCACGCCCCGTCCGTACCGGCGGCGGGGGTGTACTCAGACATGCTCGCTCCTTGCGGCCGGGGCGGCGGTGACGGATGAGGTTGTGGTGACGGACGAGGGTTTGGCGACGGATGAGGCGACGGTGACGGATCCGTCGGCGATGACGGCCTGCGCGCCGTCGGGGACGTCGGCCAGCCCGCTCGCCGCGACGGCGGGCACCCCGGCCTCGCGCAGCAGGATCGCCAGGTGGCACAGGGCGGACCCCTGCTCGAAGACGAACCCGGCGACCCGGTCCAGCAGCACCGACAGCACCGCGTACGGCCGCGCGACCCGCACCACGGGCGGCTCGGGCAGCGCCGCGACGGTGTCGAGGAGCCGGGCGATGCCCTCGTACTCGGAGACGTCCTGGGACTTGTTGATGCTCACCGCGGGCCCCACGGACAGCCGGCTGAGCAGCGTGTCGTCGTCGAGCGTGAACAGCGGGCCGGTGGCGGTGCCCGCGGAGATCAGGGCCCCGTTCGCGCCGACCACGACACTGTCGGCGCCGAGCACGGAGTAGTCGACGAACAGCAACTCCCCGTCGTTCAGCACCCATTCGAGGGTGACGTCGCCGTACCGGTCCCGCATCGCGGCGGTCAGCCTGCGGATCGTGTCCAGGTGGCGTACGACGGGTTCGGCGCCCTCGGGCGCGGTCGTGCGGCCGTCCTCGTCGACGACGACGGCCTCGGCGCCCGCGGTGCCGCGGTTGAGGGCGAGCAGCCCCTCCGGGGTGTACTCGACGACGAGCCCGCCGCCCGTCGAACCGCCGCCCGTCGAGCCACCGCTTGCCGAACCGCCGCCCGCCGAGCGGGAGATCACGCCCAGCTGGCCGCGCACGAAGTCCCGGACGACCACGGTCTGTCCGGCGTCCTCGCCACCGCCCGCGGCGACCTCCAGCAGGCGGTCCACCACCTGCTCCTTGGGGACGACGATCTGGCGCAGCGTGTCGCCGAAGTCCAGCACGCACTCCCCGCTGGACCCCTGCGCGAGCGTCGCCGCCAGGCGGGCGGCGGTCTCGGCGTCGCGCAGCACCCGCGGCGAGAAGCCGACGACCCAGCCCGCCCCGACCGCCACGTCCAGGGAGGCGGCGAGGCGGTGGGCCGGGCCGCGCTTGGCGGAGTAACCGGCGTACACCTCCTCCACGTCGTGCAGCGCGGCCCCGGCGGGAAGGTCGTCGAAGTACAGGCGGGCGGTCCACAGCCCGGCGGGACCGGCGGCGGGCGCGGCGCCGCGCCGGGCGGTGACCGGGCGGGCCTGCAGCAGCCGTACCCCGGAGTCGTCCACGGCCCACTCCACGTCCACGTCGTGGCCGCGCTCGGCGCGCAGTGCGCGGGTCACGCGGACGACGTCGGCGATTGCCCCGCGGTGGCCCTCGGGCAGGGCCGAGAGGTCGGCGGACGTGGCGCGCAGCGGCTCGGCGGTGCCGGAGACCAGGCCGTCGGCGAGGCCCTCGACGTACTCGACGATGACGACGTCGTCGTCGTCCGAAGTGCCGTCGAGGCCGGTGAAGGCCACTCCGGCGAGGCGGGGGTCGACCATCTCCTGTACGAACAGGGCCAGTCGGGGCCGCGGGTCGAAGTCACCGGCGCGGACGCGGGCGGCGACCGCCGCGGGCTCGTAGTAGGAACGGCGGCACTCCTCGACGGCGGCGAGCACGCCCTCGACGCCCTCGGCGCCCAGCACGGAGCGGTGCACACCGGCCAGGCTGGCCGCGGCGGTGTCCTCGTCCAGGCCCGAGGAGCGGACGGCGAACCGGCGGCCCTCCAGCCCGTCCCCGAACAGGTCGTGCAGCCGCTCGCCGATCAGCCGCCGGGTCTCGGGCGGCAGGCTCGTCGCGGCGGCCGTCTCGCCGATGAGGCCCATGGACTCGGTGAAGAACGCGCCGACGGTGGCGTGCAGTTCGCTGAACAGCTCCGCCATCCGGGCCTGCGCGGCGGCGTCCGTCGCGGTGGCCAACTCGGCGGCCGGCACGGCGAAGGCGACCGGTACGGAGAAGGCCGCCGGTACGGCGGCGGAACGGGAGGCCGCGGCCAGGGAGGCGAACTTGGCGCCGACCTGGCCGGGGTCCGGGATGGTCTCCAGACCCGGCAGCCGGTGCCGGGCGAGCTTGCGCTCGAAGTCCCGGTGGATGTCGCTGGAGCGCGGTCCGACCGAGCCCTGGTACTTGCCGTCGTACAACTCGACCTCGCCCTGCGGTCGCCACCACATCATCTGGCCGATGTTCATGCCCGGGTAGACCCGGACCCGGTTCATGGTGAACAGCTGGAGCGTCCACTGGCCCTCGTAGCCGATGTCGCCCAGGCTCGCCGAGAGGTTGATGAACAGGCCGAGGCGGGCCACGGAGGACCGGGCCGCGAACGTCGGCGCGTAACATCGGCCGCCGAGCACCTCCTCGGTGTGCGCCAGATACAGCCGTCCCGGCTCCAGCACATATCCCTCGTCGGGGACGTCCAATTCCTCGTAATCACTGGGATGCCGGGGATCGAGCGGCATCTTGGTGTAGACGCGGAGCTTCCTGCCGAGCCGGAAGTTGTAGCTGTTCGGGTTCACCTGGGACGGCTCGAAAGGCTCGATGGTGATTCGGCCCGCCGCATGCTCCCGGGCAATCTCGCTTCCGGTAAGGATCAACGCGTCTCCCCCAACTCGTTGTTGCACATAACGATGGCGCAAGGTGAATATGGCAGCCAGATGAAAAGGGATCAACCCCGTCGACCGGTGATCTCTTACAGCGAAATGACGGCAGGTCACACACAAGCGGCTTCTCGGCAGGGAGAGTTGAGGCGCCATCCATTCCCAACCGCCCGTTGATCCAAACCTTGGTCATTAACTTCTGGAGATATCCTTGTCCGTCCAGCGTCCGCACGCCGTTGTCGTCAATGCCGCGAAGGTCTACCCGCCCCGCGAGTTGGCGCGGCTCAGCGAATTCGCCACTGTTTCGGTCATTACGATGCCCGCATTCGCCCACCGTTACGAGGGAATCGACGATGTGCGCCTTGTGGACTCCCTGTACCACTTTGACCAGGTGCGGGAAGCCGCCCGCGCGGTGTACGAGGAGCGCGGCATCGACTGCGTGATCGGCCCCGCCGAGCGCAGCGTGCCGGTCGCGGGCCTGCTCCGCACCTGGTTCGGGGTGCCGGGCACCGGCTTCGACGCGGCCATGCGGTTCAGCAACAAGCACCTGATGAAGCAGGCGCTGCGCGCGGCCGGACTGCCGGTGACGGACTGGACGTCCATCCCGGCCCTGGCCCAACTCCCCGCCGCATTCGACGAATTGGGCGGCACCCCGGTGGTGGTCAAGCCGGTCTTCGGCGGCGGCAGCCAGAACACCTTCGTGGTGCGCTCCCGCGCCGAGGCCGAGGACCTGGTCGGGCAGCAGGAGGCGGCCGGGCTGCGCTCCGCGGGCTTCCCGCTGATCGTCGAGCGGTACGTCGACATCGACACGGAGTACCACGGCGACGGCGTCACCCACGAGGGCAAGCTCTTGTTCTCCGGCGTCTCCCACTACCTGGTGCCGCCGCTCCAGGAGCAGTACGGCGCCGTCGCCGGGTCCATCTCGCTGTCCCCGGCCGCCCCCGAGTACGCCGCCGTCCAGGAACTGCACCGCCGCGCGGTGGCGGCGCTCGGCCTCGACTCCGGCGTCACCCACCTCGAAGTCCTCGGCAGCGGCGGGGAGTTGCTGATCGGCGAGATCGCCTGCCGGCCCGGCGGCGACGGCGTGACCGACCTGGTGCGGCTCCAGCACGGGGTCGACCTGTGGCAGGCGTTCACCGACACCTCGGCCGGGCGCGCCCCGAAGGCGGACCCCGTCACCGATCCGCGCACCGTGCTCCTCGTCGACCTGCCCCTGCGCTCCGGCGAGGTCACCGCGGTCAGTACCGCGGCCGACTTCGCGGACCTGCCGCAGGTCGCGCAGGTCGACGCGTTCGTGTCCGTCGGCGACACCGTCGGCGACTTCCGCCGGGGCACGGCGGCGGTACGGGTCTTCGCGCTGCTGGACGGGCCGGGCGAGGCGCCGGCGTTCGTGGACGCGCTGATGGAGCGGTTCGTGTTGGAGACGCGGGTGGGTGGGAGCGGGAGCGGGAGCGGAAGCTGAGCAACTGGGCCTGGGGGAGGGGGCTTGGGCGTGCGGCGTGGGCGGGGGCCTTCGAGGTGACCCTTCGAGGTGACCCTTCGAGGTGACCTCTTTGGGCGGCCCCCGCCCCCCCCGCTCAGGCCAACGCGCGCAAGCGCCGCGTGTCGGGCTTGCCCGCGCCCAGGAGGGGGATCTCGGGGAGGACCGTGAGGGAGTCGGGGTTCATGTAGGCCGGTATGCGGCGCAGCAGTTCCGCGCGGACGCGCGCCGCGTCCAGGTCCGGGGCGACCACGAAGGCGCGGATCAGGGTGCGGCCGTCGGGGCGGTCGACGAGGGCCACCGCGTCCTGGACGCCGCTGACGTCGAGGAGCGCGGCGGTGACCTCGGTCATGGAGATGCGGTTGCCGCTGCGCTTGACCACGTTGTCGGCCCGGTCCAGGTAGACGTACAGCCCCTCCGGGGTGCGTTCCACCAGGTCGCCCGTGCGGTACACGGTGGTGCCCGGCACCAGGTCGGTGCGCAGGACCCGCGCGGTGACCTCGGGGGCGCCCCAGTAGCCCGCCATGACCTGGACGCCGCTCACGCACAACTCGCCCGGCACGCCCGGCTCGGACACCAACTGCCCGTCGGCGTCCACGAGATGGAAGCCGATCCCGGGGTCGGGGGTGCCCAGGGGGATCTTGCGGCCGGACTCGCACCAGGCGCGGGTCACCTGGTGCGTGGCGACCACCACGGTGGTCTCCGTGGGGCCGTAGCGGTTGAACATCCGCAGCTCCGGCCGGTGTTGCAGCAGCAGGGCGATCTGCTGCGGGGTGCAGTCCTCGCCGCCGAGCCCGACCGTGCGCAGCCGCGAGTCGGCGAGCCTGGGCAGGTCGCGCGAGGCGGTGAGCAGCCGCAGCAGGCTCGGCGAGAACGAGGTGTGGGTGATGCCCTCGTCGAGCAGCAGCCGGAAGAACTCCCCCGGCAGCAACGGCCCGTGGCGCGCGATCACGAGGGAGCCGCCCAGGGCGAGCACCGAGAAGATGCTCCCGAAGGAGCCGTCGAAGTGGAACGGCGACACGCACAACGCCCGTGTCCCCGCCTCCAGTTGGAAGGCGGAGACGGTGTTCGCGACGAAGTTGCGCAGGCTCGCCCGGCGGATCATCACACCCTTCGGCCGGCCGGTCGTACCCGACGTGTACACCAGGTAGGTGATGTCGTCCGCGCCGAACGGGGGCTGCCCGGAGGGCTCTTCGGCGGGCTCCCCGGTGGCTGCCGCGCCGGGCGTCGCGTCCAGCGCGTCCAGGCCCACGGGGCGCAGGTCCGCGTCGGCCTGCGGCGAGAGGGCATGCCCGGCGGGTACGACGGTCAGGGTGACCCCGCAGTCGAGGGCGATGCCCCGGACCCGGCTCTCCGGGTCGGAGTACGGCACGGGCACGAAGATCGCGCCCACCGTCATACAGGCGAGGATCGTGACGACGTACTCGGCGGAGTTCGGCAGATGCAGGCCGACCCGGTCGCCGGGCCCGACACCCCGCCGGGCCAGCGCCCCGGCCCGCAGGTCGACCCGCTCGCGCAGCTGCGCGTAACTCAGCGCGATGGCCGCGTCCTTGACGGCGGGCCGGTCCGGAGCCTCGGCGGCGTACCTCCGCAGGGCGTGGACCACGTCGAACGGCGACGGGGCGGTGGCCGGGGTGGCCGGGGCGACCGGGACTGACACCATGGTGGCTTCCTTTCCTACGGTTCCTACGGTGACTCTTGCGGTGACCCGCGTTCTTGCCGTGGCCGCTCGGTGGCCGTCACGAGGACCGCCGTGACGACTGCGGCGAGGAGCGGCGGACGCCAGGGGGCGGCGACCGTCGCGGCCAGCGCGGCGAAGACGGCCGCGGCGGGCCACGTCAGCGCGGTGTCGCCGAGCAGGAACCCCCGTACGCCCGTGCCGACTTGGGCCCGCCCGGGCGGCGGCGCGGACCGCAGCCGCAGTACCGCCACGGCGACGACGCCCGCCACCGCCGCGCTCACCCACCAGCCGACCGGGGCGACGGCCGCCGCCCCGGTCGCGGTCAGCGAGAGGCCCAGCACCGCCTTGGGGATCCGCTCCGGCGGCGCGGCCAGGACCCGGGGTACGACCAGCCCAACTCCCGCCGCGAGCACGACGAACCCCCAGCCGCAGAGCGCCCAGCCGAAGACCGCCCAGAGCCCGGCGCGCGCATCCGCCGCCGTGGCGAGCGCGACGCAGGCCAGCACCGCCTCCACCCCCGCCGCCAGCACGATCGCGAACGCCGACCGCTCGGCATCCGGCAAGTGCCGTATCCGCGGCCGTAGTCGGAGCCGCAGTAGGGGCCGTAGTCGGAGCCGTACCGGGTGCCGCAGCAGCCGCAGCACCGCCCGCACCAGCCACTGCAACCCGATCAACAGCACGACCGCCGCCGCGACGGGCCGCACCGCGCGCCCCGGCAGGACGGCCACCACGGCGACCAGGACCCCCAGGACCCCCAGGCACAGCAGCGCGCCCCCGGCCGCGCCCGCGGTCTCCCGCCACGGCCGGGGCCGCCGTCCGGAGAGGGCGGCCAGCGCCTCGCCCCCTTCGACCAGGCAGAGCGCGGCGGCCGTACCGACGGCGGCGAACATCACGGGGCTGTCACGGGCAGGAGGATGACACGGGGACAACGACAAGATCAATACCCGCCCCCCGCCGCCGCCCGCACCCGCCCCCGTACTCGCCCACCCCACTTGACCATGGGCCGGTCGATCGATCAGCCTCGTCCAATGCGCGTACTGGTTCTGCAACAGCCAAGCTCCGTAGCCCCGTTCGAGACCTGGTTGCGGGAGGCGGCGCCCGGTGTCGAGGTCCGGCTGATCAGCGGAGCCGGTACCGGCCGGGCCGACTCCGACATCGGGCCCGGGGTGCACCGCGAGGTCCTTGACGACTACCACTCCACCGCGACCACGCGCCGCGTCTTCGAGGTGTGCGCCGAGTGGCGGCCGGACCGGATCTTCTCCAACGCCGAGGCGGACGTGCTCAGGGCGGGCGAGGCGCGCACCCTCTTCGGCATCGAGGGCATGCCGTCGTCGGCCGCCGTGCGCTACCGCGACAAGGTGCTGATGAAGCAGCTCTTCGAGGGCATCACGGTCGACGGCGTCGAGATCCCGGCCGTCCCGCACCGCCTGCCGACGAGCGGCGAGGACGTCCTGGCCGCCTGCGCCGAGCTGGGCACCGTCGTGCTCAAGCCGCGCGACGGCTCCGGGGCGGCGGGCGTGCAGGTCCTCGCCACGCCCGCGGAGGTGCGCGAACGGCTCGGCGCGCGGCCCGAGTTGCTCACCGCGCTGCACCGCAGCGAGCTGATCCTCGAACCCTTCGTCGAGGGCGACGTCTACCACGTGGACATCCTCGTCCGCGACGGTGCGCCGATCCTGATCTCGCCCTCGCGCTACCTGTGCCCGCCGCACCTGTTCACGACGTACAACACGGGGTCGGTGATGACCGACGAGGGCTCCGCCGAGCACGTCTTCCTGCGCCGCTTCGCCGAGGCGCTGACCGCGAAGGTCGGCAAGGCGCACCGCCCGGACATCCTGCACCTGGAGATGTTCCGCACGCCGGACGGCCGCTTCCTCGCGGGGGAGGTCGCCAGCCGTGGCGGCGGCGGCCTGATCAAGGAGTCCATGCGGCACACCTACGGCGTCGACCAGGCCCAGGCCGCGTGCCTGCTGAGCGCGGGGCTGCTGCCCGAGGCCACCTTCCACGACCGCATCGGCCCCCAGTCCGGCTGGATCCTGGAGACCGCCCGACCCCTCGGCTACGACCGCTCGGCCCCGCCCTCCTGGCTGCCCTACACGAAGGAGGTGGCCCGCCCCGACCGGCCGTCCTCCTCCGTGGACGCGGGGCTGCGGTGCGTCGTCGAGGGCGGCAGCCGACGGGAGATCGAGCAGCGCATGGACTCCCTGCACCAACCGGCCTGACGGCACCCGCCAGACAGCCGTTGGGCACCGGCCAAATAATCACCAACCCCCGCTAGTTGGACCGTATCGCCCCCAACTGCCCCGCCACAGCCGCCAGCAGCTCCCCCGACGCCTGCTTCAGATAGAAGTGCCCGCCCGCGAACTCCCGCCGGGCGAACGCCCCTTGGGTCACCTCGGCCCAGGCGTCGAGGTCGGCCGGGGCGGCGATCGGGTCGTCCCGGCCGGTGACCGCGAGGACGGGGCAGTGCACGCCGGGCGGCGGGACGCCCGGCGCGTAGCTCTCGTCGACGGCGAAGTCGGCCCGCAGCAGCGGGAGGAAGAACTTGTACGTCTCGGGGCGCCCCAGGAACTCCCTGGGCACACCCCCGAGTTCCACCAGCCGGGCCACGAACGCGTCGTCGTCGAGCGTGTGGCCGCGGACCGTCCGGCGTGGGGCGTACGGGGAGCGGCGCCCGGAGACGATCAGCGCGCGGGGGCCGGGCGCGCCCGCGGCCTCAAGTGCGCACGCCACGTTGTACGCGAGCGCCGCGCCGAGGCTGTGCCCGAAGAGGGCGTAGGGCCTGCCGTCCTGCTGTCGGGCGGTCAGCCGGGCCGTCAACTCCCGGACGAGCAGGCCCGCTTCGGTGGGGGCGGGCTCGGTGCGGCGGTCCTCCCGGCCGGGAAGCTGGACCGCGCACACCTCGATGTGCGGCAGGAGCCGGTCCCGCCACGGCGCGAACAGGGACGCGGCCCCGCCGGCGGGCGGGAAGCAGTAGAGCCGTGTCGCGTCAGGCGGCGCGCCGGGCGTGGTGCGGAACCATTCAGGCACCGACGCGAATCTCTTCGACGACCTTGGCCAGCTCCGCGATCGTGACCGTGGTGGAGTACGGCATCTGGTCGCCCTGGAAGGAGATGTCGAGTTCGTTCTCCAGCCAGACGTACGCGGTCACGAGCTGGAAGGAGCTGATGCCCTGCTGTTCGAGTGCGGCGTCATCCTGAAGCGACTCGACGGGGATCTCGGAAGCCTCGGAGAGCGCCTTCTTCAGTACGGAAACCATATCCACGGTGTCATCCTCCACTACGGCCGAAGAGAGACGCGAAGAGAAACGCGCAACGGAAAACCGGCCGGATCAATAAAAGGGACAGGGGAAACAGTGGTGCAGGGAAACTCTTGAAATCTCTGGGAATCTCTACAAGACGCGTACTGGGCACGGCAATTGAATGGCGAAATCAATGCTGACGCAGTCTAGGCAGATCACAATGCGGGTGACAAGATCACTGCGCGTGCGATCTTGCACTGTGAGACGTGGACGTAACCGTCGGTGGTACTGATAACAGTGCCGACGGCGGCGTTGACGCGGCGGTCCTCAGCCCACCAGCCGCAGCACGTCCGCCAACCCCCGCTCGCCGGTGCGGTGTTCCGCCGGGAGGATGTAGGTGCGCAGGCCGCAGGCGGTGGCGCCGCCGTCGCGGACCGGGTTGTCGCCGACCATGAGGGTGGCGCGCGGGTCGGCGCCGAGGTCGGCGCACGCCTTGAGGAACAGGTGCGGGTCGGGCTTCTCGCGGCCCTGCTCGTAGGAGATGACGCAGGTGTCGACCAGCGCGTCCAGGCCGTGGTGGGCGAGGTGGATGCGCAGGTCCCAGGCGAAGTCGCTGACGATGCCGATGCGCAGACCGTGTTCGCTCCGTGTACGCAGGGCGCGCAGCACCGGTTCGGTGTCGGGGTAGGGCGCCCACGCGTCCGGGGCGGTGAGTTCCCGGTAGGCCGTCTCCTCCGCGCCGCGCAGGAAGTCGACCTCCGCCCACCAGCCGAGCATGGCGCGGTGGTGCTGGGCGCGGGAGAGGTCGCGCCCCTCCTGGAGGGCGACGACGGCGGGCAGCCGGAAGGCGGCGCGCAGTTGGGCGGAGACCGCGGCCACCGCGCCGGGCTCGTCCAGCGCGGCGAGGCGCCCGGCGGCGGCGCCGACCCGGCGCAGCCAGGTTTCCAGGTCGGTCATCTGGAAGATGGTGTTGCTGAAGTCGAACAGCACCGCCTCGACGGGCGGCAGCGGCGCGGCCATCTCGGCGTCGCTGGGCCGGTAGCTGCTCGGCGTCTCGAACAGGGTGCGGATCACGGGGCGCCCTTCTCGGGCCTCTCGGGCCTCTCCGGCCAATCGGGCTTTTCGGGTACGACTCTCTCGACGACGGTGCCCAGGCCCCGGATGGCGTCGAGTTCCGCGTCGGCGGTGCCGGTGTCGGTGATGACGGCGTCGTAGTCGGCCACCGTGCCGTACGCGTACGTGGCGGTCTTGCCGAACTTCGAGTGGTCCACCAGGAGCAGCGCCTGGTCGGCGGAGGCGAGCATGGCCAGCTTCACCTCGACGTAGTCGTTCACGGGGTGGAAGAGGCGGCCCTCCAGGACGGCGGTGGCGGACATCAGGGCGAGGTCGGCGCGGATCTGGGAGAGGGCGCGGGTGACGGTGGGGCCGGTGCAGGAGTTGAAGTCGCCGCGGTAGTGGCCGCCCAGCAGGGTGACGTGCACGCCGGGCGCGGCCCCCAGGCGCTGCGCGAGGCCGACGGAGTTGGTGACGACGTGCACCTGGTCCAGCCGGGCCAGCGCCGGGACCAGCGGGAACAGGGTGGTCGAGTCCTCCATGAGGACGGTGCTGCCCGGTCTGATCCGGTCGGCGACGGCCGCGCACAGCGCGTTCTTCGCGGCCAGCGCGCTGTTCTCGCGGAAGCGGGTGGCCGTCTCCATGGTGAGCGCGGGGAAGGCGACGGCCCGCCCGCGCTCCTTGCGCAGCAGGTGGCGTCCGGCGAGGTCGTCCAGGTCCCGGTGCATGGTCATCAGGCTGACGTCGAAGTGCCGGGCGAGGTCGTCGATGCGGGTCTCGCCGTGCTCGGCGACATAGCGCAGCACGGCCTGGCGCCGCTCCTCGACGGCGGCCTGCGACAGTCGCGCTCGGGCGGTCACGGCGCCCCTCCTTCCGGCTCTGTCCGGTCTCGCAGTTTCCCACACGGGCCGCCGGGAGCCGGGTCCCGTCCGGCCCCCGGGCGCTACGGGGCGTCCACCGTGACCAGCACCTTGACCTGCTCGGGGTCCACGGACGCGGCGAAGGCGCGGGCGGCATCGGCCAACGGGTAGGTGGCGGTGACGATTTCGGCCGTGTTCACGGCGCCCGAGGCGATCAGGGACATCGCGGTGCGGTAGTCGTCGCCGGTGTACATGAGGGTGCCCTCGATGCGGATCTCGCGGTCCTGGACGAGGTCGAGGCGGACCGGGGTGGCGCCCGCGGCCCCGACGCCGACGACGATGACCGTGCCGCCCTTGGTGACGAGGTCGATGGCCTGGGCCATGGACTGCTCCCGGGTCACGCAGTCGAAGACGACGTCGGCCGGACCGCCGAGCGCCGCGTGGGCCTGCTCGATCAGGTCGGCGGCGTCGGCGGGCAGGGCCGCGTCGGCGCCCAGCCGCAGCGCGCGGTCCCGCTTGCCCGGCAGCAGGTCGGTGACGGCGATCTTCGTGGCGCCCGCGTGCCGGGCGGCGGCCAGCACCAGCAGCCCGATCGGCCCGGCGCCGAGCACGACGACCGTCCGGCCGGTGAGGTCCCCGGCCTTCGCGACGGCGTGCACCGGCGTGGCCAGCGGTTCGACGAGGGCGGCCTCGATGTCGGTCATGCCCTCGGGGACGCGGTGGACGCGGCCGGCCGGGATGGTGAACAGGTCGGTCATGGCGCCCGGGGTCTGGCAGCCGAAGACCTTCAGTTCCTGGCAGATGTTGTAGCGCCCGGAGACGCACTGGGGGCAGACCCCGCAGTACAGGTTCGGCTCGATGATCACCCGGTCACCGGGCTCGTACCCCTCGGCCGCCGTCCCCGTCGCGGCGACGACACCGACCGCCTCGTGCCCGGGCCGGTAGGGCAGGTCGATGAAGGGATGGTGCCCGGCGGCCGCGTGCGTGTCGGAGCCGCAGACCCCAACCACCGTGGTCCGTACGAGGAGTTCGTCGTCCCCGGGGGTGGGCGCGGACACGTGCTCGATGGTGATGTCGTCGAGGGAGCGGACGAGAACGCGGCGGATCTGGTCGGTCATGGTGGGGGTCCGTTCGGTTCGGGCGGTCACGCGGAGGCGGCGAGACGGGGCTGGATCTGGATCTTGCGGCCGAGGCCCGCCCGGAAGCGGGTGATCGCGTCCGGGAACGCCGCTAGGTCCTGTCGTCACATTCCCGTCGTTCGCCCGGAGGGCGGGCCCTGCGGCGTCAGGTGCGTGCTCTCGGCGTGCCGGGCCCGCGCCCTCGTACTGGACGTACTTGGGTGTGGGCCCGGTGCGGCGAGAGTGCGTGCATGGCGTCGCGGGGCAGACGGGAATGTGACGACAGGGCCTAGAGAGGCGGTCGCTGATGAAGACGTCCGGGTCGATGACACCGGTGGCGAAGAGGTCGGCGGCGCGTTCGAAGCTGTGCAGGACGGCCATCGAACCGGTGATGGTGATCTCCTGGTTGTAGATCCGGTACGGCTCGATGGTGGCCCGCGCCGCGTAGTCGGCGACCCCGAACTGGAGGTAGGTGCCGCCCTTGCCGACCCGGCCGAGGGCGTCCTGGATGGCGTGGGCGTTGCCGGTGGCGTCGACGACCAGGTCCCAGCCGTAGCGCGGCCGGAGAAGTTCGTCGGCCGAGGCCGCACCCGAGGAGCAGCCCAACTGCCGTGCGGTGGCCAGCCGTTCGGGGTTGAGGTCGACGACGTCCACGCTCGCGGCGCCGGTGGCCTTGGCGAGCTGGAGCATCATCAGGCCCATGGTTCCGGCGCCGTAGACGAGCACGCGGGAGGCAAGACGGCTGCGCAGGACGTCGTAGCCGCGGATCGCGCAGGACAGCGGTTCGATCAGGGCCGCGTCCTCGGTGCGCACGGTGTCGGGCAGGAGCGCGCAGTTGGCGACCGGCGCGGCCACGAACTCGGCCGCCGCGCCCGGGCTGGTGACCCCGATCGCGCCCCACCGCTCGCACAGGTTGCCGCGCCCGATCCGGCAGTAGTGGCACTCGAAGCAGTAGAGGGACGGATCCACCGCGACCCGTGCCCCGACGGCGAGTTCGGTGACCGCGGAGCCGACCGCGACGACCTCCCCGGCGAACTCGTGCCCGGGCACGATCGGCAGCTTCGGGGCGAACTCCCCTTGCAGGATGTGCAGATCGGTGCCGCACAGCCCGTTGGCCACGACCTCGACGACGACCTCGCGCGGGCCGGGGGCCGGGTCGTCGAGAGTGGTGATCTCGATGTCCCCGGGCCCCGTGATGACGGCGGCCTTCACTTCACCGCTCCCAGCGAGAGGCCGCGGACGAGCTTGTCCTGGGCGGCGAAACCGGCGATCAGCACCGGCAGCGACACCAGCGTGGCCGCCGCGCAGAGCCGGGCCAGGAACAGGCCCTCGTTGGTGATGAAGCCGACCAGGAACACCGGCGCGGTGGACGCCTGCGTCGCGGTGAGGTTCACCGCGAACATGAACTCGTTCCAGCTGAAGATGAAGCAGATCAGCGAGGTGGCCGCGAGCCCCGGCATGGCGACCGGCGCCACCACCCGCCACAACACGGTGAGCAGGCCCGCCCCGTCGACCTCGGCCGCCTCCAGGATCTCCTTGGGGACCTCGGCGAGGAAGGAGCGCATCATCCACACCGCGATCGGCAGGTTCATCGCGGTGTAGAGGACGATCAGCGTCCACACGTTGTCGAGCATCCCGGCGTCCTTGACGATCAGGTACACCGGCAGCAGGGCGGCGATGCCCGGCAGGAACTTCGTGGACAGGAAGAAGAACATCACGTCGGTCCACTTCTCGACCGGCTTGATGGACAGCGCGTACGCCGCCGGGACCGCCAGGGCGAGCACCAGCAGCGTCGAAATGACGCTGGCCATGGCCGAGTTGAGGAGGAAGGGCGTGATGTCCCGGCTGAACAGCAGCTTGTACTGGTCGAAGGTGAGCGGCGCGAACGGGGTCGGCGGGTTGGTCGCCGCGTCCGACTCCTGGTGGAAGGAGGTGAGCACCATCCACGCCACCGGCGCGAAGAACGCCAGCGTGGCCAGCCAGGCCACGAAGGTCCACAGCGGCGACAGCCGGGGCGTGTTGGGGTCTGCGGGGGCGCGGCGCAGGAGCTTCCTGAACCTCGCTCCGGGGGCGGCGACCGCCGAGTGGGCGCTCATCGGGAAACCTCCTCGCGGAACAGCGACGCGATGGTCCGCAGGGCGAACGTCGCGATCACGAACGAGCCGAGCACGACGACGACACCGGCCGCGGCGGCCTGGCCGTACTCGTACTTGCGGAACATGGTCAGGTAGATCTCGTAGGGCAGGTTGGTGGTCTGCGAGCCCGGGCCGCCCTGGGTGATGGTGTAGACGGCGTCGAAGGTCTGGACGACGTAGATCGTGCCGAGCAGGACGCCCAGTTCGATGTACTGGCGCAGGTGCGGCAGCGTGATGTAGCGGAAGGTCGCCAGCGCCGAGGCCCCGTCCATGCGGGCCGCCTCCAGCACGTCACCGGGCTGCGCCTGGAGACCGGCCAGCAGGATCAGCATCATGAACGGCGTCCACTGCCACACCAGCGAGACCACGACCGCGGGCATCGGATACGAGGAGATCCAGTCGACCGTGGGCCCGTTGTGCGCGCCGAACAGTCGGTACACGGCGTTGAGGGTGCCGTTGAGCAGGCCGTAGTCCGGGTTGTAGATCGCGTGCTTCCACAGCAGGGCCGCCGCGACCGGCATGACCAGGAACGGCGCGATCAGCAGGGTACGGGCCAGCCCGCGGCCGAAGAACCGGCGGTCGAGCAGCATCGCGAGGCCGAGGCCGAGGACCACGCTGAGCAGCACCACCGACGCGGTCAGGACGACGGTGTTGAGGACCGCCGTGCGCAGCCGCTCGTCGGTGAAGACGAACTCGAAGTTGGACAGCCAGACGAAGTGACGGTCGCCCGGCTTGAGGATGTTCCACTGGAAGGTCGAGATGACGAGCGTGGCCACGAACGGCAGCTGCGTCACGACGATGGTGAAGATCAGCGCGGGCAGCAGGGGCGCGCGCCGCTTCCACTTGGCGAGGGCCGAGGACTTCGGGGCCCGGACGGGCGGCGGGGCTGTCCTGGGGGGTGCGGTCAGGGTGGTCATGGGTGGGTCCTCCGCCGGTGACGTCCGGGGTCGGGGAAGGTGTCGAACTGGGGTGCCGGGGCTGGGAGTCGGGGTCGGGGAAGCGGCGCCCGGCCGGTGGGGGCACCGGCCGGGCGCGGGATCACTTCCGGTAGTTCTTCGCGACGTCCTCGGCGAGCTTCTGGCCGTCGTTCAGCGCCGTGTCCACGCTGGTCTTGCCCGCGATGGCGGCGGAGATCTCCTGCGTGACCTTGGTCCCCAGGTCCTGGAACTCGGGGATGGCCACGTACTGGATGCCGACGGTCGGCCGGGGCTGGACGCCCGGGTCGGACGGGTCGGCGCCCTCGATGGACTTCAGGGTGATGTCACCGAAGGACCCGGCGGCCTTCTGGTACTGCGGGATGTCGTACGTGCTGGCCCGCTTGCCCGAGGGGACGCGCGCCCAGCCGAGCTTCTCGCCGACCAGCTTCTCGTACTGCTTGCTGGACGCCCACAGCATGAACTTCGAGGCGGCGTCGGCCTTCTTGGTGGTCTTGGGCATCGCCCAGGACCAGCTCCACAGCCAGCCGCTGCTCTTGGTCTCCTCGGTGGGCGCGTAGGCGTACCCGACGTGACCGGCGATCTTGCTGGAGGAGGGGTCCTCCAGCGAACCGGCCGCGCTGGTCGCGTCGTACCACATGGCGACCTTCTTCTGGCTCATCGCGTTCAGGCACTCGGTGAACCCGGCCTGCGCCGCGCCCGCCTCGCCGTGCTTGCGCACGAGGTCGACGTAGAAGTTGGTGGCCTTCTTGAACGCCGCGCTGTTGACCTCGGGCTTCCAGTCCTTGGTGAACCAGGTGCCGCCGAAGGTGTTGACCACCGACGTCAGCGGGGCCCCGAGTTCGCCCCAGCCGGCCAGCCCGCGCAGACAGATGCCGCGCATGCCGGGCTCGGCGCCGTCGACCTTGGCCGCGATGTCGGCGATCTGCTGCCAGGTCGGGTGCAGGGGCACCGTGATGCCCTTCGCCTTCATGACGTCCTTGTTGTACATGAGGAAGGACGACTCGCCGTAGAACGGCAGCCCGTAGAGCTTGCCGTCGGAGCCGGACATCAGCTTGACCATCGGCTTGAGCAGGTCGGACCTGTCGAAGCCCGCGTCCTTGTCGGCGTAGGAGCCCAGTTCGTGCAACCAGCCGTTCTTGGTCCAGATCGGCACCTCGTACGCGCCGATGGTGGCGACGTCGTACTGGCCGGCCTGGGTGGCGATGTCCTGGGTGACTTTGTCGCGCAGCTCGTTCTCGGGAAGGATCGTGAAGTTGACCTTGATCCCGGTGTCCTTGGTGAAGGTGCTCTTGGTGAGCTTCGCGATGTCCTCCATCTGCGGGTTGCCGACCATCAGCACGTTGATGCTCTTGCTCCCGCTGCTGCTGCCACCCCCGCCGGCACCGGCGCAGCCGGAGGCGAGCAGAGCGGTGGCGGCGGCTCCGGCCATGAGGGCGTATCTCGTTGATCGCATGACGGGGGGACCTCTCGTACGGGGTGGCTCGGGAAACGGCGTGGGGGCTCCTACGGCGGCTGCGCCCGTCGGGCGGTGACCGGGCCTGCCGGGGAGGGGGCGGACGCGGCCCTGGGGTGTGGGCCGGATATCGATGGCGGAATTATTAGCAGGAGACTGCGGCTTTGTTAACACATCTTGCGAGATAAGTTTCGTGGACTTATCGTCGAGCCGTCTCACGGCGGGGTCACAGGGGCTGTTTCGCGGGGGTCTACAGCCCCGCCCCGGACCCCGGCCGTGCCGCCGCCGTCGTCGCCGCTGTCGCCGTCGCCGTCGAACCGCAGAGGAACCGCATGAGAGACAAGCTCGCCGTCGTCGTCGCCGGGGACGCGCTGGTGGATCTCACCCCGGCCCGCACGGCCGACGGATCCGCCGCCTTCCGGCCGCTGCCGGGCGGCTCCTGCCTCAACGTCGCCGCCGGACTCGGCCGCCTCGGCGTCCCCACCGCGCTGCTCGCCCGCCTCTCCGACGACCACTTCGGCGACCTGCTGCGCGCGCACCTCACGGCGTCCGGCACCCGCCTCACCCATGTGCTGCCGACGTCCGACCCGTCCACCCTCGCCGCGGTCCACCTGCGCGCGGACGGCTCGGCCGCCTACTCCTTCCACGCGGGCGGCGCCGCCGACCGCGGCCTGCGCCCCGAACACCTCGCCGCCCTCCCCGACGGCGGCGCACTGCCGTCGGGCACGGCCCTGCACCTCGGCTCACTGGGCCTGCTGCTCGAACCCCTCGCCACCACCCTCGACGGACTGCTGCGCCGCGAGTCGGGCCACCGCCTGGTCTCCCTCGACCCGAACGTACGGCCCGGCCTGGTCACCGACCGGGCCGCGTACCTCCGGCGGTTCGCCGAGTGGGTGGGGTTGGCCGACGTGGTCAAGGCGAGCGACGAGGATCTGGCGTGGCTGTACCCCGGCGAGCCGTACGAGGCCGTCGCCGAGCGGTGGCTCGCGGCCGGGGCGGGGTTGGTGCTGATCACGTTCGGTGCGCGTGGGGCGTGGGCCGCCAGCCGCGCGGCCCGCGTGCACGTGCCTGCCCCGGCGGTCGAGGTCGTCGACACGGTGGGGGCGGGGGACGCCTTCACCGCGGGAGTCCTCGCCCACCTCCACGACACGGGTCGCCTGAGCCGCGAGGGCGTCGACGGGCTCGGCGCTGCCGCGCTCGCTCGGCTGCTGTCGTCCAGCCGTGGAGATCGCGGCCGATACGTGTACGCGGGCGGGGGCGCAGCCGCCGTATCGCTCCCGCGGGGTGGGGGTCTGAAGGCTGGGTTTTGGGTGCGGGTCGGTGGGGGCTGGTCGCGCCCACGCGGCGGAGCCGCACAATGTCACAGCCCCGCGCCCCTTACGGGGCGGTTGTGCGGCCAGGGTTATGGGGTGCCCTAACCGGGCCCAGCGTCTCCCGGCACCCCTACGGGGTACCGGACGCGTCCAACCTGCCCCACACCGGGCCCAGTGCCTCCAGTGCCTCCAAGTACACCCCGTACGCCTCGTCCAGTACGGCGACCCTGGTGGGGTCGGGCTCGTGGCGGCGTAGGACGGCCGCGGTCGCGCGCGGGTCCGTGACGTCGTCGAGGAGGCCGACGGCGGTGGCGGCCAGGAGGGCTGCGCCGCGGGCGGCGCTTTCCTGGACGTCCGTCACCACGACCGGGCGGCGTAGGGCGTCGGCGAACATCTGGCTCCAGACCTCGCTGTGTGCGGCGCCGCCGGTCAGGCGGGCCGGGGCCTCGCTGATGGGCAGTTTCGAGGCGAGGGCGTCGACGTGCCAGCGGTGGTTGAGGACGACGCCCTCCATCAACGCCCGCAGCAGGTGGCCGCGGCCGTGCCAGCCGCGCAGGCCGAGGAAGGTCCCGGAGGTGGGCTGGGGGTGCGGGGAGCCGTAGACGAAGGGGTGGAACAGGACCTCCGAGGGGCCGTCCAGGTGTGCCTCCACCTCGCGGCCGATCGTCTTGTGGACGCCCTCACGGTGCTCGGACGGGTCGCCCGTGAGCCGGAGGAACCACTCCAGGTTCGCCACCGACGCGGGTGAGGTGGACATGGTCATCCACTGCCCGGGGCGGACGAAGGGCCGGACCTGCCAGCGCGGATCGACGACGGGGTGCTCGCCGACCACCTGGTTGATGCTGAACGACCCGGCGATCAGGCAGAGTTCGCCCGGCGTGGTGCAGCCGATGCCGAGCGCGGCGGCGGCACCATCTCGTCGGCGCGGGCGCCGGTGACGACCGGGGTGCCGGGGGCGAGCCCGGTGAGCGCGGCGGCCTCGGGGGTGACGGTGCCGCTCACCGCAGCGCAGGGCAGGACCGGTGGCAGCAGGCCGGCGAGCGCGCCGAGGCCGTAGAGGTCGAGGAGTTCGGGAGTGTAGCCGCCGCGCCGCATGTCGGTGAAGGAGGCGCCCGCGTCCGTGGGGTCGGTGGCGACCGCGCCCGTCAGGCCCAGGCGCAGCCAGTCCTTGCAGGACAGCAGCCAGCGGGTCCGCCGCAGGACGTCCGGTTCGTGGCGGGCCAGCCAGGTCAGCAGGGTGGCCGGGGAGCCCGCGAAGGGGACCGTGCCGGACAGCTCCAGGGCGCGCGACCACAGCGGGGTGCCCCGCCACTGCTCCAGGACCGGCTCGGCGCGGGTGTCCATCGCCACGATCGCGGGCCGCACCGGCCGGCCCGCCGCGTCGACGGCGTACAGGCCGTCGCCGTGCCCGGCCAGCCCCACCGCGGCGACGGACCGCCCCGCGTCCGGGCCCGCCTCGGCGAGACAGGCGGCGACGGCCCGGTGCGCGGTCCGCCACACGGCGTCTGTGTCTATCGGGGTCCGCTCGACCCAGTGCGGATGAGGGGTGGTCAACGGCAGCGTGCCGTGGCCCCGGGCCACCGGACGGCCGGTGGCGTCGAAGAGCACGGCCTTGGTCACGGTGTGTCCCGCGTCGATGCCGAGCACCAGTTCACGTGCCACGCGACCGATCGTCCCACGGGGTGTCCGGGCGTGCCGGATCACCCCCCGCTTCACTTGACACTTCAAGTCTTCGAGCTTACGTTCAAATTTAAACGTCACCTTGGAAGGAGCGCCATGACCGGGACCGCCGAGCGCATGCCCACCCTCTACGTGTCGCACGGCGCCCCGCCGCTGGCCGACGACCCGCTCTGGACCGCCCAGTTGGCGGCCTGGTCGGACGAACTCCCGCGCCCCAAGGCCATCTTGATGATCTCCGCGCACTGGGAGGACGCCCCGCTCGCGATCGGCGCCACCACCCCGGTCCCGCTGATCTACGACTTCTACGGCTTCCCCGAGCACTACTACCGGGTCACCTATCCCGCGCCCGGCGCCCCCGAACTGGCCGAGCGCGTCGCCAAGTTGCTGCGCACCGCGGGCACGCCGACACAGCAGGTCCCCGACCGCGGGATGGACCACGGCGCGTACGTACCGCTGAAGGAGATGTACCCGGACGCCGACGTACCCGTCCTCCAGATCTCCCTGCCCACGCTCGACCCGCGCCGCCTCATGGAGGTGGGCCGCCGGCTCGCCCCCCTGCGCGACGAGGGCGTGCTCATCGTCGGCAGCGGGTTCTTCACCCACAATCTGCGCGCCATGAGCATGGACGGCCGCGTCCACTCCGCGATGGCCGAGTTCGACGCCTGGGGCAGCGAGACCCTCGCCGCGCACGACATCGACGGCCTGCTCGACTTCGAACGCAAGGCCCCGTCGGGCCGCCTCGCGCACCCCCGCAGCGACCACTTCGCCCCGCTGTTCGTCACCCTCGGCGCGGGCATCGACGAACTGGAGACCCAGCGCAGCGTCATCGAGGGCTTCTGGCTGGGGATGGCGAAACGGTCCGTACAGATCGGCTGACGGACGTCACCCGTTGCTTAAGGGGCGTCACTGGCCGGGACTTAAGGGGCGTCACTGGCCGGGGAAGGTGTCCTCCGGGCCGATGGCGTTGTTGATCCGGCGGCCGATCTCGTGCAGGTGCTTCTGCTGGGTGCCGGTCAGCGCGTCGAAGACCAGGCGGCGCACCTCGGCGACATGCCCGGGTGCGGCCTCGACGACCTTCGTCATGCCCTCGTCGGTGAGGTACGCGCGGGTGTAGCGCCCGTCGGCCGGGTCCGGGACGCGGTAGACCCACCCCCGCCGCTCCAGCCGCTTGACCACGTGCGACAGCCGGGACAGCGACCCCTCCGCGAACAGGGCCAGCTCGCTCATCCGCAGGTTGTGCTCGGGCGACATGGACAGCCCGGCCAGCACCCGGTACTCGAAGTGCGTGATGCCCTGGTCCCGCTGCAACTGTGTGTCCAGCGCGGCCGGAAGGCGCAGCAGCATCCGGGCGAGGGCCAGCCATGCCTCGCTCTCCGGCGGGGTGAGCCAGCGGGGCTCGTCGTCGCTCATGCGCCCACGATAACTTGAACGATCAAGTCGTCGGGGGCCCAAGGCCGACGGGGCGGGCGTGCGGGCCCGCCCCGGCACCCGTCGCCCGCCGGCGACCGGGGAGTTACGCGGTGATCTCCGCCGTGGCCGTCAGTACCGCGCGGCCGAGGATGTGGCGGGCCATGGTGAAGCCGAGGAAGGCGGGGCTGGTGTCGGCCGGGACGCCGATGAACTCGACGTCGAGGGCGTGCACGACGAAGACGTAGCGGTGGGGGCCGTGTCCGGCGGGCGGGGCGGCGCCGATGAAGCGGCCGACGCGGGCGTCGTTGGGCACCTGGAAGGCGTCCTCGGGCAGGCCGGAGCCGGTGTCGTCGCCCGCGCCCTCGGGGAGTTCGGTGACGGTGGCGGGGAGGTCGGCCACGGCCCAGTGCCAGAACCCGGAGCCGGACGGGGCGTCGGGGTCGTACATCGTCACGGCGTAGCTCTTGGTGCCCGCGGGGGCGCCGCTCCAGGACAGCTGCGGGGAGACGTCCTTGCCGCCCGGGACGCCGAAGAGGCCGGACATCTGCTCGATGGGCAGGGGAGCGCCGTCGGTCAGCGTGGTGCTGGTGACGGTGAAGGTGGCCGCCTCGGGGAGACGGGCGAAGGGGTCGTTGGCGCTCATGGCGCTGTTCCTTTCGGTGGGGGGTGGGGGAGGGGCGGTGGTCACGGGGTTCCGCCCTCCGGGGCCCGGTCGTCGTCGCCGCCGTCGGACTCCTCGGGTACGACGGTGTCGCCGTCCGCCGGGCCGGTGTGCTGGACCGCGGGGTTGGCGTTCGGGTTGAAGGTGAGGCGGAAGACGTCGGGGCGGGAGTAGTGGCCGACGGGGTCGTAGGCGTGTTTGGCGAGGGCGAGGAGGTCGAAGTCGAGGTCGGCGTAGAGGATGCCCTCCTCGGTCTCGGCCAGCGGCTTGGCGAGTTCGCTGCCCTCGGGGCCGTAGATGCGGGTGAAGCCGCCGCCCTGGAGGAGGAGTTCCCTCTTGGCGGCGGTGTCGCAGAACAGGTCCTGGGCGGCCTGGCCGACGGTGGCGCAGGGGGCGAGGACGAAGGTCTGGCCCTCGACGGCGTAGACGAGGCTGACGGCGGTGTTCACCTCGGGGCCGAGCGCGGTGGCCATGCCGCGGTAGACGGAGAAGCTGGGCCAGGAGGCGACGTGGATCTGTTCGCCCTTGCTGAACATCGTGTACTTGGTCAGCGGCTGGATGTGTTCGGCGCAGTTCAGGGCACCCAGCCGGCCGAGCCTCGTCTCGTGGACGTGGATGTCGCTGCCGTCGCCCTCGCCGTAGACGGTGCGTTCGGCGTGGGTGGGCTTGAGTTTGCGGCGCACGGACAGGACGCGGCCGGTGTCGTCGATGGTGGCCTGGGCCATGTAGAGGCTGCCGGTGAGGGTGCGTTCGGCGAAGCCCAGGACGACGAAGATGCCGTGTTCGGCGGCTGCCGCGGCGATGCGGGCGAGGTGTTCGCCGTCGCGGGTCATGGAGTTCCGCGCGTACCGGGGCACGTACGTCATGCCCGACAGCGGTGAGTCCAGCCAGATCCACCAGGGGTAGCCGGGCAGGAACACCTCGGGGAACGCGACCAGTTCGGCCCCGCCGGCGGCGGCCTGGGCGATGAGGTCGACGGCCTGGGCCACTCCGGCGTCCAGGTCCAGCCACTTCGGCTCGGCCTGCACGGCCGCCACGCGCACTGTGGAAGACACGTCTCGTACTCCGATTCCGATGATGTCGAGCAGGTGTGCAAGGTGTGCAAGGGGTGCAAGGTGTGAGCGGTGTGAGCGGTGTCCTGCCGTGCGGGGCGCTCGTCGCTGGGAACACTACGGCTGGATCTGGCCGTAGGAGAGGTGTGAATCATCCACTGCCGGGGCGCAGGGAACGTGTGATTCGCACACTCGTGAGGTAGGGGGCGGGGCTTGACGCTTCAAGCCATTCACCGGCTTTCACTTGACGCTTCAAGTGAAAGGGCATACACCTTTAGTTGATGATTCAACTCATTGCAGGTGTCGACATGAGTCTTGGAGAAGACATGAGTCTCGCTCGCCGTACGCGCCGTTCCGCCGGACTGACCGCCTTGGCCGCGGTCGCCGGTGCCGTCGTCCTCGCCGTGGCCCCCACGGCGTCCGCCGCCTCCGCGGCCACGGCCACCCTCACCGCCAATGTGCCGATCCAGGCCCGGGGTGCGGGCACGTCCGTCGTGTCCTTCGGCAGCCTCCAGATCGACGACGGCACCACCATCACCTGCATCAGCGCGCAGGAGGGCACGATCTCCGGCGTCTCGCCGCGGGTCGTTTTCGGCACCAGTTACAAGATCACCGCGGGCACCACCTACGGCATCTCGGCGTGGGAGGGCTCCAAGTGCGACTGGTACGACGCCCAGACGGACGACTGGATGCAGTCCCTCGGCGGCGTGACCGTCACGCCCACGGCGGCGGACGTCGCCAGTGGCGTGTACCAGGTCACGATCCCGTAGCCCGCCCGGTGGCGGGGGCCGACGGCGACCTGCACTTTCGGCCAAGAGGACTTAGTAGTGGTTAATAAGACAAATGACCGATAAATGACTGACAAATGCTCGACACAAGCTCGACAAATGGCTCGACGAACAAACGGAGGCCGGCATGGCGCACATCAGCATCATCGGACGCGGGAACATGGGGCAGGTCATCGCGGGGCTCGCCGGTAAGGGCGGCGACACCGTGGAGCTGTTCGGCAGCTCGGACACGGACAAGGAGGTCACCGGCGACATCGTGGTGCTCGCCGTGCCGTACCCGGCCGTCGCGCAGGTCATCGCCCAGCGGGGCGCGCAGCTGGCGGGCAAGGTCGTCGTCGACATCTCGAACCCGCTGGACTTCGAGACCTTCGACTCGCTGACCGTCCCGGCCGACGGCTCGGCCACCGCCGAGATCGCCGCCGCGCTGCCCCAGTCGCGCGTGGTCAAGGCGTTCAACACCAACTTCGCCGCCACCCTGGCCACCGGCACGGTGGGCGGGCAGCCGACCACCGTCCTGATCGCCGGCGACGACGCGGACGCCAAGGCGGCGCTCACCGCCGTGGTCACCGCCGCCGGGCTGCGCGCCGTGGACGCGGGCAGCCTCAAGCGGGCCCGGGAACTGGAGGCGGTCGGCTTCCTCCAGCTCACCCTGGCCGCGGCCGAGAAGACGTCCTGGACCGGTGGGTTCGGGCTCGCCGAGTAGGACCACTGCCCGGGGGAGGGACGCGGAGCCGGAGACGCCACCAACGCCGGCTCCGCGTCCCGCCCCCGGCGGGCGGCTCATGAGCGATGGGGGGCTCGACGTCGGCGTGGCGGCGGCGTTCGGGATACTCGCCCTGGCGGGGTGGACGAAGAAGACGAAGAACAGGTGGGGCCGGGAACGCCGTGGCGGACGAGGAAGCAGAGCCGGGGCGGAAGCCGCGCAGGAGCCGGCGTGAGGACCCGCTGGTGTTCGTGGCCTTCATGCTGCTGGGCAACACGGTCCTGAAGTTCGTGATCGCCCTGTTCGACCTCACCTCCGGGTTCTCTGCCGGGAAGCTGGCGGACGCGGTGTTCGACCTGGTCATGGGCGTGCTGATCTCCTGCGCGCTGCTCTGGGGCTTCGCCCGCTTCAGGTCGTGGAGGAGGGGAAGGGCGCAGAGCTAGCGGCTGTTTCCGCACGCTTACCTCCGAAGCCTGCGGGCACAGACTGCAATGACGGACTGCAATGACGGACTGCAATGACAGGCTGCAATGACAGGCTGAAATCAAGGTTCCTTGGCTTCGGAGGCGGTGCGGGGCGGTGGTGTCGGACACGGCTCGCCCCACCGCGGCGGCGAGGCCGGGGGACCGTGCCCGCCGTCACCGCCGAGACGGCGCCGACAGGGCGGTCAGCGTCCATACGCCGCCTTCGCCTTCGCCTTCGCCTCCGCCTCCGCCGCAACCGAATCGGAAGCCTGGGCTCAGGCGGTGTCCCGCAGCACCTGGTCGCGCAGTTTGTCGCAGCAGCGGCTGATCAGGCGGGAGACGTGCATCTGCGAGACGCCGAACCGCTCGGCGATGCGGCTCTGGGTCATCTCGCCGAAGAACCGCAGGTAGAGGATGTCCCGCTCGCGTTCCGGCAGCTCCTGGAGGCAGGGTTTGACGGCCTCGCGGTCGATGACGACGTCCAGGGCCGGGTCGGGCGAGCCGAGGACGTCGCCGAGGCGGAAGCCGTCCTCGCTGCCGGGGAACTCCGCGTCCAGCGAGAGCGGGGCGAAGCTGTCCAGCGCCTCCATCCCCACCAGCGTGTCCTCCTCGCTCAGCCCGGCCCGCTCGGCGATCTCGGCCACGGTGGGCCGGCGGCCCTGCACGGTCTGGGACAGCTCCTGCGCGGCGACCCGGACGCGGTTGCGGAGGTCCTGCACGCGGCGCGGCACATGCACGGCCCACATGTGGTCGCGGAAGTGCCGCTTGATCTCGCCGGTGATGGTCGGCACGGCGTAGCTCTCGAACGCGTTGCCGCGCTCGGGGTCGTACCGGTCGACGGCCTTGACCAGCCCGAGGGCGGCGATCTGGCGCAAGTCCTCGGAGCTTTCGCCGCGGTTGCGGAAGCGTCCCGCGATCCGGTCGGCCATGGGGAGCCACGCCTCGACGGTCTTGTCGCGGATCCTGTCGCGCTGCGGGCCGACGGGGAGCGTGGCGAGCTCGCGGAAGGACTCCGCGCTGTCGGGGGCGTCGTCGTGCGGGTGGTTCCTGGTGCTCATTCGAGTTGGCATGGTGTTCACAACTCCTGGGGCTCTGGAATGGGCGGTCACCGTGGTGGGCGTCCCGGCCATCCAGACAGGCGCACCCGCGGCGAGGTCCGCCGCCCACGGATGTGCCTGCTGTCCGAAGCACTACTGGGCGCGTACCCGTGCGGGTGGGTGGCAAACGTCGGGTCTCCGCGTGAGTCGCGGGGGCCGGGGCGAGGCCGTCGCCGACACGATCGCGGTGTGCGCCGAGTTCGGCGCACCGGTGCTGTCGGTCGACCCCGAGCGGCGCACCGGTGTCGTCGAACCGGGCATCGTGCTGGACGAACTCAACCGTCAACTCGCCGACCGCCACCTCCAGTTCGGCCCCAAGCCGTCGCCCCACAGCCACTGCCCCCTCGGCGGCACGATCGGCGACGACGCGTGCGGCGGCTCCGCCCAGGCGTACGGCAAGACCGTGGACGACGTCCGGCGGCTGGAGCTCCTGACCTACGACGGCACCCGGTGCTGGGTCGGCCCCACCTCCGCCGCCGAGTACGACGGCAGGGCGCGTATCCGGGCTCGTTGCGGGAGCCGCCGGAGGGCGAGAGCCGGCTCATGGTCCGGTGCACCGGGGACAGCCAGGCCGAAGTCGACGAGCAGGGACGGCAGTTGATCCGCGCTCTCGGACGCGGCGAGGACGACCCTTCCGTGGCCTTCTCCGATGGGACAACAACGCCTTCACGTCCGTGTTCGCCCCGTTCACCGAGATCGGGCCCGACGAGTACCGCGGCGGACCGGCCGCGCCGCAAGCAGTACTCCGCGGGCGCGTCCACCGCCGCGACCATCCTCGCCAACAAGGTGGCACCGGGCCTGCTGGACCGCTACCTCGCCCGCACCGGCGACGATGGCGCCGGCGCCGGGAGTCGGAGCGGCGCCAGAAGCTGTTGTGCCCAACTTTCTGGCGCCTTCGCTCCGCGGGCCCGCCGAACGCCTCTCCCGAGTTGCCCCATGAGCACGGGGCAAACCCCGTCCGCCGTTCTCTTTCTCTCGTCGGACGACTCGTCTTCTCTCGTCGGGCGACTCATCGGGCCCGGGCGGGGTACGCGTGGCCGTTGGCCGGCAAGAGGGGACGCGTCCATGGACAGGGCAGGGACAGCGACAAGGGCAGGAGCAGCAGGGACCGCAGCAGGGACAGCAGCAGGGACAGCAGCAGGGGCAGGAGCAGGTGGGAGCGGCGGCGAGGACGGCCGTACCAAGGTGACGGTCTTCGTGGCGCTCACCGCCAACATGGTGATCGCGCTCGCGAAGGTCCTGGGCGGTCTGTTCACCGGCTCCCCCGCGCTGCTCTCGGAGGCCGCGCACTCCGTCGCGGACAGCCTCAACGAGGTGTTCCTGCTGGCTTCGCTACGCCGTAGCAAACGCGCCCCCGACGCCGCCCACCCCTTCGGCTACGGCAAGGAACGGTACTTCTGGTCCCTGCTGGCGGCGGTCGGCATCTTCGTCATGGGCGGCTGCTTCTCCTTCTTCCAGGGCGCGGAGGCCCTGCGCTCCGACGCCTCCGAGTCCCGCACCGGCTACCTCGCGGGTCTCGCGGTGCTCTGCGTCGCGCTGCTCGCCGAGGGCACCTCGCTCGCCAAGGCCCTGCACCAGGTGCGCGGTCAGGCCCGGCGGGCGGGGCGCGGGTTCCTGGCGCAGCTCCGCCGCCGCGAGGACCCCGCCCTGCGTACGGTGCTGGCCGAGGACAGCACGGCGGTGCTGGGCGTGCTGACCGCCATCGTCGGACTGAGCCTGCACATGGCCACGGGGAGCGCGGTGTGGGAGGGGTGGGCCTCGCTGTGCATCGGCGCGCTGCTCGTGTACGTCGCCTACCGGCTCGGCCGCGACGCCCGCGAGCAGCTGATCGGCGAGGCGGTGGACCCCGAGACCCGGCAGGCCGTCCGCGCCCACCTCGACGGGCAGCCGGAGGTGGACACGGTCACCGCCCTGCTCACCATGCGGCTGGGCCTGGACTCGACCCTGCTGGCCGCGCGGATCGACCTCGTCCCCGGGCTCGACAGCGAGGAGGTCGAGGTGGTCTCCGGGCGGATCAAGGACTCGGTGGCGCGCCGCTGGCCGACCCTCGACCGGGTGTTCCTGGACATCACCGACGCCTCGCACGAGGACCGGGTCCGCGCAGGCGAGGAGCGCGCGGCGCTGGAGGGTGAGGTCGGGGCGCTGGACGGGGAAGCCGGGGCGCTGGTCGGGGAGGTCGGGGAGGTCGGGGTGGATGGGGCAGTCGGCGATGCGCTGCCGCAGAAGCAAGGCTGAAAAGCGTGCCTTTTATCCGGCGCGGCCCGCATGATGCGCGGCACGGGGGGAACTCGGCCTTTCGGAAAGGAGAATCCAAATGGCCGCATTGATCCTTGTTCTTCTTCTCGCACTGCTTCTGGGCGGTGCCGGATTCGCTGTTCACATTCTGTGGTGGATCGCCATCATCGTCGCGGTTCTGTGGGTCCTGGGATTCGTTTTCCGGGGCACCGGAACGGGCGGCGCGCGGGGCCGCTGGTACCGGTGGTGAGTCAGCCCCTCGCCGCGTCCGGCGGGCCGGCCTGGCCCTTCCTGGTGACGGCCGTCGTACTGATCGTCGTGCTGGTCGGCGCCGTGCAGTACGGCATCAGGCGCCGACCGCGCGAGCGTCCGCCCGGCCCGGACGCCCGCTCCCGCGCCGGGAGCTGGCAGACCCCGGCGGAACGCGACGCCGACGCCGATGCTGATGCCGACGCCGACGGCGATGCCGCCATCGACGCCGATTCCGGCGTGGGCGCGGAAAGCAAGAACACCGGTCCGGAACGGAAATCCGGCAGCGGGAAAGAAGCGAGGTGAATACCATGCCGACTGGTTCCAGCCCCAAGCGGGAACGCCAGTACAAGCACATCAAGGAAAGCGCGAAGGAAAGGGGCGAGAGCGAGAAGCGGGCCGAGGAGATCGCTGCTCGTACGGTCAACAAGGAGCGGGCCAGGTCCGGGGAGTCCAGGACCGCGAGCCGTGCCTCCACCCGGGACCTGTCCTCCGCCCGCCGCGGCGGCCGACGCTCGCACAGCGGCGCCGAGGGTCCCACCTACGCCCAGCTCTACGCGGAGGCCAAGCGCCGCGACATCCACGGCCGCTCCACCATGAACAAGGCCGCGCTGAAGCGGGCGCTGGGCCGCTGAGCACACGACGACGGCCACCTCGCAACTGCGGGGTGGCCGTCGTCGTCGTACAAGAAGCCGTACAAGAATTGGATCAGGGACGGACAGGCGTCTCAGCCCGGGAACCAGCAACCATCCATGAAGTACCCCCAACGGGATTCGAACCCGTGCTACCGCCTTGAAAGGGCGGCGTCCTAGGCCGCTAGACGATGAGGGCTAATCGGGCCGCCTGGGCGCCGCATCGCGGCGCGTCGGGGACGTGAGAAGCATAGGGGATGGGGGGAGAGATCGCCAAAACGGTTACGGGGCCGCGGAGCGCGAGGCGCTGGGTGACGTGAGCGATGTGGGTGACGTGGGTGATGCAGGTGATGGGGATGGCGTGGGTGACGGGGACGCGCCCGGTTGGTTCTCCTTGGGGAGATGGCGGGTGACCTCGGCCGTCGTTTCGCCGAGGCCGCCGAGTTTGAGCTCGTCCCATGCCTGGAGGCGGCGGGTGTCGCGGTCGAAGTAGAGGATCGACGCCTCGATCGGGTCGGGGTACGTGCCCTCGACCGCGCGCAGACCGCTGCCGCCCGTCGAGCCCTCGACGCGCAGCCGGGTGCCGTGCTCCATGACCTCGGTCTCCTCGTGGTGGAGATGGCCGGAGAGGACGAGCGGAACCGTGCCGTCCGTCTCGCGGGCCGCGGAGGGTTCGTGGACGACGGCGACGTCGGCCGGGGTGCCCGCCGCGGTCTGCGCGCGCAGCGCCGCCGCGAGGCGCCCGCCGGCCTCGGCCTCGACGTCCTCACCCGTCTGTTCCGTCGAGCGGTCGGGAGTGAACTGCGGGTCGCCGATGCCCGCGAAACGCAGCCCCGCGACGGTACGGGCCGCGCCGTCGTCCAGGACACGCACGTTCTTCATGCGCTCCAGATAGCGCTGCGTGGTCGTCGAGTCGTGGTTGCCGCGCACCCAGACGTACGGCACCCCGAGGTCGGCGATCGGGTCCAGGAAGGCGTTCTCCGCCGCCGTACCGTGGTCCATCGTGTCGCCGGAGTCGACGATGACGTTCACGTCGTACTGCTCGACCAGGGAGCCGATGATTTTCCAGCTCGCCGGGTTGAGGTGGATGTCCGACACGTGCAGGACCCGGATCGTGGACGGGTCCGGCTGGTACGCGGGGAGGGTGGACGTGACGTCGTACAGCTTCGTCACGTTCGTCACCAGGCGGGCCAATTCCTTCTGGTAGACGTCGAATTCGGTGACGATGCTGCGCGCGTTGCCGACGAGGGAGGGCGCGGAGGAGAGCAGGCCGGTGTACTTGGGTTCGAGGACCGACTCCGGGTTCCAGGTGGCGTACGCCGTCCCGCCGGACGCGGCCAGCAGGGCGAGCGCGAGGCCGCCCGCGGCGAGGGCCCGGCGCGGGCGGCGGTAGACGGCGAGGCCGAGGACCGTGGCGCCGGTGACGACGGCGACGCAGGAGCGGACGGCGAGGTCCAGGGTGCCGCGCTCCACGTCGTGGGTGACCTCCTGCTGGAGGCCGGAGATGCGTTCCGGGTGGTCGACGAGGGCCTGCGCGCGGACCGGGTCCAGCTGGTCGACGTTGACGTCCAGGCGGACGGGGGCCGCGTGGCTGCTCAGTTCGAGCGTGCCGAGCGGGGAGACGTTGATCTTCGTGCCGCCGGTGAGGGAGGGGCGCAGCGCCATGGTGGTGTTCATGGGGCCCACGGGGGTGCGGACGTTGCCGACGACGAGGAGGCCGAGCCAGGCGCCTACGACGACGACCGCGGCGAGGGAGAGGGCTTGGAGCCAGGGGTGGAGGTGGGTGCGGGGTGCCAGGGCCAAGCGGGGGGTGCGGCGGGCGCTGCGGGCGCGGAGTCGCTGGGGCAGGGGGATGCGGGGCACTGGGCGCGTATGCCCGCGGGGGGAGGGGCGTATGCGGGCCGTGGTCGGTCGGGTCGTCGGCGGTCGGTCGGGGGGTTCGTCGTCGACAATGGGGCTGTGCTGGAGATGACGCGCGAGGAGTTCGAGGAACTGGTCGGCGAGGCGCTGGACCGGATTCCGCCGGAGTTGACGCGGCTGATGGACAACGTGGCGGTGTTCGTCGAGGACGAGCCCGACCCGGGCGATCCCGAGCTGCTCGGACTGTACGAGGGCACTCCGTTGACGGACCGGGGGGAGTGGTACGCCGGGGTGCTGCCCGATCGGATCACGGTGTACCGGGGGCCGACGCTGCGGATGTGCGCGTCGCACGAGGAGGTGGTCGCGGAGACGGAGGTGACGGTTGTGCATGAGATCGCTCATCACTTCGGGATTGATGATGAGCGGTTGCATGCGTTGGGGTATGGGTGAGGGGGTGTGTGATGGTGGGGCGGGGGTTGGCGGTTGGGGGCTGGGGCTGGGGCTGGGGGTGGTGGTGTGGCTGCGGGTGTGGCTGCGG
>LJCV01000285.1 GCA_001298575.1 Actinobacteria bacterium OK074
GCCTCCGCCGCCTGCGCGGCCAGCAGCTCCGCGGCCGCCGCCACCGCCGCCGCGCAGGCCGCGACCGCGTCCGGAGTCGCCCAGTCGCAGGCCGCCGAGGCCAAGCGCCAGGCGGCCATCGCCACCACCGCCGCCAACCGGGCCACCAACGCCGCCTCCACCGCGCAGGCGCTGGCCAACGCGGCGGCCTCGGCCGCGGCGGCCTCGCGGGACGCCGCCAACTCCGCCGCCGCCAACGCCGAGAAGGCGGCCGACGCCGTCGACGAGGCCGTGGCCAACGCGGGCAAGGCCATCGACTTCGCGAACAAGTCCACCGCCCACGCCGCGGAGGCGATCAAGGCCGCCGACGTCGCCACCCAGGCCGTCACGGACGCCGTCGCCGTCGCCAAGGCGGCGCGGGACGCGGAGCTGGCGCGCCTGGAGCAGGAGCGGCTCCAGGGCCTGGACGAGGCCCGGCTGCTGGCCGAGATCGAGACGCAGGAGCTGGCCGAGTACGCGAACAAGCGGGCCCAGGAGGCGCAGACCGACCAGGCGACCAAGGACCTGATCGGCGGGGCCGAGAAGGCCCTGTTCACCGACGGCGACCTGGCGCTCGCCGCCACCCTGGGCCGCAAGGCCGCCACCGCGCTGCTGGCGGCCAACGGCGCCTGGACGCGGGAGGCCGCCCAGTTCGCGCTGTCCGGCAGCGACGACGACGTGTACTCCTGGATCGACCTCGACCGGGGCGTCGCCCAGGGCCAGGACGACCGCGAGACCGTCCTCTACATCGCCCAGGTGTCCAACCCCGCCATCGCCAAGGCGGCACAGGCCGCGCTGGAGAGCACCAGCTCCACGGCGGTGGGCGACTTCCTCACCTCCGGGGTGATCAAGGCGTCGCAGGACGACAACCGGGTGCAGATCGGCAAGATCATCGACCAGAAGCCCGGCAAGGCCGTCGACAAGGCGGCCAACGACGCGCTGGACGAGAACACCCCGGAAGCGCTCCAGGACTTCTTCGACCGCACCTACCCCGCCGCCGTACGGGAGGACGACGCGGTCGAGACCGCGACCTCGGTGGCGAACGGAGGCGAATACACCAAGGCGTACGGGGACGTCGCCCTGGAGGGGCCGACGTGGATGCGCCGGAACTTCGTCCAGGTCGTGCAGTACTCCTCGGCCCAGCTCGACCACGACTCCGCCACCCATGTCGCGGCGATCCAGGGGGCTATCGCCGCCGCGGCCAAGACCGCCTACACGGCGCAGCAGACCGCCGCGCAGGCGTCGCAGGTGGCGGCGACCGCCCGCGACGCCGCCGCGGAGGCCCAGGACTGGGCGGACAAGGCCATCGCCGCGGGGACGAAGGCCGGCCAGTACTCCGACCAGGCCCGGGAGAACGCCGACGCGGCGGACAAGTCGGCCGCGGACGCGCAGGTCTCGGCGAACCAGGCATCGGCCGCTGCGACGACGGCGCGCACCGCCTCCCGCTCGGCCAACTACTCCGCGAACCAGGCGATCGACTCGGCCCGTTCGGCCCTGGCCTCCTCCTACAGCGCCCAGGCCGCAGCGGCCGACGCCCGCCAGTCCGCGCTCGCGGCGGGCAAGGACGCGGCCACGGCCGCCGCCGCGGCCAACGAGGCCCGCGCCATCGTCGTCGAGAAGCGCCAGGCGGAGGCCCGCGAGGCCGCCAAGGAGGCCGCCGAGAAGGCACAGGAGGACCGGAACAACGGCAACAACCCGGCCGACAACGACAGCAACGACGACGTCAACCAGAACGGCAGCGGCTCCAGTAACGACGAGTGGTACACCGACGCCGGCTGGTGGGCCGACGCCTTCAACTACGTCAGCATCGGCGCGGCGCTCGTCTCCGCCGGCCTCGGGCTCGCCAGCCTCGTCTTCCCCCCGTTCGCCATCGTGGGGGCCCCGGCCGCGGCGATCTTCGGTGCCATCGGCATGGGCGCGGGCGCGCTGAGCACGCTGTTCACCGGCATCGAATACGGCTTCACCAGCAGCGAGTTCATGTGGTCCGCGGCCGGCACCGCGCTGAGCCTGGTCACCTACGGCCAGTCCCGGTGGATCACCCCGGTCGCCAAGCGGGTGGCGCCCGTGGTGAAGCAGGTCGCGCAGGAGGGCAAGGAACTCGTCTCCTCGATCACCAGCGGGCTGTCGTCGATGTTCTGACGACCGCGCCCCGCTGGGGAATCGGCCCGCTGTCCCGGTTCGTCGCCGGGACGGCGGGTCGGCCGCCAGGGCCTACGGGGCGGCCGTGAGGGCCTACGGGGCGGCCGTCAGGGCCCTTCCCCTCAGCACTCGATTCCCGTCAGCACTCGATGATGTTCACAGCCAGCCCGCCCCGGGCCGTCTCCTTGTACTTGACCGACATGTCCGCCCCGGTGTCCTTCATCGTCTTGATGACCTTGTCCAGGGACACCTTGTGGGAGCCGTCGCCGCGCATCGCCATCCGGGCCGCGGTGACCGCCTTCACCGCCGCCATGCCGTTGCGTTCGATGCACGGGATCTGGACCAGGCCGCCGACCGGGTCGCAGGTCAGGCCCAGGTTGTGCTCCATGCCGATCTCGGCCGCGTTCTCGACCTGTTCGGGGGTGCCGCCCAGCACCTCGGCCAGCGCGCCCGCCGCCATCGAGCAGGCCGAGCCGACCTCGCCCTGGCAGCCGACCTCCGCGCCGGAGATGGACGCGTTCTCCTTGAAGAGCATCCCGATCGCGCCCGCCGCCAGCAGGAACCGGACCACGCCCTCCTCGTCCGCGCCCGGCACGAAGTTCACGTAGTAGTGCAGGACCGCCGGGATGATGCCCGCCGCGCCGTTCGTCGGCGCCGTCACCACGCGGCCGCCCGCCGCGTTCTCCTCGTTCACGGCCATCGCGTACAGCGTGATCCACTCCATCGAGCGTGCCAACGGGTCGCCCTCCGCCCGGAGTTGACGGGCCGTCACGGCAGCGCGGCGGCGTACCTTCAGACCGCCCGGGAGGATGCCCTCGCGCGACATGCCCCGCGACACGCATGCCTGCATGACTCGCCAGATCGCCAGCAGGCCCTCGCGGATCTCCTCCTCGGTCCGCCACGAGCGCTCGTTCTCCAGCATCAGCGCCGAGATCGACAGGCCCGTCTCCCGCGCCAGGCGCAGCAGTTCGTCACCCGTGCGGAACGGGTGCTTCAGCGCCGTGTCGTCCAGCTTGATCCGGTCGGCGCCCACCACGCCTTCATTAAGCACAGTCTCGTCGACGACGAACCCGCCGCCCACCGAGTAGTACGTCTTCGACAGCACCTCGGCACCGGCCGCGTCGTACGCCCACAGGGTCATCCCGTTCGCGTGGTACGGCAGCGTCTTGCGGCGGTGCAGGACCAGGTCGTCGTCGTAGGAGAAGGGGACCTCGTGCTCGCCGAGCAGGTTGATGCGGCCCAACTCCCGGATCTTGTCGACCCGTTCGTCCGCCGTCTCGACGTCCACCGTGCGCGGCGAGGCGCCCTCCAGGCCCAGCAGGACCGCCTTCGGGGTGCCGTGGCCGTGGCCGGTGGCGCCCAACGAGCCGTACAGCTCCGCGCGTACGGCCGCGGTGGCGTCCAAGTGGCCCTCGTTGCGCAGCCGTCGGACGAACATGCGGGCCGCGCGCATCGGGCCCACCGTGTGGGAGCTGGACGGGCCGATGCCGATCGAGAACAGGTCGAAGACCGAGATGGCCACGGTTGCTTCTCCAAACGGTGGGGGCGGGCGCCGAGTTCACCCCGGGAAGGGTGAACTCGGCGACCTGTGGGGCTATTTGCTCAACGCGGGGTACAGCGGGTGCTTGTCCGTGAGTACCTCGACCCGGGACTTCAACTCCGCCGCGTCGTAGGACGGCTTCAGCGCCTCGGCGATGACGTCGGCCACCTCCGCGAAGTCCTCGGCCGTGAAGCCGCGGGTCGCCAGCGCCGGGGTGCCGATGCGCAGGCCCGAGGTGACCATCGGCGGGCGCGGGTCGTTCGGGACGGCGTTGCGGTTGACGGTGATGCCGACCTCGTGGAGCCGGTCCTCGGCCTGCCTGCCGTCCAGTTCGGACGCGCGCAGGTCGACCAGGAGCAGGTGCACGTCGGTGCCGCCCGACAGCACGTTCACCCCGGCCGCGCGCGCGTCCGCCGCCGTCAGCCGCTCGGCGAGGATCTTCGCGCCCTCGACCGTACGGCGCTGGCGCTCCTTGAACTCCTCGCTCGCCGCGACCTTGAAGGACACCGCCTTGGCTGCGATCACGTGCTCCAGCGGACCGCCCTGGAAGCCCGGGAACACCGAGGAGTTGAGCTTCTTCGCGAACTCCTGCCTGGCGAGGATGATGCCGCCGCGCGGGCCGCCCAGCGTCTTGTGCGTGGTGGAGGTGACCACGTCCGCGTACGGCACCGGGTTGGGGTGCAGCCCGGCCGCGACCAGACCCGCGAAGTGCGCCATGTCGACCCACAGGGCCGCGCCGGTCTCGTCCGCGATCCGGCGGAACTCCGCGAAGTCCAGCTGCCGCGGGTAGGCCGACCAGCCCGCGATGATCACCTTCGGGCTGTGCTCCTTGGCGAGCTTCTCGACCTCGGCCATGTCGACCAGGCCGCTCGCGTCGTCCACGTGGTAGGCGACCACGTTGAACTGCTTGCCGGAGAAGTTCAGCCGCATCCCGTGGGTGAGGTGGCCGCCGTGCGCCAGGTCGAGCCCGAGGATGGTGTCGCCGGGCTGGGCCAGCGCGAACAGCGCGGCCTGGTTGGCGGAGGCGCCCGAGTGCGGCTGCACGTTGGCGTACTCGGCGCCGAACAGCTCCTTGACCCGGTCGATCGCGATCTGCTCGGCCACGTCCACGTGCTCGCAGCCGCCGTAGTAGCGGCGGCCCGGGTAGCCCTCGGCGTACTTGTTGGTCAGCACCGAGCCCTGGGCCTCCATGACCGCGAGCGGAGCGAAGTTCTCCGAGGCGATCATCTCCAGGGTGGACTGCTGGCGGTGCAGTTCGGCATCGACGGCGGCGGCGATGTCCGGATCGAGTTCGTGCAGGGGCGTGTTCAGAAGCGACATGCGGGTCTGTCTCCTCAGCCGGCGGAAAAGGCGGTGTACTCGTCGGCGGAGAGCAGGTCGTCCGGCTCCTCCGCGACGCTTACCTTGAAGAGCCAACCGCCCTCGAACGGAGCGGAGTTGACCAGCGAGGGGTCCTCCACCACGTCCTCGTTGACCGCGGTGACCGTGCCGGTGACCGGGGCGTACAGGTCGCTGACCGACTTGGTCGACTCCAGCTCACCGCAGGTCTCGCCCGCGGTCACCGAGTCGCCGACCGCCGGGAGCTGGACGAAGACGACGTCGCCGAGCGCGTTGGCCGCGTGCTCGGTGATGCCGATCGTCGCCACACCGTCCTCGGCGGCCGACAGCCACTCGTGCTCCTTGCTGTAGCGCAGCTGCTGGGGGTTGCTCATGGCCTGAATTCTCCTGTACGCGGGGGAGTGGTGGTGAATGGGGGACTGCTGGACATACGCGTGAGCAGCGGAAATGTGCGCAGGGTCACGCACGGACCGCTTTTCAGTGTCTACTTCCGCCGCTGGTAGAACGGCAGCGCCACGACCTCGTACGGCTCGTGGCTGCCCCGGATGTCCACGCCGACCCCGGCGGTGCCCGGCGCGGCGTGCGCGGCGTCGACGTACGCCATCGCGATCGGCCTGCCCAGCGTGGGGGAGGGGGCGCCCGAGGTGACCTCGCCGACCACCGTGCCCGCGGCCACCACGGCGTACCCGGCGCGCGGCACCCGGCGGCCCTCGGCGACCAGCCCGACCAGGACCCGCGGCGGCTGCTCGGCGGCCCGGTCGGCGGCCTCGCGCAGCGCCTCGCGCCCCACGAAGTCGCCCTCCTTGGCGAACTTCACGACCCGGCCGAGCCCGGCGTCGAACGGCGTGAGTTCCGTGCCGAGCTCGTGCCCGTACAGCGGCATGCCCGCCTCCAGGCGCAGCGTGTCCCGGCAGGACAGCCCGCACGGCACCAGGCCGACGCCCTCGCCCGCCTTCGTCAGCGCCTGCCACAGCTCGACGGCGTGCTCCGGCCCCACGAACAGTTCGAAGCCGTCCTCGCCGGTGTAGCCGGTGCGCGCGATCAGCGCGGGCACTCCGGCGACCGTGCCGGGCAGGCCCGCGTAGTACTTCAGCGCGTCGAGGTCCGCGTCCGTGAGCGACGCCAGGACGCCCGGCGCCGCGGGCCCCTGCACGGCGAGCAGCGCGTACGCGTCCCGGTCGTCGCGCACGACGGCGTCGAAACCGGCCGCCCGCTCGACGAGCGCGTCCAGCACCACCTGGGCGTTGGAGGCGTTGGCGACCACCATGAACGCGTCGTCGGCGAGGCGGTAGACGATCAGGTCGTCGAGGATGCCGCCGTCCGCCCGGCAGATCATGGTGTAGCGGGCGCGGCCGACCGCGACCGCGGCCAGGTCGCCGACCAGCGCGAAGTTCAGCAGCCGGGCGGCCCCGGGGCCGGTGACGGTGATCTCGCCCATGTGCGAGAGGTCGAAGAGACCGGCCTTCGTACGGACGGCGTTGTGCTCGTCGCGCTCGGAGCCGTAGCGCAGGGGCATGTCCCAGCCGGCGAAGTCGGTCATCGTCGCGCCGAGCGAGCGGTGCAGGGCGTCGAGCGCCGTACGGCGGGGTTCCACGGGGGCGGTACTGCTCATCGGACGTTCGTCTCCCAGGGAGATGGGGATGGCGAGGGAATTCCTCCCCATCTGTCATCGGAACCTGAGAGGTTCATCGTGATGCCCGACGTCCGGGTGTTCACGACTTGCACCTTGGGTGGGACCACCGGACGGCGGCCCGCTTTCCAGATGTGCCTCGCCCGCGCGGTACGGGGCCTGAGAGATTCAAGGGAGGGACTTGCTCCTTCGGCGCCCCAGCGAGACTGACGAGACTGCTGGGAACTCTCCCGCGCGGATTCAAACGGCCGGTATGCAGTTGGCGCGAACATCGTCGCACACGGCGGCCCGCTTTGTAACTGGCCCCCGGGAAGCCCCCGGCCCGCGCCACGACCGCCCGCGGCCCGCTTTGTGACGGGGCTGTGGCAGGAACCGAACCGTATCGACGATCACCGTGCCGGTTCTCGTATTACCTTCTCTTTACACTCGATGGGGATGGGACTCCCGACCCAGGAGGAGGACGACCACGGTGAACAGGACCACGGCATACGCGACGACCCCGGCCATCGGACTGCCCAAGCAGCCCGGCGCCCCGGCCCAGGAGGCGTGCGGCCCGCGCCCGGTGGCCGTCGTGCGTGACCTGCGCGAGCGCGCGGGCCGCAGCCCGCACGGCCTGACCTTCGGCCCCCGTGACGTCGTCGTGGTCACCGGCCTGCCCGGCAGCGGCAAGTCCACGCTCATGCACCGCGCGGTGCGCGGCACCCGCGTCGACTCCCAGGACAGCCGCGACCGCTGGGACGCCCGCCTCTCCCGCTACCTCCCCTACGGCGCCTACCGCCCGCTGGTCCGCCTCGCCCACTACGCCGGTCTGCACCGGGCGCTGCGCTCCGCCGCGGGCACGGTCGTGCACGACTGCGGCACCCAGGCATGGGTGCGCCGCTGGCTGGCCCGCGAGGCGAAGCGGCGCGGCGGCACCCTGCACCTGCTGCTCCTGGACGTCGCCCCGGACACGGCCCGCGACGGCCAGCGCGAACGCGGTCGCGGTGTCTCCCGCTACGCCTTCCTCCGCCACCGCCGCTCGGCGGCCCGCCTGCTGCACGCCGTGGAACGGGGCGAACTGCCGTACGGCTGCGCCTCGGCGATCCTCATCGACCGCTCGGCGGCGGACGTCCTGCACCGCATCGACTTCCGGGAATGACGGGAGAAGCGGCAGGGGTGAGCGACGGGAGCGAGCCGCGGATTTCCGGGAGCGGGTTGCGGCGACGGGCAGGCTGCGACGATAAGGTCTTCAGCCTGAACAGCGGTACCTGAACAGCGGTATACGGCCGCGGCAGCGCGGCCCGAGCAGGTGGTAGGCAGCAGATGGACATCCCGGCACAGGCGCACCCCCATCCCCATTCGCACGGCGGATGGCCCGGCAACGAGCTGGAGGAGGTGCTCTCCGCCTCCCTCGGCATCCCCTCGGCCGCGGCCCGGATCGTGGAGGTACTCGGCCGGAGCTTCCTGTGGATCCCGCTCCCGAACGGCGGCGGCCCGCGCAGCGGCCCCCTCGACCTGCCCACCCTGGAACTCGACGGGCAGGCGTTCGTCCCGGTGTTCAGCTCCGAGGAGCAGCTCCGCCAGGTCGCCGGGTCGCACATGTCGTACACCATCGCCCCCGCGGTCGAGTTCGCCCGCGGGCTGCCGCCGCAGCTCGGCATCGCCATCAACCCGGAGGGCGTGGTCGGCGTGCCGCTGCCGCCGGAGGCCGTCGCCGAACTCGCGCGGCAGGGCCGTACGCCGCTGGACGGGCCCGCGACCGGGGGCCGGGTGCGGCTGTTCGAGCCCGACTGGCAGGACGACCCGGTGGACTTCCTCGCCGCGGCCTCCGCGGAGTTCGCCGCGACGGGCGCGGTCGTCACCGCCCGCCGCTGCCTCGCGGCGATCGAGACGGCACCCCCGCTGATGTTCATCGGCGTCGAACTCCTCAGCTGGGAGGCGGACACCCGCACCCTCCCGCTGGACGCCCTCGGCCGCGCCCTGACCGCGGCCCCCGTCACCTTCCCCGTAAACATGGTCTTCCTGGACGTGGCCCAGGATCCGGTGGGGGAGTGGATGCGGGAGCGGGTGCGCCCCTTCTATCAGTTGGGTTACTAAACGGGCTCCGTGCGGCCTCGGCCGGGACCGGCGCCCCCGCAAGGGCGCAGGCAACGGTGTGATCGGCCACAGCGAACCCGCAGCCGGCCGACAACGTGCGACCCCCGGGCCAACCCCGAGTTCCCTTTAAGCTGGGCCAAGGCAACCCATTTCGTGAAGGGGCGGTAAGAACGGTGAGCGCTGGCACGGCCGCAGCCGGGCAGGTCGAGCACATGCTGCGCCAGGTCACGCCCGGGCGCTACGACGCCTACGAGGCGCTGCTCCGCGTACTCGCGACCCCCTCCTCCGGCCAGGTGTGGATGCTGCTCTGGCACGGCCAGGCCGGTTCCCCCGACGCCCAGTACGGGAACATGGAGGTCGAGGGGTTCAACTACGCGCCCTGCGTGACCTCCGCCCAGGAACTCTCCGCCAGCGGCTGGAACCGGTCCTACGAGGTGGTCGACGGTCTGGACGTGGCCCGCACCCTCTACCCCGACCACTACGGCCTGTGGCTCAACCCGCACGCGCCCGGCGGCGGCGTCGGCATCCCCTGGCTGGACCTGCGCCGGATCGCCGCCGGACTGGAACGGCAGCCCGCGGGCCCGCTGCGGATGTCCGAACCGGTCATCGAGATCCCGCAGTTCTACGCCCTGCTCACGCAGAACGCGCACCGCACCCCCGTCGTCCGCTCGCTGCGCCGCACCTGGGTGCAGCCCGCGCTGGGCGCGCCCTACCTGGCCATCGGCCTCGACGTGTACGACACCTCGCCGTCCGCGGTGGACTCGGTGCGCGCGATGATGCAGGGCTCGGTGGCCGCCGTCCCCGACGGGCTGCCCGTCTCCACCGTCGCGATGACCGACGCCCACGACCCGGTCGCGATGTGGCTGCGCGCCCACGCCCGCCCGTTCTACGACCGCGAGGCGCACGCCCAGGCACCCGCCCCGGTGACCGGTGGTTACGGGTACCCGGGTCCCGGCCCGCGCTGAACCCGCCGTAACGTACTGAACGTCGTTTCAGTAACGGCCCTGCCCGGGACGCCCCTGAACGGCCCCGGTGATCCCTTGTGCCCCAAGTGCCCCTGTCCGCAGGACGCTCCGTGATGTTCGGATAACGGAATCCACAGAGGAGCATCACGGTTGCGCATACTTTCTCCATCAACCCTGGCACGTGATCGCGAGATCCCTGAAGACTCGCCACTCAAGCGCGCAGACGAGGTCCCCCGGGGGCCTACGATTCGTTGCGGTCGCCCCGGGCGACCGTCTCCGCGGCCGGCGTACCGGCGTGCGGGACAGCAGGAGACAGTCGAGCCGCGCGGCCACCCGCATCATCTGCGGGATGCCGTGCGTGCATCGTGAGCAAGCAAGTCGGGCAAGCCGCGACCAAGCGGCGGACGTAAGCCGGTCACCACCGGCGAAAGGGGTCGGCACACTGTGACCGCACCGATCGAGACCACCGGGGCGGAAGCCACGGCACAGCCGGAGGCTGTACTCGCCGGCGCCGGAAAGGGACAGATCGAGGGCCGCTCCCTGGGGCAGATCGCCTGGACACGGTTCAAGAAGGACAAGGTGGCGGTGGCCGGCGGAGTCGTCGTCATCCTGCTGATCCTCCTCGCGGTGCTCTCGCGTCCCATCCAGGCGGTCTTCGGACTGGACCCGAACAACTTCAACCAGCAGCTGATCGACCCCAACACCTCGCTGCCCAAGGGCGGCTGGGGCGGGATGAGCTGGTCCCACCCGCTGGGCGTGGACCCGAAGTTCGGGCGCGACATCGCCACCCGCATCCTTGAGGGCTCCTGGGTCTCGCTGGTCGTCGCGTTCGGCGCCACGGTCCTGTCCAACGTGATCGGCGCGGTCCTCGGCGTCGTCGCCGGCTACTACGGCGGCCGGGTCGACTCGATCATCAGCCGGCTGATGGACGTCTTCCTCGCCTTCCCGCTGCTGCTCTTCGCCATCGCGATCTCGGCGACGCTCCAGGGCGGCGCCTTCGGCCTCAACGGCCTGCCGCTGCACATCAGCGTGCTGATCTTCGTCATCGGTTTCTTCAACTGGCCCTATCTGGGGCGCATCGTGCGCGGCCAGACCCTGGCCCTGCGGGAGCGCGAGTTCGTCGACGCGGCCCGCGGCATGGGAGCCAAGGGCCCGTACATCCTCTTCCGGGAGCTGCTGCCGAACCTGGTCGGGCCGATCATCGTCTACTCGACGCTGCTGATCCCGACCAACATTCTCTTCGAGGCGTCCCTGAGCTTCCTCGGGGTCGGCATCCAGCCCCCGCAGGCGTCCTGGGGCGGCATGCTCCAGCAGGCGGTCCAGTACTACCAGGTCGACCCACAGTTCATGATCGTCCCGGGTCTGGCCATCTTCGTCACCGTCCTCGCGTTCAATCTGCTCGGCGACGGTCTCCGCGACGCTCTCGACCCGCGCAGCCGTTAGGCCGCGTCCCACACCCGAGAGTCCACAGAAGTTTTTCCTATTCAGGAGGGGAAGCAGACCATCATGCGAAGGTCAGCGCTGGCCGCGATTGCGGCCATCGGCAGTGCGGCACTGCTTTTGACAGGCTGCAGCAAGGCCGATGACAGTTCGGACGGCGGCACGAAGGCGGCCGGCGCAAACGCGGCGACCAAGGGTGTCGTCAACGCGTCGACGAAGAAGGGCGGGACGGTCACCTACGACCTGTCCGACGTGCCGGACTCGTTCGACCCGGGCAACACCTACTACGCGTACATGTGGAACTTCAGCCGCCTCTACGCGCGTCCGCTCATGACGTACAAGCCGGGCCCCGGCGGCGAGGGCAACACCCTGGTGCCGGACCTGGCCACCGGCAAGGGCGTCTCCAGCGACGGCGGCAAGACCTGGACGTACCACATCCGCAAGGGCGTGAAGTACAGCGACGGCACCACGGTCACCACCAAGGACGTCAAGTACGCCGTCGAGCGCTCCAACTTCGCGCGTGACGTGCTCTCGCTGGGTCCCAACTACTTCCAGCAGTACCTTGAGGGCGCCGACAAGTACAAGGGCCCCTACAAGGACAAGAGCAAGGACGGCATCTCCTCCATCGAGACGCCGGACGACACCACGATCGTCTTCCACCTGGCGAACCCCTTCCAGGAGTTCGACTACCTGGCCGCGATGCCGCAGACCGCGCCGGTCCCGCAGGCCAAGGACACCGGCGTCGACTACGCGAAGAGCGTGCTGTCGACCGGCTCGTACATGTTCAAGAGCTACACCGAGGGCAAGCAGGCCGTCCTGGTCCGCAACCCCGAGTGGTCGGCGAAGACGGACCCGCTGCGCAAGCAGTACCCGGACAAGATCGTCGTCAACCTGAAGGTCAACCCGGAGACGATCGACAAGGACCTCCAGTCCGGCGACGCCACCGTCGACATGGCCGGTTCCGGTGTGCAGGCGGCCACCCAGGCCCAGCTGCTCAACTCCTCGGACGGCAAGGCCAGCACGGACAACACCTACGGCGGCCGGCTCGTCTACGCGACGCTGAACACGAACGTGAAGCCGTTCGACAACGTCGCCTGCCGCAAGGCCGTCGAGTACGCCATCGACAAGGTCTCGGTGCAGACCGCGCTCGGCGGCCCGATCCGCGGTGAGGTCGCCACGACCGTGCTGCCGCCGGACGTCGCCGGCTACGCGAAGGCCGACGTCTACGCGACCAAGGGCAACAAGGGTGACGTGGCCAAGGCCAAGGCGCAGCTCAAGGCGTGCGGCCAGACCACGATCAACACCAGCATCTCGGCCCGCAGCGACCGCCCGACCGAGGTCGACGCGGCCACCGCGATCATCGCCTCGCTGAAGAAGGTCGGCATCAACGCCAGCCTGAAGCAGTACCCGTCGGGCAAGTACTTCACCGACTACGCCGGTGTGCCGAGCTTCCTGAAGTCGAACAAGATCGGCATCTCGATGATGCAGTGGGGTGCCGACTGGGCCTCCGGCTACGGCTTCCTCCAGCAGATCCTCAACGGTGCCGCCATCGGAACCTCCGGCAACACCAACCTGGGCTCCTTCGACGACAAGACGGTCAACAACCTGCTGAACACGTCGATCCAGTCGTCGGACCTCGCCACCCGCAACAAGATGTACGCGCAGATCGACAAGGCCACGATGGAGCAGGCGGCCATCGTTCCGCTGACCTACTTCAAGATCCTGCTGTACCGCTCGCCGTACGCCACCAACGTGGTCTCCACGTCGGCCTTCAGCGGGCAGTACGACTACCTCAACCTCGGCTCCACGAAGTAGTCAGCGAAGCTGGCGTAGTCAGTCCCCTGGAAGGCAGGTGAAGGCGTTGGTGCCCGCGGGTTTCGCAGCCCGCGGGCACCGGGCCGGTCCCCCGTGATCTCGTACATCCTCCGCCGGACGGTCGCAGCGGTGATCCTGCTGCTCGTCGTCACCGCGGTCACCTTCGGCATTTTCTTCGTGCTGCCACGGCTGGCCGGCCAGACCGTCGACCAGCTGGCCCAGCAGTACATCGGCAAGAGCCCGTCGGCCTCCGACATCGCCGCGGTCAAGAAGAACCTCGGTCTCGACGAGCCCCTGTACGCCCAGTACTGGCACTTCATCAAGGGCATCGTCGCGGGCGCCGAGTACAACATCGGCCCCACCACCGTGCACTGCAACGCGCCGTGCTTCGGCTACTCCTTCAAGGACCACATCGCGGTCTGGCCGCAGCTGACCTCCCGGCTGCCGGTGACCGTGTCGCTGGCCGTGGGCGCCGCCGTCCTGTGGCTGGTGTCCGGCGTGACGGTCGGAGTGGTCTCGGCGCTGAAGCCGGGCTCGTTCTTCGACCGTACGTTCATGGGCATCGCCCTCGCCGGTGTCTCGCTGCCCATGTTCTTCACCGGTCAGCTGGCCCTGCTGCTGTTCACCTACGAGTGGCCGATCTTCGGCCGCACCTATGTGCCCTTCACCCAGGACCCCTCGCAATGGGCCAACACACTCTTCCCCGCCTGGTGTTCGCTCGCCCTCCTGTACTCCGCGACCTACGCGCGGCTCACCCGGGCGGGCATGCTGGAGACCATGAGCGAGGACTACATCCGCACCGCCCGCGCCAAGGGCCTGCGGGAGCGCAACGTCGTCGTCCGGCACGGCCTGCGGGCCGCGCTCACCCCGATCATCACCGTGTTCGGCATGGACGTGGGCCTGCTGCTCGGCGGTGCGCTGATCACCGAGTCGGTGTTCTCGCTGCACGGCATCGGCGAGTACGCGGTGCAGTCCATCGAGGACAACGACCTGCCCCCGATCCTCGGCGTCACCATGTTCGCCGCCTTCTTCGTCGTGATCGCAAATCTCCTGGTGGACCTGTTGTACGCCGCCGCCGACCCGCGGGTGAGGCTCTCGTGACCGATCTCTCCAAGACGGGTGCGGCCGTCGGCGAGCCCACCGGCTCCTCGACCAAGCCGCCCACCGCCTTCCTCGAAGTCCGCGACCTCAAGGTGCACTTCCCCACCGACGACGGCCTGGTCAAGTCCGTCGACGGGCTCAACTTCCAGCTGGAGAAGGGCAAGACCCTCTGCATCGTGGGCGAGTCCGGCTCCGGCAAGTCGGTCACCTCGCTGGCGATCATGGGTCTGCACCGGCTCGGCGCACGCGGCAAGAATGTGCAGATGTCGGGCGAGATCTGGCTCGACGGCAAGGAACTCGTCGGCGCCGACCCGGCCGAGGTGCGCCGGCTGCGTGGCCGTGACATGGCGATGATCTTCCAGGACCCGCTGTCCGCGATGCACCCGTACTACACGATCGGCAGCCAGATCGTGGAGGCGTACCGCGTCCACAACGACGTCAGCAAGAAGGCCGCCCGCGCCCGTGCCGTCGAGATGCTCGACCGGGTCGGCATCCCCGAGCCCGCCAAGCGCGTCGACGGCTACCCGCACGAGTTCTCCGGCGGTATGCGCCAGCGCGCGATGATCGCGATGGCGCTGGTCAACAACCCCGAACTGCTCATCGCGGACGAGCCGACCACCGCGCTCGACGTGACCGTGCAGGCGCAGATCCTCGACCTGATCCGGGACCTGCAGAAGGAGTTCGGCTCCGCGGTCGTCCTGATCACCCACGACCTGGGTGTGGTCGCCGAGATCGCCGACGACGTGCTGGTCATGTACGGCGGCCGGTGCGTGGAGCGCGGCAGCGTCGACGACGTCTTCGAGCGCCCCCAACACCCGTACACCTGGGGCCTGCTGGGCTCGATGCCGCGCATCGACCGGGAGACCTCCGACCGGCTGATCCCGGTCAAGGGCACCCCGCCGAGCCTCATCAACGTCCCCTCGGGCTGCGCCTTCCACCCCCGCTGCCCCTACGCGGACATCCCGAAGGACAACGTCACCCGGACCGTGCGGCCCGAGCTGCAACTGGTCGGCAGCGGGCACTACACGGCCTGCCACCTGTCGGCCGAGGAGCGTTCGCGGATCTGGACCGAAGAGATTGCGCCGAAGCTGTGAGTGAGACGACGACGGACACGGCCGCCGCGGCGGCCGAGGACAGCGAACGCGAAGACCGCGAGAATGCTGCCTCGCAGGGCTCCGGCGAGCGCGAGGTGCTGCTCAAGGTCGAGAACCTGACCAAGCACTTCCCGATCCGGAAGGGCGTCCTGCGGCGCCAGGTCGGCGCGGTCAAGGCGGTCGACGGCATCGACTTCGAGGTCCGCAAGGGCGAGACCCTCGGCGTGGTCGGCGAGTCCGGCTGCGGCAAGTCGACCATGGGCCGCGTGATCACCCGGCTCCAGGACCCGACGGGTGGCTCGATCCACTTCGAGGGCCAGGACATCACGCACCTGAACACGGCCGGGATGCGTCCGCTGCGGCGGGACATCCAGATGATCTTCCAGGACCCGTACGGCTCGCTGAACCCCCGGCACACCATCGGCGGGATCGTCTCGGCGCCCTTCCGGCTCCAGGGTGTGGAGCCCGAGGGCGGCGTGAAGAAGGAGGTCCAGCGCCTCCTTGAGCTGGTGGGCCTGAGCCCCGAGCACTACAACCGCTACCCGCACGAGTTCTCCGGCGGCCAGCGCCAGCGCATCGGCATCGCCCGCGCGCTCGCGCTGAAGCCGAAGCTGGTGGTCGCCGACGAGCCGGTCTCCGCGCTCGACGTGTCGATCCAGGCGCAGGTCGTCAACCTGATGGACGACCTCCAGCAGGAACTCGGCCTCACCTACGTGATCATCGCGCACGACCTGTCCGTCGTCCGGCACGTCTCGGACCGGATCGCGGTGATGTACCTCGGCAAGATCGTCGAACTCGCCGACCGCAGCTCGCTGTACGAGGCGCCGATGCACCCGTACACCAAGGCGCTGATGTCGGCGGTGCCGGTGCCGGACCCGAAGCGGCGGGGCGCCAAGAGCGAGCGGATCCTGCTCAAGGGCGACGTGCCCTCGCCGATCGCACCGCCGAGCGGCTGCCGGTTCCACACCCGGTGCTGGAAGGCGACGCAGATCTGCACGACGGCCGAGCCGCAGCTGGTGGAGCTGCGGCCCGGTCAGCAGGTCGCCTGCCACCACCCGGAGAACTTCACCGACCAGGCCCCGCAGGACACGGTCCTGCTGACGGCGGCGAAGGAGGCCGGGGAGCTGGTCGGGGAGGCGGTGCTGGAGGAGTCGGCGGAGACGTCGGCGGCGGTGGCGGCGGAGGTCGCCGCCACGGAGGAGACCACCGAGGCCGCTGCCACGGAGGAGTCGGCCGAGGCGGAGGCTGTGGCGCCGGAGACGGAAGCGGTGCCCGAGGCGGAAGTGGCGCCGGAGGAGGCCCCCACGGACGGTCAGGACCCGACCGCCAAGTAACGCAGGCCAAATCCGCGAAGTCATGTACATGATCAAACGGGAGAGTGCAGAGTCGGACTCATGGCATTCTCCCGTTTGGCACGTTTGGGCGCCCTGGCCCTGGCCGCCGCCTCCTACTTCGCCATCGCGGCCTCCGCCGCCCCCGCTCCCGGTGCCGACGGCATCGGCGACCCCTACTTCCCGCAGCTGGGCAACGGCGGTTTCGACGCCCTGCACTACGACCTGTCCGTGGCCTACGACCCCGACACCGACCGTCTCGACGGCGTGACGACGCTGACCGCCCGCGCCACCCAGAACCTCTCCGCGTTCGACCTGGACCTCCAGCAGTTGACGGTCACGAAGGTCGAAGTCGGCGGCAGACCGGCCCAGTTCACGCGCACCGGCGACGAACTCGTCGTCACCCCGCGCACCGCCCTGCCCAAGGGCGGGGAGTTCAAGGTCACCGTCACCTACAGCGGCATACCCGAACCCCTCAACGGCCCCATCGTGTTCGGCTCGGACTACGGCTGGATGAAGACCGACGACGGCGTCTTCGTCGCCGCCGAACCCAACGCGGCCTCCACCTGGTTCCCCTCCAGCGACCACCCCTCGGACAAGGCCACCTACGACATCCACGTCAAGGCACCGCAGGGCCTGACCGCCGTCTCCAACGGCCGCCTGGTGTCGACGTACGACAAGGGCGGTTCCACGTACGCCCATTGGCGCGAGACGAAGCCGATGGCGACCTACCTGGTGACCGCGACCATCGGCAAGTTCGACGTGCAGGCCGGCAAGACCCCCTCGGGCATCCCGATCTACGTCGCCATCGACCCGACTCTGGTCAACAGCAACGCCGTTGACGTCTACGGTGTCACCGCCGCGGCCACCGACTACTGGTCGCAGGTCTTCGGCCCGTACCCGTTCGAGGAGACGGGCGCGATCGTCGACAACATGCCCGAGGCCGGGTTCTCGCTGGAGGTGCAGACCAAGCCCGTGTACTCGGCGGTGCGCAGCGAGGCGACCATCGTGCACGAGCTGGCCCACCAGTGGTTCGGCGACTCGGTCAGCGTGCGGCAGTGGAAGGACATCTGGCTCAACGAGGGCTTCGCCACCTACGCCCAGTGGCTGTGGGCCGAACACCGGGGCACCGGCACGGCGCACGACCTCTTCCTCGCCGGATACAACTCCCGCCCCGCCGACAGCACGTTCTGGCAGACCGAGGTCGCCGACCCGCAGCGCGACACCATGTTCGCCTCGGCCGTCTACCAGCGCGGCGCGATGACCCTCCAGGCGCTGCGCGAACGCATCGGCGACACCGCCTTCTTCGAGCTCCTGCCGGCCTGGACGAGATTCCACCGCTACGGCAACGGCGACACCGCCCAGTTCATCGCGCTCGCGGAGAAGATCTCCGGGCAGCGGCTCGACGACCTGTTCGACAAGTGGATCTACACGACGGGCAAGCCGACGCTGTAGGCCGACTGTCTCCTTTGCAGGAATGTGGCGGTGTGTGCCTTCTAATGCAAGGTGCATGCCAGCTGGTGCGTAAGAATGTAGGCGTGATCCCGCAACTCTTCAGCCCGTCCGTCCAGCACGCGCTCGACCTGATCGGCATCTTCGTCTTCGCCATCTCCGGTGCGCTGCTGGCCGTCCGCAAGAACTTCGACGTCTTCGGCATCGCCGTCCTCGCCGAGGTCACCGCGCTGGGCGGCGGGCTGCTGCGCGACCTGGTCATCGGCGCCGTACCGCCCGCCGCCTTCACCGACCTCGGCTACTTCCTCACCCCGCTGCTCGCCGCCCTCCTGGTGATCTTCCTGCACCCCGAGGTGGAGCGGATCCAGAACGCCGTGAACGTCTTCGACGCCGCCGGACTCGGCCTGTTCTGCGTCGCCGGGACGGTGAAGGCGTACGACTACGGCCTCGGGCTCACCGCCTCGGCCGTGCTGGGGCTGGCCACCGCGGTCGGTGGCGGTGTGCTGCGGGACGTGCTCGCCAACGAGGTGCCCTCGCTGCTGCGTTGGGACCGCGACCTGTACGCGGTCCCCGCGATCGTCGGCTCCACGATGGTCGTGGTGTGCATCCGCTACGACGCCCTGTCCGGTCTCACCACCGCCCTCGCCGTGGTCACCGCCTTCGTGCTTCGTCTGCTCGCGATGCGGTATCACTGGCGAGCGCCGCGTGCGTGGAACCGCCGCTCGACCGTGCGGGAAGACGTGAACGCGTGACCGCGGTCCGGCCGTGCCCGATCTCGGCGGTCAACCACCGGAAGACGGTGGTCACTTGGGGCCGCCACAGCCCCATGTCGTGGCCGCCGTCGCTGCGCGGCAGGTACACCACGTCCACGGTCGTCGGCGACTTGGCGACCGACTGGAGCGCGACGCCCGCCTGGTAACCGTCCCCGGACTCGCCGGAGTCGTAGAGCGCGATGCGCGGCGGGACGCGGTCCGCGCGCAGCAGCAGGTAGGGGTTGTTCTCGCGGCGCAGTGTCCGGGACCGGGCGGCGAGCGAACCGTGTTCGGCGATGGGGTCGTTGTAGCCGGACATGCTGACCGCGGCCCGGTAGCGGTCGGGGTGCGCCACCGCGAGCTTGGTCGCGCAGTGCCCGCCCGCCGAGTACCCGGCCGTCGCCCAGCCGTCGGGCGCGGACTCGGCGCGGAAGTTGTCCATGACCATCTTCGGCACGTCGACGCTGAGCCAGCTGTCGGCGTTCACCGTGCCGGGGATGTTCGCGCAGCCGGTGTCCGCCCGCGCCAGCAGGTTGGTGCGCGGCGCGACCAGGATGAACGGCGCCACCTGCCCGCTCCTCATCAGCGGCGCCAGCTGCTCGGTCACGTGCAGCGAGCCGAACCACGCCTTCGCGGAGCCCGGATAGCCCGGCAGCAGCTCGACGACCGGGAACCTCCGGTGCCGGTAGGCCGCCTCGTGGTACTGCGGTGGCGTCCAGACGTAGACCTCGGCGTCCACGCCCGAGATGCGGCCGTCGAGTTCGGTGACCTTCACCCCGCCCTCCGCGCTCATCCCGGGCCCCTGGGCGGCTTCGAACCGCTGTTTCACCCTCGGCAGGTCGGTGACCCGTATCCCGCCGGTGCCGTCGCTGCCGAGGTCGGCCGCGGTGTGCACGTGGTCGCCGGTGCCGAGCAGGTCGGACCAGCTGTCGTAGAGGCTGTTGGAGTTGTTGACCAGGACGAAGACCAGGGTGACCGCCGTGGCCTGGGTGCACACCAGCATCAGGAACCGGGCGGCGACCCGTACCGCGGCCGGGCCCCGCACCCGGGACCACAGCACGAGCGGTGCCGCGAGGGCCAGGACGGCCAGCACGATCGAGGTGAGGAGGAAGGGCGTACCGGTGAGGCTCATGTCCTCGTAGAGGGGAAACCGCCCCGGAAGGTAACGGGTTATAGCGGACACTTACTGAGAAGTTGCCAAGTTCACGTACTCGCAACACCCAAAGCTACCGCTTAGTAATGCCGTGTTGTACGGTCTTGGACATGCCAGAAGCAGCTTCCTTGCCGGTGCCGCGGACCGCCCTGGCGGGCGACAGCGAGTTCGACCGGGACACCGCCGTCACCCCGCGCGAGCCCGGCGTCTACGACCTCGACCTCTCCGCGGGCTGGACCATCTTCGGCGCCGTCAACGGCGGCTACCTGCTCGCCGTCCTCGGCCGCGCCCTCGCCGACGCCCTCCCGCACGGCGACCCCTTCACCGTCTCCGCGCACTACCTCACGGCCTCCCGCCCCGGCCCCGCGGTGATCCGCACCACCGAGGTCCGCACCGGCCGCACCCTCTCCACCGGCCAGGCATCCCTCTTCCAGTACGACGACGCCGGTCACGAGGTCGAACGCATCCGCGTCCTCGCCTCCTACGGCGACCTCGGCGCCCTCCCCGACGACATCCGCACCAGTGCCCGGCCGCCCCAACTCCCGCCCCCGGAGCGGTGCTTCGGACCCGAGGACGCTCCGGAGCCACTGCCCGGCGGCTCGGCCATCATGGAGCGGCTGGCGCTGAGGCTCGACCCGGCCACGCTGGGCTGGGCGCTCGGGTCGCCCTCCGGCAAGGGCGAGACCCGCGGCTGGTTCGCCTTCGCCGACGGCCGGGACCCCGACCCGCTCGCGCTGCTGCTCGCGGTGGACGTGCTGCCGCCGACCGCCTTCGACCTCGGCCTGACCGGCTGGGTGCCCACCGTCGAACTCACCGTCCACGTACGGGCCCGCCCCGCCCCCGGTCCGCTGCGGGTGTCGATCGCCACGCGCAACCTGGCCGGCGGCTTCCTGGAGGAGGACGCGGAGGTCTGGGACAGCGCGGACCGACTCGTCGCGCAGTCCCGCCAGTTGGCCCGCGTACGACTCGGATGAGAGCCGGGCGGCGGGGAGTTGGGTGCGCCGTCCGTGCCGTTTCTGTCACGGGGCTGTACCAGCCGGTCAGTTGCGCGGCACGAGAGGCGAACGGGAAATGCCTGGTGAGAGCGTTTCCTTGAGATCCATTTTACTTTTCGCACAGGCTGACGACAGGGCTGTCCCAAGGTTGGCTTAAGCGCCGTTGATTGAGTCCCGGCATCGAAGCGTTCTCATCGTTCTCGGAGCTGATTCTCATGAAGCGTGCGCGTATCGTCCCCGCCGTCGCCGTGCTGGTCCTGTCCCCGCTGCTGCTGACCGCGTGCGGCTCGTCCGACTCCTCGACCTCGAACAGCGGCACCGGCTCCGGCACGACCAAGCAGCAGTCCTGTCAGCGGCCGACGGGCAACGCGTCCGGCATGCCCACGGGGCAGCCCACCGGCCGGCCGACGGGCGCGCCCACCGGCAAGGCCACCGGCGCGAAGCCGACCGGCACCCCGTCGGGCATGCCGTCCGGCGGCGCCGGTGCCCCCGGCGGTGCGGGCGGCTGCGGCATGGGCGGCGGTCCGGGCGGCGGCGCTTCGGGGGCGCCCGCGCAGCAGGGTTGACGGGACCCGGAGGTCAACGCCCGTTGGCCTCCGCCCGCTTCACTTCGGCCAGTGCTCTCGCCCCGTGCTGATCAGACGTAGTTGACGGGTCGCCAGATCGGCGGCCCGTTCGCGTTCCCGCCCGCCGTACTCCAGCGCCTCCAGGAACAGGGAGGCCGTCATCAGCATCTGGTCGACGTACAGGGTCGCGAGCATCAGCAGGTCGTCGTCGCGCCAGCCCTCGGCCTCGGGGTGCCCGGCCAGTTCGGCCTTCACCTCCTCGGCGAACCGCGTCAACTCCCGTCGTATCGCCTCCCGTACGGGTGCCACGCCCCCGTGCCGTTCCCGCGCGATGAAGCGGACGTGGGCCGGGTAGGCGTCCACGTGGTGGGCGATCAGGTCGACCGCGCGGGCGATGCGTTCGTCGGTGTCGCCGTCCGCCGACACCGTCGCCCCGATCATCGGGTGCAGGCTGCCGAGCGCCTCCTCGACGAGGGCGACGCCGAGATCCGCCGTGGAGCGGAAGTGGCGGTAGAAGGCGGTCGGCGCGACCCCCACCGCACGGGTGACCTCGCGCAGTCCCAGGCTGCTCAGGCTCTGCTCCTCCAGCAGGACCAACGCCGCGTCCAGCAACGCCTGCCGGGTCTTCTGCTTCTGCGCCTGCCGGATGCCGAGACTGTGACTCATGCCATGCAGTTAACAACTGTTCTCCGTGATTGTGAAGCCGCGCGGGGCGCTAGACTCAGGAGTCAGTGAACAACTGTAACCACAAGCGTTCACCGAACAGAAACGTCAGCGCAAGAAAGCCCGCAGGAAAGCCCGTCGAGGCAATCGATCGAGGCGATCGAAGGGCCGAAGGATCGAAAGAGAAGGGTCCGTCCCCATGCTGTTTCTCGTCGCCGCGCTCATGCTCTTCGGCACCGTCCTGGGTGCCGTGGCCCACATCCCGCTCACCTACTCCCTCGCCGCGGCCGCCGGCATCGCCGTCTGGCTCGGCGTCTTCGCGCTCCGCGAGCACCTGGCCCGCCGCCGCACCGCCGCCCACTGACACCGCCGCCCACGACACCGCACCCCCGTGCACCAACCCCCGTGCACTCACCGCCCGTTGGGAGCTGAACCCGCATGGAACTCACCGCCACCACCGCCACCACCTCCGCCACTCGCGTCGGCCGGCGCGACGCCGACGGCATGGCCGTCGCGTCCTTCGTCCTCGGTCTGCTCGGTCTGCTGGTCCTCAACCTCTTCCTCGGCCCGATCGCCATCGTCCTGGCCACGGTCGCCCTCTGGCGCGGCACCGCCCGCCGCGGTCGCGCGCTGCTCGGCCTGACCCTCGGCGTCGCCGACCTCGTCGTCCTCGTCGCCGTCATGCAGGCGTCCCAGACGGTGTCCTGGAGTTTCTGAGGGGCTTCTCCGAGGGGTGTGCCCCTGCTTTCCGCGGGCTGTGCCCCGGCCGCGACCGGTCCCCGGGGAGTCATCTTCATGGACCCCCCTAGAATTGGCTCACCATGGCTTACCTCGACCACGCAGCGACCACGCCCATGCTCCCGGAGGCGGTCGAGGCACTCACCGCCCGGCTGAGCGTCGCCGGCAACGCCTCCTCCCTGCACGCATCCGGCCGCCGCGCCCGCCGCGCCGTCGAGGAGGCCCGCGAGACCCTCGCCGAGGCGCTCTCGGCCCGCCCCAGCGAGGTGGTGTTCACCTCCGGCGGCACCGAGGCCGACAACCTCGCGGTCAAGGGCCTGTACTGGTCCCGCCGCGCCGCCGACCCGGCCCGCACCCGCGTCCTGGCCAGCCCCGTCGAGCACCACGCCGTCCTCGACGCCGTCCACTGGCTCGGCGAGCACGAGGGCGCCACCGTCGAGTACCTGCCGGTCGACGTGTACGGCCGCGTCCACCCCGAAGCCCTGCGCGCGGCGATCGAGCGCGATCCGGACGACGTGGCCCTCGCCACCGTCATGTGGGCCAACAACGAGATCGGCACCGTCATGCCGGTGCGCGAACTCGCCGACGTGGCGGGGGAGTTCGGCATCCCGTTGCACGCGGACGCGGTCCAGGCGTTCGGCCAGGTGCCCGTCGACTTCGCCGCCTCCGGACTCGCCGCGATGACCGTCTCCGGCCACAAGATCGGGGGGCCCTACGGCATCGGCGCGCTGCTGCTCGGCCGCGAGTACAGCCCCGTACCCGTGCTGCACGGCGGCGGTCAGGAGCGGCAGGTCCGCTCCGGCACCCTCGACGTCCCGGCGATTGCCGCCTTCGCGGTGGCCGGCCGGCTCGCCGCCGGGCAGCGGGAGTGGTTCGTGCGCGAAATCGGCGCCCTGCGCGACGAGTTGGTCAAGGCCGTGCAGACGGCGGTGCCGGACGCGATCCTCGGCGGCGACCCCGTGGACCGGCTCCCGGCCAACGCGCACTTCACGTTCCCCGGCTGCGAGGGCGACTCCCTGCTGCTGCTCCTGGACGCCCAGGGCATCGAGTGCTCCACCGGCTCCGCCTGCACGGCCGGCATCGCCCAGCCCAGCCACGTCCTGCTCGCCACCGGCACCGATCCGGACCTGGCCCGCGGCACCCTGCGCTTCTCGCTGGGCCACACCTCCACCGAGGCGGACGTCGAGGCGGTCGCGAAAGCGATCGGCCCCGCGGTGGAGCGAGCTCGCACCGCGGGGCTGGTCTGACGGCGGGGTCGTCGGCCTACCGAGTCCGCGGAGCCGCGACCGCGCCGTCAGGGCCGCGAGGGGCCCGCCGACCCCTCGCGACCACGGGAGACCGCCGTCTCCCATGTCTCAACTGTCCCAACAGTTCTTGCCGTACCGGCTTGTAGCGACTGCACCAACAGCCCCAGTCGCACCGGTTGTTGTGGCCGTACCGGCCGTTCAGCCGGCCGTACCGGCCGCTCAGCTGTCGGTCGCGCTGGCGCTCGCCGTCGCCGTCGTGTCGTCCGTGGCCGTCGTGTCATCCGTCGCCGACGCGCTCGCACTGGCCGTGGCCGTGCTGTCGTCGGTGGTGGTGTCCGTGTCGGTGTCCGTCGTGGTCGTCGTGCTGTCGTCGCTCGCCGTGACCATGAGGGAGGCCATCATGCCCTCGTCCTCGTGCTGGAGGAGGTGACAGTGGAGCATGTACATGTACGTGTCGTCGGAGAAGTCCGTGAACTCCATCGCGATCTCGATCGAGCCCGCGCCGATGACCTCGTACGTGTCGTACCAGCCGAGTTCGACCCCGGTCGGATCCACGCCGTTGATGGAGATGAGCTGGTAGGGCACGTCGTGCAGGTGGAACGAGTGTTCCAGCTGGGTGCCGTTCTTGATCGTCCAGATCTCCTTGGCGCCGACCGTCGTACTGATCATCGCCATGGCGTCCATGGTGGTGCCGGCCGACCCGTTGATCGTCATCGTCGCGCCGCTCTGGCCGAGCGTGATGGTGCGGGCGGTGAAGTCGGTGGTGTCGTACCGGTCGATGGTGTTGAGGGTGGTGGGCAGGTCGTCCGGGGTGTCGGAGCCGCTGGCGGTGATGGCGAGGACGTCGAAGGTGCCGCTGCCGCCGCGGATCCAGCCGGTGGTGATGACGGCCTGGAGGGTGGCGTCCTCGCTCAGGTCCATGACGAACTCGGCGCGGGCACCGGCCACGAGGCGGATGGTGGTCACGTCGGCCGCCTCGGCCAGGTAGCCCTGGTCGGTGGCGATCTGGGTGAGCGTGCCGCCGTCGCTGCGCTGGATGGTGATGATGTCCGACGGCGAGGCGTTCAGGGCGCGGAACCGGGTGCGGGTTTTCGTCGCCGTGAAACTGAGTGTTGTGGCGTCGACGTTCGTACCGTTCAGCAACAGCGGGAAGCTGAGACCGCTTTCCTGGTAACCCGTCAGGTTGTACTTGATGTCTCCGTCCGCGTCGGTGGCGAGGCACTGGAAGATGAGGGGAATGTCATCGGTGCCGTAGGTGCTGGGGAGCGCGGCGGAGGTGTCCGACGAGTCCTCGACGATGATCATGCCGGCCAGCCCGTGCACGGCCTGCTCGGCCGTGGTGCCCAGGGCGTGCGGGTGGTACCAGAGGGTCGTGGCCGGGTCCTTGACCGTGAAGGTGGGGGACCAGGTGTCGCCGTCCGAGAAGGCGACCTGGGGGCCGCCGTCCATCTTCGCCGGGACGTGCGCGCCGTGGAAGTGGACCGTGGTGTCCGCGCCGATGCTGTTGGTGATGTTGAGCAGGACCTCGTCGCCGTTGGTCCACTTCATCGTGGGGCCGAGGAACGCCTGGTTGTAGCCCATGGTGTCGCTGGTGACACCGGAGAGCACCTCGTGGGTGCCGGTCTGGGCCTCCAGGGTGTACGTGGTGACGCCGTCGGAGGTGGTGCCCTCCAGCAGGTCCGGGATGGTCAGCTCGACGTCGGCCGCGTTCGCCTTGCTGGAACCGCCGCTGCCGAGCACGGAGAAGGTCGCGCCACCCGCGGCGAAGGCCGCTGCCGCGCCGGCCATGCCGCCCAGGACGCTGCGCCGGTGCACGCCCTTGCCGCCGCGCCCGCCCCGCGCCTTGGCGGGCTTCTCCTTGACGTGCGCCTCGGCCTTGGCGGAGGTCGCTTTGTGGTGGTTGCTCTTGCGGCGGTCGGCCCGGGTCTGGCCCTCGGTACCGGGGGTGGTGCCGGGGCCGGTGCTGTCGCTTCTGCCGCTGTCGTTGCCCGTGTGGTCCGCGCCGGACGAGGGCTCTGTGGTGTGAGTCATAGAGCGGGATATTTGAGCTAAGGATTATGTAAAGACTGGGTGTAAATTAGGCGTGGGCTGTGTGCTCGATGAAAAACGGATGAACGCGAACGACCGTCAACTCCTTTGAGGAAAAGGCGGGTTGACGTGGTGCAGGTCGGGATCCCCGTGCGGGACACATCGGACTCACGATGTGCAGAGTTTGTGTAGGGCAAGTGATCGACGTGATCTGGATCACATGAGGGTTGGGCTGTGGTGGTATGCCCGAAACCGCTTTCTCCGTACGGTGCGTTGTCGCGGGGCTACGCCGTGCTCCCGACGGAGGCCACGCCTAGGACTGTGCGTCGGCGTCGGCGTCGGTGTTGGCGTTGGTGTTGGTCTTGGAGGCGGACGTGGCGGCCCGTCGTACGAGGCGTATGTACCGGTCCCAGTCCCAGTGCGGCCCGGGGTCCGTGTGGTCGGTGCCCGGAACCTGCGCGTGGCCGATGATGTGCTCGCGGTCCATCGGCATGCCGTACCGCCCGCAGATGCCCGCGGTGAGCCGGGCCGAGGCCGCGTACATCGCGTCCGTGAAGTCCTGCGGACGGTCCACGAAACCCTCGTGCTCGATGCCGACGCTGCGTTCGTTGTACTCGCGGTTGCCCGCGTGGAACGCCACGTCCAGTTCCCGGACCATCTGGGTGATCCGGCCGTTCTGGCGCACGACGTAGTGGGCCGCCGCCCCGTGCGCCGGGTCCTGGAAGACCTTGACCGTACTGGCGTAACTGCCCTGTGTGACATGGATGACGACCCGGTCGATGCGGTAGTCCTCCGGCCGGTCCGCGCGGCGCAGGTTCGCCGGTGAGGCCGCGATCCAGCGGGCGGCGGCGAAGTCCACCGCGCCCGCCACCCGCGGTTTCTCCACCCCGGGCAGCCGCCACCACAGATGCGCCAGCTCCCCGCGCGCCAGCACCGCCGTACCGACCGCGGCGGCGGCCCCGCCGAGCAGCAGCGCGCGGCGGCCCGGACGCCGGTCGCCGTCCCCGCGCTGCCTGCCGATCGAGCCGTCGATGCCCCCCATGCGTCCCCGCCCCCCGTCCCGCCCACGGCCCCCTGTTGTGAGCTCTGTTGCGGGCCCTGTTGCGATCTTCAACGGATAACCGGCGGCCCGGGTTCCCGCGCCCCCGTACCCTGGAAGGGTTATGACTGAGACCTCACAGCGTTCCCGCCCCCTCCGCGTCCTGGCCGCCATGTCGGGCGGCGTCGATTCCGCCGTAGCCGCGGCCCGCGCGGCCGAGGCGGGCCACGACGTGACAGGCGTCCACCTGGCCCTCTCGGCGAACCCGCAGTCCTTCCGCACGGGCGCGCGCGGGTGCTGCACGATCGAGGACTCGCGGGACGCCCGCCGCGCCGCGGACGTCATCGGCATCCCGTTCTACGTCTGGGACCTCGCCGAACGCTTCCGCGAGGACGTGGTCGAGGACTTCGTCGCCGAGTACGAGGCCGGGCGCACCCCCAACCCCTGCCTGCGCTGCAACGAGAAGATCAAGTTCGCGGCGCTCCTGGACAAGGCGCTCGCCCTCGGCTTCGACGCGGTCTGCACGGGCCACTACGCCCAGGTGATCGTGAACGAGGACGGCACACGCGAGCTGCACCGCGCCTCGGACATGGCCAAGGACCAGTCGTACGTCCTCGGCGTCCTGGACGAGCGGCAGCTCGCCCACGCGCTGTTCCCGCTGGGCGACACGGTGACGACGAAGGACGAGATCCGCGCGGAGGCCGAGCGCCGGGGCCTCGCGGTCGCCAAGAAGCCCGACTCGCACGACATCTGCTTCATCGCCGACGGCGACACCCAGGGCTTCCTCGCCGCCCGCCTGGGCAAGGCGGAGGGCGACATCGTCGACGAGTCCGGCACCGTCCTCGGCTCCCACGAGGGCGCCTACGGCTACACGATCGGCCAGCGCAAGGGCCTGCGCATCGGCACCCCGGCCCCCGACGGCAAGCCCCGCTACGTCCTGGACATCTCCCCGGTGAACAACACGGTCACGGTGGGCCCGGCGGCCTCCCTGGACGTGACGGCCCTGACCGCGGTGAAGCCCCGCTGGTGCGGCACACCTCCGGTGGGGGCGGGCACCTACACGGCCCAACTCCGCGCCCACGGCGGCGAGACGGAGGTCACCGCGGAGGTGGTGGACGGGGCCCTGGAGGTCGCGTTCACGGAGGCGGTGCGGGGGGTGGCGCCGGGGCAGGCGATCGTGTTGTACGACGGGACGCGGGTGGTGGGGTCGGCGACGATCGCGGCCACGGTGCGGGCGGGGGCAGCGGCGGCGGTGTAGGCGTCGGTAGTCTGGGAGTTCGGAACCGCGGCGACACGACGACGACCTTGGAGGCCCCGTGCTCCAGTTCATCGGCTCCGACCCGCTCGGCGGCCCCGCCGCGGTGTGGATCGACACCGACACCGGCGACGTCCTGATCAAGGGGCTGCGGGCGCTCCCCGAGGACGTCAAGGGCCGCGAGATCCCCGGCACGGACACGGTCGAACTGCCGGACCGGATGCGGCCGATCCTGTTGCAGGCGTACGAAGCGGTCCGCGACCTCGGGCTCTCTCCGGACTCGGACTGAGGCCCACTGTCAGGGTCGGGGTTCCGCCTTCACTCCGCGTATGAGGGACGCGAGCGTGCCTCGGTCGGTGAGCAAGATTTCGGCGGGGGTGTCGCTTTCGCGGAGGGCGATGCCGGTGTGGGTGGGGGCGATCTCGACGCAGTTGTTGCCGCCTTCATCCGAGAACGACGACTTCACCCAGTGCAGGCCGGACATGCGTCACACCTTTACAACTCGTTGACGACCGCGCGAATGAGATCTCGCGACTTGGCGGGAGTCAACGCCACCTTCTCGACCAAGTCCAATCGGGTCCGGAAGTTGGCCAGTTGCGCAGGTGAGTCGATGAACATGGCGCCTGTCGGCGAGTCCATCTGCACCGTGTCCAAGTGGCTGTTCGGGGCCTCGGCATACAGGACGGACGAGTCCCCGAGCAGCGGGAACCCGCCGGCGGCGAACGGGATCACGCACAACGTGACGTTGGAGCGTTCGCTGGCTTCCAGGAGGTACTGGAGCTGTGCACGGGCGACGTCGCGCCCTCCGAGTTGCATGCGGATCGCTGCTTCGTGGATCACACCGACGTAGGGAATCGGGTGATCCCCGGTGACGACCGCTTGACGTGCCATGCGGTGGGCCACGCGCAGTTCCACTTCCAGCCGTGGCGGCGGCGGGAAGGGGAGTTCGAAGATGGCGCGTGCGTGGTCCTCGGTGTGGAACAGGCCGGGCAGGTGGGCGATTTGAAGCGTGCGCAGGCGTACGGCGTAGTTTTCGAGCGCGGAGACATCGAGAAAACTCGGCGGGATCTTCCCCCGGTACTCGTCCCACCAGCCTGACTTCCGGCCGCCGGTCAGCTCTGCCAGCGCGTCGACCAGTGCCTCGTCGTCGCATTCGTAGATGCTCGCAAGCCTGCGGAGACGCTCTTCACTGATTCCGAACCGTCCGGCCTCCACGTTGGAGATGACCGTGCGGTCGGTGCCGAGGTGCGCGGCAGCGGTGGGGGCGGACATGCCTGTCGCCTCGCGGAGCCGCCTCAGCTCGGTGCCGAACCGGCGTTGAAGGATCGTCGGGGACTGTCGCGGTGCCATGAACTCTCTCTCCTTGCTCGCGCACAGTGTGCCGATCCGGTGCGGCGTGGTCCACCGGAAAACAGAGGTTAACGCTTATGGGTGACTAGGTAGCACCGTTATGCATTCGCTCGTTACTCTGTGATCCGTGCCACCAGTTCCTCCACCCCTGCCCAGCGAGCCGCAGGCTCCATCGCACCCATCCGGGAGGCCCCAGTGAGTGAACACCCCGGCCAGAGCCCAGACCCGCACGGCGCAGACCGAACCCGCGACCCCGAACCCCGCCCCCTCCTGCCCGGCGCAAGGTGGCACGGGATCCTCTATGGAGCCGACCCCGCCCGTATCCCCCCGCGCTCCGGCCCGACCCCCGTCGTCTCCGGCCTCCCGCACCTCCCGCTCCTGCCCTTCACCGCCCCCTGGCACTACGAACTGCACTTCCCTCGCGACCCACGAGGCCCCGGCATCGCCCGCGCGACGATCCGCGCGGTGCTCACCGCCCACGGTCTCGCCGAACTCGTCGACCGGGCCGAGCTGTTGGCCTGCGAGCTGGCGACCAACTCGGTACGGCACACCAAGGGGCCCGCCTCCGTACAGCTGCGGTGGCTGCACCCCGTACTGCGGGTCAGCGTGTGGGACATGGGACCCGATCTGCCCACACTGCCCGGATCGCTCGGTGCACCGCCCGCACGGCCCGGCGAGGGCGCCGACAGCGGTCGCGGGCTGCTGATCCTCGACGCGGTCGCCGACCGCTGGGGCGGCTGCGCGGTGGAGGACGGGCTGTATGGCCCGGGCGGCAAGACCCTGTGGTTCGAACTGACCCTGGCCGTCCCGCCGCCCGACGGCGGCTCGGCGTCGGCGTTCGCCGCCTGATGGGACTTGCCGGGTCGGTGAGGCGTACACGCTGGTTCGGGCTGGTCGTTCGCTGAAGGCGGGTGATGGAGCGGTGGCTGTCTCGCACTTCGCGGAAACGGCCGTTTTGGTGCGGTCTGCCGTGCATATGATGCGCGAGTGGGGCCGCCCTGCTCTCGGTATTGTCGTCCCGCCACCGTCTCGTTCCCAGGGAGACAAGCACGTGACTGCTCAGCCCGTGGTGTCGCATGAGGGCGGCCCGTTGATCCCTGTGCCGGAGAAGACCCCAGCTGCTCTGCGCGTCGCCGTGACCCGGCTCGACCCGGCAGAGGCACTTCCCCGGTTCGACCGGCACTGGGAGGAGGCCACTCGGGAAGCCCGCGACACCTTCACGCTCACCTCGTGCCGCGCTTTCCTCGAACACTGGTTCACGTGGGTTGCCGTTCACCGCCTCCCTGATGTGGCTGCCCGTCTGGACACGTGCGAACGGATCGTCGCCGAGTCCTCCGACCGGGCCGAACGTCGTGCCGCCTCCGCGGAGATCGGCCGAATCCTGGCCACCGCGCAGGAGTCCGACCGTTGAGTGACTGGACCTGGGAGTACAACCCGGACGCACAGCACGTCGTCGGAGGGCTCGCAGAGGAACAGCGGGCCGTTGTGGAGGATGTCGCCTCGAATGACGGGCGTGCTCTGGCCCGGGCCCTGGGAGCTTTGCCGGCGGTGCACTGACAGCCGTCCTCTGCCGCTGCACCCGCCGCCCCGCCCCCGCCATGCCTGCGGGCGGCAGAGTTTCGGGCAGGTGGCGAGGCAGGCGGCGGTGGGTCAGTCCGTCACGACACCTCCGTGTCGTAGAAGCACAAGTGCCCCTTGATCCGCGTCACTTCGGTCTTCGGTTCCGGGTACGACCACACCAGGTCCGTCGCGTCGGGCAGGGACCAGTAGGCGGCCGTGCCCTTGAAGGGGCAGTAGGTGGTGGTCTCGGAGGGGGTCAGGAGGTCCAGGCGGACGTCCTCCGGCGGGATGTAGTACCGCGGCGGGCAGCCCGTTTCGTGCAGGACCAGGGGGCGGTCGCTCTCCGCCAGGATCTGGTCGCCGTGCGCCACGCGCACGTGCCGGGTGCTCTGCTCGATGGTGATCGTGTGTCCTTCGGCCATACCGGAAAAGCACTCGCGGCGGCCCCCTTCTTCCCGCGTACGGTGACCACATGCGAATCTGCGTCTTTCTTTCTGCGGCCGATGTGGACGACCGGTACACGCGCCCCGCGCGGGAGTTCGCGGAACTGCTGGGCAAGGGCGGGCACACCCTGGTGTGGGGCGGTTCCGACGTCGGGCTCATGAAGGTCGTCGCGGACGGCGTGCAGGAGGCCGGCGGGCGGCTGTGCGGGGTGTCCGTGACCTTCCTGGCGGCCAGGACGCGGCCCGGCGCCGACGAGATGGTCATCGCCAAGGACCTCGCCGAGCGGAAGAAGCTGCTCCTGGAGCAGGCCGACGCCGTCGTGGTCATGGTCGGCGGGACCGGCACCCTCGACGAGGCCACGGAGATCCTGGAGCTGAAGAAGCACGGGCACACCGACAAGCCCGTCGTCCTGCTCAACACCGCCGGCTTCTACGACGGGCTGCAAGAACAGTTCCGGCGGATGGAGACCGAAGGGTTCCTGCCGCGGCCCCTCGCCGAGCTGGTGTTCTTCGCCCAGGAGCCGGTCGGGGCGCTGGCCTACCTTGAGGAGTCCCTCGGCACGCGGTGATGCGAGCATGGCGGGCATGGCTACACATGTGATCACCGGGGCGGGCTCCGGCATCGGCGCCGCCGTCGCCCGTCGGCTGCACGCGCGCGGGGACGAACTCGTGCTCCACGCGCGCGACGCGGGCCGCGCGAAGGAACTGGCCGCGGAGTTCCCGGGCGCGCGGACCCTCGTCGGCGACCTCGCCGATCCGGACCGGCTCTCCTGGGCCTTCTCGCACCAGACCCTGCCCGACCGGGTGGACTCCCTGCTGCACATCGCCGGCGTGGTCGATCTCGGCCCCGTCGGCGAACTCACCCCGAAGACCTGGCACCACCAGCTCAACGTCAACCTTGTCGCCCCCGCCGAACTGACCCGCCACCTCCTGCCCCAACTGCGCCTCTCCCGCGGCCATGTCGTGTTCGTCAACTCGGGCGCGGGGCTCAACGCGCACGCCGACTGGTCCGCGTACGCCGCCTCCAAGCACGGCCTGAAGGCCCTGGCGGACTCGCTGCGGCACGAGGAGCACGGGAACGGGGTGCGGGTCACCTCGGTGTACCCCGGGCGTACGGCCAGCCCCATGCAGGAGAAGGTGCATCGGCAGGAGGGGAAGGCGTACGACGCGGCGCGGTGGATCGATCCCGAGTCGGTCGCCGCGATGATTTTGACGGCCATCGATCTGCCCCGGGACGCGGAGGTCAATGACCTTACGGTGCGGCCGGGGAGCGCCTGACAGGGGCGCGGGGAACTGCGCGAAGGGGGTCCGGGGGCGAAGCCCCCGGGGACGGTGACACCCCCCTACGGTTACGTAGGCTGCCGGGGTGAGCAACAACACCCAGTTCAACTTTGGCGGAGCCACCGGCGTTGGGTCCCTGCCCGGCGAAGACGCGCGGGAAGCCGTGAAGACCGCCACCGGGTCCTTCGAGGACTTCCCCTTCCTGCCCGAGCTGCCCGCCCGCGGCCCCGGCGCCGACATGATCGGGCGGAGTGCCGGGCTGCTCGTCGAGATGTACGCGCGCGTGGAGCCCAGCGGGTGGCGGCTGGGGGACCGGCCGGGGCGGGACACGCGGCGGGCCCGGGCCTGGCTGCGCGAAGACCTCGACGCCGTCGAGGAGTTCACGCAGGGGTACGAGGGCGATCTGAAGGTGCAGGCCGTCGGGCCCTGGAGCCTGGCCGCCGCGCTCGAACTGAGGAACGGCGAGGCGGTGCTCTCCGACCCCGGCGCCTGCCGCGACCTGGCCGCCTCGCTCGCCGAGGGGCTGCGGCTGCACCTGGCCGAGCTGCGGCGGCGGGTGCCCGGCGCCCGGCTGGTGCTCCAGCTCGACGAGCCGGGCGTCACCGCCGTGCTGCGCGGGCAGGTGCGCAGCGCCAGCGGCTACCGCACCTACCGGGCGGTGGACCGGCAGGTCGTCGAGGGCACTTTGCGGGACCTGGTCGCGGTGCACGGGGACGGGCCCGTCGTCGTGCACTCCTGCGCGCCCGACGTGCCGTTCGCGCTGCTGCGCCGGGTCGGGTTCGCCGGGGTCTCCTTCGACTTCTCGCTGCTCACCGAGCGTGACGACGAGGTGATCGGGGAGGCGGTCGAGGGCGGACTGCGGCTGTTCGCCGGTGTCGTGCCCGGCGTCGATGCCCCGTTGTCAGACCCTGCCGGTAGCGTCATGGGTGTCAGGACGCTGTGGCGCAGGCTGGGGCTGCAACCGGGGCTGCTCGCCCAGGCGGTGACCCTCACGCCGGCGTGCGGGCTCGCGGGTGCTTCCCCGGACTACGCGCGCCGCGCGCTCGCCCACTGCGTCCTGGCGGCAAAGTCCCTCGCGGACAACCCAGAGTAACGGGAGGACATGACGGTGGCCGGCGACAAGCAAGCGGAGACGGCGGTGCCCGCCGAGGCACGGGACAAGCACGCACGGCTCGCCGAGCAGATCGAGGAGCACCGCTTCCGGTACTACGTGAAGGACTCTCCGGTCGTCAGCGACGCCGAGTTCGACCAACTCCTGCGCGCCCTGGAGGCGTTGGAGGAACAGCATCCGGAGCTGCGCACCCCGGACTCGCCCACGCAGAAGGTCGCGGGCGCGTACGAGACGGAATTCACGGCCGTCCAGCACAGATCACGCATGCTCTCGCTGGACAACGCCTTCGACGACGAGGAACTCGCGGCCTGGGCCGAGCGCGTCGCCAAGGACGTCGGCGGCAGCGACTACCACCTCCTGTGCGAGCTGAAGGTCGACGGCCTCGCCGTCAACCTCACCTACGAACACGGCCGCCTCACGCGCGCGGCGACGCGCGGCGACGGCCGTACGGGGGAGGACATCACCCCCAACGTGCGCACCATCGCCGAGATCCCCGACCGACTGCACGGGGAGAAGGTCCCGGACCTCGTGGAGATCCGCGGCGAGGTCTACTTCCCGATGGAGGGCTTCGAGGAGCTGAACGCCCGCCTGGTCGAGGCCGGCGACAAGCCCTTCGCCAACCCGCGCAACGCGGCGGCCGGTTCACTGCGCCAGAAGGACCCGCGCGTGACCGCCACCCGCCCGCTGCACATGGTGGTGCACGGCATCGGCGCCCTGGAGGGCTACGACGGCCTCACCCGCCTCTCCCAGGCGTACGCCCTGCTCAAGACCTGGGGGCTGCCCACCTCCACCCACAACAGAGTGGTCGACGGCCTCGACGGCGTACGGGAGTTCATCGCCCACTACGGCGAGCACCGCCACTCCGTGGAGCACGAGATCGACGGCGCCGTCGTCAAGCTCGACGAGATCCCGCTCCAGGGGCGGCTCGGCTCCACCTCGCGCGCGCCGCGCTGGGCCATCGCCTACAAGTACGCGCCCGAGGAGGTCAACACCAAGCTCGTCAACATCCGCGTGGGTGTGGGCCGGACGGGCCGGGTCACGCCGTACGCGCAGGTCGAGCCGGTCACGGTGGCGGGCTCGGAGGTCGAGTTCGCGACCCTGCACAACCAGGACGTCGTCAAGGCCAAGGGCGTCCTCATCGGCGACACCGTGGTGCTGCGCAAGGCCGGTGACGTCATCCCGGAGATCCTCGGACCGGTCGCCGACCTGCGCGACGGCACCGAGAAACCCTTCGTCATGCCCGCCGAGTGCCCCGAGTGCGGCACCCCGCTGCGGCCCATGAAGGAGGCCGACGTCGACCTGCGCTGCCCCAACGCCCGCACCTGCCCGGCCCAGTTGCGCGAGCGGCTGTTCTACCTCGCCGGCCGCAAGTCGCTCGACATCGAGCACTTCGGTTACGTCGCCGCCGCGGCCCTCACCAAGCCGCTGGAGCCGTCCGAGCCGCCGCTGACGGACGAGGGCGACCTGTTCGACCTCACCATCGAACGGCTGCTGCCCATCAAGGCGTACGTCCTCGACCAGGACAGCGGGCTGCCCAAACGCGACCCGAAGACCGGCGAGGAGAAGATCGCCACCGTCTTCGCCAACCAGCAGGGCGAACCCAAGAAGAACGCCATCGCCATGCTGGAGAACATCGCCGCCGCCAAGGAGCGCCCGCTGGCCCGGGTCCTGACCGGGCTGTCGATCCGGCATGTGGGACCGGTCGCCGCCGAGGCGCTCGCCCGCGAGTTCCGCTCCGTCGAGCGGATCGAGCAGGCCACCGAGGAGGAGTTGGCGAACACCGACGGGGTCGGGCCGATCATCGCCGCCTCCCTCAAGGAGTGGTTCACCGAGGAGTGGCACCAGGAGATCCTGCGCAAGTGGAAGGCCGCCGGGGTCCGCATGGAGGAGGAGGGCGGCGCCGAGGACGAGGGACCGCGACCGCTGGAAGGGCTCACCGTCGTCGTCACCGGAACACTCGAACACCACACGCGTGACGGCGCGAAAGAGGCGTTGCAGAGCCGCGGCGCGAAGGTCACCGGATCCGTTTCGAAGAAAACGTCTTTTGTCGTGGTAGGTGACAATCCCGGCTCGAAGTTCGACAAGGCAATGCAGTTGAAGGTTCCGGTTCTGAATGAGGACGGTTTCGCCGTTCTGCTCGAACAGGGCCCGGAAGCCGCCGCCGACGTCGCACTTTCGTCCGAGGAGTCATCCGAAGGGACGACCGGGGATTCGTCCGACGAGGAGTGATTGAACGCCACCCGTTCGGCGCATACCAGATGCATACGGGTGGCCGGGTCGCATTCGGGCAACCGTCGACGACCGCTGCCCGTGGAAGCCTTCTGCGGCCTACTGTTGAGGTGTGCGCCTGCCGTGCCCAGCTGCGTGGTGGGTTTTCGGACGCGGTGTCGTCGACAGTCGTCGCGGCACCGGGTCACGTCGCGTGGGCACCGCCGGCTGTGAGAGGGACGGGAATGGAACCGACCGAGAGCGCCGCTCCGGACGCACCGCTGCCCGTGCGCCGGACCTCCGGCGCACGGCGCTGGGGCGCGTCGCTGCGGACCGCCGTCCCCGTACGGCTGCGCGGCCGTGACCGTCCCGACGGCCCCGAACCCATCTCGCGGACGGCGGACCCGGCCGACGCGGCGCACACCGCCGACGAGACGCACACCGCCGCGGGCAACGCGGCCGAGGCGGCGGAGATCGGCAGAGCCTGGACCACCGGGCCCGCGGTCGCGTCCGCCGCGGACGGCGCGCTCGCGGGCTTCGAGGGCGCGCACGCGGGTTTCGAAGGGCACTTCGCGCTGCCCCCGGCGGGCCGCCTCGCGCAGCCGTCGGCCGCCGACGGCCACGAGGCGCGGGCCGGGCAACTGCGGGGCGCCGAGTCCCCCGCGACCGGCGCGAGACGCTTCGGCTGCGACCGGTTCGTCCGCTGGGCGGGCGGTGAGCGGCGGGGCGGGGCCCAACTCCCCGCGGGCACCGGCCGATCGCTGCGGGGCAGCGGCGCCGCGATCCTCGGCAACGGCACCACCGACACCCCCGGCCCCGCCACCGGCGCCGGTACAGGCCCCGCGCCCCTCGGCGTCGGGCCTTCTTCCTACGTGGCCGCGGGCGGCGCCGGACTGCCGGTGCTGCCCGGCCACGACCACGACCACGAACGGCACATGAGCTGGCCCGCGCTGCCCGCCGCCGTCGTCGCGTCCGCCGGGTTCGTGCTCGGCGCCGGGTTCTTCCGCGCGTTCAACGGCGACCACGCGCTCTTCCCGTCCGGCACGGTCGGCTGGGCGCTCGCGCTGCTCACCGGCGTCATCGTCGGGCACCTCGTCGCGCTGGGCCGTTCCCGCTGGTGGGGCGGCACCGGCTCCGGCGCCGCCCTCACCCTCGCCGTCCTGCTGCTCTACGGCTGGGTGTCGGCCGGCATGGTCAGCCTCACCGTCGTCGTCCTCGTCGGCATCGCCCGGCGCAGCCGCTGGCGGCAGGGCATCCTTCAGGGCGCGGTCGACATCCTCGGCATCGCCGCCGGTGCCGTCGTCCTCGCGGTGTTCGAACGGGTGCCGTCCGTCGAGCGGCCCTGGAACCCCGAGACCTGGACCTTCTACACCGCCCCCGTGGTCGTCCTCGCCGCCACCGCGTACCTCGCCGTCACCCGCTGCCTGCTGTGGTACCTGTCCTCGCCGCCCGGCGGCGGGCTGCCCACGGTGGCCCGCACCGCCCTCGTCAGACAGGGGCTGCTGGCCGGTGCGCTGCTCGGCATCACCCCGCTGATCTGCGTGGTCGCCGTCGCCGAGCCGATCCTGCTGCCGCTGTTCGCCGTGCCCCTCATCGCCCTCGACTCCACCCTGTGGATGGCCCGCATCCGGGCCGAGGAGCAGTTGCGCGACCCGCTCACCGGCCTGCACAACCGGCAGTGGCTCCTGGAACGCACCTGGACGGCGCTCGACGACGCCGAACGCATCGGCGCCCGCTCCGCCCTGATGCTGATCGACCTCGACCGCTTCCGCTCCGTCAACGACACCCTCGGCCACCTCGCCGGCGACCGGCTGCTCCTCCAGATAGCCGAACGGCTGCGGCTCGCACTGCCGCGCGGCGCGGAGGCGGCCCGGCTCGGCGGGGACGAGTTCGCCGTGTTACTGCCGGTCGCCGACTCCGCCACCTCCGCCGCGCGCGTCGCCCGGGGCCTCGTCGCCGCGCTCGGTTCCCCGCTCGACCTCGACGGGCTCACCCTCGTCCTGGAGGCCAGCGCGGGCGTCGCCGTCTACCCCGAACACGCCCTCGACGCCGAAGGGTTGCTGCGCCGGGCCGACGTCGCGATGTACCAGGCGAAACGGGACCGCACCGGCGTCGAGGTGTACGAGTCGAAGCGGGACTCGAACACACCGGACCGGCTCGGGCTGCTCGGTGACCTGCGGCGGGCGCTCGACGCGCACGAGGTGGAGTTGCACTACCAGCCGAAGGTCCGCTTCGACGGGCAGGTCGCCGGGCTGGAGGCGCTCGTACGGTGGGTGCATCCGGAGCGGGGGAAGGTGCCGCCGGACGAGTTCATAGCGATAGCCGAGTCCTCCGGGCTGATGCCGCACCTCACCGAGTACGTGCTGGAGACCGCGCTCGGGCAGGTCGCCAAGTGGCGGGCGCAGGGGCTGCACGTGCCCGTCGCGGTCAACGTGTCGCCGCGCGACGTGCACACCCCCGGGTTCGCGGGCGCGGTGGCCGCGCGGCTGGCGCGGCACGGGGTGCCCGCCGGGTCGCTCCAGCTGGAGATCACCGAACATGTGCTGCTCGAAGACCCGCAGCGCGCCGCGGACACCCTCGCGGGGCTGACCGGGCACGGGGTGAAGATGTCGCTCGACGACTTCGGGACCGGGTACTCGTCCCTCGTTCATCTACGACGGCTGCCGGTCAGTGAGCTGAAGATCGACCGGTCGTTCGTGGCACGGCTCGCGGTGGACAACGAGGACGCGGAGATCGTGCGCTGCACGGTGGATCTCGCGCACTCGCTGGGGTTGCTGGTGGTGGCGGAGGGTGTCGAGGACGACGAGACGTGGGAGCGGTTGCGGGACCTGGGGTGTGATGCGGTGCAGGGATGGTTGGTGGCTGCCGCCATGCCGCCCGAGGAGACCACTGCGTGGTTGCGGGCTCGGGGGTCTCGGGGGTGGCAGCGGGTGCGTGTGGCGGCGGACGAGTAGTTCGCCCACCCGCGCCCGCCCGATCGGTTGCGTTGCCGGCGAACCCCCTCCCGTGGGGGAACCTCGCCGTCGGCGGCTGCGGGTCAGAGACTTTTCCCACCCAGCCCGCCCGATCGGTTTGGTCTCAGGCAGGAGCTCCCCGTGGGGGGTTCTCGCCGTCGGCGGCCGGCCGTCACCGACCGCGTGCCCGCCCGGCCAAACCAATACGCGGGAAACCGTTTAACGGCAACCCCGCCCCGCCCCCTAGGATTGGCCCCAAACCACACTCACTCACCCCAGAGGATCGCTGCATGCCTGGCATTACGCGCGAGGAGGTCGCCCACCTCGCCCGGCTGGCGCGTCTGGAGCTGAAGCCCGAAGAGCTCGAACACTTCGCGGGACAGCTGGACGACATCATCGGCGCGGTCGCCCGCGTCAGCGAGGTCGCCGACCAAGACGTGCCGCCGACCTCGCACCCGCTGCCGCTGACCAACGTCATGCGGCCGGACGAGGTCCGCCCGTCGCTCACCCCCGAGCAGGCGCTCTCCGGCGCCCCCGCCCAGGAGCAGCAGCGTTTCAAGGTGCCGCAGATCCTGGGGGAGGAGTAAGAAATCATGACGGACCACAGCAGCATCATCCGGCTCACCGCCGCCGAGACCGCCGCGAACATCGCCTCCGGCGTGCTCACCGCCGTCCAGGTCACCGAGGCCCACCTCGCCCGCATCGAGGCCGTCGACGAGAAGGTGCACGCCTTCCTGTACGTCGACCGCGAGGGCGCCCTCGCGCAGGCCCGTGCCGTCGACGCGAAGCGGGAGCGCGGGGAGGCCCTCGGGCCGCTGGCCGGCGTGCCGCTCGCGCTCAAGGACATCTTCACCACCGAGGGCGTGCCGACCACCGTCGGCTCGAAGATCCTCGAAGGCTGGATCCCGCCGTACGACGCCACGGTCACCAAGAAGCTCAAGGCCGCCGACGTCGTCATCCTCGGCAAGACCAACATGGACGAGTTCGCCATGGGGTCGAGCACCGAGAACAGCGCCTTCGGGCCCACCGGCAACCCGTGGGACCTCAGCCGGATCCCCGGCGGCTCCGGCGGCGGGTCCGCCGCCGCGCTCGCCTCCTTCGAGGCGCCGCTCGCCATCGGCACCGACACCGGCGGCTCCATCCGCCAGCCCGCCGCCGTCACCGGCACGGTCGGCGTCAAGCCGACGTACGGCGGGGTCTCCCGCTACGGCATGGTCGCCTTCTCCTCCTCCCTCGACCAGGGCGGACCCTGCGCCCGTACGGTCCTGGACGCGGCCCTGCTGCACGAGGTGATCGCCGGGCACGACCCGCTCGACTCCACCTCCGTCGACGCGCCCGTACCGCCGGTCGTCGAGGCCGCCCGCAACGGCAGCGTGGCCGGGATGCGCGTCGGCGTGGTCAAGCAGTTCCGCGGCGAGGGCTACCAGGCCGGCGTCATCCAGCGCTTCGACGAGGCCGTCGCCGTCCTGAAGGAACTGGGCGCCGAGATCGTCGAGCTGGACTGCCCGTCCTTCGACCTCGCGCTGTCGGCGTACTACCTGATCGCGCCCTCCGAGTGCTCCTCCAACCTGGCCCGCTTCGACGGCCTGCGCTACGGCGTCCGCACCGGCGACGACGGCACGCGCTCCGCGGAGGAGGTCACCTCCCTCACCCGTGAGGCGGGCTTCGGCCCCGAGGTCAAGCGCCGCATCATGCTCGGCACGTACGCCCTCTCCAGCGGGTACTACGACGCTTACTACGGCAGCGCCCAGAAGGTCCGTACGCTCATCACGCGCGACTTCGAGAAGGCGTTCGAGCAGGTCGACGTGATCGTCTCGCCGACGACGCCGACCACCGCCTTCCCGATCGGCGAGCGCGCCGACGACCCGATGGCGATGTACCTCGCGGACCTCTGCACCATCCCGACCAACCTGGCGGGAAACGCGGCCATGTCGCTGCCCTGCGGGCTGGCGCCCGAGGACAACCTTCCCGTCGGTCTCCAGATCATCGCTCCGGCGCTGAAGGACGAGCGGCTTTACAAGGTCGGAGCCGCCGTCGAGGCCGCCTTCGTGGAAAAGTGGGGGCACCCGCTGCTTGAGGAGGCTCCGTCGCTGTGACCAAGGCACTGTCGAAGGCCAAGGACTTCAAGAAGTCCAAGTCCGGTACGTACGTGTCCATCGCCACCACCGCCGTCGGCGCGTTCGGTGTCGCCAAGCGCATCAGGAAGGCCCGCGCCGAGCAGGACACGCTGCGGCTGATCGACGCCACCGTGGCCGCCGTCGGCATCGTCACCGGCCTCGCCATCCTGTACCGCGAACTGAAGCGGCTGGGCGACGACGACGTCCTGCTGGGCTGAGAGGGAAGTTTCACCGTGACCACCACGACCGAACTGGAGTCGTACGAGGACGCCCTGGCGTCGTACGACCCCGTCATGGGCCTTGAGGTCCATGTCGAACTCGGCACCAAGACCAAGATGTTCTGCGGGTGTTCGACCGAGCTGGGCGCCGAGCCCAACTCGCAGTCCTGCCCGGTCTGCCTCGGCCTGCCCGGCGCGCTCCCGGTCGTCAACGCGATCGGCGTCGAGTCCGCGATCAAGATCGGCCTCGCGCTGAACTGCGAGATCGCCGAGTGGTGCCGCTTCGCCCGGAAGAACTACTTCTATCCGGACATGCCGAAGAACTTCCAGACCTCCCAGTACGACGAGCCGATCGCCTTCAACGGCTATCTGGACGTCCAGTTGGAGGACGGCGAGACCTTCCGGGTGCAGATCGAGCGCGCCCACATGGAGGAGGACACCGGCAAGTCGCTGCACGTCGGCGGCGCGACGGGCCGGATCCACGGCGCCTCGCACTCGCTGCTCGACTACAACCGGGCCGGCATCCCGCTCATCGAGATCGTCACCAAGCCGATCGAGGGTGCGGGGGAGCGTGCGCCCGAGGTCGCCAAGGCGTACGTCGCCGAGCTGCGCGAGCTGATCAAGGCGCTCGGTGTCTCGGAAGCCCGCATGGAGCAGGGGCAGATGCGCTGCGACGTGAACCTGTCGCTGCGCCCGCACGGCCGGGAGAAGTTCGGCACCCGGAGCGAGACCAAGAACGTCAACTCCCTCCGCTCCGTGGAGCGTGCGGCCCGCTTCGAGATCCAGCGGCACGCCGCCGTGCTGAACGCGGGCGGCATCATCGTCCAGGAGACCCGGCACTTCCACGAGGACACGGGGTCCACCACCTCGGGCCGCGTGAAGGAAGAGGCCGAGGACTACCGCTACTTCCCCGAGCCGGACCTGGTCCCGGTGGCGCCCTCGCGCGCGTGGGTCGAGGAACTGCGCGGCGGGCTCCCGGAGTTGCCGCTGGTGCGGCGCAACCGGCTGCGCGAGGAGTGGGGCATCTCGGCGGTCGAGATGCAGGCCATCCTCAACGCCGGTGCCCTGGACCCGATCGTCGCCACCATCGACGCGGGCGCCGACGCGGCCTCCGCGCGCAAGTGGTGGATGGGCGAACTCGCGCGCAGCGCCAACGAGTCGGGCAAGTCCCTTGACGAGCTTGCCATTTCGCCCGAGCAGGTGGCCCGGGTCTCCGCCCTGGTCACCGGCGGGGACCTGAACGACAAGCTGGCCCGGCAGGTCATCGAAGGCGTCCTCGCGGGCGAGGGCACCCCGGACGAGGTCGTCGACAAGCGCGGCCTCAAGGTCGTCTCCGACGACGGCGCGCTCACCGCCGCCGTCGACGAGGCCATCGCCGGCAACCCGGGCATCGCCGACAAGATCCGCGGCGGCAAGGTGGCCGCGGCCGGTGCGCTGGTCGGCGCGGTCATGAAGGCCACCCGCGGCCAGGCCGACGCGGCCCGCGTGAAGGAGCTGATCCTTCAGCAGCTGGGCGTCAGCGAGGGCTGAGCGGCACATCAGTGAACTCCCTCGGGGGAGGCGCCGGTTCACACCGGTGCCTCCCCCGGGTTCGTCGGCCTGTGCGAGGCTCTCAGGGGAAGGGGCTACGCTCGCCCGCCATGAGCGCACGCCCCGACTCCGAGACCCACTCCACCGAGGCGGACGAACTGGAGTACCAGCTGGCGCTGGAGCTGGCTCGTGTCGCCCGGCGGGCCCGGTGGATCGCCACCGGCACCGGCGCGCTGCTGGCCGCCGCCGGGCTCGCCGCGGCCGTACTGCGCGCCCTGGGCGCCGCGGGCGCGCCGGTCGCCCTCGCCTACGCGTCCGGCGCCGCCCTCTGTGCCCTGGCCGCCGTACTGGGCTCCCGCGGCCGTACCCGCAGAGCGCTGTGGCTGATGGTCGCGGGGGCGACGCTGATGGCGCTGGGCGACCAGTTCGACTGATGGGTGACAGAGGTGTACGGCCGACGTGCGACAGAGTGGCCGTTACTGTCCTGTGATGTGAGTCGCAGTCCGGCCGTGGAGCCCCGAACAGGTCAAACGATCATCGGACGCCTGCGAGAGTGGCGGAACATTGCTCATGTGTTCTTTCCGGGCTTTTCAGTTCTCATGCGTTGATACGACTTCAAGTGTGACTGTTCCCGGGCAAAGATCCCAAAACCCTCCCCAGGAGCACGTCCGTGGCAGCCCTCGCCCGTTGGTGTGTCCAACGCCGTCTCGTCGTCGTCCTGTTGTGGCTGACCGCCCTGGCCGGGGTCACCGTCGCCGCGGCCGTCACGGGATCCGCGTACTCCAACGACTACGAGGCCCCCGGCACCGAGTCCGGCCGCGCCGCCCGGCTGCTCGCGGACGGGTTCCCGCGGCTCGGCGGCGACAGCGACACCGTCGTCTGGCACACCGACCGCGGCACCGTGCGCGCCGCCGCCGTCGAAGAGACCATGACCCGCACCCTCGACGACATCGCCGCCCTGCCCGGCATCGCCGCCGTCACCGGCCCCTACGAGGACACCGGCGCCTACGACGGCAGCGGCGCCGCCCGGATCAGCGCCGACGGCCGGACCGCGTACGCGACCGTGACCTTCTACGAACCCGCCGAGGACGTCTCCAAGGCCGACGCCGAGGCCGTCGTCCGGACCGCGAAGGCCGCCGCGGGCGACGGGCTGCGGGTCGAACTCGGCGGCAGCGCCGTCGCGCTCACCGAACCCGCCGGCGGGCATCTCGCCGAGGCGGTCGGCGTGGCCGTAGCCGCCGTGGTGCTCTTCCTCGCCTTCGGGTCGCTCACCGCCAGCCTGCTGCCGATCGCGACCGCGCTCACCGGCGTCGGCACCGCGTACGCGGGGATCTCGCTGCTCGGGCACGCCATGACCGTCGCCGACTTCGCGCCCGTGCTCGGGCTGCTCGTCGGGCTCGGTGTCGGCATCGACTACGCGCTGTTCATCGTGACCCGGCACCGGCGCGGCCTCAAACGCGGCCTGAGTACGACGGAGGCGGCGGTCGACGCGGTGACCACCACCGGGCGCGCGGTGGTGTTCGCGGGTGCGACGGTGTGCATCGCGCTGCTCGGACTGTTCATCCTGCGGCTGGGGTTCCTCAACGGCGTCGCGGTCGCCGCCTCGCTGACGGTGGTGCTCACCGTCGCCGCCGCCGTGACCCTGCTGCCCGCCCTGCTGTCGTTCATCGGCCCGCGCGCGCTCAGCCGCCGCGAACGCCGCCGTCTGCTCGAACACGGGCCCGAACCCGAGGTGGCCGCCGGGCTCGCCGCCCGCTGGTCCGCGTTCGTCGAACGGCACCCCAGGAAGCTCGGCGCGCTCGCCCTCGTCGTCATGACCGCCCTCGCCCTGCCCACCCTCGCCCTCCACCTCGGCACCTCCGACCAGGGCAACGACCCGAAGACCGCCACCACCCGGCAGGCGTACGACCTGCTCGCGGACGGCTTCGGGCCCGGCGTCAACGGCCCGCTGACGCTGGTCACGCGCGTGAGCGGGGCCGAGGACCGGCTCGCCCTCGACAATCTCGACGGCGTCCTGAAGGCCACCGCGGACGTCGCCTCGGTGACCCCGGTGACCTACGCGGGCGACGGCTCGGTCGCCTGCCTCACCGTCGTCCCGGCCTCCGCCCCGCAGTCCGCGGCCACCAGCGACCTCGTCCGGCGGCTGCGCGCCGAGGTGCTGCCGCGGGCCGAGTCCGGCACCTCGCTCGACCTCGCCGTCGGCGGGGTCACGGCGAGCTACGACGACTTCGCGGAGGTGATCGTGGGCAAACTCCCGCTCTTCGTGGGCGTGGTGATCGCGCTGGGCTGCGTCCTGCTGCTGCTCGCCTTCCGGTCGGTCGGCATTCCGCTGAAGGCCGCCGCCATGAACGTCACCGCGGTCGCCGCCGCGTTCGGGGTCGTGGTGGTGATCTTCCAGTGGGGCTGGGGCGGCGACCTGCTCGGCCTCGGGCGCGCGGGCCCGATCGAACCCTTCCTGCCCGTGATCATGGTCTCGGTCCTCTTCGGGCTCTCCATGGACTACCAGGTGTTCCTGGTCGGCCGGATGTACGAGGAGTGGCTGGAGACCGGCGACAACCGGCGGGCGGTGCGCGTCGGCCTCGCCGAGACCGGCCGGGTCATCAACTCCGCCGCCGTCATCATGATCTCCGTCTTCCTCGCCTTCGTCCTCAGCGGCGACCGCGTCATCGCCATGTTCGGCATCGCGCTGGCCGCCGCCGTCGCCCTGGACGCGTTCGTCCTGCGCACGCTCCTCGTGCCCGCCCTCATGCACCTGCTGGGCGGCGCCAACTGGTGGCTGCCGGGCTGGCTGGAGCGCCGCCTCCCGCGCATCAGCATCGAGCCGCCCGAGTGCCGCGCCGCCCATGAGAGGCTCACCGACGTCGTAAAAGAAGTCGTAGGGGAACTGGATCCGGGGGAGGAGCAGGCGCGGAATGTACGCGACGTCTCTGGGTGAGGACGGGGCCGGGCTGCGGCCGCTGGAGCTGTGGCACGCGGCGGACGTGCTGGCCAACATCGACCGGGGGCGCGAGTTCATCGGCCGGTACATCGGGCTGGCGGACGCGGTGGTGGACCTCGACTCGGCCCGCGCGTGGGTGCGGTCGTACGCCGACAAACGGGCCACCGACACGGGCGGCCTGCACGGCCTGTGGCTGGAGGGGAAGCTGGTGGGCGGGCTGCTGTTCCGCGTCTGGGACACCCCGAGCGGCAATTGCGAGGCGGGCTGCTGGCTGGAGCCCTCGGCGGCCGGGCGCGGACTGGTCACGCGCGGGATGCGGGTCCTGCTCGACTGGGCGTTCGAGGAGCGCGGCATGCACCGCGTCGAGTGGCAGGCGGCGGCGGAGAACGGGGCGAGCATCGCGGTGGCCCGCCGGCTGGGCATGACGAAGGAAGGGGTACTGCGCCAGGTTCACCCCCACCGGGGCGTGCGGCACGACGTAGAAGTATGGTCGGTGCTCGCGCCTGAGTGGCGTGAGGCGGGCGGCACGCGCGCGCGTGAGGCGTGAAAAACGCGCGACCTGTGAAGGCCGTACCGCTCACAGCGAACATTAAGAGACCTCTCAGACGGGATCCGTACGGTGCGGGCTATGGGAACCAAGACAGTTGACGAGGCCGGGTCAGAGACCGGCGCCGAGGAAAAGCGCGACCCGAAGGCGGCGGACGTCACCAAGGCCGACACCGACGAGGTGACGGAGACGGAGACGGAAGCCACCGCGGAGGGTACCGAGGCCACCGCCGAGGACGAGGACGACGACGTCCTGGAGGCGTGGGACGAGTCCGACGGGCCGGTCAAGGAAGGCCCCTCCGGCGTCGGCCAGGGCGCCGCCGCGGTCGTCGCCGCCGTACTGGGCTTCGTGTCGCTGAGCGGCAGCTGGATCGGCACGATCGCCGGTGACCGCGAGCAGCTCGAGGGCCAGCTGGGGACCTCGTCCACGGCGAGCGTCGCGACCCAGATCAAGGAGGTCTACGGCGACGCGTGGCACGCCACCGCGGTCGCCGGCGGCGTCTTCGCGCTGATCGCGCTGCTCGTGGGCGTGGCCGTGCTGGTGCGTCCCGCGTTCGGGGCGCCCGGCAAGCCGCAGGAGAACTGGATCAAGTCGGTCGCGTGGGGCGGCATCGCCCTCGGCGTGATCGGTCTGCTCCTGGCCGTCGCGAAGTTCAGCGACATCATCATGGGTCTGCCGTCCGCCAGTTGAGGCACCGCCCGGACCTGGGCGGCCCCGAGCCTTCTGAGGGGCCTTAGACCGGCCGTACGCGTCGTACGGCCGGTCTAAGGCCCCTCACGCATGTCTTAAGGCCCCTCCCACGCGCGTGAGATGCGGCAGTCGCCCGATGCGGCGCACCCCTCTGGGAGACGAGAGTCGGGGCAACGCGGCGAACGGCGCCGCGGCAGGCTCGTCACGAGGGACACGAGGGACACGCCATGTTCTCCTACGAACTCCACAAGATCCGTTCCGCCGAACTCATCCGGGAGGCGGACGCGTACCGTCTGCGCCGGGCGGCCCTGCGCGCCCGCCGGGCGGCCGGGACGGCGGATACGGAACACGAAACCGAGAGCGGGGTGCCCGAGGACGATCGCGGGCCGCGGAGGAGTTGGTTCGGGCGGGCTGCCTGACGTAGGGCGACGGGGCGGGGCGGGGGCGTCTTGGGGTGCGGCCGTCCGGGCCCCCGGCAGCCCCGTCCCGACCAGGGCGCGCCCCCGTTTCGCGGTCGTGCCCGGGGCCGTCGGCCGGGGCCGCCCGGCGGGCTGTCGTGGGCGCGATATTCGGTGCCGGATTGTCAGTGGGGCGTGCGATGCTCGGGATTGTGGAGACCAGGTCTGTGAGTCCCGTGTTCGTGGGGCGTGCCGTCGAGTTGGAGGTACTCGGTGACGCGCTGGGCCGGGCTGCCCGGGGCGAGCCGCAGGCGCTGCTGGTCGCGGGGGAGGCCGGGGTCGGCAAGACGCGGCTGGTCGAGGAGTTCGCGGCGCACGCCGAGCGCTGCGGTGCCGTCGTCGTCCTCGGCGGCTGTGTCGAGATCGGGGCGGACGGGCTGCCGTTCGCGCCCTTCTCCACCGCCCTGCGCGCCCTGCGGCGCCAGCTCCCCGAGGAGCTGGCCGAGGCCGCCGCCGGGCAGGAGGAGGAGCTGGCCCGGCTGCTGCCCGAGCTCGGCGAGGCCCGCCGCGGGCCCCGGGACGACGAGGAGGGCACCGCCCGGCTCTTCGAACTCACCGCCCGCCTCCTGGAGCGGCTCGCCGCCGGCCGCACCCTCGTCCTCGCCCTGGAGGACCTGCACTGGGCCGACGCCTCCACCCGCCACCTCCTCGCCTACCTGGTCCGCACCCTGCGCAGCGGCCGCCTGGTCGTCGTCGCCACCTACCGCTCGGACGACATCCACCGCCGCCACCCGCTGCGCCCCCTCCTCGCCGAACTGGACCGGCTGCGCACCGTCCGCCGTCTCGAACTGGGCCGCTTCAGCCGCGCCGAGGTCGCCCGCCTGATCGCCGGGATCCTCGCCGCCGAACCCGACCCCGCCCAGGTCGACGAGATCTTCCGCCGCTCGGACGGCAACGCGTTCTTCGTCGAGGAACTCGCCGTCGCCACCCACGAGGGCTGCGCCACCGGCGGTCTCACCGACTCCCTGCGCGACCTCCTCCTGGTCCGCGTCGAAGGGCTGCCCGAGCGGGCCCAGAAGGTCGCCCGGATCGTCGCCGAGGGCGGCTCCACCGTCGAGTACCGGTTGCTCGCCGAGGTCGCCCAGCTCACCGAGGACGACCTCATCGAGGCCCTGCGCGCCGCAGTCGGCGCCAACATCCTGCTGCCCAGCCCGGACGGCGACGGCTTCCGCTTCCGGCACGCCCTGGTCCGCGAGGCGGTCGGGGACGACCTGCTGCCCGGCGAGCGCTCCCGCCTCAACCGCCGCTACGCCGAGGCCCTGGAGGCCGACCCCACCCTCGTACCGGCCGACGTCCGCGCCACCCGCCTGGCCAGCTACTGGTACCACGCGCACGACGCGGCCAAGGCCCTGCCCGCCGTCCTGGACGCCTCCGTCGAGGCCCGTCGCCGGCACGCCTACTCCGAGCAACTGCGGCTCCTGGAGCGGGCGATGGAGCTGTGGGACGCCGCCCCCGACGCCGTACGGGCGGAGCTGCGGCCGGTGGACTACGCCGAGGTGTATCCGCCGTGCGGCTGCGACCCCGCCACCACCCCGCTGCGCTACCTCGACCTGATGGCGGAGGCCGCGGTCGCCGGACGGCTGTGCGGGGAGCGCGAGCGGGCCCTGACCATCACCAAGCGGGCGCTGCGCCTCCTGACGGACGAGCCCGATCCGCTGCGGGCCGCCTGGTTCTGGGCCCAGCGCTCCCGGCTGACGCAGAGCACGGCCCGCGGCGACGGCTGGGCGGAGCTGGCCCGCGCCCAGGAACTCGTCCGCGGCCTGCCGCCCTCCGAGGTGCATGCCGAGGTGCTCGGCGCCGCCGCGAGCTGGTCCATGCTGCGCTCGCCCGGCCCCGAGGCGATGTCGGCCGCCGAGCGGGCCGTGGAGTACGCGCGCATGGTCGGCGCCGACGACATCGAGCTGAACGCGCGCGTGACGCTCGGCGTGCTGACCGTCCAGTCCGGGGACGTCGAGGCCGGGCTCGCGGCGATGTACGAGGTCAGGGACCGTGTCGTCGCGCTGTCCGCCGCCGCCGTGGTCGGCCGCAGCCATGTGAACCTGCCGTCCAGCCTGGAGAGCGTCGGCCGCTCCCAGGAGGCCGTCACCGTCCTGCGCGAGGGCATCGAACTGGCCCGTGGGATGGGCCTGTTGGAGTCCGAGGCGTGGGTGTGGGCCAACTTCGCCGAGTCGTACTTCTCCCTCGGCCGGTGGGAGGAGGCCGCGGTGGCCGCCGTCAACGCGCAGCGCACCGAGCGGGGCGCCAAACCGCGCGGCTGCGGCTCCGTGTACCTCGCCCGCCTCGCCCTCGCGCGCGGGGAGGTCGGCGAGGCCGCCGCCCATCTCGCCGACGCCCGCACCGCGTACGGCACGCACGACCCGATGCCGCAGAACAACCTGCCCCTCGACGAGATCACCCTCACCGTCGCCGCCGAGGAGAACCGCCTCGCCGACGCCCGCACCGTCCTCGGTGGCGTCCTGGACACCGGGTTCCGGCCCGGCACCCAGCGCTACGCCTGGCCGCTGCTGCGCGCCGCCGCCACCGCCGAGGCGGACGCGCGCGGACTGCCCGCCGCCGAGCCGGGGCGCACCGCCGTCCTGGACCGCATCCGCACCGCCGTGAAGTCCCTCACCACGCACGTGCCGCTCTGGCAGGCGTACGAGCACTGGGTCCGCGCGGAACTGAAGCGGGCGGAGGGGCGGGACACCCCGGACGACTGGACGGCGGCGGTGAACGCCTTCGAGACGCTGGAACGGCCCTACGACCTCGCCCGTGTCCGGTACCGGCTGGCGGAGGCGCTGCTGGCGACGGGGGCCGGGCCGTCGCCTTCGGGCCCCGACCTCACAGCCGCCGCCGTCGTCGTGGACGGCGTCGACGACTTCCGCGACCGGGCCACCGAGCTGCTGCGGCTGGCCGGGGCCGCCGCCGGGCACCTCGGGGCCCGCCCGCTCACGGAGGCGGTCGACCGCCTCGCCGGACGGGCCCGCCTGGCCCTCTCCCGCGCCCCGGGCCGCACGCCCCTCACCCCGCCCGACCCGGCCGAGTCCCTGGGCCTGACCAGCCGCGAACGCGATGTCCTGCGCCTGGTCGCGGCCGGCCGCACCAACCGCCAGATAGCCGAGGAACTGTTCATCTCCCCGAAGACGGCCAGCGTCCACGTCTCCAACATCCTGGGCAAACTGGGGGTCGCGGGGCGGGGCGAGGCGGCGGCGGTGGCGCATCGGCTGGGGGTGTTCGGGCCGGGGGCCGCCGGGGAACGGCTCGCTGCGGGGATAATGACGAAGTAGGTCCCGATTACCGGAGACGCCGTTTTGTACCAGGTCGAGTTCACCGAACGTGCGGCAGCGCAGCGGGACGCCCTTCCCGAGAGTCGGCGCAAGCGGCTGGAGCGCGGACTGCTCAAGCTGGCCGAGGATCCGTTCACGCCGGTCTCCCAGGCGGTCAGCGGCGAGGACATCCGCGTCGTCTCCGTGGCCTCCGGACTGACGGTCGGCTACATGGTCCACCGGGCCTTCCTGATCCTGGTCTCCGTGGCGATCCTCGACCAGTCGTTGATCGACGACGACGCGTAACCGCCCGCAGCCAGGCGGCCCGCTGGAAGGAGCGCGATGTTCAACGCCTTCGAGGAACTGTTCTCGCCCGGCCGCAAGCACACCCGGGACGAGCAGAACCGCCTGGAACTGACCCGGGAGGACGTGGGGGACGGGGATCCCGGACGAGGGCCGATAGACCTGTCCTCGGGGAAGGTCGTCGTGCGGGCGCCTGTGGGCGAGGAGGGCGTGGCGGGGGAGTCGGCGGAGGAGGGGGAACCGGGGGAGGCTACGGCTGCCGTGGAGGCCGATACGGGCGGCCCTGTCGAGGAGCCCACCGGCCTTGCCGAGTCCACCGGGTTCACCAGCCCTGCCGAGGCACCCGCCGACCCTTCTGCACCCTGAGCGCGAGCCACCCCGCCCCGCCTACTCGACCTCCACCTCCAGGATCCGGTCGTCCCCCTGCTTCGGGTCCCCCCGGCCGTCCGTGTTGCTGGTGGTCAGCCACAGCTTGTTGCCGCCCGCTGCCAGGACCGTGCGCAGGCGGCCGTACTCGCCCTTCAGGAAGGACTGGGGGGCCGCCGCGGCCTTCGTGCCGTTCAGGGGGATGCGCCACAGGCGTTGGCCCTTGAGGCCGGCCATCCAGATCGTGCCGTTCACGTAGGCGATACCGCTGGGGGACGCGTCGTCGGTGTGCCACTGGGCGATCGGGTTCACGAACTTCGCGTCGGTGGACTTCCCCTCCGCGTCCGGCCAGCCGTAGTCGCCGCCCGGTTCGATCGCGTTCAGCTCGTCCCAGGTGTCCTGCCCGAACTCCGAGGCGAACAGCCGCTGTTTGTCGTCCCAGGCCAGGCCCTGCACGTTGCGGTGGCCGTAGGAGTACACCACCGAGTCGCCGAAGGGGTTGCCCGGCGCCGGGTCGCCCTCGGGAGTCATGCGCAGGATCTTGCCGCCGAGCGACTTCTTGTCCTGGGAGAGGTTCGACGTGCCCGATTCGCCCGTGCCCGCGTACAGCATGCCGTCGGGGCCGAACGCGATCCGGCCGCCGTTGTGGATGTACCCCTTGGGGATACCCCTGAAGACCGTGTCGGGGGCGCCCAGTTGCTCGTCCGGGGGTTTCTCCGGGTCGTACAGCAGGCGGGCGATGCGGTTGTCGGAGTCGGTCGTGAAGTACGCGTAGACCATGTGGTCCGAGGCGTAGTCGGGGGACAGCGCGATGCCGAGAAGACCGCCCTCGCCGGAGGCGGAGACGCCCATGACCGTGCCCAGCACCGTCTTCTTGCCGGTCGTGCCGTCCACGCGCGTGATCGTGCCCTTGTCGCGGGAGGAGACCAGCAGGTCGCCGTCGGGGAGCGCGGCCAGGCCCCAGGGGGTGTTCAGGTTCTCGGTGAGGGTCCGGACGACCGTCACCGAGCCCTTCGCGGGCGGGGCCGCCTCGGTGGCCGTCCCGGAGGGGGACGCCCCCGACGTCGTACCCGCCGTACTGCCGGTCGCACCCGACCCACTAGCCGACGCGTCCCTGCCGCCCAGGTCGACGGAGTTGCCGGAGCAGCCCGCCGTCACCAGGAGCGGGACGACGGCCAGGACGGCCACGGCGGTCCGGCGGCACACGGTCAGCAGCACGATCAGGTCCCTTCGACGTGGACGTGGCTACGCGTCCCCCACCCACCATGGTGCACACCCGCCGTTCCATTCCGCAGGGCCCCGCACGGTTCCGCCCGGCCCCGCGAGGCCGGCAGCCGTCCGTCACTCCCACGAACCCAACGCCTGCGGCAACCCCGTGATCTCTGCCAAGTCCCGCTCGGTCAGGCGTAGTCCGGCGGCAGCCGCGTTCTCGGCGGCCCAGCGTTCCCGTTTCGTGCCCGGGACCGGGACCACGTGGACGCCCCGGGACAGCACCCAGGCCAGCGCGGCCTGGGCCGGGGTGACCTGCTCGCCGTGGCGGGCGGCGACGCGGCGCAGGCCCGCCACGACCGGCTGGTTGGCCGCCATCATCTCCGCCGTGAACCGGGGGTGCCGGGCGCGCAGATCGTCCGGTTCGAAGCCCTCGCCCGGGGTGAGCGTCCCGCTCAGGAAGCCGTTGCCGAGCGGCATCGCGGCCAGGAACCCCACCCCGCGCGCCACGCACCACGGCAGCAGCGCCGCGAGCGCCTCCCGCGACCACACCGACAGCTCGGCCTGCACCGCGCTCACCGGGAACACCTGCTGCACGCGCTCCAGTTGGCGGATCGTGGCATCGTACAAACCGTTCCCGCCACCGTTCTCGGGCCCCGCCGCGGGGCGCCGGCCGCCCCGTACGCCCATCGCGCACAGCCCCAACGACCGTACTTTTCCGGCCTGCACGAGGTCCGCCATCGCGCCCCAGGTCTCCTCGACGGGGACCTCGGGGTCGGCGCGGTGCAGCTGGTAGAGGTCGATGACGTCCGTCTGGAGGCGGCGCAGCGAGGCGTCACAGGCCCGTCTCACGTACCCGGGGCGGCCGTTGGTCACGATGTGCTGCTCGCCGACCACCAGCCCGACCTTCGTCGACACGAACGCCTCGGCCCGCCGCTCCTTCAACACCCGCCCCACCAACAGCTCGTTGGTGAACGGCCCGTACATGTCGGCCGTGTCGAGCAGCGTCACCCCCGAATCCAGCGCCCGGTGCAGCGCCCGTAGCGACTCCTCCCCCCGCCGCCGCGAGGCCGAGTAGGCCCAGCTCATCGGCATGCACCCGAGCCCCACGGCCCCCACCGAGAGCGCCCCCGCGCCGATCGTCCTGCGCTCCACCTGGCCGTGCCCTCCCTGTTTCCGGCCACCCAACCTAACCTTTCCACGGCGACCGGTTCGCATAGCCTCAAGGTCATGAGCACAGGTGAGAACCCAGACATGACGAACGGGGCGGACGTGACGGGCGGGGACGTGTGGCTGCCGATCCCGCCGGAGGAGATCGACGGTCTGCCCGCGGGCCCCAACTACCTCTTCTGGAACGGCGACAAGGCCGCCGAGGATCCCGAACTCGCGGACTACCCGGGCGATCCCGCGCGCTGCGCCGTGTACGTCGTGCCGTACATGAAGCGCCAGCCCGTCAAGATCAAACCGCTGGCCGGAATGCGCGACCTCCGGGTGATCCAGACGCTCACCGCCGGGGTCGACGACATCACCGCCCAACTCGCCTCCGTGGCACCGGGGGTGCGCCTGTGCAACGCGCGCGGTGTGCACGAGGCCAGCACCGCCGAACTCGCGCTCACCCTGACGCTGGCCTCGCTGCGCGGGGTCCCCGGCTTCGTGCGGGCGCAGGACCGGGGGCACTGGCAGGGCTCGTTCCACCCGGCGCTCGCCGACCGCAGCGTCCTGATCGTCGGCTACGGGCCCATCGGCAGCGCGGTCGAGGACCGGCTCGTACCGTTCGAGGTCGCGCGGGTGGCGCGCGTCGCGCGCTCCGCACGCGAGACCGCGCGCGGTCCCGTGCACCCGGTCACCGCCCTGCCCGAACTCCTGCCGGACGCCGACGTGGTGGTTCTCACCACACCGCTCACCGAGCAGACCAAGGGCCTGGTGAACGCCGACTTCCTGGCCCGGATGAAGGACGGCGCCCTGCTCGTCAACGTGGCGCGCGGCGGCGTCGTCGACACCGGGGCGCTGCTCGCCGAGCTGGAAACCGGCAGGATCACCGCGGCACTTGACGTCACCGATCCTGAACCCCTGCCCCCGGCCCACCCGTTGTGGCAGGCACCGGGCGTGCTGATCAGCCCGCACGTCGGCGGCCCCACCTCCGCGTTCTGGCCGCGCGCCCGCCGCCTGGTCGCCGACCAGCTCACCCGGTACGTCAACGGGGAGCCGCTGCGCAACGTGGTGCTCACCACTGGTAGTTGACGGCTTGAGCGGGTAACCGCACGACTACGTAATGCAGTAGGGAACCGAACCGGCGCACAGGGAGGTGAAATGGCGCACAAAAGGCTTGGGGCGTACGGCCGATGCGCGGTTGGGCGTGGGGCGCACAACCGGCGCGAAATCGCCTCCGGCTCCGGTTCGCGCACCCTCCGCAGTTCCCCGAATGCGGCCTGTACCCGCATCGTTGCTGGTCGTTACGGAGCGTAGAGAAGCTATGTCCCTGAGTGACGATCCTGGTGTATCGTCCCGACAGGGGCAGCGCCGCGCACCGTTCGGCGCCGGGGACGGAACTGTGAGACATGCGAGGGGGGCGACGGGCGATGCACGGCCTATGGACGAACGATCCGACGCGGCGGGTCCGCCGGCGACGACCCTGGCGCGCGGCAACGCGCAGAATCAGCCACGGTAGTCACGCCGGACACACCACCCACCACGACCACCACAACCCCATCCACCACGACAACAACCCATGCCACGACGGCCGTTGCGACGGCCGATACGGCAGCCAGTGCGAAGACGGCCGCACCGGCCGGGAGCGACCGCGTACACCACGCGGGCCGATCGCCGAGCGGACCGGGTGGGACCGGTGAGTTCCCCCGGCGCCCTGCTCGCGCGTCGCCCGGTGCCCGGTCGGGGTGCCGGGCCGGTCTCGCAACTCGTGCTCGCCCTGGTCTGCGCGGGCTACGCCATCGGCTCCGCGCTCGGCTGGGGTTCGCAGGAACTCGCGCTGTTCATGGGCGACTTCGGGCTCGCCGCCGCGGCGGGCACCGCGGCCGTCTCCTGCTACCGCTACGCCCGCAGCCGCCACAGCCGCTTTCGACCGGCATGGCTGCTGTTCGCGCTCTCCTCGGCCATGGCCGCGCTGGGCAACGGCATCTGGGGCTGGTACGAGGTCGTCCTCGACCGCCCCGTGCCCACCCCCAGCGTCGCCGACCCGTTCTTCCTCTGCTTCGCGCCACCCGCCATCGTCGGCCTGCTCGTGCTGGCCAAACGGCCCGTCACCAAGGCCGGCTGGGTCTGTCTCGGGCTCGACGCCTGGCTCATCGGCGGCTCCCTGCTCACCCTGTCGTGGAGCCTCGCGCTCGACCGGGCGGCCAAGTTCGACGGACCCAGCGTCGCCCACACCGCCCTCTCGCTGGCCTACCCGCTGCTCGACATCGCGCTGGTCAGCATGGTGCTCGCGCTGCACTTCCGGCGCTCGGCGGTCAACCGCTCCGCCGTGAACACCGCGATCGGCGCCCTCGCGCTGACCGTGATGTGCGACGCCCTGTTCACCTCGCCGATCCTGCACAACGCCTACCACTCCGGGCAGCTCCTGGACGCGGGCTGGTTCGCCGGGTCCCTGCTGCTCGCCTACGCCCCGTGGATGGCGCCGTCGTACGGCCGGGCGCCCGAGAGCGGCGCGAAGGCGTACGGCGGCGGCCACACGCGCGTGGTGCACGAACACGTGCCGGGCGGCCACCCCGCCCCGGGGGCGCACGCCCCGGACGCCCGCGAGGACCACCAGCAGGCGTCCCACCCCTACCGCCCGCTGCTCCAGCCCCCGCCGCCGCCCCTGCCGGGCGACCCGGAAACGGCGCAGCCGCACCCGCAACAGGGCCCCGAGGGGCTCGACGGAGCAGAGGGCCCGCGCGGCCTCCACGACCTCCGTACGGCCGCGCCCCACCCCCCGGCCCCCGCCGAGGACACCCACCCGCTCGGCCACGGCCGCTACCCCACCACCCGCCCCATCACCGGCTCCCTGGCCGCGCTCACCCCGTACCTCGCCGCCGCCGTCTGCACCCTGGGGATCCTCTACAGCGTCCTCAACGGCCGCAGCCCCGGCCGGGTGGTGCTCATCACGGCCGGTGCCGTCGTCCTCGCGCTCGTCGTGCGCCAGGGCATCATGCTGATCGACAACATCACCCTCACCCAGGAACTGGCGCAGCAGGAGAACCACTTCCGCTCCCTGGTCCAGGGCTCCAGCGACGTCATCATGATCGCCGCGCCCAGCGGCATCCTGCGGTACGTCTCCCCGGCCGCCGCCGGTGTCTACGGCCGCCCGGCCGAGGAACTCGTCGGCACCGAGCTCGCCGCCCTCATCCACCCGGAGGACCTGGGCTGCGTGCTGCACGAGGTGCGCCGCTTCCGGGCCGCCGGCCCCCTCGAAGAGCCCACCACCCGCATCGAGTGCCGCTTCCGCTCCGGCGAGGGCCGCTGGCTGAACGTCGAGTCCACCGTCAACCGGCACCACGGCGGCCTCATCTTCAACAGCCGTGACGTCACCGAACGGGTGCGCCTCCAGGCCCAGTTGCAGCACAACGCCGAGCACGACCCGCTCACCGACCTGCCCAACCGGGCCCTGTTCACCAGCCGCGTCCAGCAGGCCCTGTCCGGCCGCCGGGCCTCCGACCGGGCCGCCGCCCAGCAGGGCACCGCGGTCCTCTTCATCGACCTCGACGGCTTCAAGGCCGTCAACGACACCATCGGCCACCAGGCGGGCGACGAACTCCTCGTCCAGGCCGCCCGCAGGCTCCAGGACGCCGTCCGCTCCTCGGACACCGCCTCCCGGCTCGGCGGCGACGAGTTCGCGGCGCTCATCGTGGGCGACGGCGCCCGCGACCGGGCCGACCGCGAACAGCACATCCTGGAACTCGCCGACCGGCTGCGCGTCACCCTGTCCCTGCCGTACCGCATCGACGGCAACGATGTCCGGGTGGCCGCCTCCATCGGCGTCGCCTTCGCCGAACCGGGCCTGGGCGCGGGCGAGTTGCTGCGCAACGCGGACCTGGCGATGTACCGCGCCAAGGCGACCGGCAAGGGCCGCGTCGAGCTGTACAAACCGCAGATGCAACAGGACGTCGTCCGCAAGGCGGAGCTGGCCGGGCGGCTGCGGGCCGCGCTGCACGACGGCGAGTTCGCGCTGCTGCACCAGCCCGTGGTGCGCCTGGAGGACGGCCGGATCACCTCGGTCGCCGCCCAGGCGCGCTGGCGCTCCTCCCAGGGGGTGCTGTTCACGCCCGCCGAGTTCCTCCGGGTGACGGGAGACATCGAAAGCACCGCGGGCGCCGCGGACGGCGACCGGACGGCCGAAGTGGGCCGCTGGCTCCTCGAAGAGGCGGTCGCCCAGGCCGCCGAACGCGCCGCGACCGGGCTCGCCGCCCCCGTGGCCGTCCGGATGAGCGCCCGGCGGCTGCTGGACCGCTCCCTGCCGCTGGGCTCGGTGGAGGCCCTGCTGACCCGGCACGGGCTGCCGTCCGGGTCGCTGATGATCGAGCTGTCCGACATCGACCCCAGGTCCTCCCTCGACGACCTGGAGCGCCGCCTCAGCGCCCTGCACCGGATCGGCGTACGGATCGCCCTGGACGGCTTCGGCAGCGGCTACGCGGCGATCACGGCGCTGCGCCGGCTCCCCGTCGACGTCCTGAAACTCGACCGCACCCTGGTCGAGGGCGTCGTCGAGTCGGCCCGGCTGCACAAGATCACCAGCGGGCTGCTGCGGATCGCCACCGACCTGGGCCTGGCGTCCGTGGCCGAGGGCGTCGACCTGCCCGAACAGGTCGTCGCGCTGCGCGCCATGGGCTGCACGCACGGCATGGGCATGGCGTTCTCCGGGCCGCTGGACGAATACCGGCTGCGCCGCTCCCTGTCCGTCGGCCGCTGCCCGGTGCCGCACGGGCCCGTCCAGCCCGTGTACGCGGGCGGCGCCGCCGGGGTCTACGGCGGTACCGTCGGCGGAGGTCTGCCCACCGCCCTGCCCGCGGTGTTCGGCGGCGGCGCGGGCCTTGGGAGCACCGGTCTGGGCGGCGGTGCGGGTCTGGGCGGCACGGGTCTGGGCGGCGGTACCACGGCCCTGCGCTCACATAATGAGACTCCCGTTCCGCCAACTTGACAGTGATGGCGCGGCGGGGGGAGGGTCGGAGCCATGCGCACCCGAATTCTCGTACTTGGACAGCGCGTCGGCTGAAGCTGGGACCACCGGACGGACGACCGGAATCCCCAGCGAACCTCACCGGCGCGCTCCCCTCGCTTGCCTTACGGCACGAGGGGTTTTTTGTTGCACGGGCACCAGCCGCACCCCGCCCGGACAACGGAAGAAAACCGCTCAAACCTCGCAAAACCCTCGCACAAACCCTCAGCATCGAGAAGAGAATGCCGATGACCGAGCAGACCTCCGGGGCCCACCATCCGCAGCCGCGGCCCCGTCCCTCTGCACAACCGTCCGCTCCCGAGCAGGTGACGGGGGCCCAGTCCCTCATCCGTTCCCTCGAAGAGGTCGGGGCCGACACGGTATTCGGTATTCCCGGCGGTGCGATCCTCCCGGCGTACGACCCGATGATGGACTCCACCAAGGTCCGTCACGTCCTGGTGCGGCACGAGCAGGGCGCGGGCCACGCGGCCACCGGCTACGCGCAGGCCACCGGCAAGGTCGGCGTGTGCATGGCCACCAGCGGGCCCGGCGCGACCAACCTGGTCACCCCGATCGCGGACGCTCACATGGACTCGGTGCCGCTCGTGGCGATCACCGGGCAGGTCGCGTCCAAGGCCATCGGCACGGACGCCTTCCAGGAGGCGGACATCGTCGGCATCACCATGCCGATCACCAAGCACAACTTCCTGGTCACCAAGGCCGAGGACATCCCCCGGATCATCGCGCAGGCGTTCCACATCGCCTCCACCGGCCGCCCGGGACCGGTCCTGGTCGACATCGCCAAGGACGCCCTCCAGGCCCGTACCACCTTCGTCTGGCCCCCGGTCATGGACCTGCCCGGCTACCGCCCGGTCACCAAGCCGCACGCCAAGCAGATCCGCGAGGCCGCCAAGCTGATCACCGCCGCCAAGCGGCCCGTCCTCTACGTCGGCGGCGGCGTCCTCAAGGCCAAGGCCACCACCGAACTGAAGGTCCTGGCCGAACTCACCGGCGCGCCCGTCGTCACCACCCTCATGGCACTGGGCGCCTTCCCCGACAGCCACCCGCAGCACCTGGGGATGCCGGGCATGCACGGCACCGTCGCGGCCGTCACCGCGCTGCAGAAGGCCGACCTGCTCATCGCCCTCGGCGCCCGCTTCGACGACCGCGTCACCGGCAAGCTGGACAGCTTCGCGCCGCACGCCAAGATCGTGCACGCGGACATCGACCCGGCCGAGATCGGCAAGAACCGCGCCGCCGACGTGCCGATCGTCGGCGACGCCCGCGAGGTCATCGCCGATCTCGTCCAGGCGGTGCAGAAGGAGCACAGCGAGGGCGGTCAAGGCGACTACACCGCGTGGTGGAAGGACCTCGACCGCTGGCGCGAGACCTACCCGCTCGGCTACGACCTCCCCGCGGACGGCTCCCTGTCCCCGCAGCAGGTCATCGAGCGCATCGGCCAACTCGCCCCCGAGGGCACGGTGTTCGCGGCCGGCGTCGGCCAGCACCAGATGTGGGCCGCGCACTTCGTCCAGTACGAGAAGCCCGCCACCTGGCTCAACTCCGGCGGCGCGGGCACCATGGGCTACGCGGTCCCGGCCGCGATGGGCGCCAAGGCCGGCATGCCCGACCGTACGGTCTGGGCGATCGACGGCGACGGCTGCTTCCAGATGACCAACCAGGAACTCACCACCTGCGCCCTGAACAACATCCCGATCAAGGTCGCGGTCATCAACAACGGCGCCCTCGGCATGGTCCGCCAGTGGCAGACCCTGTTCTACAACCAGCGCTACTCCAACACCGTGCTGCACAGCGGCCCCGGCGACGTCAACCCGGACGCCCGCGGCACCCGCGTCCCCGACTTCGTGAAACTGTCGGAGGCCATGGGCTGCTACGCGATCCGCTGCGAGGACCCGGCCGACCTCGACAAGGTCATCGAAGAGGCGAACTCCATCAACGACCGCCCCGTCGTGGTGGACTTCATCGTCCACGAGGACGCCATGGTGTGGCCGATGGTCGCCGCCGGCACCTCCAACGACACGATCATGGCCGCCCGGGACGTCCGCCCCGACTTCGGCGACGGCGAAGACGACTGAGAGCAACCGGACTTCAGGCTTCAGGAAGGCTCAGGAAGGTACGACGTCATGTCCACCAAGCACACGCTCTCGGTCCTGGTCGAGAACACCCCCGGCATCCTCGCCCGGATCGCCGCGCTGTTCTCCCGCCGCGGCTTCAACATCGACTCGCTCGCCGTCGGCGTCACCGAGCACCCCGACATCTCCCGCATCACCATCGTGGTGAACGTGGAGGACCTGCCCCTCGAACAGGTCACCAAGCAGCTCAACAAGCTCGTCAACGTCCTGAAGATCGTCGAACTCGACCCGGCCTCGGCGGTCCACAGGGAACTCGTTCTGGTGAAGGTGCGCGCCGACAACGAGACGCGCTCCCAGATCGTGGAGATCGTCCAGCTGTTCCGTGCCAAGACCGTCGACGTCTCCCCGGAGGCCGTCACCATTGAGGCCACCGGCGGCACCGACAAGCTGTCCGCCATGCTCAAGATGCTGGAACCGTACGGCATCAAGGAGCTGGTCCAGTCCGGCACGATCGCGATCGGGCGGGGCTCCCGCTCGATCACCGACCGCTCGCTGCGCGCGCTCGACCGGTCCGCGTAGGGCCCGCCGCGGGCGGCCCGCGCCGCCCGCATGGCGAGACCCCGCGTCCTCGCTTCCGCCCGCCGTCATACGGTGGGACGCAACACCTGAGTACCCCAAGGAGAGAACCGAAAGTGGCCGAGCTGTTCTACGACGCCGACGCCGACCTGTCCATCATCCAGGGCCGCAAGGTCGCGGTCATCGGTTACGGCAGCCAGGGCCACGCCCACGCGCTGTCGCTGCGCGACTCGGGCGTCGACGTCCGCGTCGGTCTGCACGAGGGCTCCAAGTCCAAGGCCAAGGCCGAGGAGCAGGGCCTGACCGTGGCGACCCCCGCCGAGGCCGCCGCCTGGGCCGACGTCATCATGATCCTCGTCCCGGACCCGATCCAGGGCAAGGTCTACGAGGAGTCCATCGCCCCGCACCTCAACGACGGCGACGCCCTGTTCTTCGGCCACGGCTTCAACATCCGCTTCGGCTTCATCAAGCCCCCGGCCGGTGTCGACGTCTGCATGGTCGCCCCCAAGGGCCCGGGCCACCTCGTGCGCCGCCAGTACGAGGAGGGCCGCGGCGTTCCGTGTATCGCGGCCGTCGAGCAGGACGCCACCGGCAACGCGTTCGCGCTGGCGCTGTCGTACGCGAAGGGCATCGGCGGCACCCGCGCCGGCGTCATCAAGACGACCTTCACCGAGGAGACCGAGACCGACCTCTTCGGCGAGCAGGCCGTGCTCTGCGGTGGCACCGCGGCGCTGGTCAAGGCGGGCTTCGAGACGCTGACCGAGGCCGGCTACCAGCCGGAGATCGCGTACTTCGAGTGCCTGCACGAGCTGAAGCTCATCGTCGACCTCATGTACGAGGGCGGCCTGGAGAAGATGCGCTGGTCGATCTCCGAGACCGCCGAGTGGGGCGACTACGTCACCGGCCCGCGCATCATCACCGACGCCACCAAGGCCGAGATGAAGAAGGTCCTCGCCGAGATCCAGGACGGCACGTTCGCCCAGAACTGGATGGACGAGTACCACGGCGGTCTGAAGAAGTACAACGAGTACAAGACGCAGGACGAGGAGCACCTCCTGGAGACCACCGGCAAGGAGCTGCGCAAGCTCATGTCGTGGGTCAACGACGACGAGGCGTAAGCCCGTTGGGTGGGTCGCGGCGTCGGGTGGGTTCCGGCGCCGCGGCCGCCTTTTTCCCTTCCGGGTGATCCTTCCGCGGGGGCGCAAGACGACCTGCGCGGCGCCACTACACTGCCGTACTAATACGCGTCAGGCCCACAGCGTCGTGCGTCTCCAACGCGGCCACCCCCTCCACCGCCTGCGGCCGTCGGGACGGCCGTCCGCAAAGGACATGTGAGGACTCACGTGAGCTCGAAACCTGTCGTACTCATCGCCGAAGAGCTGTCGCCCGCCACCGTCGACGCCCTGGGCCCGGACTTCGAGATCCGGCACGTCAACGGAGCGGACCGAGCCGCGCTGCTCCCGGCCATCGCCGACGTCGACGCCATCCTGATCCGCTCCGCGACGAAGGTCGACGCCGAGGCCATCGCCGCCGCGAGGAAACTGAAGGTCGTCGCACGAGCCGGCGTCGGCCTGGACAACGTGGACGTCTCCGCCGCCACCAAGGCCGGCGTGATGGTCGTCAACGCCCCCACCTCCAACATCGTCACCGCCGCCGAACTCGCCTGCGGCCTGCTGCTCGCCAGCGCGCGCCACATCCCGCAGGCCAACACGGCGCTGAAGAACGGCGAGTGGAAGCGCAGCAAGTACACGGGTGTCGAACTGGCCGAGAAGACGCTCGGCGTCGTCGGCCTCGGCCGCATCGGCGCGCTCGTCGCCCAGCGCATGTCCGCCTTCGGCATGAAGGTCGTCGCTTACGACCCCTACGTGCAGCCCGCGCGAGCCGCGCAGATGGGCGTGAAGGTCCTGACGCTGGACGAACTGCTCGAAGTCTCCGACTTCGTCACCGTCCACCTGCCCAAGACCCCCGAGACCGTCGGCCTGATCGGCGACGAGGCCCTCCACAAGGTCAAGCCGAGCGTGCGCATCGTCAACGCCGCGCGCGGCGGGATCGTCGACGAGGAGGCGCTGTACTCGGCGCTCAAGGAGGGCCGGGTCGCGGGCGCGGGCCTGGACGTGTACACGAAGGAACCGTGCACGGACTCCCCGCTGTTCGAACTCGACCAGGTCGTGTGCACCCCGCACCTCGGCGCCTCCACCGACGAGGCGCAGGAGAAGGCCGGCATCGCCGTCGCCCGCTCCGTACGCCTCGCGCTCGCCGGTGAGTTGGTCCCGGACGCGGTCAACGTCCAGGGCGGCGTCATCGCCGAGGACGTCAAGCCGGGCCTGCCGCTCGCCGAGAAGCTCGGCCGCATCTTCACCGCGCTCGCGGGCGAGGTCGCGGTCCGGCTCGACGTCGAGGTCTACGGCGAGATCACCCAGCACGACGTCAAGGTCCTCGAACTCTCCGCGCTCAAGGGCGTGTTCGAGGACATCGTCGACGAGACCGTCTCCTACGTGAACGCTCCGCTGTTCGCGCAGGAACGGGGGGTCGAGGTCCGGCTGACCACCTCCTCGGAGGCCACCGAGCACCGCAACGTCGTTACGGTGCGCGGGACTTTGAGCAGCGGGGAAGAGGTGTCCGTGTCCGGCACGCTCGCCGGGCCCAAGCACCACCAGAAGATCGTGGCCGTCGGGGACTACGACGTCGATCTCGCCCTCGCGGATCACATGATCGTGTTCCGCTACACGGACCGGCCGGGGGTCGTCGGGACGCTGGGGCGGATTCTCGGTGAGGCGGGCATCAACATCGCCGGCATGCAGGTTTCGCGGGCGGTTGCCGGGGGCGAGGCGCTTGCGGTGCTGACCGTGGATGACACTGTGCCGCAGGGGGTTGTTACGGAGTTGGCGGAGGAGATCGGGGCTACGTCTGCTCGGTCGGTCAACTTGAGTTGATGGTCTAGTGCGGTGAGTTGGGTCCGGTCACCTTGGGGTGGGTGGGCCCAATTCGCGTTTTGTGGGGGTGGGTTGGGGTGGTGTGGCGGGTGCGGGTCGGTGGGGGCTTGTCGCGCCCACGCGGCGGAGCCGCACAATGTCACAGCCCCGCGCCCCTTTGGTCGCGCAGTGTTGCCGTTGCCAGGATTGCTGCTCCTAGTAGGAGTACCGCTCCGGCTATGCCTGCCGCCTGCATGCCGTTGGTGAAGGATTCTCTGGCCGCTGTCAGGAGGGATTCGCCTGCGTGGCCCGGGAGTTGGTGGGCCGCTGCGAGGGCGCCGCCGAGGGTTTCGCGGGCCGGTGGTGGGGCTGTCGTCGGCATGTCGTGGCGGTAGATCGCCGTGCCGATGGAGCCCAGTAGCGCCATGCCCAGCGCGCCGCCGAACTCCGCGCCCGTTTCCATCAACGAGGAGGCGCTGCCCGCCTGTTCGACGGGGGCGGTGCCCATCGCGAGGTCCGTCACGAGGGCGACGACCATGACGAGCCCGGAGGCGAGGACCGCGGCGGCGGCCAGCACCAGCCACAGCGAATCCGTGCCGCTGAGTGCCAGCAGGGCGAAGCCGGCCGCGGCGATGACGAAGCCGGTGGCGATGACGTGGGCGCGGGCGACGCCCTTCTGTACCAGCGCGGTCGCGGTCGGTGCCGAGCAGCCGATCGGCACCGCCGGGAGCAGTGCCCACAGCGCGGCCTCCAACGCGCCCTTGCCGAGCACGGACTGGAGGTACTGCGTGGTGAAGATCGCCGAACCCATCACCGCGAACGAGGCGACCAGGTTCAGCGTGACGGCGGGTCCGAAGCCGCGGCCCCGGAAGAGCCCGGGGGAGATCAGCGGCGAGGAGTTGGTGCGCTGGCGGTGCACGAACGCGACCGCGAAGAGCAGCCCGACGGTGATCGAGACGACGTACCGCACGTTCCAGCCCTCCGACGGGATCTCCTTGAGCCCGTAGACCACGGGCAGCACGGCGGCCATCGACAGCGGCACGCTCAGCAGGTCGAAGCGGCCGGGGGCGGGGTTCTTCGACTCGGGCAGCAGGACCGGGCCGAGCACCAGGAGCAGCACCATCGCGGGCAGGTTGACCAGGAAGACCGAGCCCCACCAGAAGTACTGGACCAGGACCCCGCTCAGCACCGAGCCGAGCGCGATGCCCGCGGTCATGACGCCGGACCACAGCCCGATCGCCTTCGCGCGCTGGGCGGGGTCGGTGAACATCGTGCGCAGCAGCGCCATCGTCGACGGCATCAGGGTCGCGCCGCCGACCCCCAGGAGGGCACGGGCCGCGATGAGCGTCCCGGCGCTGTCGGCGTAGGCGGCCATCACGGAGGCGGCACTGAAGGCGGCGGCGCCGAACAGGAGCAGCTTGCGGCGGCCGATGCGGTCGCCGACCGCGCCCATCGTCATCAGCAGGCCGGAGAGCACGAAGCCGTAGATGTCGAGGATCCACAGCTGCTGGGTGCCGCTCGGCTCCAGGTCGGTGCCGATCGCGGGGATCGCGAAGTAGAGCACCGAGACGTCCATGGAGACCAGCAGCAGCGGCAGCATCAGCACGCCGAGGGCGGTCCATTCGCGACGGCCGGCACGGGGTGGGGGCGGCACGGGCGTGGTGGTGCTGGTGGCGTTCGGATCCGGGGCGCTCAGGTTCGTGGGGTTCAGGTTCGTGGGGTTCGGATTCGTCGTCATGGCAGGGACTGTACGAGCGTCTTAAACGGTTGTCTAGTACGCTTGTATAAGACGACCGTTTGGGACGGTTGTCTGAATCGTGGGTAGGGTGATGGCATGGGACACCGTGAAGATCTGCTCGAAGGCGCCAAGCGCTGTCTGCTGGCGAAGGGGTTCGTGCGTACGACGGCGCGCGACATCGTGAAGGAGTCGGGCACCAACCTGGCTTCGATCGGCTACCACTACGGTTCGAAGGACGCGCTGCTCGCGCAGGCGTACGTCTCGCTGGTCGAAGGGATCGGCGAGAAGTTCACGGGCGGCGAGGGCGGCGAGGGCGGCGGGAGCGAGACCAGGCCGGGGTCGGTGGACCGGTTCCGGGAGATGTGGGCGAACGTCATCGCCACCATGCGGGAGCCCGACTCCCTCTGGCGGCTCAGCGTGGAGATCATCGCCATGGGCGATCAGCTCCCCGAGGTGCGCGACCACCTGGCGCGGGCCCAGCGGGAGGGCTCGCGCGCCTTTGTCTCCCTGTTCATGGGGGTGCCGGAGGCGAACGTCATCGACGAGGAGGTGGACACCCTCGGCACGCTCTACAGCACCCTGATGATGGGCCTCATCGCCGCGTGGACCTTCGACCCGAAGACCGCCCCGGACGCGGACCAACTCGCGGGCGGGCTACGGCTGTTGATCGCGGCGACACAGAACCGTTCCTAGGACCCGCGCCGGTCCCCGAGCCGCCCGTCCCGCATCTCGACCACCCGGTCCGCGAAGTGGCGTACGACGGCGCGGTCGTGGCAGACGAACAGGTACGCCAGGCCCAGCTCGTCCTGGAGGTCGGCGAGCAGGTTGAGGATGCCGGCGCGGACGGACGGGTCCAGGGCCGAGACCGGTTCGTCGAGCGCGACCAGCCGCGGCTCGGACGCCAACGCCCGGGCAATGCCCGCCCGTTGGCACTGGCCGCCGGAGAGTTCGTGCGGGCGGCGGTCGCCGTACGCCGGGTCGAGCCCGACACGGTCGAGGAGTTCGGCGACCCTGCCGGGACCCTCGGCCGCCGTCCAGCGGCCCTGCACCTTCAGCGGCTCGGCTATCGCGTCCCGGATCCGGCGGCGCGGGCTGAGCGAGCCGTACGGGTCCTGGAAGACGGGCTGCATACGAGGCCGGAGCGGGCGCAGTTCGCGGTCCGTGAGCCGGGTCAACTCCCGCCCCTCGAAGCGGACTTCCCCCGCCTCCGGGCGCCGCAGCTGCAACACCGCCGTGAGCGTGGAGGACTTGCCGCAGCCGGAGGGGCCGTCGATGGCGAGGGTCTCGCCCGCGTCCAGGGTGAACGAGACGTGGTCCACGGCGGTCACCGGGCCGTAGCGGACGACCAGGTCGCGGACGTCGAGGAGGGGAGTGGGGACGGTCATGCGGATCGCTCCCGTGCGGTGAACAACTCCGTAGCGGTGCGCGGCACTTCGGCCCAGTGGTGACAGGTGACCCGGCGGCCGTCGTCCGTGGTGTGCGGCTCCGGCTCCACCCGCTCGCAGCGGTCCGTCGCCAACGGGCAACGAGGGGCGAAGGCGCAGCCCGGCGGAAGGTCGGCGGGGGAGGGCGGGGTGCCGGGGATGGTGGGCAGGCGGTGGCGTCGGGGAGCCGTGTCGTGGGGGAGCGAGGCCAGCAGGCCCGCCGTGTACGGGGCTCGGGGAGACGTCAACACCCCCTCCGCCGGGCCGAGTTCGGTCTCGCGTCCGGCGTACATGACCAGGATGCGGTCCGCGTGCCGGCGTACCGTCGGCAGGTCGTGGGTGACCAGGAGCAGGGCCGCGCCGACCGCCTCGCGCTGCTCGGCGAGGACGCGCAGGATCTGGTCCCGGCGGTCCGCGTCGAGCGCGGTGGTGGGTTCGTCGGCCACCACGACGTCCGGTTCGTTGACGGTCGCCATGGCGATGACGGCCCGTTGCCGCATGCCGCCGGAGTACTCGTGCGGGTACGACCGCGCCCGGCGCCCGGCGTCCGGGATGCCCACCCGGTCCAGCGCGGCGACCGCCCGGGCGCGCGCCTCCCGTCGGCCCACCCGCGCCACCGACTGTACGGCGGCGGCGAGTTGGTCGCCGACCGGGTGCACGGGGGAGAGCGCGGACAACGCGTCCTGCGGAACCAGGGCGATACGGCGACCGCGTACGGCGGCGAGCACGGCGGCCGGAGCGCCGACCAACTCCAGCGCGGCGGCGCCGGGTTGGCGCAGCCGTACGCTCCCGGTCACCGTCGCCTCGCGCGGGACCATGCCGAGCAGGGCGCGGGCGGTGAGCGACTTCCCGGCGCCCGACTCGCCGACGACCGCGAGGACTTCACCCTGGCGGAGGTCGAAGGAGAGACCGCGGACGGGGGCGACGGCACCGAAGGAGATGCGCAGGTCGCGTACCGAGAGGAGGGGGTGGGGGGCGTCGGTCACCGGGTGACTCCTGGTCGGGAGGGGCGAATGGCAACTCCGGGGCGGGGAGGGCGAGTCGGGCGCCCGGTCCGGGCCCGGCCGCTCGCGTACGCCGACCCCGATGTCCGGCCGCTCGCGTACGCCGCCCCCGACACCGCGAGGCCCGCCAGGACGGCGAGGGCGACGGCCGGGGCCAGGGCCGCCCAGGGGGCCCGTTCGACGTAGGCGCGGGACTCGTCGAGGAGCAACCCCCATTCCGGGGACGGGGGTTGGGCGCCCAGGCCGAGGAAGCCGAGGGCGGCGAGGGCCAGCGCGATGCCGGGCAGCCGGAGCAGGGCGTGCCGGGCCACGGGGGCGGCCACCGACGGCAGGACGTGCCGGGTCAGGATCCACAACGGCGGTGCGCCGATGGCCCGTTGGGCGGTGAGGAAGGAGGACGCGCGCACCTCCCGGACCAGCGCCGCCGCGTGCGCGGCCAGCGGGGGCCAGGAGACCAGCGCCACGGCGAGCGCGGCGCCGCCCGTGCCGGGGCCGGTGACCGCGGCGACCAGGATGCCGACGATGACCGGTGGCAGCGCGTTCGCGATGTCGGCGGCGCCCTCGGCCACCCCGGGGAGGAAACCGAGGACCAGCGCCACGAGCAGACTCAGCAGGCAGACCGCCGCCGCCGTACCCACCGTCGGGGCGGCCCCGTGACCGAGCCGGGCCAGCACGTCACGGCCCAGACCGTCCGTGCCGAGCGGATGCGCCCACGAAGGAGCGGCCAGCCGCGCCTCGGTGCGCACCGCGTACGGGTCGCGCAGCAGCCCCCAGCCGATGGCCCCGGCCAGCACCGCGGCGAGCGTCAGCGGCACCGCCGGGTGCATGCGGACCGGGCGGGGCGCGGGCAGCGTCAGATGCGCGTCGCGCAGCGCCGGACCGAGCAACTTCCGCTGTACGAAGGCGGATACGGCGCCCGCGGCCAACCCGAGGGCGAGCAGGGCCAGTACCGAACCCTGGAGCAGCGGCACGTCCTGCGACTTGGCCGCGCCCAGTGCCGTACGGCCGATGCCGGGCACCGCGAACACCGTCTCCACGGCGACCGCCCCGCCCGTCAGGCCGACCGCCGCCATCCCGAACTGCGGTACCAGCGGCGGCAGTACGCGGCGCAGCGCGGCCCCCGCGACACGCGCCCGGCCGACGCCCGCGCCGCGCCACAACTCGGCCCAGCGTTCGTCGAGCACGGCGGGCAGCGCGTCCGCGACCAGCCGGCCGAGCAGTCCGCCCGCGGGCACGCCGAGCGCGACGGCCGGCAGGACCAGGTACTCCGGGCCCTGCCAGCCGGACGTGGGCAGCCACCCCAGCCAGACCCCGCAGACCAGCAACGCGACGGTGGCCAGCAGGAATTCGGGCACGGCGGCGAGCATCGCGGCCCCCGCCCCGGCCGAGGCCCGCCCCCGGACGAGCACGGGCGCGACGAGCACACCGCCGAGCAGCACGGCCACGCCGAGGGCCGCCGCCATCAGGCCCAGCGACACCTGGAGCCCGGCGGTCACGGACGGCAGCACGTCGGTGCCCGACACCCACGAGGTGCCGAGGTCGCCGCGGAGCAGTCCGGCGGCCCAACTCCCCAGCTGCGCAAGGGGTCCGGCGTCCAGTCCGAGGTCCGCCCGGATCGCCCCGAGCGCCTCGGCCGTCGCCTCCTGCTCGGCCGACCGCGCCCGCAACACCGTCAGCGCGGGATCTCGCCCGGACAGCCAGGGCAACAGCCCGACGACGGCCACGACGCCGACCAGACAGACGGCCCGGGTGCTCCCGGCGGAGGTGGGCCGCAGCCTGCGCGCGAATGTGGCGGCGCGGCGTCGGCGGCGGGGCAACTCTTCTTTCCCGTACCTCACTTGACGTACGTCGCCGCCGTGACCAGTTCCCGTTCGCGCGGGTCGTGGGCCGCGGCCACGACGCCGGACGCGTCGCCCTGGATCACCCGCTCGTGCAGCATCGGTACCGCCGCGTCCGTGGCCAGGATGGCGGCCTCGGCGGCGATGACGGCCTTGCGCCGCGCCGCACCGGTCTCGGTGCCCGCCGCGGCCTTCAACTCGGCGTCCACGGCAGCGGACTTGAGCTGGGAGATGTTGAAGGAGCCGTCGGAGGCGAAGTCGCTGTAGAGGTACGCGGCCGGGTCGCCGGAGTCCAGGACGGTCGCGCGGGACAGGACGAACGCGTCGAACTCGCCCGACAGCGCGTCGGATTCGATGTTGGCGTACTCGCGCACGTCCAGCTTCACCTTGAACCCGGCCCGCTGGAGCTGCTGTTGGAGCGTGGCGGCCACCTCGGGCAGTTCGGCGCGGTCGGTGAACGTGCCGATCGTGATCGTCTCGCCCGACGGGTCGCCCGCCTTCACGTGCCGTACGGGCGTGCGGAGTTGGGCGGCCCAGGGGAGGGCGGGGCCGAGCAGCCCCCGCGCCACGTCGGCGCGGCCCTCGTACACGCCCCGCACGATCGACTTCGCGTCGACCGCCTCCCGGGCCGCGGCCCGCAGCGAGGCGTCCTCGAAGGGGCCCTTCGCGGTGTTCAGGTACAGCGTGTTGGTGCGCGGCATGGGCACCTCGGTGATCAGGTCCTCGTCGAGCAGCGCGGCCTGCGAGACCGGTACCGCCTCCACGATGTCGGCCTCCCCGCTGCGCAGCGCGGCGGCGCGTGCGGTGCCGTCCGGCACGAACTTCACGTCGATTCCAGGGGACTTGGCCCGGCCGCCCCAGTAGGCGTCGTACCGGTCGAGGGTCGCGGAGGAGGTGCCGTTCACCTTCGTCAGCTCGAAGGGGCCGGTGCCCGCGCCCACCGGGTTCACCGTCTTCCCGGCGTACGCCTTCGCCGCCAGGACCGACAACTGCGGTGAACTGAGCCGCTGCGGGACGAGCGGGTCCTCGTCCTGCGTGGTGACCACCACCGTGTCCCCGGCCGTCTTCGCGGTCAGGTCGACGCCGTCGAGGATGCGCGGCTTGGGGGAGGCCCCGGCCGCCTCGGTGAGGGAGCGGACGACCGCGGCCGGGGTGAGGGCGGTGCCGTCGTGGAAGGTGACGCCTTCGCGTATCTCGAAGGTCCAACTCCGGCCGTGCTGCTGCCACTTGGTGGCGAGGGCGGGTTCGGCGTCGCCGTCCGCGTCGAGCTTGACCAGGGTCTCGGCGTTCGACCAGCGCGACAGTTTGAACGCGTCGTCGGAGAGCGGGGAGAGCCCCGAGCGCGGCGGCTGCATCATCGCGAGCCGGATCCGCTTGCCGCCCCCGGCCGACGAGTCCGACGAGTCCGACGAGGATGATGCCCCGCCGTCGCCCGAGAAACAGCCGGTGAGCAGGGCGGAGGCCGCGGCGAGCGCGGTGCAGGGCAGGAGTCTTGCGGGCAGGCGCACGGGGCCCTCCGGGCAAAGGGGTGGTCAAGGCGAGGTCAAGGCGAGCTGTGCGCCGACCGTAGCATGATGACAATCGTTTTCAGTAACCGGGTCCGCGTGACGCCCGCAACACCAGAACGCGAGACTGTGTGCCCGCCAGAACGCGAGACTGCGTGCCCGTCCGCGCCTGGCCGCGCCCGGGGATACAGCACCCGTGGGGCGCCCCGGCCGCCCGCCGCCGTCAGGTCGCCCGGGACGGCGGCGGCAACGGGCCTACTGTCCGGGCCCGTTGAGGCGGATCAGGGTCTGCTGGCCGTTGGCGACGAGCTTCCGGTGGCCGTCCTGGACGGCGAACACCTCCAACTGGCAGACGGTCAGGGTGCGTCCGGACTTCAGGACGGTCCCGACCGCCTCGATGTGGTCGCCGACGGCGGGCGCGAGAAGGTTGATCTTGTACTCGACGGTGAGCACCTCGGTGTTCTCGGGGAACAGGGTGAAGGCCGCGTAGCCGCCCGCCGTGTCCGCGACGGCACTGGTCGCGCCCGCGTGGAAGTAGCCGTGGTGCTGGGTGACTTCGGGCCGGGCGGGGAGCACGATGTGCACGCGGCCGGGCCCGACGTGGGAGATGTGCGCGCCGAGGTGGCCCATCAGTCCCTGGCGGTCGAAGCTCTCCCGGATGCGCTTGTCCATCTCGGGACTCGCCTGTTCCAGCCCGGTCCGCTCGTCTTCCACATGCGCTCCTTCGAGCCTTCGAGCCTTCGAGTCGTCGAGCCTGCGGCCTCCGAGGACATCATGGCACCCGCCACCGCGCGCTCAACTCACGGCCGCGCCGAACCACTTGGGCAACGCGCCGACCAGCTCCCGCTGTTCGTCACCCGCCCAGGCCACATGCCCGTCCGGCCGCAACAGCACCGCGGGCGCGTCCAGTTCCGTCAACTCCTCGCCGACGTCGACGACATGGTCGACCCGGTCCGCCCAGCCCGCCACCGAGAGCTGCCCGGTGCCGTCGAGCAGCAGCCCGCGACCGCCGTGCGTCAGCTCGTAGAGGCGGCCCTGTTTCAGCTGGACGTCCCGCAGCCGGCGGCCGAGCAACTCGTGGCCCGCGCCGAAGTCGTAGCGGATTCCGATCGCGTGGATCTTCTCGGTCAGGTAGCGGTTCACGTCCTCGAACTCCATGAGCTGCGAGAGCAGTCGGCGCACGGACCGCGGCCCCGGCTCGTCGGTCATCAGCACCATCTGCGCTCGGGTGTTGTCCAGTACGTCGGCGGCCACCGGGTGCCGTTCGGCGTGATAGCTGTCCAACAGCCCTTCCGGCGACCAGCCGTTGACCTCGGCGGCCAGTTTCCAGCCGAGGTTGAACGCGTCCTGGACACCGAGGTTGAGCCCCTGCCCGCCGGCCGGCGGGTGGACGTGCGCCGCGTCCCCGGCCAGCAGCACCCGGCCGACCCGGTAGCGCTCGGCCAGCCGGGTGGCGTCGCCGAAGCGGGACAGCCAGCGCGGTGAGTGCACGCCGAAGTCGGTGTCGGCGAACGCCCGCAGCTGCTGCCTGAGTTCGTCGAGGGTCGGCGGGACCGACCGGTCCTCGGCCACCCCGGCCGCGGGCACGATGACGCGGTACGCCCCGTCGTCGAGCGGCATCGCGCCGAACCGCTTCTGGGTCTTGCGGACTTCGGCCATCACGGCGGCCAACGTCTCGGGCGTCGCGGTCAGTTGGACCTCGCCCAGCAGCGTGTCGACCCTGCTGGGCTCGCCGGGGAAGCCGACGCCCAGCAGCTTGCGCACCGCACTGCGACCGCCGTCGCAGCCGACGAGGTAGCGGGCGTGGAGCCGCGTGCCGTCGGCCAGTTCGGCGGTCACACCGGCCTCGCCCCCAACCCCGCCCCCCTCCTCGCCCCCGTCCCCGGACTGGCTCAGTCCGACCAGCTCGCAGCCGCGCCGGATGTCGACGCCGACCTCGATGGCGTGCTCGGTCAGCAGCCGGTCGGTGACGGGCTGCGGGATGCCGAGGGTGTACGGGTGCGCGGTGTCCAGCCGCTCCGGCGGCGACTTGGGGATACCGGCGAAGAAACCGCCGACCGGGTACTGCCGCCCGAGCGCCAGGAACCGTTCCAGCAGGCCGCGTTGGTCCATCACCTCGACCGTGCGCGCGTGCAGGCCGAGCGCGCGGACCACCTTGGTCGGCTCCGTCTCCTTCTCCAGCAGCAGCACGTCCACGCCGTGCAGCCGCAGTTCGCAGGCCAGCATCAGACCGGTCGGCCCGCCGCCGACCACGATCACGTCGATCATGAAATCCCCCCAGAGTCCGGCTTCAGCGGGAGATTCTGCGGCACGAAGGGGGCCTTGCCGCAAGGCCCCCAGTGCGCTATAGGTTGAGAGTGGCAGGGAGTGGGTGACCTATCTGCCTTTGTTTTTGCCGGCCGCAGCGGTGACACGCTCAGAGCCGCTCCGCCTTCAGCGCCATGTGCAGCAACAGCCGGTCCTCCCCGTCCGTGAGGTCCAGGCCCGTCAGCTGTTCGATGCGGGACAGGCGGTAGTAGAGGGTCTGCCGGTGGATGCCCAACTCCGTTGCCGTACGCCCCGCCTGGCCTGCCCGGTCCAGGTATACCTCGGCGGTGCGGGCGAGTTCGCGGTGGGCCGGGTCCAACAGGGCCCGTACCGCGGGATCCTGGGACGACCCCGGCGGCAGCGCGGTGAGCAGCCGGAACGCGCCGATGTCCGACCACCGCGCCACCGGACCGAGCCGCGGCTCCGCCAGCGCGGCCCGCGCGGCGGCCGACGCCTCCCGCCACGCGGCCCCCAGCCCGTCGAGCCCACTCCGCGCGGCAGAGACCCCGGCGGCCCGCGCCCCATCGCCGCCACCCCTGGCCGCCCCCGCCTGCTCCAGCAACCGCGTCGCCGCCGCCACCGCCGGCCCCGTCGCGTCGGCCGCCCGCAGCCGCACCAGCAACGCCAGACCCTGCTCGGTGGCGCCTTCCGCCGCCTCACCCCACGGCATCGTGCACAACGCCGTGGCCCCCGGCACCGTCCGCACCGACGGCGCGTCGTCCGGGTTCGCCGACGGCCACGGCGCCACGCACACCACCGTGTGCGGGCCGCTCGCACGCGGGCCGAGGGCCGTGCGCAGGTCGGCGAGGGCGGCCTCGCGCCGCCAGTCGCGCTCGGCGGTCAGGACCGCGCGCAGCTCGCGCGTGAGGTCCGCGCCGTGCTGGGCCTCGTCCGCCAGCAGCGCGCCGATGCGGCCCGTCACCGCCATGGCCGCGGCCAGCCGGGCGTCCGACAGGCCCGGCTCCTCGTCCAGGAGCCACACATAGCCGAGGACGACACCCCGATGGCGTACGGGCAGGCAGATGCGGCCCCGGTTCACGCCCGCCGCCGGGGTCGGCGGGATGCGGACCGGGGCGGAGGCGCGGGTGATGCCGAAGCCCTCGAACCAGGTGCGGACGGCGGCGGTCGAGCGGCGGGTGAGGATCGAGCGGGCGCGCACGGGGTCCAGGGCGGAGGCGTCCAGTTCGCCCTCGCTGTCGTACGCGGCGAAGGCGATCAGCTCGAAGTCCCGGTTCTCCAGCGTGGCGGGCACCCCGAGCAGCTCCGAGACCTCGTCCACCAACTCCTGATAATCACCCCGGCCGCCCCGATCACCCCGGCCGCCGTCTCTGCCGTCGCCTCTCAACCGGTCGCTCACCCGGCCATTCTTCCGCATGCCCGCCGACCCTTCATACATCTGTATGAGATCCGGGGCACGGATGCGTGACAGCTGTCGATGGCCCACGATCGGAGAGATCCTTAGTTTTCACGGTGGTTCTCCGGAATTTCCCGGTACTTGTTCCGTCGTGGAGGTGCCCCGTGCTGGGTCCCGTGATTCTCGCCGCCTCGCGCAGCGACCGTATGCGCCGTCTGGTCTCCGCGGCCCCCGTGACCAGGCAGGTCGTCGACCGTTTCGTCCCCGGGGAGTCGGTGGACGAGATCGTGCCGGTGATCCGGGAGCTGACCGGGCGCGGCCTGGAGGTCACCATGGACGTCGTCGGCGAGGACATCACCCGTCCGGAGCAGGCCGCCGCCGCCCGGGACGCGTACCTGGACCTGGTCGACCGGCTGAAGGAGCTGGAGCTGGGCACCCGCGCCGAGATGTCGGTCAAGCTGTCGATGTTCGGCCAGGCGCTGGACGGCGGCCACGAGCTGGCCCTCGCCAACGTCCGGCCCGTCGTCGAGGCCGCCGCCGCGATCGGGACGACGGTCACGCTCGACGCCGAGGACCACACCACCCTCGACTCGATGTTCGCCATCCACGAGGAGCTGCGCCGCGACCACCCGGAGACCGGCTGCGTCATCCAGGCATACCTCTACCGCACCGAGTCCGACGCCCGCCGCCTCGCCGCGAGCGGCAGCCGGGTCCGGCTGGTGAAGGGGGCGTACAAGGAGCCCGCCGAGGTCGCCCACCAGCAGAAGGAGGAGACCGACCGGGCGTACGTACGCATCCTGCGGACCCTGATGGAGGGGGCGGGGTACCCGATGGTCGGCTCGCACGACCCGCGGCTCGTCGCCATCGCCCAGGAACTCGCCCGCCCCGGCGGCCGCGAGCCCGGCGCGTACGAGTTCCAGATGCTCTACGGCATCCGCGCCGAGGAGCAGACCCGGCTGGCCGCCGAGGGCCACCGGATGCGTGTCTACACCGCCTACGGCACCGACTGGTACGGCTACTTCATGCGCCGCCTGGCCGAGAAGCCCGCCAACCTCCTCTTCTTCGCCCGCTCGATCGCCACGAAAAGCTGAACCACCCAGCCCCCCCCCCAGAAACCACCCATCCCCCCAGAAACCATCCAGAACCGAACAGCCGCTCAGCCCCGCCCAGTTGACTGCCCACCCACTCGCCAAGGAGCCCCGGAAGACATGGACGCCGTAACCCAGGTCCCCACCCCCGTCAACGAGCCGGTGCACGGCTACGCCCCCGGCTCGCCCGAACGGGCCCGGCTGGAAGCCAAGTTGAAGGAGCTGGCCGACAACCCCCTCGACCTGCCGTGCACCATCGGCGGCGAGCGGCGGCCGGGCGGCGGCGACGCCTTCACCGTCGTCCAGCCGCACAACCATCAGGCGGTGATCGGCACTTACCGCAACGCCACCCAGCAGGACGCGCGGGACGCCATCGACGCGGCCCTCGCCGCCGCGCCCGGCTGGCGTGCGCTGTCCTTCGACGACCGGGCCGCGATCTTCCTCCGCGCCGCCGAACTCCTCGCCGGGCCCTGGCGCGAGACGCTCGCCGCCTCCACCATGCTCGGTCAGTCGAAGACCGCCCAGCAGGCCGAGATCGACTCCTCCTGCGAACTCATCGACTTCTGGCGCTTCAACGTCGCCTACGCCCGCCAGATCATCGCCGAGCAGCCGCCGGTCAACTCGCCCGGCGTGTGGAACCGGCTCGACCACCGTCCGCTCGAAGGGTTCGTCTACGCGATCACCCCCTTCAACTTCACCGCGATTGCGGGCAATCTGCCGACCGCGCCCGCGCTCATGGGCAACGTCGTCGTGTGGAAGCCGTCCCCGACGCAGACCCACGCCGCCGTCCTGCTGATGCGGCTCCTCGAAGAGGCGGGCCTGCCCGAGGGTGTCATCAACCTGCTCACCGGGGACGGCCTCGCCGTCTCCGAAGTGGCCCTGGAACACCGCGACTTGGCGGGCATCCACTTCACCGGCTCGACCAAGACCTTCCAGTACCTGTGGAAGACGGTCGGCAACAACATCGAGAAGTACCGCTCGTACCCGCGGATCGTCGGCGAGACCGGCGGCAAGGACTTCGTGGTCGCCCACCCGAGCGCCGACCGCGCGGTCCTCAAGACGGCACTCACGCGCGGGGCGTTCGAGTACCAGGGGCAGAAGTGCAGCGCCACGTCCAGGGCCTACATCCCCGCGTCGATCTGGAACGACGGCTTCAAGGAGGAGTTCGCGGCCGAGATCGACGGCATCACCATGGGCGACGTCACCGACCTCTCCCACTTCATCGGCGCGGTCATCGACGAGCGGTCCTTCGCCAAGAACAAGGCGGCCGTCGACCGCGCCCGCCAGGACCCGACGTGCACGATCGTCGCGGGCGGCACCTACGACGACTCGGTCGGCTACTTCGTGCGCCCGACGGTCGTCGAGTGCACCGACCCGGCCAACGAGGTCTTCACCACGGAGTACTTCGGCCCGTTCCTCGCCGTGCACGTCTACGACGATTCATCCAACGACGCCTACGACGCCATGCTGACCCAGATGGAGTCCGTGTCGCCCTACGCCCTCACCGGCTCGGTCATCGCGAACGACCGCGCGGCGGCGGCCCACACCATGGAGCAACTCCGGTACGCGGCGGGCAACTTCTACATCAACGACAAGTCGACGGGCGCGGTCGTCGGCCAGCAGCCCTTCGGCGGCGGTCGCGCCTCGGGCACCAACGACAAGGCGGGCGCCCCGCAGAACCTCCTGCGCTGGACCCTGACCCGGGCCATCAAGGAAACCCTGGTCCCGCCGACCGACTACCGCTACCCGCACATGGGCTGACGGACCGTCAGCACACGCGGACCGACGGACCGGCAAGTCGCCCGGCATCCCGCGCCCACCCGTTCCGGCAACGGCCCGCGCGGGAGCCGGGCACACTGCCCCCATGGCCACCGACACCAACACCGACCGCACCGAGCCCGTCACCGTGACCGCCGACGACGGCGTACGACTCTGGGCGCGCCGCGGCGGACAGGGCAGCGAGCCGCTGGTGCTCTGCCACGGCGGCCCCGGACTGTGGGACATGTTCACGGACGTCGCCGCACTCCTGGCCGACCGCGCCACGGTCATCCGCTGGGACCAGCGCGGCTGCGGCCGTTCGGAGCGGTGCGCGGGCCCCTGGACGACCGAACGCTTCGTGGCCGATCTCGACGCCGTACGACGGCACTTCGGGCTCGACAACATGACCCTCCTCGGCCACTCCTGGGGCGCCCAACTGGCCCTCTCCTACGCCCTCGCCCACCCCGACCGCGTCACGCGCCTCGTCTACGTCGCCGGTACCGGCATCGGACCGGACGCCGACTGGCACTCGGCGTTCCACGAGAACTTCCGTGCCCGCATCGGCGACGACCCCGAACGGCTGGCCCGCTGGCAGGAGTTGACGGAGCGTCAGGAACGGCGGGAGGCCACGGCCGTCGAGGACCGGGAGGCCGCCGTGCTCCAGTGGTCGGCCGAGTTCGAGGACCGGGAGCGGGCCCTGGCGCACGCCGGGCGCATGGCCGACCCCTGGTTCGGGATCAACGCCGACTGCAACGACGCGCTCAACGCCGAGCGGCGGCGGACCTGGGGGACCCCGGCGCTGGAGGCCGCCTGCCGCCGGCTCGACGTCCCCGTCACCGTCGTCGACGGGGCGTGCGACATCCGGCCGCGCTCGGCGGTGGACTCCCTCGTGCGGGCGCTGCCCCGGGTGCGGCGCGTGGTGCTGCCGGGCGCCGGGCACCTGCCGTGGGTCGAGGACCCGGACGGCTTCCGGAAGGCGGTCCTCGACCTGCCGGCCGACTGAGGCGCGACTGAAACCCCAGGTCAGGCGGGTGTGACGGACCACACCGTCTCAGATAGTAGGAAGTCCGAGTAATTGTGCAGACAGATGCGCGGACCTCGCTTAGCTTTGTAGGAGCCGAACGCCTCGCTCGATCCAGCGAAGGGCGGTCGTGAGCCGGGCCCCATGCAGGCAACCCCTGCGGTCCGCCGCTCCCCTCCCACATCTGGGGGTCCCTCCACGCCCTTGAGGCAGTGGGGGAGTCTCGAACACCCTCCATCCGCGCTCCCGTCTGTCCGAAGGAGTCGATTTCCCATGGCCGAGACGACCGTCCGCCGTCGAGTCCGTCACGTCTCGCGTACGAGCGAGTCCGACCGCAAGAACGCCGCCGCCGCGCTCCAGCGTGCCCTCGACCGCCGCGACAACGGCGGCCAGACCGGCCACTGAGCCTTGGCCAGACTCGTCACGGAACGACGCGTCGATCGCGCCGTAACCGGGTAGTAACCCAAGAGCCGGGAGCCGCACCCGCCCGGGGTGCGACGCGGACCTGCGTGGTCCACGCCGCACCCCGGGAAAGCGCCCCGCAGGCAAGCGGGCAGGGCCCCGCTCACCCGCTCCGCCGCACCTCGAAGTGGTCGATCCGCTCGCCGTTCTGCGCCAGCGCCGACACCGTCAGACGCGGACGCGAACCGCTCTCCGCCGTCACCGCCAAGAACGAGAACCCGGCGTACCGCACCCGCGACCACTCCACGCTCTCGTGCGCCTGGCCCTGGTCCTTCGTCCAGTGGAAGGTGTCCACCGACTCGCGGTCGGCGACATGGCCCTCGTAGCTGTCCTTCACCCCGCCCGGGAAGCCGTACAGGTCACGGCCGCCGCCGCCCGCCGTGACGTACACGATCCCGTCCCGCGTCGGGTCCGCCGAGCCGCCGACCGGGACCTTGCGCCCCACCGCCCCGCCGCGCAGCGCGTCCGTGCGCTCGTACACGTGGTTGTGGCCGTTGATCACCAGGTCCACCTGATGCTGGTCGAACAGTGGCACCCACTCCGCCCGCACCCCGCCCTCGGACGCGTGCGACGACGTCGAGTACGCGCAGTGGTGGAAGTAGACGACCACGAAGTCGACCTCCTTGGCCGCCCGCAGCTCCGCGAGCCGCGTCGCCAGCCACTTCGTCTGCCGGCCCGCCGTGTAGCCGAGGTTCGCGGGGATCTCGTACGACACGTCGTTGGCGTCCAGCGCGACGACGCCGACGTTGCCGTAGACGAAGGAGTACACGCCCGGTGCCGTGCGCGGGTCGAAGCCGTTGTCGGGGAGGGACCAGCGGGCGAGCTGGCCGCCGTAGCCGTCGTGGGGGTACCACGCCTCCATGTCGTGGTTGCCGGTGGTCACCATCCACGGGACCGACTTCGACACCACCTCGTTCTGCTTGAGGAACAGGTCCCAGTAACCGGGGTCGTACGCGTCCGACTTGGTGCCGTGGCCGTTGGAATCGGCGTAGCAGATGTCGCCCGCGTGCAGGTGGAAGGCGGGGTCCTGCTTGAGCAGCACGTTGTCGTTGGCGAGGGCGGCGCGGCTGACGCCCTGGTCGCCGAAGGCCGTGAACGTGAACTTCTCCGGGCTCGCCGGCGCCGTGCGGAAGGAGCTGACCGTGGCGCGGTGGCTCGCGGAAGCCGGGTCGAAGCCGTCGTGGCCGACGCCGTAGTAGTACGTCGTGCCGGGGCGCAGGCCGTCCAGGGCCGCGTGCACGTAGTACTGGTCGAGCGCCAGGCGCACGCCCCGCACGCCCGGGGTGTGCAGCGCGCGGATCTCCGCCTCGACCTTGCGGCCGAGGTCGTCCGGGGCCGAACCCACCCGTACGTACGGCTTCCTGACCGCGAACGGCACCTGCCAGGAGATCCGCATCCGGGTCTTCGGGTCGGCGCCGAAGGCGAGATGGCGTCCGAGGGGCGAGACGGCCGAGCCGGGTACGGTGGCGGTCGGCGAGGCGGAGGGGGCGGACGCGCCCGAGCCGCACCCCGTGAGCAGTCCGCTCGCCACCGCACCCGCCGTCACCAGCGTGCCGCGCCGGGACACCAGCTTGGCGCGCGCGTACTCGTACTGCTCCGCCATACTCATCCGGCGGGCCGGCTCCGGCGGAATGCCGATGTTCGGGATGTCCAAGCGGTTGTCCAAGCGGTTGTCCATACGGGTGAGGTTTCCCGGTGCGGCCCAACGCCCGCCAGGCGTACGGGTGAACGGCATCCGAACAGAGGGTCCCGGAGACGCGCCCAGGCCGTCGAAAAAGCCCCCCGAGGGCTGTCCGAATCGCGGACACCCCGTGTCATCCCATGGGACGAGGAGTAGATTGCCGCCATGTCTCGCAGCATCAATCTCGCAGTGATTCCCGGTGACGGCATCGGCCAGGAGGTCGTGGCCCAGGGTCTCAAGGTCCTCTCCGCCGTTCTCCCGCAGGATGTGAAGCTGGAGACGAAGGAGTTCGACTTCGGCGCCCGGCGCTACCACGCCACCGGTGAGACCCTCACCGACGCCGACCTCGCCGCCCTCAAGCAGCACGACGCGATCCTCCTCGGCGCGATCGGCGACCCGAGCGTGCCCTCCGGCGTGCTGGAGCGCGGCTTCCTGCTCAAGCTCCGCTTCGCCTTCGACCACCACGTCAACCTGCGGCCCTCGAAGCTGCTCCCGGGTGTCGAGACCCCGCTCGCGGGTCAGCCCGAGATCGACTTCGTCGTCGTCCGCGAAGGCACCGAAGGCCCCTACACGGGCAACGGCGGCACCATCCGCCAGGGCACCGAGCACGCGGTCGCCACCGAGGTCTCGCTGAACACCGCGTTCGGCATCGAGCGGGTCGTGCGCGACGCCTACGCCCGCGCCCAGGCCCGCCCGCGCAAGAAGCTGGCCCTCGTCCACAAGAACAACGTGCTCGTGCACGCCGGTCACCTGTGGACGGACATCTTCAACAAGGTCGGCGCGGAGTTCCCCGACGTCACCACCGAGTACATGCACGTGGACGCGGCGACGATCTACCTCGTCACGCAGCCCGAGCGCTTCGACGTGATCGTCACCGACAACCTGTTCGGCGACATCATCACCGACCTGGCCGCCGCCATCTCCGGCGGTATCGGGGTCGCCGCCTCCGGCAACATCAACCCGAGCGGCGCGTTCCCCTCCATGTTCGAGCCCGTGCACGGCTCGGCGCCCGACATCGCGGGCCAGGGCAAGGCCGACCCGTCGGCCACCGTCCTGTCCGTCGCCCTGCTCCTGCGCCACCTCGGCTACGAGACCGAGGCCGCGCGCATCGAGGAGGCCGTCTCGGCCGACCTGGCCGAGCGCGTCGGAAAGCCCGCGCGCAGCACGACCGAGATCGGCGACGCCCTCGTCGTACGAGTAGCAGGCTGACCCGCCGCGCCACTCCTGCACGACAGCCGCCGGGTCGCATATGCACCCGGCGGCTTTTCGTATGGCCTCGCCGGGTGTCACCATCAACCCCTGGGTCGCTTTCACGCCGTTTTCGTCCACGGCCCCCCGCGCGCGATAATCGAACGCGGAGCCGCGGCATGAGGCAATGCTCGGACGTCCTACCACCGGACCTGGCAGCAGGTTCTGTGCGTCTCTGCGGATGCAGGGCGGGTACGGGCGTGAGCGCGGCCCGTCACAACAACCGGTGAAGGACAACCACTCATGACGACGCCCACGATCGAGCTCAAGCCGTCCGCCAGCCCGCTGTCCGCCGCGGAGCGCGACGCGATCCTCGCCAGCCCCCTCGGTTTCGGCCGCTACTTCACCGACCACATGGTGACGATCAAGTGGACGGAGGGGCGCGGCTGGCACGACGGTCAGCTCGTCCCGTACGCGCCGATCTCCCTCGACCCGGCCTCCATGGTGCTGCACTACGCCCAGGAGATCTTCGAGGGCCTCAAGGCGTACCGGCAGCCCGACGGCACGGTCGCCACCTTCCGCCCCGACCAGAACGCCCGGCGCTTCCAGCGCTCCGCCCACCGGATGGGCATGCCCCAGCTACCGGTCGAGACGTTCGTCGAGGCGTGCGACGCGCTCGTCCAGCAGGACAAGGACTGGGTCCCGGCGCACGGCGGCGAGGAGTCGCTCTACCTGCGCCCGTTCATGATCGCCAACGAGATCGGCCTGGGCGTGCGCCCGGCCAACGAGTACCTCTTCATCGTCATCGCCTCCCCGGCGGGCGCCTACTTCCCCGGTGGCGTGAAGCCGGTCTCCATCTGGCTCTCCGAGGACCGTGTCCGCGCCGTCCCCGGCGGCGTGGGCGACGCCAAGACCGGCGGAAACTACGCCGCTTCGCTCCTCGCCCAGGCCGAGGCCGCCGAGAAGGGCTGCGACCAGGTCTGCTACCTCGACGCGGTCGAGCACAAGTGGGTCGAGGAACTCGGCGGCATGAACCTGTACTTCGTGTACGGCGACCGGATCGTCACCCCCGCGCTGACGGGTTCCCTCCTGGAGGGCGTCACCCGCGACAGCCTCCTGACCGTCGCCCGCGACCTGGGCCACACGGCGGAGGAAGGCAGCATCTCCATCGACCAGTGGCAGCGGGACGCCGAGAACGGCACCCTCACCGAGGTCTTCGCCTGCGGCACGGCGGCGGTCATCACCCCCGTCGGCACGGTCAAGCGCACCGGCGCCGAGTGGCGGCAGTCGGGCGGCGAACCCGGCCCGGTCACCATGAAGTTGCGCGAGGCACTCCTCGACGTCCAGCGCGGCATCAGCGCGGACACGCACGGCTGGATGCACCAGCTGGGCTGACCCGGCTGCCAAGTGCGCCTCCCCCAACGGGCGTTGCGTGAACGCAAAGAACAAAAGGGGAGGCGCACTTGTGGTCACCGTGCGCACCGGGCACGTTACGGCTCATGGGACGAGAGCAAACAGCGCATCACCTGCCGCCGAGCAGCCGGAGCGGCGGAAGCGGCCACTGGAAGAAGATCTGGATCGGGTCGGCCGGGAACATGGTCGAGTGGTACGACTGGTTCGTCTACGCCAGCTTCGCCACGTACTTCGCGGGCGCGTTCTTCCCGGACGACAACCCCACCGCCCAACTCATGAACACCGCGGGCATCTTCGCCGTCGGCTTCTTCATGCGCCCGGTCGGCGGCTGGCTGCTCGGCCGGATCGGCGACCGCAAGGGCCGTAAGGCCGCGCTGACGTTGACGGTCACGCTGATGTCGGCCTCCGCGGTCCTCATCGCCGTCGCGCCGACCTACGCGGTCGCGGGCTACGGCGGCGCGTTCGTCCTGCTCGTGGCCCGCCTGCTGCAAGGTCTTTCGGTGGGCGGCGAGTACGCGGCCAGCGCGACCTACCTCACCGAGGCGTCCGACCCGCGCCGCCGGGGCTTCGCCTCCAGCTTCCAGTACGTGTCGATGACCGCCGGGCAGATCGTCGGCCTCGGCCTGCTGATCGTCCTCCAACGCACGCTGTCCGACGGGGCGTTGCACAGCTGGGGCTGGCGCATCCCGTTCGTCGTCGGCGCCCTCGGCGCGGCCGTCGTCTTCTACCTGCGCCGCGCCATGCTGGAGACGGAGGTCTACGAGGCCGACGACGCCACCGTCGCCGAACGCGGCACCCTGCGCGCCCTGTGGCAGCACAGGCGCGAGGCGTTCCTGGTCGTCGCGCTGACGATGGGCGGCACGGTCGCGTACTACACGTACACGACGTACCTCACCAAGTACCTGTCCAACTCGGCGGGCCTGCCGAAGGAGACCGCGACGCTGGTCTCCTTCACCGCGCTGATCGTCTTCGCGTGCGTCCAGCCGCTCGCCGGCGCCCTGTCCGACCGCGTCGGCCGCCGCCCGCTGCTGATCACCTTCGCGGTCGGCTCGACCCTCCTCACCGTCCCGATCATGACCCTGCTCAAGCGCGCCGACGGCTACTGGTCCGCCCTCGGCCTGTCCCTGCTGGCCCTCGTGATCGTCACCGGCTACACCTCGATCAACGCGTGCGTGAAGGCGGAACTCTTCCCGACCGGCATCCGCGCGCTGGGCGTCGCCCTCCCGTACGCCGTCGCCAACGCGCTCTTCGGCGGCACGGCCGAGTACGTGGCCCTGTGGTTCAAGGACGCGGGCGCCGAGTCCGGCTTCTTCTGGTACGTGGCCGCCTGCGCCGCCGTCTCGCTCGTCGTCTACGTCGGCATGCGCGAGACCCGCGACCTGGACCTGAAGCGGGTGAAGGCGCCCGCGCAGGAGTCCGTGCGAGCCTCCGGGTGACGGGCGTGACGACCGCATTCTGAGACGGCGGGAGCCGGGGGCGGGATATGTGCCAGACTGCCCCCGTGCTCTCGTTCGCCATGATTATTGGCAGCAGGCGCGCCGGTCCGCAGTGACCGCCTCGTACGACCAGGTACGGGCGGCCCCTCGTCCTCGACCCGCGCGCAGACCTCTCGCACCCGCGAGGGGTTTTTCGCTTTTCTGGCCCACCCGCAGCCGGGAGCGAGAGCGCGAGGGACCATAGGGGGACGGTGGAGCCGGTTATTCCGGTAACGACCGAGATCCGAAATCCCAGGAGCCTTCAGATCATGACCACAACCAGTGAGCTGGACGATTCGTTCCACGTCTTCGACACCACCCTGCGCGACGGCGCGCAGCGCGAGGGCATCAACCTCACCGTCGCCGACAAGCTGGCCATCGCCCGGCACCTGGACGACTTCGGAGTGGGCTTCATCGAGGGCGGCTGGCCCGGCGCCAACCCCCGGGACACGGAGTTCTTCGCCCGCGCGCGCCAGGAGATCGACTTCAAGCACGCCCAGCTGGTGGCCTTCGGCGCGACCCGCCGCGCCGGTGGCAAGGCCGCGCAGGACCCGCAGGTCAAGGCGTTGCTCGACTCGGGCGCCGACGTCGTCACCCTGGTCGCCAAGTCGCACGACCGGCACGTCGAACTCGCCCTGCGCACCACGCTGGACGAGAACCTGGAGATGGTCCGCGACACGGTCTCGTACCTGAAGGAGCAGGGCCGCCGGGTCTTCGTCGACTGCGAGCACTTCTTCGACGGCTACCGCGCCAACCCCGAGTACGCCAAGGCCGTCGTCCGCACGGCGTCGGAGGCGGGCGCGTCGGTCGTCATCCTCTGCGACACCAACGGCGGGATGCTCCCCGCGCAGATCCAGGCGGTCGTCGCCACGGTCCTCGCGGACACCGGCGCCCGCCTCGGCATCCACACCCAGGACGACACCGGCTGCGCGGTCGCCAACACGCTGGCCGCGGTCGACGCGGGCGCCACCCACGTGCAGTGCACGGCGAACGGCTACGGCGAGCGGGTCGGCAACGCCAACCTGTTCCCGGTGGTGGCCGCGCTGGAGCTGAAGTACGGCAAGAAGGTGCTGCCCGAGGGCAAGTTGCGCGAGATGACGCGGATCTCGCACGCGATTGCCGAGGTCGTCAACCTCACGCCCTCCACGCACCAGCCCTACGTCGGTGTCTCCGCGTTCGCGCACAAGGCGGGCCTGCACGCGTCCGCGATCAAGGTCGACCCGGACCTGTACCAGCACATCGACCCCGAGCAGGTCGGCAACACCATGCGGATGCTCGTGTCCGACATGGCGGGCCGCGCGTCGATCGAGCTGAAGGGCAAGGAACTCGGCGTAGACCTGGGCGGGGACCGGGAGTTGGTCGGCCGGGTCGTCGAGCGGGTCAAGGAGCGTGAGCTGGAGGGCTACACGTACGAGGCCGCGGACGCCTCCTTCGAACTCCTGCTGCGCTCGGAGGTCGCGGGCAAGCCGCTGCGCTACTTCCGTACGGAGTCCTGGCGGGCCATCGTCGAGGACCGCCCCGACGGCTCGCACGCCAACGAGGCCACGGTGAAGCTGTGGGCCAAGAGCGAGCGGATCGTCGCGACGGCGGAGGGCAACGGCCCGGTCAACGCGCTGGACCGGGCCCTGCGGGTGGCCCTGGAGAAGATCTACCCGCAGCTCGCGAAGCTGGAGTTGGTGGACTACAAGGTCCGCATCCTGGAGGGCAAGCACGGCACGCAGTCCACGACCCGGGTGCTCATCTCCACCTCGGACGGCACGGGGGAGTGGTCGACGGTGGGTGTCGCGGAGAACGTGATCGCGGCGAGCTGGCAGGCGCTGGAGGACGCGTACGCGTACGGGTTGCTGCGGGCGGGAGTTGAGCCGGCGGAGTAGGTCTTTTTTTGCACGGTGCCGGGCGGACCGACCAAGTCGGCCCGCCCGGCCGGGCGTTGAGGGGCTACTGGCTCAGAGTGAGGCTGCCGCCGAGGCGATGGCGGAGGCGAAGGTGGAGACCTCCGAGTAGACGCCGGGCGCGTTGGCGCGGGCGCAGCCTATGCCCCAGCTGACGATGCCGACCTGGATCCAGGCGTTGTTGGCGTCGCGGCGGAACATCGGGCCGCCGGAGTCGCCCTGGCAGGTGTCGGTGCCGCCGGCCGCGTACCCGGCGCAGATCTCGTCGCTCGCGACCAGACCGCTGTAGCCGCTGTAGGCACGGCAGGTGGCGTCACTGACGAAGGGCACGGTGGCCTTGAGCAGATACCGCTGCTGGGCGCCGCCCTCGGAGGCCGAGCCCCAGCCCGCGATGGTGAAGGTGCCGGTGTTGTACGTCGTGGTGGTGGCGATGTTCAGCGTCGCCAGGTTGATCGGCGAGGCGAGCTTGATCAGCGCCCAGTCCTTGCCGTTGCCGTTGTAGCCGGGGGCCTGGTACACGTACGTAGACTTGACCTGGACGCGGCCGGTGGTCGACTGGAGGTCCACGACACCGGCGGTGGCGGTGATGCTGGTGTTGGCGCCGGTCCCGTCCACGCAGTGCGCGGCGGTCAGCACGATCTGCTGGGTGTAGAGCGCGCCACCGCAGCCCATCGAGAGCCGGACCATGAACGGGAACTCGCCCTGTGCGGCCCGGGTGCCGCCAATGACGGGCTGGGGAGCGGCGGTTGCGCTGGAGAGCGGCTGGAGACCGGCGATTGCGAGGGCGGCGGCGCCGACGGCCAGACACCTCTTGAGGGTGGTGAGAAGTCTCTTCACGGAATGCCTTCCGGGGTGGGGGGTGGTGATAAGAGCTGTCGTTATGACGTGCCCATGACATTCGCGAGGGCAAAGAAATACCCATGTGCTGGCATGGGCAGGTCAAATCTGTTGATGGATTATGTGAATGCCCCGAGGGTGCGCACAAGGGGTGTGTTTCAGCCACCCTCGCCGGTCCCGACTCCGGAGAGCCGCCCCACCAGGGCGCCGGCCAGCTCAAGAACCCCACGCTCGGCCGCGTTGCGGGTGTCGAGCGCGGTGGCGAGCCACAGATCCCGCTCGGCCATGTCCCGCCCCAGGGCGCGCGGCGCCGGCCGTCGATGGCAGGGTGCTGCGCCGGGCGGGCAGTCGGCCGTGCCCCGAGAGGAGAGACTCTGATGACTTACGGCTGCATCGCGTCGATGAAGGTCCGGCCGGGCTCCCGGGACGACGTCGTCGCCATTCTGCTGAGCGCCGTCGACGGACTCCGGGAGGCCGGGTGCGACCTCTACGTCGTAGGTCTGTCCGACGGCGATGACGTGACGATCTGGGTGACGGAGGTCTGGCGGACCAAGGAACACCACGACGCCTCGCTGACCCTCCCGGAGGCGAAGGCCGCCATCGGCAAGGCCATGCCGATGCTGACGGGGGAGTTCACCAAGCAGGAACTGTCGGTCGTCGGCGGGCTGGGGCTCTGAGCGCTGGTCCCCGCCCGGCCACCTGTCGACGAACCGCCGTGCGGTGCTCCGGTGCAGCGGCGGGGAAGCCTTTCCGCGCCGCTGCACCGGCGGCGGCCGTACCCAAGCGGCGCGTTGCCCCCCCCGCACGCCGGAAAGCCTCCCCGCAGCGAAAGCCTCCCCGCAGCGAAAAGCCCCCGGCGCCCGCGGATTCCTCACGCGGGCCCCGAGGGCACGAACTCTGCGGCTGCTACGACTACGCCGACTTGATCGCCGAAATGTCGAACACCAGCTTGATCTTGTCCGACACCAGCACCCCACCCGTCTCCAGCGCCGCGTTCCACGTCAGCCCCCACTCCGAGCGCAGGATCTCCGCCTTGCCCTCGAAGCCGACGCGCTCGTTGCCGAAGGGGTCCTTGGCCGCGCCGTTGAACTCCAGGTCGATGGCGAGCGGGCGGGTGGTGCCGAGGATGGTGAGGTCGCCGGTGATGCGGTAGTCGCCGCCGCCCAGGGACTCGGCCTTGGTGGAGCGGAACGTCATCGTCGGGTGCTCGTCCGTCTTGAAGAAGTCGGCGGACTTCAGGTGGCCGTCGCGGTCCGCGGAGCCCGTGTCGATGCTGTCCATCTTCACGTCGAGCGTCGCGGTCGACCGCGACGGGTCCGTGCCGTCCAGGTGCAGCGCGCCCTCGAACTCCTGGAAGCCGCCCTTGACGTTGGTCACCATGGCGTGCCGGGCCACGAAACCGAGCGACGAGTGCGACGCGTCGATCGTGTAGTCGCCGGTCAGCGCGGCGAGGTCCGGGTTCACCGGGGCGCCCGTCGCGGCCGGCGTCGCGGGGGTCGATTCCTTGCGGGTGAAGATGCCCATGACATGCTCCTTGGGGACGAAGATCCTGCTTGTTGAAGCTTTAACTACCTCAATGGGTCCGACCTTAGCCCTATTCCGTTCGACGTTCAACTTTATCCGTAGTGTGTTTTCGTGGGTACTCTACGTAAGATCTCGCCCCTCCGTGGCCGCGCTCTCGTCGCCGCGAAGGTCGTCCGAGGTCGCGCGTCACTCCGGGGAAGGCATGTGACACCAGCGAATGTGAGGTGTCTCTCAGGTGGCCGCTTTGTGGATCCCCGACAAGCGGAGGGCGCTCTCAGCAGTCAGAAAGGCTGCACAGGGGTTGGGTTCTGTTCAGTGCTACCAGGAAAACGGGTCTGAGACTGTGCAGAGTCGACGTCCCGCTTTCGTTGCCGGTCTTCGTAGAGTCACTACATGACCGTTGTGGAAGAGAAGGCGGGCGAACCGGCGGGTGAGCCGACGGACGCGCGCGGACGGGTCGCCGAGCTGCACGAGATCCGTGCGCAGGCGCTGGCCGGCCCGAGCGACAAGGCGACCGAGGCACAGCACGCCAAGGGCAAGCTCACCGCGCGCGAGCGCATCGAGCTGCTCCTGGACCCCGGCACCTTCCAGGAGGTCGAACAGCTGCGCAGGCACCGCGCCCAGGGCTTCGGCCTGGAAGCGAAGAAGCCGTACACCGACGGTGTCATCACCGGCTGGGGCACGGTCGAGGGCCGCACGGTCTTCGTCTACGCCCACGACTTCCGCATCTTCGGCGGCGCGCTCGGCGAGGCGCACGCCACGAAGATCCACAAGATCATGGACATGGCCATCGCGGCCGGTGCCCCGCTGGTCTCGCTGAACGACGGCGCGGGTGCCCGTATCCAGGAAGGCGTCTCCGCCCTCGCGGGCTACGGCGGCATCTTCCAGCGCAACACGAAGGCATCCGGCGTCATCCCGCAGATCAGCGTGATGCTCGGCCCGTGCGCGGGCGGCGCGGCCTACAGCCCCGCCCTCACCGACTTCGTCTTCATGGTCCGCGAGACCTCCCAGATGTTCATCACAGGACCGGACGTCGTCAAGGCGGTCACCGGCGAGGAGATCTCCCAGAACGGCCTCGGCGGCGCCGACGTCCACGCGGAGACCTCCGGCGTCTGTCACTTCGCGTACGACGACGAGGAGACCTGCATCGCGGAGGTGCGCTACCTCCTCTCGCTGCTCCCGCAGAACAACCGCGAGAACCCGCCCCGGGTCGAGTCCACGGACGCGCACGACCGCCGCGGCGACGTCCTCCTCGACCTCGTCCCGGCCGACGGCAACAGGCCCTACGACATGGCCAAGGTGATCGAGGAGATCGTCGACGACGGCGACTACGTCGAGATCCACGAGCGCTGGGCCCGCAACATCATCTGTGCGCTGGCCCGGCTCGGCGGCCAGGTCGTCGGCATCGTCGCCAACCAGCCGCAGAGCCTCGCGGGCGTCCTCGACATCGAGGCATCCGAAAAAGCTGCACGCTTCGTCCAGATGTGTGATGCTTTTAACATTCCGATCGTTACGTTTCTGGATGTCCCCGGATTCCTTCCCGGAGTCGACCAGGAACACGGCGGAATCATCCGCCACGGCGCGAAGCTCCTTTACGCCTACTGCAACGCGACCGTGCCCCGGATTTCGCTGATCCTGCGCAAGGCGTACGGCGGCGCGTACATCGTCATGGACAGCCAGTCCATCGGCGCCGACCTCACGTACGCGTGGCCCACGAACGAGATCGCCGTGATGGGTGCGGAAGGCGCGGCGAACGTGATCTTCCGCCGGCAGATCGCGGGCGCGGAGGACCCCGAGGCCATGCGGGTGCGCATGGTCAAGGAGTACAAGTCCGAGCTGATGCACCCGTATTACGCGGCGGAGCGGGGCCTGGTGGACGACGTGATCGACCCGGCGGAGACGCGCGAGGTCCTCATCAAGTCCCTGGCCATGCTCCAGTCCAAGCACGCGGACCTGCCCTCCCGCAAGCACGGCAACCCCCCGCAGTAGCCACGGGTTTCGCACCCGCCGGTTACGCGGCGGACCCATCGCGGCAACCCCGCGGACCTCTCTCTCACGGAGACTGAACCTATGAACACCCCTGACATTCGCGTCGAGAAGGGCCACGCCGAGCCCGAGGAAGTCGCCGCCATCACGGCGATCCTGATGGCCCGCGCGGGCGCCGCACCCGCGGCCACCGCTTCGGCCCACCGCGGTGGCGGTCTGCCGAAGGCGGGTTGGCGACGGCTGGAGCGGGAGCCCGGCTTCCGGGCGCCGCACAGCTGGCACTGAGTTCGGGCGTTGCTACGGCCCCGTTCTCCCCGTTGGTCGGGGAGGGCGGGGCCGTAGCGTTTGGGCCGGGCCGGGCCGGGCCGTACCGACAACGCGCCCCTTCCCGAAGGAAGTTACGACAACGGGGCCCCTCCCGAAGGAAGGGCCCCGCAGTCCCGCAGTCCTGCACTCCGGCAGAGGCAACCGGAACAAGTACCTACCGCAGCCGCGCCATCAGCGCGTGCTCCACCAGCGTGATCAGCGTCGACTTGGCGTCCGCGCGGTGGCGGGCGTCCGTCGTGATGATCGGGGTGTCGGGGCCGATCTGGAGCGCCTCGCGGACCTCGTCCGGGTTGTACGGCTGGGCGCCGTCGAAGCCGTTGAGGGCGATGACGAAGGGCAGGCCGCTGTTCTCGAAGTAGTCGACCGCGGGGAAGCAGTCCGCGAGGCGGCGGGTGTCGACCAGGACGACGGCGCCGATCGCGCCGCGGACCAGGTCGTCCCACATGAACCAGAAGCGGTCCTGGCCGGGGGTGCCGAAGAGGTACAGGATCAGGTCCTGGTCGAGCGTGATGCGGCCGAAGTCCATGGCCACCGTGGTGGTGGTCTTGTCCCCGGTGTGGGTGAGGTCGTCGATGCCCGCGGACGCGGACGTCATCACGGCCTCCGTGCGCAGCGGGTTGATCTCCGAAACCGCCCCGACGAACGTGGTCTTGCCCACGCCGAAGCCGCCCGCCACCACGATCTTCGCGGAGGTGGTGGAGCGGGTAGGACCCCCGCTAGAGCTTGCGAAGTCCACTGAGCACCCTTTCGAGCAATGTCACGTCTGGCTGGCCGCCGGCGTTCTCGTCGCCGCCGGGCTGATGGATGGCGACCAGTCCCGCTTCCGCCAAGTCGGCGACGAGGATCCTGGCCACGCCGAGGGGGATCGTGAGCAGCGCCGAGACCTCGGCGACCGACTTGATCTCACGGCAGAGATTGCAGATGCGCTGATGCTCGGGCAACTGGCCCTGCATCTGGTGGGGCTGCGCGGTGGTGTGCACCAGCGCCTCGATGGCGAGCTGGTAGCGCGGGCGCGTCCGGCCGCCGGTCATGGCGTACGGGCGCACCAGGGGATTGCTCGCCGCGGGCGCCGGCTCCGGGGTGCGGCGCTGCGGCTGCACCGGCTGGATGCGCGGCGCCGGCGGCTGGTCGTAGGGCGAAGGGCCCGGCCCCTGGGGGGCGCTGGGCCGCTCGTACGGCTGACGCCGGTGGTGGCTGGGGGTGGAGGGGAAGTTGTACCGGTTCGGCGACCCGTCCGGCTGGCCGTGACCCTGGCCTTGGCCCTGACCGTACGGCCAGTTGCCTGACGAACCATCTGGGGGTGTTGCCACTTTCTCTCCTCCTCCGACTGTGCCGGGCACCCGACCCTTGAGAAACCGCGTCCCGAAACCTTAAGGCCCCGGGACGCCAACACGCACCGCGGGTCTGTCAGTTGAGAAGACTTCCCTGCAGCTCCGCACGAAGGTCGGGCGTGAGAACCGTACCGGCCCGGTCAACCAGGAGCGCCATCTCGTACCCAATGAGACCGATGTCCGCCTCTGGGTGTGCGAGCACCGCGAGGGACGAACCGTCGGAGACGGACATGATGAAGAGGAATCCCCGCTCCATCTCCACAACCGTCTGGTTCACATGGCCGCCCTCGAAGATGCGGGACGCGCCCGCTGTCAGCGAGGTCAGCCCCGAGGCGACGGCCGCCAGCTGGTCGGCTCGGTCGCGCGGGAAGCCTTCGGACATCGCCAGAAGGAGTCCGTCGGCGGAGACCACCACGGTGTGGGACACCCCCGGGGTGTTGTCCACGAAGTTGGTGATCAACCAGTTCAGGTTCTGCGCCGCCTGGCTCATCGGGCTCACACTAACGCTCCTGGTTGTAGGTGCTGTCAGGACCACTGTGGTGATGATTCCGCGTGGCCTGGCCGTTCGTGTCACTGCCTGCGTTGCGTCCCCGCTGTACGCCCTGGCGCAGGTTGCTCAGCCTGCCCCGGACGTCCTCGGGGGCCCGGGAGACCTGTGGGCCGCCCTGCGGGGCCGGTTCCGCGGCGCCCTCCATGAGGTTCGCCTTGGGTACCCGCCGCGGCAGACCGGAGGAGGTGACCCCGCCTGCCTTGGGCTTACGGAGCTGAGCGGCCTGCTGCCAGCGCTCGTCGTTCGCGCTGCGCCACGCACCGCCCGGCTCCGCGGTCCCCGCCGCCGTCGGCGGTTGTTCCAGGTCCACGTGCTGACGCTCGGCCGGTCCGCCCTGGGTGCCGCCTCCGGCGGATCCGCGGCGGGGCAGCCCGGCTTCGGTCAGATCGTGGACGGCGGAGGGGGCCGGTCCCGGACGGTCGAAGCCTACGCGGTCCCGCTCACTCACGTCAGCGACCTGCGCGGAAGCGCCGAGGGCGGACTCCGCTTCGGGAGCGTACTCGGAGCGGTAGTGGGCCCCGCCGTTGACGTAGTCGTCCTGCTGGGGCCAGTCGTCCTGGTAGGAGGGCTCCTGGTAGGCCGGGAACGTCTCCGTCGAGGCGGCCTGGACGCCCGTCCGGTTCTCCGGGGCGGCTTCCGCATAGGCGGGCTCGGGGTAACCCCCGGGGGGCTGGATGTCACCGTTGGGGGAGAAGTACGTCTCCCCGTACGCGGGCCGGCCCGGCTCCTCGTACGCCGTCTGCCGGTCGTAGCCGTTGCCCGGTTCCGGATAGCCGGCCCCGCCGTTGACGTAGCCGTTCTGCTGCGGCGTCTCGAACTCGCCCGTGACCGCCGGGAACTCGCCCGTGGCCTCGGCGTACTGCTCCTGGTACGGCGTCTCCTGGTACGACCCGGCCGGGGCGTTCGGGTCCTGCTCCTGCTCCGGCGTGGGCACGCCCAGCGCGGCGCGGCGCTCCTCGCGCATCAGGGAGCGGCCCACCGGGTCCAGCTCGCGGATGTCGTCGGGGACCTCGGCGTAGCGGCTGTCGTCGAAGCCGAGTTCGGCCGCCGTCTTCAGCGGCTGGTCGGCGCCGAAGTTCTCGCCGCCCTGGAGCGGGCCCGGCAGGCCGCCAGGAGTACTGGCCGGTGCGTTGGGGAAGGTCGGCTCCGGCACGATCTGCGAGACGGTGAACTCCTCGCGCGGTGCCTGGGTGTCGCCGCCACCGCCGTGGGTGATCGCGTCCGGCAGCATGACCAGCGAGGTCGTACCGGCCTGCTCGCCCGAGGGGCGCAGCTGGACCCGGATGCCGTGCCGGTCGGAGAGCCGGCCGACCACGAACAGGCCCATGCGCTGCGAGATCGCCACGTCCACGGTCGGCGGGTTGGCCAGCCGCTGGTTGATGTCGGCGAAGTCCTCCGCGGTCAGGCCGATGCCCTTGTCGTGGATCTCGACCATCACCCGGCCGTCGGGCAGCCGGGTGGCGGTGACGCGGACCTTGGTCTGCGGGGAGGAGAACGTCGTCGCGTTCTCCAGCAGCTCGGCGAGCAGGTGCACGAGGTCGGTGACCGCGCGGCCGTGGATCTCGGCCTCGGGGACGCCGGACAGCTCGATGCGCTCGTACTGCTCCACCTCGGAGGAGGCGGCGCGCAGCACGTCGACCAGCGGGACCGGCTGGTCCCAGCGGCGGCCGGGCTCCTCGCCGGAGAGGACCAGGAGGTTCTCGCCGTTGCGGCGCATACGGGTGGCCAGGTGGTCCAGGCGGAAGAGGTTCTCCAGCTGGTCCGGGTCCGCCTCGTTGTTCTCCAGGTCGGTGATCAGGGTCAGCTGGCCCTCGATCAGCGACTGGTTGCGGCGCGAGAGATTGGTGAAGATCGCGTTGATGTTGCCGCGCAGCAGGGCCTGCTCGGCGGCCAGCCGGACCGCCTCGCGGTGCACCTGGTCGAAGGCGCGCGCGACCTCGCCGATCTCGTCCCTGGTGTTGATGGGGATCGGCGCGACCCGGGTGTCCACGCGGCCGGGGTCGGTGCGGGAGAGCTGGTCGACCAGCATCGGCAGCCGCTGCTCGGCGACGCCGAAGGCCGCGTTGCGCAGCTGGCGCATCGAGCGGCTCATCTGGCGGGCCATGATCCCGGCGATGATGAACGCGGCCAGCAGCGAGATGACGACGATGCCGCCGTTGATGAACGCGTCGCGCTGGGCGTCCGAGGCGATCGAGGCGGCCTCGTTCACCGCCTTGTCGATCAGCTCGTTCTCGACCTTGCTGTAGCCCTCGAACTTGAGGGTCGCCGCGGCCATGAACGTCGTCGGGGTGATGCCCTGCTGGGCGAGGGTCGCGGCGCTCGCGCCGGTGCCGATCGCCGCGATCATCTTGTCCAGGGTGGGCGGCGCCACATACGTCTGGCCCGCGGCGGCGGCCTTGTCCTTCGCCTCGGTGGCGGCCTTGACGCCCGCGGCGGTCTGCTCCGCCATCACGGTCTTCAGCCGCGCCTCGTCGTCCTCGGTGCCACCGGAGACGTACTCCTGGAGGGCCACGTTCTCCAGGTAGGCGTACGAGGTGAAGGCGGTGACCTGCTGGGTGTGGACGGTCTTGTCGGTGCTGGGCCGGATCAGCAGGTGCATGCCGATCGCGCGGTCCAGCGACTCGGCACCCTTGGCCAGTGCGAGCGCGTAGACCGTACGGCCGTAGCTGGTGACATTGCCGGTGCCGAGGCCGAGTTCGTTGGAGAACTCCATGAGGAGGTGCTCGACGTTGACGTAGCCCTCTTCGGTCTTCACCGGGTCCATCGAGGTGGTGAACGCCTTCTTGCGGACGGCGTCGATCTGCGGCTCGGCGTCCTCGACCAGCTTCAGCCGGCGTTCGAGGCCCTGCTTGGCGGGCATCCCGACGACGGCGGCGCGGAAGGCGTCGGCCTTCTGGTCGGTGACGGCGCGGGCCTGCTTGACGACCGTACTGGTCGTCTTGCCCTCCAGGAGCGGCGCGGCGGAGACGTCGCGCTCGTTGAGGAGGGCCTCGGCGTAGTCGCTGGCGGCGGCCACGATCTTCGCGACCTTCTCCGCGTCCCGGGCCTCCTGCCAGGTGTCGATCGAGCCCTTCACCTGGAAACCGCCCATGACCAGGCCCACGATCACGGGTATGAGCAGGATCGCGTTCAGCCTGGTCGGCACGCGCCAGTTGCGCGGGGAGAGACGGCTGCCGCTGGGCGGTGGCGGTGCCATGGGCTCGGGCCCGGACACGCTCGCGGGTGCCGCTCCGCGCGGCGGCGGTGTGAAGTTGCCCCGGGCCGACGGCTCGGGACTCTTCTTGCTTCGCCTCACTCGACCAACAACCTCTCGGCAACGGCACCTTCGTCGTGCCGCGGTGTCTCCAGGGCCCTGTCTAGGACAAGTACGTCTTTGACTATTGGGCAGTTCATGAATTCCAGCACGTCGCGCTCAGGTCTTCCAAACACCGGAAACCTCTGACCTCGAGTGAAGTAAGTCCCAGATAAAACGGTCATAAAGAGCGAGCCCCGTCAAAAGACGGGGCGTTTGTGTGCAGAGCGAGAGCAAGTGACCGCGAGGGGTGGTCGTACCACCCGTGATGTGTGTCGAAACGTTATGAACACCGAGGCCGACCGTGTCAAAGACCACAGCCGGCTCCGATGCATCTACGACAACTTCCGTACACCATAGGCAATTTGAGTGTCAGGGGCCGTTTGTCCTCAGCGCAGCCGGGCCATCAGCGCGTGCTCGACCAGCGTGATCAGCGCACTCTTGGCGTCCGCGCGGTGGCGGGCGTCCGTCGTGATGATCGGGGTGTCGGGGCCGATCTGGAGCGCCTCGCGCACCTCGTCGGGGGTGTACGGCTGGTGCCCGTCGAAGCCGTTGAGCGCGATGACGAACGGCAGGCCGCTGTTCTCGAAGTAGTCGACCGCGGGGAAGCAGTCGGCCAGCCGGCGGGTGTCGACCAGGACGACGGCGCCGATCGCGCCGCGCACCAGGTCGTCCCACATGAACCAGAAACGGTCCTGGCCCGGCGTACCGAAGAGGTACAGGATCAGGTCCTGGTCGAGCGTGATGCGGCCGAAGTCCATGGCCACCGTGGTGGTGGTCTTGTCCCCGGTGTGGGTCAGGTCGTCGATGCCCGCCGAAGCGGACGTCATCACGGCCTCCGTGCGCAGCGGATTGATCTCCGAGACGGCCCCCACGAACGTGGTCTTGCCCACGCCGAAGCCACCCGCCACCACGATCTTCGCGGAGGTGGTGGCCCGCCCTCCGTCAGAGCTTGCGAAGTCCACTGAGCACCCTTTCGAGCAGTGTCACGTCCGGAGCGCCGCCGTTGGACTCGTCCCCACCGGGCTGGTGGATCGCGACGAGTCCGGCCTCCGCGAGGTCCGCGACGAGAATCCGGGCCACACCCAGCGGCATGGCCAGCAGGGCCGACACCTCCGCGACCGACTTGACCTCGCGGCACAGGTGGCAGATCCGCTGGTGCTCCGGCAGCAGACCCATCAGCTGGGTCGGGTCGGCCGTGGTGCTGATCAGCGCCTCGATGGCCAGCTGGTAGCGCGGCCGGGTCCGGCCGCCGGTCATCGCGTACGGCCGTACCAGCGGCTGGTCGCCCTCGTCCCCGTACGGCATCGCGTACGGATCATGTGAGGCGGTGGGCGGGGTCATGGATCCTCCGGGCGGGACAGCGTCGGTTCAGTCGTGCCGTCTGACGGGGGCCGGTGGGGGGATTGTGGCGGCCGGACGGTGATTTCGTGAGATGGGTGGAACCGGGACTGGTCAGTGGAGCAGACTGCCCTGGAGTTCGGCGCGCAGGTCCGGTGTGAGGACCGCACCTGCCCGGTCGACCAGGAGCGCCATCTCGTAGCCCACGAGGCCGATGTCGCACTCCGGGTGCGCGAGCACCGCGAGGGACGAGCCGTCCGAGATGGACATCAGGAAGAGGAAGCCGCGTTCCATCTCGACGACCGTCTGCGCCACCGTGCCGCCCTCGAAGATCCGGGAGGCCCCGGCGGTCAGCGAGGTCAGCCCGGAGGCGACCGCGGCGAGCTGGTCGGCCCGGTCGCGCGGGAAGCCTTCGGACATGGCCAGAAGGAGTCCGTCGGCCGACACGACGACGGTGTGGGACACCCCGGGGGTGTTGTCCACGAAGTTGGTGATCAACCAGTTCAGGTTCTGTGCCGCCTGGCTCATCTGGCTCAACTAGTGCTCCTGCTGGTGAGTGGGGCTGGGGAAGCTGCCGGTCTGACCGGGACCTGTACCGGCCTGGCGACCCTGGGCGATGCCCCTACGGAGATTGGTCAGCCGGCCGCGTACGTCATCAGGCGCACGCGAGACCTGCGGACCGGTTTGGTGCTGTTGCTGCTGAGCCGTGCCCGGCACGAGATTCGCGCGCGGCACCCGGCGCGGCAGGCCGGACGTGGTGACCCCGCCGGCGGCGGGCTGTCGTACGCGCTCGGCCTGACGGACGAGTTCGTCGTTCGGGGAGGTACGCCAAGTGGCGCTGCCGTTGCCGTTGTTGACCGCGCCGAAGCCGTTGGTGTCCTGCTGGCGGGGGGCCGAGACGGACGAGGTGGCCTGCTGAGGCGGCGCGGCGGCCGGGGGCTGCTGGGCACCTTCGGTACCCGGCTGGGGGCCGTGGAACCAGTTGGTCTCCAGCGTGTCGTACAGCGGGGTACGCCCGTCGCCGCCACCGGGCGCCGGAGGCAACTCCCAGCCGTCGGCGGGCCGCCCGGCGCGCGGTGCGCTCTCCGGCTCCGGCCGGGCGGGCCGCTGCTGCGGCACCGGAGGACGCGGCACGCCGTACCCGTCGTCCTGCGGCCGCTCGAACCGGCCGGTGGTGGCGGGGTCCTGGTAGCCGGGGGACGCGAACTGCCCGGTGTCGGAACCGTTGTAGGCCGATGGCACCGCGAACTGGCCGGTGGACGAGGGGTCCTGGGAAGCGCCTGCCGGGAACTGGCCGGTGCCGGACGGGTCCTGGCCACGGCCCGAGGGCGGGAAGCGGTCGCTCCTGTTGTCGGGGGCGCCCGAACCGGACCCGCCGAAGACGTCCGAGCGGACGAACTGCCCGCCGCCACCGGTCGATCCGGGCCGCGGGGCACTGAAGTCGGGGCGCGCGAACTCGGAGGTGGTGACCGCCGGGTTCTGCTCGGGGCGGTCGGTCCGGTCGTCGTCGATGCGCGGCATCCGCGACGTCGACTCCGGGTTCTGCCGGGCGTAACCGGAGTCCGCGCCGGGACGGTCGTAGCCGTCGTCGATGCGCGGCATGCGCGAGGTCGCGGTCAGCGCGTCCGGCTCCTCGTGGCCGCGCGGTGTGTCGAGCGCGGCGCGGTCGGCCGCGCTGTTGCCGGTGCCGTCGCTCCAACTCGGGGTACGGGGCTCGGGGTTGCCGCGGGGCAGCTCGGCGCGCGGACCACCGCGGCCGGGCAGCAGCGGACGGCGGCGGCCACCCTCGCGCTTGCCGCGGGGCGGCTCGGGCGCGGGCGCTGCCGGGGCACTGTCCGCGGGGGAGTCGCCGAAGCCGCCGGAACGGGAAGCGGTGTCGCCGAAACCGCCCTGGCGCGGGGCGCCCGGACCGTCGCCGAACGCCTGGGCCGCCTGGAGACCCTGCGGGGCACCCGGCGCACCCTGGCTCTGGCCGAAGCCACCGGCACCGGAACCCGCCGGAGCGGGCCGCGGCGGCGGGAAGCCACCGGGGGCACCCGGACGGCCGCCCTGGTCACTGCCGGGCAGCGCGGCCCGCGGACCCTGGCCCGTGCCCACCTGCCCGCGCTGCGGGGGAGCGCCCAGCGGCGCGCCACCGGGCTGACCGCCCTGCCTGCGCGCGGCGGCCGCACCGGCCGCCGCAGCGGCGGCGGCGGAACCGGAGGAGACCCCGGCCTGGCCGGGCTTCGGCGGCTGGGGCTTCTTGCCGCCCTGGGCGACGTCGACGGGGAGCATGACCAGCGCCGTCGTACCGCCCGAGTCGGACGGGCGCAGCTGGATGCGGATGCCGTGGCGCTGCGAGAGGCGGCCGACCACGAACAGGCCCATGCGGCGGGAGACGGAGACGTCCACGGTGGGCGGCGAGGCGAGCCGCTCGTTGATCGCGGCGAGGTCCTCGGGGGAGAGGCCGATGCCGGTGTCGTGGATCTCGATCAGGACGCGGCCGTCGGGCAGCGCGTGACCGGTGACCTTGACCTTGGTCTGCGGAGAGGAGAACGAGGTGGCGTTCTCCAGCAGCTCGGCGAGCAGGTGCACGAGGTCGTTGACGACCCGGCCGGCCACTTCGGTGGTCGGCACGGACGACAGTTCGATGCGCTCGTACTGCTCCACCTCGGACGCGGCGGCACGCAGCACGTCGACCAGCGGGACCGGGCGGGTCCAGCGGCGGCCGGGCTCCTCACCGGCGAGGACCAGCAGGTTCTCGCCGTTACGGCGCATGCGGGTGGCGAGGTGGTCGAGCTTGAAGAGCGAGGAGAGCTGGTCCGGGTCGGCCTCGCGGGACTCCAGTTCGGAGATGAGCGAGAGCTGACGCTGGATGAGGCCCTGGGAGCGGCGCGAGAGGTTGGTGAACATCGCGTTGACGTTGCCCCGCAGCAGGGCCTGCTCGGCGGCCAGCCGGACCGCCTCGCGGTGCACGTCGTCGAAGGCCGCGGCCACCTGGCCGATCTCGTCCCGGGAGTGCACACCGACCGACTCGACGGAGGTGTCCACGTCCTGCGGGTCCGACTCGGACAGCTGGGCGACCAGCTCGGGCAGCCGGTCCTGGGCCACGCGCGTCGCGGTGTCCTGGAGGCGGCGCAGCGAGCGGATCATGGACCGGGCCACGACGAACGCGCCGACCAGCGAGATGCCGAGGACGAGCAGGATCAGCGCACCCGAGATGATCGCGTCGCGCTCGGACTCGTCGCGCAGCTGGCGGGACTTCTGCTCCATCTGGTTGAGCAGCGTCAGCTCGATCTTCGACATCTGCTCGATCTTGGCCGAGTCGTCGTCGATCCAGTCCTTGTAGGACCGCTTGTCCTCGGTGGTGATGCCGTCCGTGCTCGACAGCACGCGCTTGGCGTAGATGTCGGCGGCCTCGATCGTCGGGTTGCTGCCGTCGTCGATGGGCTTGGTCAGCTCCTCGGCGCCGTCGCCGTAGATGCTGTCGAAGCTGTCCAGCTCGGACGTCTGGCTCTCCAGGGCCGACTCGGCGTACTGCCGGTCGTTCTCCGAGAGGTTGCCGTAGGTGGTGTTGTTCGCGGGCAGCGCGGCGGCGATGATCGCCCGCTGGACCGACGCGTACTCCTTGGCGTTGGAGAAGGCCGCCAGGGAACGGGTGCGCGCGATCATCTCCGGGTTGCTGGTCGCCTGCGCCATGTCCTGGGACAGGTCGAGCAGCTGGGTGATCAGGCGGTGGTACGACTCGACGGTCTGCGAGGCGTTCGTCTTGTCCTGGTAGGCCGCGTTGCGGATGGTGCTGAGGTTGCTCAGCTCGCCCGCCAGGCCGACGATCGTCTCCCGGACGCCCTTGAGCTGGCCGTTCTGGCTGGCGTCGTCGATCTCCTGGGAGTCGTCGAGGAAGACGGTGCGGGCCTGGTCGGTCTTCTCGCGGGCGACCTTGACGGTGAAGTCGGTGGCCTTGCCGCCGTGCGAGAGCGGACCTGCCGACTGGTCGCGCTCCTCCTGGAGCGCGGCGGCCAGCTCGGTGGCCTGCTTGGTCATGTCGGTCAGCAGCTTCATGTTCTCGAGCTGCTGGATGTCGTCCATCGAGTCGCTGATGCGCAGGGCACCCAGCGTGGTCGCGGCGACCACGGGCAGCGCGAGCAGCGAGACCAGACGGGTCGAGATGCGCCAGTTGCGCAGGGCTATTCGGGAGCCGGGCCCGCTCGGCGAGCCGGCCTTCTTGCCCTGCTTGTTCTTGCCGTCACCCTTGCCCGCGCCCTGCGCCGCGGCGCCCTTGCCGGGCGGGGTGGCGCCACTGGGGCGCCCCGCGGAGGTCGTGGGCCCGGACGTCGCACCGGGGCCGCCTGCGCCCGGGGTGCCGGGACGCCCCGAGGAGCCGCCGGGCACGGGCACGCCGGGACGTCCGGAGGGGTCACCGTTCGACCCGCCCTGCGGTCCCTGGTTCTGGGCGTGCTGGGGCGAGGAGCCGCCTGTCATGGGGCCAGCCCCGCCATGCGGCTCCGGCTCCGCCGAAGCGCTGCCATCCCTCTTGAAACGTCCCTGCACTAGCGTCGCAACCTCTGGACCAGGCGCCTGTCCGCGTGAACGGCCAGACGGTGTCGGCGTTTCAGGGGGCGCCCTGAATGCGCCCCCCGTGGTGGTCGTGAGTGACCCGGCGCTGGCTCCCCCTTACTCGCCGCCGCCGGCGCTGCTGTGCGCCCCCTGCGCGCCGGCTCGATCCTGCGGCGGTCCGTGGAATTCCAGCACAGTGCCGGATCTCCAACAAGGCCCATCGGGTAGCCCGCGACGGCGGTGACCCCGAGTGAGGGATGAGTTACGAGACGTAGAGAGTCCACTCGTACATAACGGGCATACGCCTACGTTCTAGTGACGCGTACCTGGTGTCCCAGTCGCCATGATCAGGAGCGGAATGATTGGTTCAATGGGGCAATGTCCGTTTCGCCCACGGGAATCGGTGGCCCGAAACGAGTCATTTGTCCGCTGTCCAGTGAGCAAACTCACATGGGGGTCAGGGGTCCCTCCCGACCGACCGGGGAATGCATTGCCTAACCTGGGGCTTTACAAAAGGGCAATATCTGACAACCCGCGCCCCGGGGGCGGCCGTTGACGCCCGCCCGGCGCCCGCAGCGACAGGAAACCGTTCAACAGTGAAGACGACGTCGATGTTCCGCACTCTAGCCAACCCGCGCCGCACCACTCTCGCCCACCTCAACGGCACCGACGAGGTCCAGGTTCCCGAGCAGCGCGAACACTCCGTCGACCTCCCCGCCCAGACCGCCAACCCGCGCCGCACCGTCCTCATGGACGCCCCCGTCACGGCGTCGGTCGCGGAGTAGTACGCGGCAGGGCGGCCGGCCGCTCGGCCCGGCCGGGCACGCCGTCCCGATATACCGCGCGGGCAACAAAGGGCGCCCTGGTGAAGGGGCGCCCTTCGTCGTCCCCGCGCTAGCCTGGGGCGGTCAGACTCCGGCCAGTCACTCCAGGTAAGGGGCGCAGGATCCCGTGCGCATCGCCAGGTTCTCCATCGACGGCAATGTCGCCTTCGGCGCGGTCGAGGGCGAACGCCCCGACGAACTCGTCCTCGACATCATCAAGGGCATCCCGTTCGCGGACTTCGAGCTCTCCGGCACCAAGGTCCCGGTCAGCAAGGTCCGGCTGCTGCCGCCGGTGCTCCCCAACAAGGTCGTGGCCTTCGGCCGCAACTACGCGGAGCACGCACGGGAGTTGGGCAACGAGGTGCCCGACGCCCCGTTCGCCTTCTTCAAGCCGTCCACCTCGGTGATCGGCCCCGGCGACGAGATCCAGTACCCCTCCTTCTCCGAGGACCTGCACCACGAGGCCGAACTCGCCGTCGTCATCGGCCGCATGTGCCGCGAGGTGCCGCGCGAACGCGTCGCGGAGGTCATCCTCGGCTACACCTGCGCCAACGACGTCACCGCCCGCGACGTCCAGAAGCGCGAGAAGCAGTGGGCGCGGGCCAAGGGCTTCGACACCTCCTGCCCGCTCGGCCCCTGGGTGGAGACGGACCTGGACCTCGCCACCGCGTCGGACCTGACGATCCAGCTCACGGTCAACGGCGACCAACGCCAGCTCGGCCGCACCAGCCAGATGATCCACTCCATCGAGGACCTGATCGTCAACGTCACCGAGGCGATGACCCTGCTCCCCGGCGACGTGATCCTCACCGGCACCCCGGCCGGAGTCGGCCCCCTGAACGTCGGCGACGAGGTCGCCGTCACCATCGAAGGCATCGGCACTCTCACCAACAAGGTTGTCAAGCGTGGCTAGCGCATCCGCCCCAGCAGTCCGTGTCCGTTTCTGCCCCTCGCCCACCGGAAACCCCCACGTGGGCCTGGTCCGCACCGCCCTGTTCAACTGGGCCTACGCCCGGCACACCGGCGGCACGTTCGTCTTCCGCATCGAGGACACCGACGCGGCCCGCGACTCGGAGGAGTCGTACAACCAACTCCTCGACTCGCTGCGCTGGTTGGGCTTCGACTGGGACGAGGGCCCCGAGGTCGGCGGCCCGCACGAGCCCTACCGCCAGTCGCAGCGCATGGACACGTACAAGGAGATCGCGGCCAAACTCCTGGACGCCGGTCACGCGTACTACTGCTACTGCTCCACCGAGGAGCTGGACGCCCGCCGCGACGCCGCCCGCGCCGCCGGCAGGCCCTCCGGCTACGACGGCCACTGCCGCGACCTCACCGCGGAGCAGACGGCCGCGTACAAGGCGGAGGGCCGTGAGCCGATCGTCCGCTTCCGGATGCCCGACGAGACGATCACCTTCACCGACCTGGTCCGCGGCGAACTGACCTTCACCCCGGAGAACGTCCCGGACTACGGCATCGTCCGGGCCAACGGCGCCCCGCTGTACACGCTCGTCAACCCGGTCGACGACGCCCTGATGGAGATCACCCACGTCCTGCGCGGCGAGGACCTGCTCTCCTCGACGCCCCGTCAGATCGCCCTGTACAAGGCGCTGTTGGAGCTGGGCATCGCCAAGTCGGTACCGCGGTTCGGGCACTTGCCGTACGTGATGGGCGAGGGCAACAAGAAGCTGTCGAAGCGGGACCCGCAGTCCTCCCTCAACCTCTACCGCGAGCGCGGCTTCCTGCCCGAGGGCCTGCTCAACTACCTTTCCCTGCTGGGCTGGTCGTTCTCGGCGGACCAGGACGTCTTCTCCACCGAGGAGATGGTCGCGGCCTTCGACGTCGCCGACGTCAACCCCAACCCGGCCCGCTTCGACCTGAAGAAGTGCGAGTCGATCAACGGCGACCACATCCGCCTGCTCGACGTGAAGGACTTCACCGAGCGCTGCCGGCCGTGGCTCCAGGCCCCGTTCGCCCCCTGGGACCCGGCGGACTTCGACGAGTCGCAGTGGCAGACGATCGCCCCGCACGCGCAGACCCGTCTGAAGGTCCTCTCCGAGATCACCGACAACGTCGACTTCCTCTTCCTGCCCGAGCCGGTCTCGGACGAGGCGAGCTGGACGAAGGCGATGAAGGACGGCTCGGACGCGCTTCTGCGTACGGCCCGCGAGAACCTGGACGCGGCCGACTGGACCTCGGCCGAGTCCCTCAAGGAGGCGGTCCTGGCGGCGGGCGAGACCCACGGCCTCAAGCTCGGCAAGGCCCAGGCCCCGGTCCGCGTCGCCGTCACCGGCCGCACGGTGGGCCTGCCGCTCTTCGAGTCGCTGGAGATCCTGGGCAAGGACAAGACCCTGTCCCGCATCGACGCGGCCCTGGCGAAGCTGACGGCGTAACCGAAGCACACAGCGGGGGCGGCACCCGGTGACCCGGGTGCCGCCCCCGCTGTGTTGTCAGGTGGCGTCGTTCTCGTCGATCAGGTAGTGACTCTCGTCGAAGATCTCCAACACCACGACGACCATGATCGCGCCGGCCACCATGTACTCCAGCATGACGCCCGGAGCCACGTATGCCTTCCGCAGATACTCGTCAGGGCCGAGCTGCGCGGTCGACGTCTTACGGAACGGGTCGCGGGCCAGTATGCGCACCGCCCTGTCCAACTGGGCCTGACGCTCTCCGGGCAGGGCGTCGTACGTCGTGCGCGCTTCGACGGTGAACTGGACGCGGTACTCGGTCATGGCTTGGCTCGGTCTTTCGCTCGTCGGTCCTACCACGCTACGGCATCCCGCACCCGTGCGACCCTGCTCCCACAGACCTCGCCGAGCTCGACGACTGGAACGGGCGCTACAAGGTCCATACGAGACCGTCTGGGCCCTCTCCCCGGATGTCCTGCCCGCCCTCGCAGTCGGCCACCGGCACGCAGCGCTGTCCAACCCCGGCTTCACGGTCCAGGATCGCAAGCTGCGCGGCCCTCGGCCTGCCGCCGGAGCGGGTCGCCTACGTCGGCGACCACCCCGAGATCGACGGCCGGGGCGCCGCCGCGGCCGGACTGCTCTCGGTCTGGGTCGACCGCGTGGGCGTCCTGACCGGCCACGACGGTCCCGACGGCCCCCGCCGCATCGCCTCGCTCGCCGAACTCCCCGCGCTCCTCGGCACCGATACGCGTTTTGGAGCGTCGTCCACCTTCGGGTAATGTTCTTCCTGCGCCGCCGGAGAGCGGGCCGTAAGGCCGGGACTCGGAAGCGCAAACTAGAACAAGATCCCCTGCGGGGCTTGCGTTCCAGTGGCCTATGGTGTAATTGGCAGCACGACTGATTCTGGTTCAGTTAGTCTTGGTTCGAGTCCAGGTAGGCCAGCTCGCAGACGCTTTGAATTAAACACAGTATCTGCAAAGCCCCCGTTGTGTAGCGGCCTAGCACGCCGCCCTCTCAAGGCGGTAGCGCCGGTTCGAATCCGGTCGGGGGTACAGATCCTTCCCGGGGAAGCAGTACGGGTCGCACCCGCTGTCTCCCATGCAGGATCGCTAGGGCCCCCGTTGTGTAGCGGCCTAGCACGCCGCCCTCTCAAGGCGGTAGCGCCGGTTCGAATCCGGTCGGGGGTACGCAAAAGGTCTCAACCATATTGGTCTATGGTGTAATTGGCAACACTACGGTTTCTGGTACCGTCATTCTTGGTTCGAGTCCAGGTAGACCAGCTCGGATCTGCGGCGGTGTAGTTTTAACCGCCTGCAAGATCCACGCCCCCGTTGTGTAGCGGCCTAGCACGCCGCCCTCTCAAGGCGGTAGCGCCGGTTCGAATCCGGTCGGGGGTACCGTAACGATGGCTCTTCGCCTTGACCGGGGTGAGGGGCCATCTCGCGTTTTGGGGTGCCCCCTGGCGTAACTCCGTGTGGGGCGGCCGTTGTTGGGTGCGGGTCCGTTGTGGTTGGTCGCGCCCACGCGGCGGAGCCGCATATCGGATACAGCCCCGCGCCCCTTACGGGGCCCGGCCTCTGCTGGGTTGTGTGGTTCGGTCGGGTCTGCCGCGGCGTTGAGGCTGACCCCTGTCCGAAGTTACGTGCACCCAGTAGTCGTTCGTGACCCTCAGCCCGTGCGGCGCAGGGCCTCCGACAAGCGGGCCGCCGCGTCGATGACCGCCTGGGCGTGCATGCGGCCGGGGTGGCGGGTGAGGCGTTCGATGGGGCCGGAGACCGAGACCGCTGCCACTACGCGGTTCGAGGGCCCCCGTACGGGGGCGGAGACCGAGGCGACGCCCGGTTCACGCTCGCCGATCGACTGGGCCCAGCCGCGGCGCCGTACGCCCGAGAGGGCCGTCGCCGTGAAGCGGGCGCCCTGGAGGCCGCGGTGGAGGCGCTCCGGTTCCTCCCAGGCCATCAGGATCTGGGCGGAGGAGCCGGCCTTCATGGTGAGCGTCGAGCCGACCGGAACCGTGTCTCGCAGTCCGGACAGGCGCTCGGCCGCGGCGACGCAGATGCGCATGTCGCCCTGGCGGCGGTAGAGCTGCGCGCTCTCCCCGGTGATGTCCCGCAGGTGCGTGAGCACGGGGCCCGCGGTCGCGAGGAGACGGTCCTCGCCGGCCGCCGCGGCCAGTTCGGCCAGCCGGGGTCCGAGAATGAAACGGCCCTGCATGTCGCGTGCCACCATGCGGTGGTGTTCCAGGGCCACGGCCAGCCGGTGGGCCGTGGGCCGGGCGAGTCCGGTGGCCGCGACCAGTCCCGCGAGGGTGGCCGGGCCGGACTCCAGGGCGCTCAGGACAAGGGCCGCCTTGTCCAGCACGCCGACGCCGCTACTGTTGTCCATGCAACGATACTCACGTCTCACTCTGTGAAACGCAAGTTCATTTTGCCGTGGAACGCGCCACCCTGGATAGTCCACACCGGCCCCGCAGACCGACGGGTCCGGTGGGTGGCGCCCGGCACCAGGGGAGACGGGCGTCGCCATCTCACGTCTCTAGTTGTGCCGGTTGACACCGGCCGGAGGGAAAGCGATGGGTAGGACACTCGCGGAGAAGGTCTGGGACGACCATGTCGTCCGGCGCGCCGAGGGCGAGCCCGACCTCCTCTTCATCGATCTGCACCTGCTGCACGAGGTGACCAGCCCGCAGGCGTTCGACGGCCTGCGCCAGGCCGGGCGCACGGTGCGGCGACTCGACCTCACCATCGCCACCGAGGACCACAACACCCCGACCCTCGACATCGACAAGCCGATCGCCGACCCGGTCTCCCGGGTCCAGCTGGAGACGCTGCGCAAGAACGCGGCCGAGTTCGGCGTCCGCCTGCACTCGCTGGGCGACGTCGAGCAGGGCGTCGTGCACGTCGTGGGCCCGCAGCTGGGGCTGACCCAGCCCGGCATGACCGTCGTCTGCGGCGACTCGCACACCTCCACGCACGGCGCCTTCGGCGGTCTCGCCTTCGGCATCGGCACCTCCCAGGTCGAGCACGTCCTGGCCACCCAGACGCTGCCGCTGGCCCGCCCGAAGACCATGGCCATCACCGTCGAGGGCGAACTGCCCGACGGCGTGACCGCCAAGGACCTCATCCTCGCGGTGATCGCGCGGATCGGCACGGGCGGCGGCCTGGGCTACATCCTGGAGTACCGCGGCTCGGCCATCGAGAAACTCTCGATGGAGGCCCGCATGACCATCTGCAACATGTCCATCGAGGCCGGTGCCCGCGCGGGCATGATCGCCCCGGACCAGACCACCTTCGATTACCTCAAGGGCCGCCCGCACGCCCCGGTCGGCGAGGACTGGGACGCGGCCGTCGCGTACTGGAAGACGCTGAAGACGGACGACGACGCCGAGTTCGACGCCGAGGTCGTCATCAAGGACGAGGAACTCGCCCCGTTCGTCACCTGGGGCACCAACCCGGGCCAGGGCGCGCCGCTTTCGGCCACCGTCCCCGACCCGGCTTCGTACGAGGACGCTTCGGAGCGCCTGGCCGCCGAAAAGGCCCTGGAATACATGGGGTTGGAGGCCGGACAGCCGCTGCGCGACATCAAGGTCGACACCGTCTTCGTAGGTTCGTGCACCAACGGCCGCATCGAGGACCTGCGCGCCGCCGCCGAGATCGTCAAGGACCGCAAAGTCGCCGACGGCGTACGGATGCTGGTCGTTCCCGGCTCCGCGCGGGTCGGTCTGCAGGCCGTCTCCGAGGGCCTGGACGTCGTCTTCAAGGACGCGGGCGCAGAGTGGCGGCACGCCGGCTGTTCCATGTGTCTGGGCATGAACCCCGACCAGCTGGCGCCCGGTGAGCGCTCCGCGTCCACCTCCAACCGCAACTTCGAGGGCCGGCAGGGCAAGGGCGGCCGTACGCACCTGGTTTCGCCGCAGGTCGCCGCGGCCACCGCGGTGCTGGGTCATCTGGCCTCGCCCGCCGACCTGTCCGACGCCGACACCCGTACGCCCGCTGGAGTCTGAGAGCCATGGAAGCATTCACCACGCACACCGGCCGGGCCGTCCCGCTGCGCCGCAGCAACGTCGACACCGACCAGATCATCCCCGCCCACTGGCTCAAGAAGGTGACCAGGGACGGCTTCGAGGACGGACTCTTCGAAGCCTGGCGCAAGGACTCCTCCTTCATCCTCAACCAGCCCGAGCGCAAGGGCGCCACGGTCCTGGTCGCGGGCCCCGACTTCGGCACCGGCTCCTCCCGCGAGCACGCCGTGTGGGCGCTGCAGAACTACGGTTTCAAGGCCGTCATCTCCTCCCGCTTCGCCGACATCTTCCGCGGCAACTCGCTGAAGAACGGCCTGCTCACGGTGGTCCTGGACCAGAAGATCGTGGAGGCGCTCCAGGAACTCACCGAGCAGGACCCGCAGGCCGAGATCACCGTCGACCTTCAGGACCGTGAGGTGCGCGCCGAGGGCATCACCGCGTCCTTCGAGCTCGACGAGAACGCCCGCTGGCGGCTGCTGAACGGCCTGGACGACATCTCCATCACCCTCCAGAACGAGGCCGACATCGCCACGTACGAGGCCAAGCGCCCGTCGTACAAGCCGCGGACGCTCACCGTCTGACACCGAACTCCCGGAGAACCCCTCCGGGAGGGCTGGTTTCAGCCACCGCAACACCTCTCTGTACCCCCAATCGTGGACGGTTGGGGGTACAGCCATGTCTGCACCCGAACGGCCCTGCCACACCTGGCCGGAAGGGGCAACTTCCCTGGTTACAAAGGTTGTTGACCGGGTACGCGGGTCCTGACGAGACGGCTTTCACGGGTGTCCGCAGGGCCGTTCGTGGCGGCAGTTGCCCCCTGCGCAGGCGACAACTCGCCCCAGATGGCACAATCTGTGCATGGACCACGACGGCCAACTCCAGCTCTATACGGCAGTCGCGGCCCAACTCAAGGAAGCGCACGGCAAAGTGCGCGCACTGCAAGTCCCGGAGGGCGTACGCATGGCGCTGACCCGGAAGCTGCTGGCCATCACGGCCGCGGCCAAGCACGATCTCGCCGATGCGACAAGGCGTCTGGAGCGGTTCATGGCAGACCTCGACGAGGGTCGAATCCCCGAAGGGGAACGCTGAACGAGCCGTCCGACACTCGAGTCCGTTGCGGCACAAGGGTGATTAGCCCGTTTCGTGTTTGATTTGCGGTATATATCTGCCTAACGTGCGAAAAAGCTTGAACACTTTCGTTCTGGCAATGTCTCCGAAGGGGAAGACGTGAACAAGGCGCAGCTCGTAGAAGCGATTGCCGACAAGGTTGGCGGCCGCCAGCAGGCCGCCGAGGCGGTCGACGCGGTACTGGACGCCATCGTCCGTTCCGTGGTGGCGGGGGACCGGGTCTCGGTCACCGGCTTCGGTTCGTTCGAGAAGGTCGACCGCCCGGCGCGGTACGCCCGCAACCCGCAGACGGGCGAGCGGGTCCGGGTCAAGAAGACCTCGGTGCCGCGCTTCCGCGCGGGCCAGGGCTTCAAGGACCTGGTCAGCGGCACGAAGAAGCTGCCGCGTGGTGGCGAGGTCGCCGTCAAGAAGGCGCCCAAGGGCAGCCTGACCGGTGGTGCTTCGGCGACGGTCAAGAAGGCCGCCGCGAAGAAGACCACGGCCAAGAAGACGGCGGCGAAGTCCACCGCCGCCAAGAAGACCACGGCCGCGGCGAAGAAGACCACGGCCAAGAAGGCGACCGCCAAGTCCGCGGCCGCCAAGAAGACGACGGCCAAGAAGGCCACCGCCAAGAAGGCCCCGGCCAAGAAGGCGACGGCCAAGTCGGCCCCTGCCAAGAAGACCACCGCGCGCAAGACGGCTGCCAAGAAGGCCACGGCGCGCGCGTAGGGCAGGGCGCGGGGAACCACGCGCCGGGCCGGGCTCCACAACGGAGCCCGGCCCGCGGCGTGTTCGGGCCCCGACGGGTCCCCCGAAGAGTCCCCGGGCAGCCTCCGAAAATCGCTGCTTCAGAGCTGCTTTAGAAGAGTGCCGCGTCAGAACACGCGTGCCACCTCAGAACGTTTGCAGCGTCACGAGCGTGATGCGGCGGGCCTCGCCCTCACCGGCGGTCTCGATCCGCACCCGCTGCCCGGCACGCAGCAGCCGCAGCCCGCCCGCGTCGAACGCGGGCGCGTCGAAGGGGACCGGGGTGCCGTCGTCGAGCAGCACCTGTCCGCTGCGGGTGGCGGGGTCGTACGTGTATGCGGTCGCGTGCATGCCGGCAGCCTACTGCCCGGGGGTCAGTGGCCGTCCGGGCAGCGCGAGACCCGCCGTCGCCGTCGTCGTCCGCGGGCCCACGCCCAGGGCCAGTGCGGTGCGCAGGTCGGCGCCGGTGTCCACGTCCTGGCGGACCGACTCCACGCCGGCCAGGGCGAGTTCGACGGCGCCCGAGGCGCGGTGCCGGCGCCGGGAGTCGGTGCCGAACGCGGGGCGCAGCTCGTGTCCCGGCGCGGCGGCCAGCAGGGTCGTACCGACTCCGGCCGCGTCCGCGAGGAACGCGCGGGGGAAGGCGGCGGCCGCGTCCAGGACGCGGAGCAGTTCCGCGGGGCGCAGGGCGGGCAGATCGGCGTTCAGGGCGGCCACGGCGCCGGCCGCGCCCGTCGCGCTCGGCGCGGTGTCCCTCACCAGGCCCGTGACGGCCCCCGAGGGGTGCCAGGAGCGTACGACCGCGCTCGCGTGCGCCAGGGCCGCGTTCAGGCCGCCCACGGGCTCGTCCGGGACGATCCGGGCGCCCAGGGCGGCCAGCTCGCGTCCGGCCAGGGGATCGCCGGTGACGACGGCCACCTCACGCACCGCGGCGCAGGCCAGCGCCGCCGCCACCGTGTCCTGGGCGAACGCCAGGGCGAGCCCGGGGCGCAGTCCGTCCCCGGCGGTGTCCGCGAGCCGGCTCTTGGCCCGCGGCAGCGGTTTGAGCGGTATGACCAAGGTCCACTGCACTGGCGCTCCGTCGCTGTCTGTAGGGATCACTCGCCCTCCGTCGCGTTCATTGTCACCCGACCCCCACGGGGCTCACCCACCGCCCACCTGGCGGTTGTGGCACCGAGGCGTACCGTGTTCTCGACAGACGGGCGACCCGGGGCGACACTTGTGCGGCCCCCGGCCCCCCCGGGCCGTACCACGGCTCCCTGAAGGAACTCCTAGAGGAAGGTGTCCGCGTGCCCCGCCGCAGAATCGGCTTCTGGTACCGCTTCGCAGCGGTGCTCTGCAAACCGCCGTTGGTGGTTCTGATCAAGCGGGACTGGCGCGGAATGGAGCACATTCCGGCCGAGGGCGGATTTATCACCGCGGTGAACCACAATTCGTACGTCGATCCCTTCGCCTACGCGCACTTTCAGTACAACAGCGGGCGCGTTCCGCGATTCCTCGCCAAGAGCGGCCTTTTCAAGAAGGGATTCATCGGCGCCGCCATGCGCGGCACCGGACAGATCCCCGTCTACCGCGAGACCACGGACGCGCTGAGCGCCTTCCGCGCCGCGATCGAGGCCGTGGAGCGCGGCGAGTGCGTCGCCTTCTACCCCGAGGGCACCATCACCCGGGACCCCGGCCAGTGGCCCATGACCGGCAAGACCGGCGTCGCGCGCGTGGCCCTGCAGACCAGGTGCCCGGTGATCCCCGTCGCCCAGTGGGGCGCCAACGAACTGCTGCCGCCGTACGCCAAGAAGCCCAGTCCGCTGCCGCGCAAGACCCACCACGTGCTCGCCGGACCGCCCGTGGACCTCACGGCCTTCTACGACCGGGAGATGACCCCGGAACTCGTCAAGGAGGCCACCGAGGTCATCATGGCCGCCGTCACCCGCCAACTGGAGGAGATCCGGGGCGAGAAGGCGCCCGAGAAGCCGTACGACCCGCGCGAGGTGCGCATCCAGCAGCGCCGCCGGACCAGTGCCGTGCAGAGCGAACCGGCGCCGCGCGAGTGGCGGGAACAGACAGCGGAAGAGGGGCACAGCAAGTGAGCCAGCCGGTCAAGGCGGCCGTTTTCGGTACGGGTTCGTGGGGCACGGCCTTCGGGATGGTGCTCGCCGACGCGGGGTGTGAGGTCACCCTGTGGGCGCGCCGCCCGGACGTCGTGGAGGCGGTCAACTCCACGCGCACCAACCCGGATTACCTCCCCGGCGTCGAACTCCCCGTGAACCTGCGGGCGACCGCCGACCCCGCGCGGGCCCTGCGCGACGCCGACTTCACGTTCCTGACCGTCCCCTCGCAGACGCTCCGCGCCAACCTCGCCGAATGGGCCCCGCTGCTCGCCCCGCACACCGTCCTCGTGTCGCTGATGAAGGGCGTCGAACTCGGCTCCGCCATGCGGATGAGCGAGGTCGTCGAGGACGTCGCCAAGGTCGGCGCCGAACGTGTCGCCGTCGTCACCGGGCCCAACCTCGCGCGCGAGATCGCCGCCCGCATGCCGGCCGCCGCGGTGGTCGCCTGCACCGACGAATCGGTCGCCCGGCGCCTCCAAACCGCCTGCCACACACCGTACTTCCGGCCGTACACCAACACCGACGTCGTCGGCTGCGAACTGGGCGGCGCCGTCAAGAACGTCATCGGTCTCGCCGTCGGCATCGCGGACGGGATGGGGCTGGGCGACAACGCCAAGGGCTCGCTCATCACGCGCGGGCTGGCCGAGACCACCCGGCTCGGGCTCGCCATGGGCGCCGACCCGCTGACGTTCTCCGGACTCGCGGGGCTCGGCGACCTGGTGGCGACCTGCTCCTCGCCGCTGTCCCGCAACCACACCTTCGGCACCAACCTCGGCAAGGGCATGACCCTCCAGGAGACCATCGCGGTCACCAAGCAGACCGCCGAGGGCGTCAAGTCCTGCGAGTCCGTGCTGGATCTGGCCCGCAGGCACGGCGTCGACATGCCCATCACGGAGACGGTCGTGGGCATCGTCCACGAGGGCAAGCCGCCCGTGGTCGCCCTCAAGGAACTGATGGCGCGCAGCGCGAAGCCCGAGCGCCGCTGAATTCCCGTACGCCGGTGGGCGGTTCGCGCGCGTGGGGCACGACGCTGCGCGACCGTCCGCGCGACGCTGCGCGACAGCGGTCAACTGGACGCTGACTGTGCGGGTACCAGCGGGTACGCTCATCGCGATATGAGCGCAGACAACCTCCCCCAGAGCCCCGACAGCCCTGCGTCCGAGCAGCCGCCGCGCAAGCCGCGCGTCGCCGTCGTCTTCGGCGGGCGCAGCTCCGAGCACGGGATCTCCGTGGTCACCGCCGGCGCCGTCCTGAGCGCCATCGACCGGACCAAGTACGAGGTCCTGCCGATCGGCATCACCCAGGACGGCCGTTGGGCGCTCACCGCCGACGACCCGGCGCGGATGGCGATCACCGAGCGCCGTACGCCCAACGTCGACGACCTCGCCGAGTCGCGCGAGGGCGGTGTGGTCCTCCCGCTCGACCCCGCCAGCCGCGAGGTCGTCTACAGCGAGCCCGGTTCCGTCCCCAAGGCCCTGGGCGAGGTCGACGTCGTCTTCCCCGTCCTGCACGGCCCCTACGGCGAGGACGGCACCCTCCAGGGCCTCCTGGAGCTGTCCGGGGTGCCCTATGTCGGCTCGGGTGTGCTCGCCTCGGCCGTCGGCCAGGACAAGGAGTACATGAAGCGGGTGTTCACCTCGTTCGGGCTGAAGGTCGGCCCCTACCTGGTGGTCCGGCCGCGCGAGTGGGAGAGCGACGAGGCGGGTGCCCGCAAGCGGATCGCCGAGTTCGCCGGGGAGCACGGCTGGCCGCTGTTCGTGAAGCCCGCGCGCGCGGGCTCGTCGATCGGCATCACGAAGCTGGACTCCTTCGAGGGCCTCGACGAGGCGATCACCGAAGCCCGCCGCCACGACCCGAAGTTCCTCGTCGAGGCGGGCATCCGCGGGCGCGAAATCGAGTGCGGGGTCCTGGAGTTCGAGGACGGGCCGCGCGCCTCCGTCCCCGCCGAGATCCCGCCGCCGCAGGAGCACGCGTACTACGACTTCGAGGCGAAGTACATCGACTCGACGCCCGGCATCGTCCCGGCCCCGCTCACCCCCGAGGAGACGGCCGAGGTGCGGCGGCTCGCGGTGGACGCCTTCGAGGCGGCCTCCTGCGAGGGCCTGGTCCGCGCGGACTTCTTCCTTACGGAGGACGGCGAGTTCGTCATCAACGAGATCAACACGCTGCCCGGGTTCACCCCGATCTCGATGTACCCCAAGATGTGGGAGGCCAGCGGGGTGCCGTACGGGGAACTCGTGGACCGGCTGGTGCAGGCGGCGCTGGGGCGCTCCACCGGCCTGCGGTGACGCCGGGGCCCGGGCCCCTCACGTCGTGGCGATCCCCTTGGGGATCGCCGACTTGACCGCCTTCGCGAGGTCGGTCAGCGGGGCCAGGCCGTCGCCGGTGCGCGAGGAGGGGATGGCCACCTCGACGTACGCCTTGCGCAGGGTGGTGGTCAGCCGGAACGACCCGTCGCTCTCCTTCTGCAGCAGCCAGCCCACGCCGTTGACCTCCACGCCGTCCGCGTCCGGGTCGTTCATCTCGGCGGGCCGGACGATCCCGCAGCGCAGTATGATCGCCGGACTTCCCCAGCCCGCCGTGAGCGCGGACCGGGGCTCGGGATCGTTCCGGTCCAGACCGTCCACTTTCCGCGGCAGCACTTCGTCCAGGTTCCGGCAGAGCTTCGCGACCGCCGCGTCCGGGGTGGGAACCGCGGCCGTCGGGCTGTCGTCGTCCGAGGAGCAACCCGCGACCAGGGTCAGCAGGGCGAGGGCGGGCAGCCCGAAAAGAGTGCGGACAGTGCGGAGCCGGTGTGGGGAGAAGTTCACCGGCCAAGGGTAGACGGGGGCTACAGATGGACCACCGGGCAGGTCAGGGTGCGGGTGATGCCGTCCACCTGCTGGACTCTCGCGACCACCATGCGGCCCAGTTCGTCGACCGTCTCGGCCTGGGCGCGCACGATGACGTCGTACGGACCCGTCACGTCCTCGGCCTGGACGACTCCGGGGATCTTGCTGATCGTGTCGGCGACGGTGGACGCCTTGCCCACCTCCGTCTGGATCAGAATGTACGCCTGTACCACGGAACCTCCAGGGCGGCCACGAGGATCATGTGGATCATGTGGGGAAAAGGAACGCCACGGTATCGCGTCGCCGCTCATCGGGGGGAGACCCGCGCAGGCCGCGGTGTACCGGCGGGGCCACCCGGCATCCCGGGACGGCACCGGAAGACGTGTCCGGGCACAAGGTGACGGTTGAGACGACCGTACCGAGGACGGCGGCGGCCCGCGACCGGGCGCCGACGGGGGCGCACAATGAGCCGCGGGCGGCGGCACGCACAGGCACAGAAGGGGCAGTACGACGATGAAGGGCACCGTTGGCGAGTTGGGCGAGTTCGGGCTCATCCGCGAGCTCACCGCACGCCTGACCACCACTCCGGCGGTCCGGGTCGGCCCCGGGGACGACGCGGCGGTGGTGGCCGCGCCCGACCGGAGAGTGGTGGCGTCCACCGACATCCTCCTGGAGGGCCGCCACTTCCGCCGCGACTGGTCCACGGCCTACGACGTCGGGCGCGAGGCCGCCGCGCAGAACCTCGCGGACATCGCCGCGATGGGCGCCGTACCGACCGCGCTGCTGCTCGGGTTCGTCGCCCCGGCCGAACTGCCGGTCACCTGGGCCACCGAACTCATGGACGGGCTGCGCGACGAGTGCCAGGTCGCGGGCGCCTCCGTGGTCGGCGGCGACGTCGTCCGCGGCGACACCATCATGATCTCCATCACCGCCCTCGGTGACCTGCGCAACCAGGAACCGGTGACCCGCGGGGGCGCCCAGCCCGGTGACGTGGTCGCCGTGACCGGCTGGCTGGGCTGGTCCGCCGCCGGGCACGCGGTCCTCTCCCGCGGCTTCCGCTCGCCGCGCGCCTTCGTGGAGGCCCACCGGCGCCCCGAGCCCCCGTACCACGCGGCCGCGGGCGCCGCCGCGCTCGGCGCGACCGCGATGTGCGACGTCAGCGACGGGCTGATCGCCGATCTCGGGCACATCGCCGAGGCCAGCAAGGTCCGCATCGACATCCGCTCCGGCGCCATCGACATCCCCACCCAGATGAACGACATCGGCCAGGCCGTCGGCGTCGACCCCATCCAGTGGGTGCTCACCGGGGGCGAGGACCACGCGATCGTCGCCACCTTCTCGCCGGACGTGAAACTGCCCGCCCGCTGGAAGGTCATCGGCGAGGTCCTCAACCCCTCCGCGCTGCCCCAGGTGACGGTGGACGGGGCACCGTGGACCAGCAAGGGCGGCTGGGACCACTTCGGGAGCATCGAGTCGTGAGTGCCCGGCCGGGGGCCCGGCCCGGTGCGCCGCCGTGCGTACTGACGGTCGCGGGCTCCGACTCCGGCGGAGGGGCCGGAATCCAGGCCGACTTGAAGACGATGCTGGCGCACGGCGTGCACGGCATGAGCGTGCTCACGGCGGTCACCGCGCAGAACTCCCTTGGCGTGCAAGGCGTTTGGGAGCTGCCGGTGGCGGCGGTGCGCGCCCAGTACCGCAGCGTCGTGGACGACATCGGCGTCCGGGCGGTCAAGACCGGCATGCTCGGCTCGGCCGAACTCGTCGAGACGGTCGCGGAGTTGGTCGCGGCCACGGACGCCCCCGTCGTCGTCGACCCGGTCGGCGTCTCCAAGCACGGCGACCCGCTGCTCGCCGCCTCCGCCCTGGACGCGGTCCGTACGAAGCTGCTGCCGGCCGCGACCGTGGTGACCCCGAACCTCGACGAGGTGGCCCAACTCACGGGCGTACGCGTGGAGTCCGAGGACGACCTTCGGGAGGCGGCGGCCGCCGTCCTTGCGTACGGCCCGAGTTGGGCCCTGATCAAGGGCGGCCACCTGCCCGGCGACGCCGTGGACCTGCTCACCGACGGCTCGGCCGAACACTGGCTGCGGGCGCCCCGCCACGACAACCGGCACACCCACGGCACGGGGTGCACCCTCGCGTCGGCGGTCGCCTGCGGGCTGGCGGCCGGGCAGTCGGTGCCGGAGGCCGTGGCGGCGGCGAAGGGGTATGTCACCGGGGCTGTCGCGGGCGGGTTCGCGCTGGGGGGCGGGATCGGGCCGGTGGACCACGGGTGGCGGGGGTTCGCGGGCGGCGGCTGATCCGCAAGGCGGCCACCATGCAGGGTGGCTGTTGTGTGTACGGCAAAAAACCGGTGCACGGCAAAAAACCGGCCCACCTCGCGGTGGACCGGCTTCTTACAGGCGAACCAGCAGTGGCCGCACGCTTCCGCTCTGCGTCAGCGCGAGACCTTGCCGGCCTTGATGCACGAGGTGCAAGCGTTCACGCGCTTCGGCGTCCCGCCGACCACGGTACGCACGCGCTGGATGTTGGGGTTCCAGCGACGGGGCGTACGGCGGTGCGAGTGCGAGATGTTGTTGCCGAAGCCCGGGCCCTTGCCGCAGACGTCGCAGTTGGCAGCCACGGGTCACTCCAAGACTTCAGATGCTCTTACGGTTGATCCCGGCAGGCCGGGATACAAGATCTGGGATCGAGGATCTGAGTGGCGTTGCCAGGTGAGTGGGCCCGATCGGATCGGGCAACCGGAGCAGCATACAACGACTGCGTCCGGACCACGAAACTACCATGGTCGGCACGGGCCCAGGTCCCGGCCCTGGTCGGGGACGGCGTTGGGGAGGGCGGACGCGCCCGGGTCTACGCTGCGTCACAGTTCAGCAGCTCAAGGAGGCGCAGGTGCCGCAGGTGCCGCAGACGTTGGATGCTCTCGCGGTACGCACCTGGTGCGGCCTCGCGCTGGAGGCGCTCGGCCGCGCGCGCGAGGAGATCGACGCGATCAACGTCTATCCCGTGGCCGACGGGGACACCGGGACCAACCTCTACCTGACGGTCGAGTCGGCGTGCGGGGCGGTCGAGGGGGTCTTCGCCGGGTACGACGCCGAGGCCATGACCAAGGCTTCCGCGGGTGCCGGCAACGGCGTCCCCCCGCTCGCCGACGCCGTCCTCGCGATGGCGCACGGTGCGCTGATGGGCGCCCGGGGCAACTCCGGCACGATCCTCGCCCAGTTGCTGCGCGGCATGGCCCAGGTGCTCGCCGCGGAGAGCGCGGCCGACGGTGAGGGGCTGCGGCTGGCGCTGCGGCGGGCCGCCGACTTGGCGCGGGAGGCGGTGGCGCACCCCGTCGAGGGCACGGTCCTGTCCGTCGCGTCGGCCGCGGCCGACGCCGCCGAGGCGGCCGGGGACGACTGCGCGCGGGTCGCGTGCGCGGCCCACGCGGGGGCCCTGGCGGCCCTCGGCCGGACCCCCGGGCAGCTCGCGGTCCTGGGGCGCGCCGGGGTGGTGGACGCGGGCGGACGGGGCCTGGTGGCGGTCCTCGCGGCGCTCGTGGAGACGCTCACCGGGGAGGCGCCGCGACCGGTGGCCACCCAGGAGCCGGCCGCCGTCCCCGACCCGGCCGACGTCCCCGAGTGCCCGGACCTGCCCTTCGACGGCGACGGCCCCGCCTACGAGGTGATCTACCTCCTCCGGGCGGACGACGACGCGGTGACCCGGCTGCGGGAGCGGCTCGACGGGCTCGGGGACTCGCTCGTGGTGGTCGGCGGCGACGGGCTGTGGAACGTCCACGTGCACGTCGACGACGCGGGCGCCGCCGTGGAGGCCGGGATCGAGGCCGGGCGGCCGTACCGGATCCGGATCACGCACTTCGGGGCCGGGGACGTGCACACCAGGCGGGGCGACGCGCCCGCGCGCGAGCGCGTGCAGCGGGCCGTGGTGGCGGTCGTGCCGGGGGAGGGGCTTGCCGGGCTGTACGCGGAGGCGGGGGCCACGACGGTGCTCGCGCGGGCCGGGGAGCCGCCCGTGGGCGGGGAGTTGCTGGCGGCGATACGGCGGGCACACGCGCGTGAGGTGGTGCTGTTGCCGAACGACACGGATCTGCGCCAGGCGGCGGCCGCGGCTGCCGAGCAGGCCCGTGCGGAGGGGGTGCGCGTCGCGCTGATCCCGACCCGCGCGGCCGTGCAGGGCATCGCGGCCCTGGCCGTGCACGAGTCGGCGCGGCGGTTCGACGAGGACGTGGTGGCGATGACCTCGGCGGCCGGGGCGACCCGGTACGCCGAACTGGCCGTCGCGGAGCGGCAGTCCTGGACGATGGCGGGGATCTGCCAGGCCGGGGACGTGCTGGGGCTGATCGAGGGCGATGTCGCGGTGATCGGCTCGGACCTCGCGGCGACCGCGGAGACGGTCCTGGACCGCATGCTGGCGGCCGGCGGCGAGCTGGTGACCCTCGTGGTCGGCGACGAGGCTCCCGAGGCCGTGGCGGAGCGCCTGGAGGCCCGGGTGCGGGCGTCCTACCTGGCGGTGGACACCGTGGTGTACCGGGGCGGGCGGCAGGGGGCCCTGCTGCTGATCGGCGTCGAGTAGGCCGGGCCGGGAGCTTCCCTGAGCTTCCCTGAGCTTCCCGGGGGCACCGGAGTGTGACCGGGAGGACCGGCGGGGGCGTCCGGGGAGGTGCCTGAAGGGGCCGTCCGTGGCCCGATGCGGGAGAACGCCACAACCATCCCAGGGGTCACCCGGTCGTCATGGGTGTCCGGTGGGCGCGTGTGCGAAGGCGCGGCACCGGGCGGAACGCGTCGACGCGTTCCCGAGGGGACCCCCTCACGGCTCCGTCCACCGGACCTGGACACCGTCCACCGGCACCTCTGGAAGTGACGCACATGCTTATCGAACGCAAGTTCGCGGCTCGACGCCGTATCGCCGTCTCGACCGCGCTGGCCGCCGCCGGCACGGCCCTCGCGCTGCCGTTCGCGGTCTCCGCGCAGGCCGCCGCGGCACCGGCCACCGCGGGCATCCAGAACAACGTTCTTACGTACGACGCGGCCGACGGGCAGGCCAACGACCTGACCGTGTCCGTGAAGATCGGCGCCACCGACCCCGACTCCACGCTGCCGTACTACGTCTTCACGCTCGACGACACGGTGCCGATCGCCCCCGGCGCGGGCTGCGCGCTGCCCGACTCCACCGACGACACCAAGGTGGAGTGCGACATCCTGGCGCCCGCCGACGAGGCGTCCTACCTCACCTCGCTGATCGTCAACCTGGGCGACGGCGACGACAGCGCGACCGTCACCGACAACAGCATCGCGTACACCGTGATCAACGGCGGTACCGGCAACGACACCATCACCGGCCACGGCAGGGACGTGCTGTACGGCAACAGCGGCGACGACCACGTCTACGGTGGCGGCGGCGTGTACGCCGAGGGCTCGTTCGGCGGTCCCGGCAACGACGTCCTCGGGGAGTGCGCGTACACCTGCCACGGCGGCCCCGGCGCCGACGTCATCGCGGGCACCGACACCGGGCAGCGCACCGACGGCCTGTACGGCGACGGCGGCGACGACACCATCTACGGCAACGCCGGCGCCGACCACATCTACGGCGGCGAGGACAACGACACCCTCTACGGCGGCACGGGCGACGACTTCATCTACGGCAACAGCGGCGACGACGTGATCTACGGCAACAGCGGCAACGACTCGATCTCGGGCGGCCCCGGCATGGACTGGATCTCCGGCGGGACGGGCGACACCACGATCCTGTCCTGACGAACGGCACGCACAGGTGGGGGTGGGCACACGCGCGTGTGCCCACCCTTACCGCGCTACCCGGCCACCGACCCCAGCAGCCGCTCCGCCTCCGCCACCCGTCCGGTCAGCTCCTCGGCCCCCGCGCACGCGGACAGCACCGCACGCGCGCGTGCGGCGGCCTCCGCCGGGCGCCCCAGGTCGGCCTCCAGCCAGCCCGCGGCGAGTTCCGCGCCCGCCCGGAAGTCGAGCGCCTCCTCGCCGAGCGAGGCGAACACGGCGGCGGCCTCGGTCAGTTGGCCGAGGGCCTCCTCGAACACCGCCCGGATGCCGTCCTCTTCGGCGTCCTCGCCGGCCGACCGCGCGAGCAGGTCCCCGAACTGCCGGTGGGTGTGCCCGAGTTCGGCGACGGCCTCGGCGCCGGCCGCCTCGTCGTCGGCCACGGCCGCGGCGGTCTCCCGGCACTCCCGCACCGCCTCCGCCATCAGCTCCCGAGCGCCGTCCGCCCCGGCCTCGCCCTGCAACGCCAGCCAGGCGCGGGCCCGCAGCGAGCGGACCAGCCCCTGCGGATTGCCCACCTGGCGCCACAGGGCGCCCGCGCGCGCGTACGCCTGGTCGGCCTCCGCGGGCAGCCCCGCGTTGCCCAGGGCCTCCGCGGCCAGGTGCGCCAGGGCCGCGTGGTCGCGCTGTTCGGGCCACTGGCGGGCGATCTCGGCAGCTTGAAGCCACCGTTCGGCGGCCTGCCGGTGCTCGCCCATCTCGGTGTGGCAGTCGCCCAGCCACCACTGCGTCTGGACGATCGCGCCGTCGCCGTGCCGCTCGACGCTCAGGTCGGGCAGCGCCGACTCCAGGATCTCCGCCGCCTCCGCGGGCCGCCCCTGCCGCAGCAGGAGCCCGCCCAGCTGGTGCCGGGCCCACGCGCCGAACGTGGTGCTCTCGCCCGCCGCGTCGGCCCAGTGCGCGGCCTCCAGGGCGTGCTCGGCGGCCTCGGTGAAGTGCCCGGTCGCCGCCAGCACCTCGGCCAGCTGAAGGTGCAACTGCGCCTGCCCGACGGGCTCCAGGTGCTCCTCGCCGTGCGCCAGCGCCGCCCGCGCCGCCGCCACGGCGGTGTCCGCGTCGCCGAGCTGCCGCGCCAGGCCCGTCAGCCGCGCCTCGTACTCGACGGCGAACCAGGGCAGCCCCGCCGCCACGAACCCCTCGGCGGCCCGCGCGCGCCGCCGGGCCGCCGCC
>LJCV01000275.1 GCA_001298575.1 Actinobacteria bacterium OK074
CCGGGGCAGGGGCAGGGGCAAGGACAGCGTCAGGGCCGGGAGCGGGCTCGGGGGCCGTGACCGCGGTCGGTTGGGGCGCGGCCCCGGTCCCCGGCCGAGGCCCGGCGGGAGTCCCCGGCCGAGTCGTGGAGTGGGCCGGGGCGGACACTGACGCGGACGCGGACGCGGACACAGACGCGGGCACCGTCGGCCGTGCGGGCCGCACCGGATCCCCCGCCCGCAGGATCTGCACGTGTGCCGACCGGACCGCGGCGCCCGGTTCGACGCCGAGTTCGGTGACGAGGCGTTCGCGGAGGTCGCGGTGGACGGCGAGGGCTTCCGCGCGGCGGCCGGTGCGGTGCAGGGCCAGCATCAGCAGGCGGTGGAACCCCTCCCGCAGCGGATGTTCCGCGACCAGGGCCGCCAACTCCGGTACCAGTGCGGGCAGTCGGGCGTCGCCGACGTACAGCTCGGCGTCGTAGCGCCACTCCAGGACGAGGAGGCGGGCCTCCTCCAGGCGTTGCACCAGGGCCCGGGTGCCGGTCTCGGGCGGGAGTCCGCTCAGCGGGGTGCCGCGCCACAGGGCGAGGGCGGCGGCGCAGGCGGACAGGACCCGTTCCCACTCCCCGGCGGCGTGCGCCTCGCGCGCACCGGCGGCGTGGCGTTCGAAGACGCGGACGTCGAGTTCGCCGTCGCCGACGCGCAGCAGGTAGCCGGGGGGTACGGCGCGCAGCCGGGCGGGGTCGTCGTCGCCGAGGAGACGGCGCAGCCGGGTGACGTGGTTCTGCAGCGACGCCTGCGCGGAGGCCGGGGGCGCCCCGCCCCACAGCGCGTCCTTGAGGGCGTCCACGGAGACGACCCGGCCGGGCTCCAGGAGCAGCGCGACCAGCAGGGCGCGCATCTTGTCGCTGCCGATCGGCCGGACGACGCCGTCGCCGTCGTACACGACCGGCGGGCCGAGCAGCCCGAACCGCAGCCCGTCCCGCATAGTGCCGCCCGCCGTCCTTCCGCACGGCCGCGGCTCGGTTCGCCGTGTTCGGCCCGTCGTGTTCCGACTTTCTTCGGTTCTGGTCCTTCAGTTCCGATCAGGACCCGTTGAACGTTGGTCATGTTAGCGATCTGTTGGCGGAAGCTGATCTGATCACGTCATCGGATCCGGCCCGTCGGTGCGTGGTTACACGCGTAGCTCGGGGGAGTGTCGCCGCCGTGGCCGGATCCGAGACCTACGCCGAGGCCGACGACGTACCGGCGACGAGGTGGACACCGTCCCCGTCGCCCGGATCCCCGTCGCTCAGATCACCGGCGGTCGTCCCAGTCGCGTCAGCCGCCACACCGTGCGCCAGCGCATCGGGCGGCGTTCGCCGCCCGATGTGCGCCAGCCCTCCGTGAAGCCCGCCGCCCAGGCGCGCAGGCCGGCCTTCGAGCGGGTGCGCAGCAGGGTGACGCCGATCCAGACGCCCAGGTGGAGCGGGATCAGCGGAAGGGGCAGCCGTCGGCGTACCAGCCAGACGCGGTTGCGGGCGGTCATGCGGTAGTAGACGGCGTGCCGGGCGGGTGAGGTGCGCGGGTGCTGGAGGAGCAGTTCGGGCACGTACTCGATGTTCCAGCCGGCGTCGGCGGCGCGCCAGGCGAGGTCGGTCTCCTCGTGCGCGTAGAAGAACTCGGCGGGCCAGTCGCCGATCTCGGCGATCATCGGCAGCGAGAAGGCGTGCGCGCCACCGAGGAACTGGGTCACCGGCCCGCCGACCAGCGGATCGGCCGCTCCTATGCGCGGCACGTGCCGCCGCTGGGTCACGCCCTCCTCGTCGGCGATGCGGAACGCGATGATGCCGAGCCGGGGGTCGGCGGTGAACCACTCCCCCACCCGCCGCAGTACGTCCGCGTCGACGAGGAGTCCGTCGTCGTCGAGTTCGACGACGACGTCGGTGTCCGCGAACTCGCGCAGCCGGGCCAGCGCCACGTTCCGGCCGCCGGGGCAGCCGAGGTTCTCGTCCGTCTCGACGACGGTGACCTCGCCGGGCAGCCCGAGCCGCTCGGTGAACTCGGGCAGCGGGCAGCCGTTGCCGACGATCACGATGCGCGCGGGCGGCACGTCCTGCTTGGCGACGGAGGCGAGGAGCGCGTCGACCTCGTCGGGCCGGTTCCCGAGGGTGACGACGGTGACGGCGATGCGCGGCCAGGCGGGGGCGGCGGCGCCTGCGGGCTCGGTCCGGGCGTCCGGCAACGGGCCGCCGTCCTGCTCCCGCCGCTCCGACGACTTCGGCAGTTCCGTCCGCGACACGACACCCACCTCATCCTGACCGACGATCATCCATCTCCGCGATGCTAGCCGTTCACTATGAGTGTTCCTTGAGTACGACCGTTGCTCTTGCGCCAATGGGTTTCAACTCGTATAGGCCCATGCTTACCCGTTTCTCACGAAACCGCCCAAGGTCACAGCCCTGTTGACGCCCGGACCCGCATCTCGATCGACAGCGTCCGCTCGGTGCCGCGCGCGACCTCGCCGGAGAGGATCTCGCAGAGCAGCCGCGCGCACTCGGCGCCCATGGTGCGCGGCCTCAGATCGACGGCGGTGACGGGCGGTTCGGCGGTGCGCATGGCGGTGCTGTCGACGCAGGAGGCGAGCAGGAGGTCGTCGCCGACGGTGCGGCCCGCGGCGCGCAGTTCGGGCAGGACGGCAGCGGCGGCGCCGTCCGCGGCGAACACGATCGCGTCCAACTCCGGTGCGGTGGCGAGCAGTTCGCGTACGACGGCCTGGTGCACCTCGGGCGGCGAGCCGAAGGGCACCTTGCGCAGCAGCCGGGGCACGGCGTGCTCGGCGCACCAACGGGCGTGCGTGCGCTGGTGGGTGAGGGACCAGTCCGAGGTGGTGTCGGACGCGACGAACGCCGGGCGCCGGGCCCCGCGCGCGTGCAGGTGGTCGAGGAGACCGGTCAGGGACGTCGCGTGGTCGGACCAGACGACGCCGGTCGCCTCCTTGTCGCCGACGTACCGCTCCGCCGTGACCACCGGGAGCCCGGAGTTCATCAGCTGGTCGACGACCGGGTCCCCCGCGGCCGGGTCGCACAGCACGATGCCGTCGACCTGCGGGACCGCGCCGCGGTGCGGGAGTTGGCCGGAGGAGACCAGGGTCACGTTCAGTCCGGCGCGGGCGGCCTGTTCGGCGACGCCGAAGACGAACGACATGTAGTACTCGGCGCTGGTCAGGAACTCCGGGATGTGCAGCGCGATGGTGTCCGTGACGGAGGTGCGCAGGCTGCGGGCGCTGCGGTTGGGCGCGTAGCCGAGGTGTTCGGCGGCGTCGAGCACGGCCTGACGGGTGGCGCCCGCGACCCGGCCGTGGCCGCGCAGGGCGTCCGACGCGGTGGTCTTGGAGACGGCGGCCACTCGGGCCACGTCGGCGATCGTGGGGGGTGGGGCGGGGGTCGCTGTTCTGGGGGCAGGCTTCGCCCCCGGCACGGGCGTCGTCCCTTGCGCGGGCGCGGTCCCCGGTGCGGGCGTCGTCCCCTGCGCGGGCCCGGTCCCCGGTGCGGGCGGCTGCGACGTGGGCGTTCGCGGTGTTCGCGGTGGGTGGGGCGCGTCGGGGGCGGAGGGTCCCGGTGGCATGACGGGGATCCTAGACGACCGGGGGCGCACCCCACCGGGGATGCGCCCCGCCCGTCGAAGCCGCCGCAGGGCACCGGAGGACGAAGGACACCGAAGGACGCCGTGCCGTAGAGATGGCGCTGTAGAGATGGCGCTGTAGAGATAGCGCTGTAGAGATAGCGCTGTAGAGATGGCGCCGTAGAGACCGTGCCGCGGAGATGCCGTAGCGGCAGGGATCAGCAGGGATCAGGCGTTGGGGTCGAACGTGATGCCCGACGGCATGGCCTTCGTGATGTGGTCGACGAAGTTGGCGTCCTTGAGACCGAAGTTGGCGCTGCCGAAGTCGTACGCGCTCAACTTGTCGCGCAGACCGGCCGGGTAGCCGTTCCAGCCGACCAGCGGCGGGTACTGCCAGGTGCCGTAGTCGTTCTCCGGCGGCTCGTCGCCCGCGTTGGCGAGCCGGAAGTCGTGGGTGCTCAGGCCGTCCTTCTGATACACGATCTTGGGGTGGTTGCCGTCCCAGCGGACGTCACTGGCGGCGTGCACGGTGAAGCTGCCGTGGTTGGACGTGGAGACGTACTTCGCCTGGTCGTCCTGCACCCAGACGGCGACGTGCTCCCAGTCGTTGCGGTGGCCGCCGATCGTGGCCTGGTCCTTCTCGAAGTAGAGCGCGTAGAGGATCACGCACCAGCCGTTGTTGCACTTCTCGCGCGAGTAGCCGTTGGTGTTGTCCAGGTCGGACTTGTCGTGGCACTCGCCGCTCGGCGAACCGGACGGGTTGAGACCGCCGTTGATGGTCCCGTCGGGGCCGATCGCGGGGGTGGAGTAGCAGCCGTCGGTGTCGTAGTCGTACGCCGGCTGCCACTTGGTCTCCAGCGCGTCCGCGTTGGCGGGCAGGGCCTTGGGCGGGTCGGCGAGGGCGCTGCCGGGGAAGGCCACGACCAGGGCGGCGGCACCGGCGACGGCGAGCGACGCCTTGCGCAGGCGCGAGATTCTCTTCACTGAACCGGGTTCTCCTGACGGGGGGGGGAGGAGCGTGGGGAGCCATCAGCTTGACATGCCTGGTTCAGGGTTGCCGATGCCTGTTGACGATCCGGTTCGCGGTGGATGTCCCCGTGATGAATGATCAACCAATAACTCAGGTGTGTTGGTTGGGGCGGGGCGGAGCCGTCTCCAGGAACGCGTGGGGGCCACCTCCAGGGCGCGGGCGGGACCGTCTCCACCGGAGCCGACGGCTCGCTGCCGGCCTCCGCGGCTAGGCTGAGCACTCGGCAGCGGCGGTGGCGGAGCGGTGGCACCGCGACGCGGGACGCGGGAGCGCGGGCGCGTGGGCCGTCGCCGTCGGACCGCGTCATTCGATCAAGGAGAGCAGAAGAGCATGGCCGACTCTAGTTTCGACATCGTTTCGAAGGTCGAGCGGCAGGAGGTCGACAACGCCGTCAGCCAGACCGCCCGCGAGCTGGCGAGCCGCTACGACTTCAAGAACGTGGGCGCGTCCATCGCCTGGTCGGGCGAGAACATCGAGATGCGGGCCAACTCCGAGTCCCGGGTACTGGCCATTCTCGACGTGTTCCAGGGCAAGCTGGTCAAGCGCGGAATTTCCCTCAAGGCGCTGGAGACGGACGAACCGAAGCTGTCCGGCAAGGAATACCGGATCACCGGGACGATCCAGGAGGGTATTTCCCAGGACAACGCCAAGAAATTGGCCAAAATCATTCGGGACGAGGGCCCCAAGGGCGTCAAGGCCCAGGTCCAGGCCGACGAACTCCGCGTCAGCAGCAAGAGCCGCGACGACCTCCAGACGGTCATCGCCCTGGTCAAGGGCAAGGACCTGGACTTCGCGCTCCAGTTCGTCAACTACCGGTGAGGGGTGGGGGGCGCGGGTGAGTCGGCGGGTGTACGGGGGATTCCGGTACGGCGGTCGGCACGGCATTCGGTACGGCGTTGGGTACGACGTCGCTTGGGTGCTTCCGCGGTCGCCCGGGGCGCTTCCGCGGTCACCTTGGGTGCTTTCGCGGTCGTAACGAACCCGCCTCCCTCTCCCTCCCCGCCCCTCCCCGTCCAACCCGCCGCCCCGACCGGAAGAGATCCCCGACGGTGCCCTATCGCCACGCCACCGAGCGGTCGGACGGCTCCGACTTCGCGTCGGGGTTCGTGCTGCACTCCGCTCCGAACCATCCGGCGTTCCCGGTGCGGCTCGCGACGGAACTCTTCCTGCGGGCGCTGGAGCACCTCCCCACCCCTACGGGTCCCGGCTCCGGCCCGGGGGTGACCCTCTGGGACCCCTGCTGCGGCAGCGGGCACCTGGCCACCGTCCTGGGGTGGTGCCATCGTCGTACGATCGGCCGGGTCGTCGCCTCCGACGTGGACGGCGAGACGCTGTCGCTGGCCCGCAAGAACCTGCGGCTGCTCAGCCCGGAGGGCCTGCTGGACCGGGAGCGGGAGCGCCTGGAGCTGAGCGTCCGGTTCGACAAGCCGGCGTACGCCGAGGCCGCGCGGGCGGCCCACCGGCTGGCCGGGCGCCTGGCCGAGGACGGCGGCGCGCTGCCGTGGAGCGCCGGGCGGGCCGACGTCTTCGACCCGGCCTCGCTGTCCGCGCTGCTCGCCTCGGCGGGCCTCCGCGGCGCGGCCCCGGACGTCGTCGTCATGGACGTCCCCTACGGGGAACGCACCCACTGGGGCGGGCAGGCGCCCGAGCGGCCGGTGCCCGCGCTGCTGCGTTCGCTGGCCGCCGTGCTGCCGCCGCACGCCGTGATCGCGGTCGCCGACCGCGCCCGCAAGATCCCGGTGGCGCCGCTGCGCCCGCTCGAACGGCTGCGGATCGGCACGCGCTCGGCGGTGCTGGTGCGCGCGGCGGATGTTCCGCTTCCGGATTGAGGCCCGCGCCTCGCAAGGAGTGGGAACAAACGCCCCTTTCCGTGAATATGACGCCATATCAAGTCACATCGCACACGGTACGGATGGCGCGATCCGGAACTTCGGCACCTTGATGACCGGAGAGGCGCTCGGTATATTTGACCGCCATATTCGGCCGGATTCCGAGGAATGCAATGTGGGGGCGTCGAGATCCGCTGTCACCGCGCGTGCTGCATCGTGAGTGCCGGGCGATCCTGGACGGGATGCCGCTGCCGGAGCCGTTCACGATGGCCGGTTTCATCGCCAACATCGAGAAGGTGCGCGGCCGGCAAATCCGACTGGTCGAACTTCCCGCCGACGTACCCGGACACACCGGCGCCTGCGGGCTGTGGATAAAACACCGCGAACGGCCCCTCGACCTGATTCTGCACGTCGGGGACATACCCAAGTTCCACCGGAAAAAGATCGTTCTGCACGAATTGGCGCATCTCTGGCTCGGCGACGGCGAGGACACGGGCGCCGCCGTCACCCGGGACCAGCTCGGCGACCTCGTACCCGGCATGCCCGCACAAGCGGTCGACCGGCTGTTCGCCAGCGGCGCGATCCAGATGCGCGGCGGCTACACCACGCACGCCGAGGCCCGCGCCGAAACCTTGGCCGACCTGCTCGCCCACGCGGCGCGCGACGCCCTGATCACCGACGACGCCCCCCTGCGCAACCTGGAGGAATCCTTGTCCCGGCCGATAGCGGGCCCCCGCAGACCGAAGGACCACCGTGGCTGACGCCATCTCGTACCTCATCATCGGCCTGCTGCTCTTCCAGGCCCTCTGGCGCATTCCGGCCGCGCTGCGGGGGCACTCCCGCGAACGGTCGCTGTGGGGCGCGTTCGCCGCCCTCGCCGGGTCCTGGATGCTGCGCAACGGCGCCGTCCGGGAGGCCGCCGACGACCTCGGCGTCACCGACCTGTCGTATCTGCTCAAGCACTGCGTCGCCATCATCGGCATCTGCGTGCTGCTCCGGTACGTCAGTACGATCTACCGCTCAGTGCCGGCGGCTCCAGCGACGCCAGGGACACCGGAGACGCCGGGGACGCCCGCCGAGACCGCACCCCTCCCCCGCAGCGTGCGCGTGGCCGAAGCCGTCCACCGCATCGCGACGAAGGCGTCCGTGGCGACGATCCTCGTCATGGCGGGCGTGTTCGTGTTCGCCCTGCACGACCCGGACACGAGCACGTTCTACCTGGTCGCCCGCTACGCCGGACAGCCCGGACTCCCCGTCTACCTGGGCCTGTTCTACCTCTACGTCGGCGGCGCGGCGGCCGTCTGCGGCTACCAGTGGGGCAACGCGTGGCTGCGCGCCCGGCGCACGGTCCGCGCGGGCGCGAAGCGGTGGACGCTGCTGACCGGTCTGATGATGATGTCGGTCGCGATGGGCCTGGCCGTGATCTACGCCGTCATCCGCACGGCGTTCACCTTCCTCGTGACGTTCGAGCCGGTGTCCGCGCACGTCAACCAGGTCCAGGAGAACGTCACGGACACCCTGCTGTACGCGACGTTCCTGCTGTTCACGCTCGGCTCGATCGCCCCGGCGACCCAGGCCGGCATCAGCCGCTGGCGGACCGTCCTCACCCTCAACGAGATCTATCCCCTGTGGCACGAGATGGCGACCGCGATCCCGGAGGTCGTGCTGCGCCGCCCGAGCGATCTGCTGCCCGGCCGCCGGTTCAGCCGTCGCCTCAACCGCCTGCGGGACCTGCTGCGGCTCGACCCGCCGCCGTATCTGCGGCTGGAGCGGTACGTCACGGAGATCAGCGACGCCAACCGCACCCTCAGCCACTACGCCCCCGAGGGCCTGTACGCGCGTGCGGTGGCGCTCGCCGAACGGGAACGCGGGGCGGGCGCCGAGGCCAGGGCGCTCGCCGACGCCTACTGGATGACCGGCGCCCTGCACGCCCGGCAGACGGGCACCCCGGCCCACCGCGCCCCCGCCGACTCCCTCCCCGGCCTGGAGGACGACTTCGACAGCTACCTGCCACGGCTGCTGCGGGCGACGGCGACGTACCGCACCCTCCGCCGCGACGCGGCACTGGCGCTGCTACGACCGGCGACGACGGCGTAGGGCCGCCGCCCCGTTGCCGTACTCCCCACTCCCCCACCAACTCCTTCCGCTCGAACCTCTCGGAGAAAAAAGAACCGTGACCACCAGCACCCCCACCACAACCGCCCCCACCCTCTCCGCCGGCGTGATGTGCTTCAACGCCGCGGGCGACCTGCTCATCGTCAACCCGACGTACAAGGAGTACTGGAACCTCCCCGGCGGGCGGGTGGAGCCCGGCGAGACGTTCCGGCAGGCCGCGGCCCGGGAGGTGCGCGAGGAGTTGGGCATCGACGTCGAGCCGGCCGCCGCCCTCGTGGTGGCCTGCGTGGCGATCCCCGGCAAGGACATGCGCAACATGGTGATCTTCGACGGCGGCGTCCTGAGCGAGGAGCAGCAGGCGTCGATCACCCTCCAGGCCGAGGAGTTGGGCGAACACCGCTTCGCCCCGGTCGACGGCACCGCCCTCGCCGAACTGGCCCCGCCCCACCTGCTCGGGCTCCTGCGGACGGCGCTGGAGGCCCGGGAGAAGGGGACGTTGGCGTACGTGGAGATCGGCGCCCAGCCGTAAGAGGGGGTACGGATCAGTCGAGGTCGGCGCCCGTGCCACCCGTGCCGGGGAGCTTCCCGGCGTCGATGTCGTCGAGGAGGCCGTCGACGAACTGGACGAGTTCCGGGCTGGGTTCGCCGTCGCCGCTGCGGGCGCCGACGGCGCCGATCCGGCCGCTGCGCAGCAGCGCGAGCATCTGCAACCCGGCGGCCATCTCCCGCACCGCCTCCTGGTCGGGCTGGAAGAACTGCGGCACGACCCCGAACGCCTGCGCCAGCCCGTCGATCAGCACCGGGGGCATGGCCCTGCGCAACGGGGCGCCGTCGCGCAAGTCCCGTACGTCCGCGGCGGATACGACGACGGCCCCGGCCCGTTCGTTGACGGTCCGCGCGATCTCGGCGTCGTCGGGCGGGAGTTGCCCCTGGCCGCGGAGATGGTCGTCGAGGTAGGCGATGCGGCCGGAGAGGGAGGAGGGGATGTCGGACGCCACCCCGGACGGTGCCGTCTCCGGCTCCGTCTCCGGCTGCGGCTGCGGCTGCGGCTGCGCCTGTGACTGCGGCGCAACGGGCTTGGCGGCGACGGCAGTTGGCCCGCTGAACCTCTCGGCGGCCCCCTCCGCACCCCGCCCGAACGACCGCTCCTGCGCCGCCAGCAGCGCGTCCACGCTCACCCCGTACGCCGTCGCCAGCAGCGGCACGTACTGCGGGTCGAGGCGTCGGAGTCCCCGTTCGGCCTTGCTGACGGGGGCGGCGCTGCGGGTGCCGATGATGTCCGTCGTGCGGTACTGGGCGTACCCGGCGTCGCAGCGCAGGTCCGCGAGGTCGGGCGGGCCCTCGCGCGGGAAGAGGTCGTCGAGATCGCGTTGGAGCACCCGGGCCAGGGCGGGCAGCTTCTCCGGGTCGGGCGTCTTCTTCCCGCTCTCCCAGTTGCCGACGGCGACACCGCTCACCCCCATGAGGGCGCCCGCCTCCTCCTGCGTGAGCTCCGCGGCCAGCCGTTCGAGCCGGACGCGGCGGGGTTCGAAGATACGAGGGGGCACGCTCGGGCTCCTGGAGGGCACGGACAACTGAGTCCACCTAACTTTAGCCACTTGAGCAGGAGATCAAAGCTTGATAACCTAACTTTCATATCGGGGGAGAGGGTCGGTCGGCGACGTTCGGCCTGCGTACGGCGTTTTCACGCGGTCCGCGGGCCACCCACGGGGGAAACGAACGGGGGAACGCCGACCGGCCCTCTGCATTTCTCCTACGACGTGGCGTTTCTCCTACGCCGTTGTGTTTCTCCTACGCCGTCTTCCCTACGGCAGCGCGTTGCGCAGGACGCGCCCCCACATGGACGCGTACTGGCGCCACAGGGGTCCGCTCACGTACGCGATGCCGTGCCGGTCGCAGATCTCCCGTACCCGGGGCGCGAGTTGGGCGTAGCGGTTGCTGGGCAGGTCGGGGAAGACGTGGTGCTCGATCTGGTGGCTCAGGTTGCCGGTGAGCAGGTGCAGGAGGGGGCCGCCCTCGATGTTCGCGGAGCCCTGGATCTGGCGCAGGTACCACTGGCCGCGCGTCTCGCCGTCGAGTCGCTCCTCGTCGTACGCGAAAGTCTGGACGTCGCCGGGGAAGTGGCCGCAGAAGATCACGGTGTGCGCCCAGATGTTGCGCAGGACGTTCGCGGTGGCGTTGCCGGCCAGGCAGGGCAGCGCGGACGGGCCCGCGAGCAGCGGGAAGAGGACGTAGTCCTTGGCCGACTGGCGCACCGCCTTGCGGGCCAGCCCCGCCAGGTCGCCGAGGAGGGACCGCACGCTCTTGCCGCCCGACGGCACCGCGTCCGCCTCCAGGTCGTAGAGGGCGATGCCCCACTCGAAGGCGGGCGCCAACAGGGCGGTGTACAGCGGCTGGAGGAGGTGGACCGGACGCCAGCGCTGGTCCGGGCTCATGCGCAGGACCGTGTAGCCGAGGTCGCGGTCGAGGCCGACGACGTTGGTGTAGGTGTGGTGCAGGTGGTTGTGGGTGTGCTTCCAGGCGTCGGCGGGGGTGAGGAAGTCCCACTCCCAGGTGGTGGAGTGGATCGCCGGGTCACCCATCCAGTCCCACTGGCCGTGCAGGATGTTGTGGCCCAGCTCCATGTTCTCCAGGATCTTCGCGGTGGTCAGCATCGCGGTGCCCGCCAGCCAGGCGGGCGGGAAGAGGGATACGGCGAGGGCGACACGGCCGCCGGTCTCCAGGGCGCGCTGGGCGGCGATCACCGCGTGGATGTAGTGGGCGTCCGCCGCGCCGCGCGCCGCGACGAACTCGGCGCGGATCTGGTCGAGTTCGTGGCCGAGCAGGTCCGTGCGGTGGTCGGAGGGCTTCATGTGCGCTTCGGGCGGGCCCGGTTGTTCCCTGAGCGACCCTGTTTGTTCTTCGAGCGGCTCCGTTTGTTCCTTGAGCGGCTCAACCAGCTTGAGGGATACGGCGGTTGTGGATGTGGGCATCGCAGGCTCCTTGAGAGGGCATGAGGGAGGCCCTGTCGGTCAGGCCCTGGCGGCCTAGAGGGCGAGGGCGAGCGGACCTGCCGCACCGTTGACGCAGGTCTGGATCAACTCGCCGGGTTCACCGTGCACTTCACCGGTCCGCAGGTCGCGGACGCGCCCGTGGACCAGCGGGACGAGACAGCCGAAGCAGAGCCCCCGGCGGCAGCCGTACGGCATCGCGATCCCCGCCGCCTCGCCGGTCTCCAGGAGGGGGACGGCCGCCGCCGAGTCGGCCTCGACTCCGCTGTGGTCGAACCGGACCCGGCCGCCGGGCACGTCCGCGCCCACCGGGAGCGGCGGCAGCGGCCGGAAGCGCTCCACGCGCAGCCGCGCACCGGCGCCGCCCGCCGCCCAGTGCCGCGCCAACGCGTCGAGCAGCCCCTCCGGACCGCAGGCCCACGTCTCCCGGTCGGACCAGTCCGGACAGAGCACGCCGATGTGCTCCGGGGTGAGCCGCCCCACGGCCCGGGTGTCGCGCACCTCCACCCGCAGCCAGGGCAACTCGGCGGCCAGCTCCGCCAGTTCGGCCCGGAAGAGGCAGGCTTCGGGACCGGGCGCGCTGTGCAGGAGGACGACGTCGGGGGCGGGCCCGGGGAAGCGGCGGCGGGCGAGGTCGCGCAGCATCCCCGCCACCGGGGTGATGCCGCTGCCCGCCGTCACCATCAGCATCCGCGACGGCAGTTGCCCCTCCGGGAGCGTGAACTCGCCCTGGGCGGGGCCGAGTCGGAGCACCGTGCCGGGCGGTGTCCGGCGCACGAGGTGCGGGGAGACCCGGCCGCCGGGGTGCTCCCTGACCGTGACGGTCAGCGTCCGGCGGCCCGGGCCCGGCACCTCCGGGGGCGAGGTGACCGAGTACGTCCGCCAGTGCCGTACGCCGTCGATCTCCACCCCCAACGGCAGGTACTGCCCGGCCCGGTGGCCTCTCCAGCCGCGGCCCGGCCGGATCTCCAGGGTGGCCGCGGCGGGGCCCTCCGGCCGTACGGCGAGCACGCGGCCGGCGGGGTGGCGGGCGGAGAGGAGCGGGTCGAGCAGACCGAGGTAGTCGTCGGGGGCGAGGGGGCTCGTGAGCGCGCGGGCGAAGGCGTGGGTGAGACCGGTGAACCGGGCGACGACGGCAGCCGTCGTACCGGAGACGGCCGACGGCAGCGGCGTGCGCGGAACCGGCAGCGGAACCCGCATGGGCGCAACCCTTCTCTCACCGCAGGGCACACGCGGGGACCGGGCGCGTCGGACACATCGAGCACGTCGAGCACATCGAGCAGGCCGCCAGCGAACCACATCGGCGCGGCCCGTGGCGGACTCGGGCCCTGATTTTTCCGGCATGCGCACCTGTCCGGTCCACATTTGGCCGGATCGCGGTCTCCGGACGGGGTTACGCTGTCGGCACAGGCCCCGGCCCCCGGCCCCTCGGCAGTGAGACCTGTGTTGGGAGGTACGCACCATGCGCCACCTGACCACGCCGGGCGAAGAGCGGCCGCTGTTGACCGCCGTGGCTCCGCCCGCGTACCCGGACCTGCTCGCCGAAGTCGTCGAACTGCGCGCCAGCAACGAGCAGTTGGTGCAGGCGTTGGACAGCCGTGCGGTGATCGACCAGGCGCGCGGCATGGTGATGGCCCTGGCGCCCTGTTCCAGCCAGCGGGCCTGGGACCTGCTGGTGGACGTGTCGCAGCGCAACAACATCAAGCTCCGGGAGGTGGCCACGGCCCTCGTCGCCACGACGGAGCACGAGGCGCTTCCGGAGCCGATACGGCGGGAGTTGAGCCGGGCGCTGCGGCGGATGCAGGTGGCGGACGGTGGGCGTTGAGCCTCTTGGTGGGCGGTGGGCGGTAGGCGGCGGGCGCCTTGTCCAGGGCTGTCCGGGCCCGTCCGTCCGGTGCTGTCCGGGCCCGTCCGAGGCCGTCCGGTCGATTAGGTCCGGTCGATGTGGCCGAGGCCGTCCGGATGGTCCTGGGTGCGTTCGCCGAGAGGAAGTACCAGGACCCGTAGGGCTGTTGGGCCGGGCGGACGGTGGATGCGGCCCACGTCCTGCCAGCCCCACGTCTCCAGGACCGAACAGGCCGAGCGGGCCGCGCTGTCGGACTCGTCCACCAACGTGACGCCGAGCGAGGCCCGGTGGTCGGCGAGCAGGCGTTCCTGGAGGCGGCGGGCGAGCCCGCGGGAGTGCTGGTGCGGATGGACGACGGTTTCGAGGATCGCGAACACGTGCCCGGACGCGGTCAGTTGCTCCAGGTTCTGCGGCAGCGGCCCGTCGAACCCCTGCCACCAGGAGCCGTCGCGCGGCACCGGGAAGCCGAAGACGCAGCCGGTCAGGGAGCGTGCCTCGGCGACCAGCATGTCGAACCCGGGCAGCTTCACGTCGGCCGCGAGACGGCTCAGGAACCTCTGCCTGCCCGGGAATTCCTCGCCCGGTACGGCGTCGGAGGACTCCACGTACAGGTCCGCGAGGTCCTCCCGCATGCCCTCGGCCTGCCAGCGGTTCAGCCGACGCAGCCGTACCGTGTCCATGGCGTCCATGGCGCCCATGGCATTCGCGGCGGACGGCGACGGGCCCTCGGGTTCGTGTGGTTGCCGCGGAGTGCCCATGGCGCGCCTCTGTTCAGGAGACCGGCAGATGTGCGGGAGTGCCATCGTGGCCGATGTACGGTGCGGCGCCGGGGTCCGGGACGTCTGTTCACCAGCATAGTCCCCGGCCTGGGCCGGGCCGGGGCCCGTTGGGAGGCGCGGGGCCGTCAGGGTCGCCGAGGCTGTCGGGACCGCTGGGATCACCGGGGTCACTGGGATCACCGGGGTCACTGGGATCTCCGGGATCACTGGGATCTTTGGGGCCGTCGCGGGCCGAGGGTGTCGAGAGCGTCGAGCATCTCGATCGAGGGCCGAACTCCCGTTTGAACACGGGCCGTTCGGGAACTCGCCCCCTGTGCTTCGGACCGGAGGCACGCCCGTGGGAGCAGCTGTCGCTGCTCCCCAGTGGGCTGCGGTCCGCATGCTCCCACGGTGAGCGACGCCACCGACCGGGGAGACACGTTCCCATGCAGAACGACCGCGCCCAGCACCCGACTCAGAGCCCGATCCAGAACCCACTCCAGAGCCCGGCCCAAAGCCCGGCCCAGAGCCTGATCCAGAGCCCGATCCAGGTCCCGATCCGGGCCCCGGCCCAAGGCCCGCGCACCGCGCACACCGCCCATACCGCCCGCGCCGCCCACCCCGTCCGTGTCTACGACGACACCCCGGACACCGACGCCGTCTTCCGCCGTATCGCCGCCCTGCCGGACGGCCCGGAGCGGTCCGCGCTGCGGCAGGATGTGGTGCGCGCCTGGATGCCGATGGCCGTACGGCTGGCCCGGCGCTTCCGGCATCGCGGCGAGACCTTCGACGACCTCCAGCAGGTCGCCCAACTCGGCCTGGTCAAGGCGGTGTCCAGGTTCGACCCGAGCGTGGGCACCGCCTTCCCGAGCTACGCCATCCCGACGATCCTCGGCGAGGTGAAACGGCACTTCCGTGACGACCTCTGGGTCGTTCATGTGCCGCGCCGCGTACAGGAGTTGCGCGGCCAGGTCCGCTCCGCCGACTACGCCCTGTACGCCACGCTGGGCGGCCGTGAACCCTCCGTCCACGACATCGCCGTGTACACCGGGCTGACCGTCGCGGACGTACGGCTGGGCCAGGAGGCGCTGGAGAGCTTCACCGCCGTGTCCCTGGACGCCGGCTCCGGCCGCTCCGACGACGGCCGCCCGCTGAGCGACACCCTCGGCGGCACGGAGTCCGGCTTCGAACGCGTCCTGAACCGCGACGCGCTCCGCCCCCTGCTGCGGGCGCTGCCCGAACGCGAGCGGCAGATCCTCTACATGAGGTTCTTCGGCGAGATGACCCAGGCCCGTATCGGCCTACAGCTCGGCATCTCGCAGATGCATGTCTCGCGCCTGATCAACCGCACCTGCACCCGGCTGCGCCGCCAGGTCATGGCCGACGACACCCACGACGTGACGAGGGTGACGACACCCACGACGTGACGAGGGTCTGACCGGGGCCCGACCGGGACCAACCAGGTTCTGGCAAGGGCCTGTTGAGGCCATTATGGAGGTCGTTCCCGGAGCGCCGAGGCCGATGCGCGGACACCTGCGCGGACTCATTGGACGCCGGACCGGAACGACTACGTCAGGCCCTGTTCCACTCCTTCTGCATCTGCTCTACGCTGCACGCAGGGAAGACGGAACCGCGACCGTACCGGTGGCGGTGAGCCTTCCCGACCAGGCTCCCAGCCCCCGAGTCGCACACGAAGCCGGCCGGAGCCGCATCGCCGGAGAGCGCGGCTCCAGGCTCCGTCCTCCCGGCATTTCCAGACGGGTTGCTCTCACCATCCCGCCGCCGTGGAGGACACGCGCGAGGGCTCGGTGGAGGGGGGGCCTTCCAACCCTCGCGGCCACAGCCGCCGCCGCCCACCGCGGCGGCGGCTGTCCGGAACCATGGCTCCCGCGGCAGGCACCCACGGAGCGCCGGGAACCCCGACCGGGGTCAGGCCCCGACCGGGGTCAGTTCACCAGCCCCGGGAGCGGTTCGGATTCGTCGATGAACGCGCGGGCCACGTCGGACAGTCGCCGGTTGTGGGCCCGGGCATAGCCGCGCAGCGTGGTGAACGCCCGTTCCATGTCGACGCCTTGGCGTTCGGCGAGCTTTCCCTTGGCCTGTTCGATCAGGACGCGGCTGTTCAGCGCGGTCTGCAACTGCTCGTTGAGGACGGTGCTGCGGAGCGCGGAACGCTGTTGCAGCAGGCTGATGGTGGCGACGTCGGCCAGGGCCTGCGCGACCGGCATGGCCGCCGGGTCGAACGGACCGGGGGCGGTGCGGAACAGGTTCAGGGCGCCGACGACCTCGTCGCGCAGCCGCATCGGCAGGGTCTGCACCGCCCCGAACCCGCTGCGTCCGGCCGCCACCGCGAAGCGCGGCCAACGGACGGTCTCCAGGCTCAGGTCGGTGGCGGTCACCGGTGTGCCGGTGCGGAAGCACTCAAGGCAGGGGCCTTCGTCGTTCTGCAACTGGAAGAGTTCCAGCAGGCGTACGCGTTCGTCCGAGGCGGCCATCACGCGCAGTTCGCCGTCCCGGTCGGCGAGCAGCACTCCGGCGGCGCTCGCGCCGAGCAGCCCCACGCAGCGATCGGTCAGCAGGCGCAGGAAGTCGATCAGGTCGAAGTCGGCGACCAGGTTGTCCGCCAGTTCGACGAAGGTCTTGGCCAGGAGCTGCTGATTCATCGTGACACCCTTGGTACCCCTCGGTGTGAGACTAATCCCGCCGGGGAGGGGCGGGAAGTGCGGCAGGTTCGGCCGCTGGACGGCGTCGGTGCGCCGGTACGTCGATAGTCGGAACGTCTGTGGGCGGTACGCCGGTGGGCGGTACGCCAGTTCGTCTCGGTGCGTCGGTGTGTCAGGGTTCGTGCTCTGTATGGTCCGTTGGGTCCGTCTCGGGTTCCGGGGAGAAGCGGAGCCGGTGGGCCACCAAGTCCGCGGCCACGTCGGCGAGTCGGCGTCCGCGCATGAAGGCGTACGCGCGCAGCCGGACGAACGCCTCGTCGATGCCGACGCCGAGCTGGACGGTGAGGATGCCGGTGGCCTGGTCGATCTCCGCCCGGTAGCCGCCGAGGTCGTCGAAGCCGTGCTCCGGTGCCGGTCCGAGCGCCGACTCGCCCGTCGCGTCGATGCGGGCGTCGAGCAGGAGCAGGGTCGCGAGGTCGGCGAACGCCAGCGCGTCGGCGAGTTCCTCGGCGTCCAGGACCGTCGGAACGTCGGCGTACAGGTCCAGGACCCCCGGGCTGATCGCGCCGATCTGCAACGGGAGCGCGAACACCGCGCGGGCCCCGGCCTCCAGGGCCGCGTCGGCGAACACGGCCCAGTGGTCCTGCACCCGGCCGGCCAGCAGATCGGAGGCCAGGACGGCGCAACCGTCCACGAAGGCTTCGATGCAGGGCCCTTCGCCCAACATGAGCTGGAGTTCCTCCAGTTGCTCGCTGACGTCGTCGGTGCTGCACAGCGGATGGCTGCCCGCGCCCCTGGACATCGCCGACAGCCCGGCCCCGCCGACCGGCAGCGCGGCCACGGCCGCGGTGCACACGTCCAGCACACCGACCCGGGCACCACGACGGGCCGCCTGCCGGGCGACCAGCACCTGGATCCTGGCCGACCGGCTGTCGGGCCTCACCGCACCCCGCCCGGCACGGCGGAGGCGAACGCGACGGGCTCGCACGGCCTGCGGGCCGGGCCGGGCACCCGCCCCAACGGCCTCCCCAACGGCCTCCCCAACGGCCGTCCCAGCAGCGGGAGTCCACGGCCGGTGCCGGGGACGCGCCGGGCGGCGGACGCAAGGCGGCCTGCTCCCCGCGCCGTCGGTGTCGCCCTCGGTGTCGCCCTCGGTGTCGGACGACGACCGGCCGCCGAGGTCCGGCCGCCCCGGCACGCCCGCCCCCTCAAGACACCCCCGTCCGCTTCCCCGACCCCGCCGGAGGCAACTGCTGGAGCAACTCCCACAACGGCCGCGCCCCGCCCGCCCACTCCCCCAGCGTCCCGCGGTCGACGAGATGCAGCTTCTGGGACTTCGCGAGCGGCGCGCACCCGGCGGTGAAGCGCCCGTTCGTCACGAGGACGACGACGTCCCCGCCGTGCAACTGCCGTCCGGTGCCGTTGAGTACGTGCAGGTCCGGGGTGCCCACCGACGATCCCGCGGCGCCCTCCTGCCGGTGCTTGCACTGGATCACCCAGCGCCTGCCGAGCGGATCGGTCGCGATGACGTCCGCGCCGTTGTCCCCGGCCCCGCCCACCTGGACGGCGTCCGCGCAGCCGTCGCGGCGCATCAAGTCCCGTACGGCGAACTCGAAGTCCTCGTGGTGGAGCCCGTCGAGCTGGGGCAGCCGGTACCGCAGCCTGCGCACGTGCACCCACTGCCAGCGCGCGCTCACCCCCCACTGAACGAGCCACACCCCACCGGCCACGCCCACGACGGCGGCGAGCACGGCGAACAGCCACCAGTTGTCCAGCAGCCACTGCCCCACGGCCACACCGAGCCCGATGGCCCCGCCGGCCGCGACGGCGAGCACCACCCGCCGGGGCCCCCGGGGCTTCGCCGCGACGCGACGCGGGGTTTTCGTCGACGTACGGGACGTCGCACGACGCGGAGACTTCAACGGCGTACGGGTACGGCCACCAGGACGGATACGAGCCCGCCGCACCGCGGGCCGGGCGCTCACCACCGCCTCCGGACTGGTGCGCCGTCGTTCGTCACGTACGAATCGGTCCAAGGCACTGCGTCCCCCTCGGCGCTCCTGCGCGCGGGGCCCCTCCAACCGGACAACAGGCGCCGGAGCAGGCATTGTTGACACTAGGTCAGATTTCCCGACCAGGTGCGGGCGAGCACGCCTTTCGGCCATCTTGACCTCGGTCCACGCATTCGGCGTCCGCCGCGGCCCGGCCCCCCGAACCCGCACGCCCTCTCCCATCTCGCCCTCTTTCCTCCCTCTCTCTACCCCTCCTCTCCCACCTCCGAGTTCCTTGAACACGCGCCTCGATAGCATCAGGCGGGACGACGGACGCGAAGAACTCGATCAAGTCAAGGAAACGGGCCGGGGATCAGGGGATCATGGGTGGGGCAGCGCGGTTGCGCGTACCAGTGGGCGAGGACGCCGAACGGTGGGTCACCCGCGTGGGCTGTCGCCGCGTCCTGTTCGTCGTGCACAACGTGACGTCCGCGACTCGCCTGTTGGACGTGCTGCCCCTGTTCCACGACGACGTGCGCGTGCAGTTGTTCGCCACCTGCACGGGATCGTCCCCGTTCCTGGCCGGCGTACCCGAGTTGCTGGCGCGGGCCGAACTGCCGGTACTGCCCTGGGAACAGGCCAAGGACACCGAGTTCGACCTGGTGGTCGCGGCCAGCTACGGAGGCGAACTAAGGCCATTCCAGGGCAAGTTGGCCATACTGTCACACGGAGTCGGATACAATAAGAGGCTGGCCAAGCCGGGAGCCGGGAGCCGGGAGCCGGGAGCCGGGAGCCGGGAGCCGGGAGCCGGGAGCCGGGAGCCGGGAGCCGGGAGCCGGGAGCCGGGAGCCGGGAGCCGGGAGCCGGGAGCCGGGAGCCGGTCTTCGGTATGTCGCCGGACTGGCTCCTTGAGGACGGGCGCCCCCTCGCCACCGCCACCGTCCTGTCGCACCCGGAACAACTGGAGCGCCTGCGCGCGTCCTGCCCCGAGGCCGCCCCCACCGCCGTCCTCGCGGGAGACCCCTGCTACGACCGGATCCTCGCCGCCCTCCCCCAACGCGACCGTTTCCGGCGCGCCTTGGGCGTAGGACCGGGCCGGCGGCTGATCGTCGTCAGCTCGACGTGGTCACCACGCTCCCTCTTCGGCGGCGAGGCGACCGGCACGACCGGCGCGACCGGCGCGGCCGATCTGCTGCCCTGGCTGCTCTCCCGCCTGGCCGCCGAACTGCCCGCCGACGAGTACCGGACCACCGCGGTGCTGCACCCGAACATCTGGTACGGCCACGGCCCGGGACAGGTCCGCGCCTGGCTGGACGGTGCCCGGCGAGCCGGGCTCGACGCGATCGACCCGCTCGACGGCTGGCGGCAGGCGCTGATCGCGGCCGACTGCGTCCTGGGAGACCACAGCAGCGTCACCTACTACGCGGCGTCCATCGGCGTCCCCGTGCTGCTCGGCGCGTTCCCGCAGGAGGACCTCGACCCGTTCTCCCCGGTGGCCGCCCTTGGCCGTACGGCTCCCCGGCTGCTGCGCCGCGGCAGCCTGCGGGCGCAGATCGACGGGGCCATCGCGGCCCACGAACCCGAGCGGTACAAGGAGTTGGCGGAGCAGACCAGTTCGTCCCCGGGCGAGTCGGCCGCGCTCCTGCGCCGCCTGTTCTACGACCTCATAGGCATGGCCGAGCCCGCGGGCCGCCCGGCGCTGCTCGCCCCGCTGCCGCTGCCGCCCTTCGAACCGGACCGCCGTACCGCGCCGGTCCGCGCGCTGACCAGGGTGCTCGGCGAGGCGCCGCCGGAGGTCTCGGTGATCCGCCACACCCAGGCCAACGGCGGGCCCGACCAGGCGGAGGACCCGGCCGAGGACGCCCATGCCCGTGCCCACACCCACGCCCACACGGTGGTCGACGAGGAGACGTGGGAGACCGGCCTCCTCCCGGTCGCGGACATCGTCGTACGGCGCGCGGCCGGGGACGATCCGCGCGTCGGCCCGCCCGGTGCCTGGACCTCGGAGGCGCTCGCGCGGTACCCGTACTGCGGGCTCGTCGCCTACGTCGACGGTCCGGACCGCTGCGTCGTACGCGTCCGCGAAGGGACCCTGCTGCGGTTGACCGCCGCCGCGGACCCGGGCGGACGCGCCGACCTCTGCGATCCCGCCGCCTACGCCTCCGCCCTCTACGCCTGGCTCGCCGGCGGCCGGCCCCTGGACCGTGCCCTCCCCTGGCTCACCGTGCGAACGGGCGCGACGGCACACCGCGTCACCGTCGAGCCGCTGTCACTGTTGCCGTAGCCGCGCTGACGTCGCGGGACCCGCGGCCGAGTCCGCGCCGCAGGACCGCCGCAGGAGATTGGGGCTCACCCCTCCAGTTCCGCCAGCCGAGCGCGCACCCGCCCCAGCCCCCGCCCGTCCCCGCCCTTCTCGTAGTGGGCGGCGGCGGTGCGGAGGTCCGCCGCCTCCTGGGCCGGGCGGTCCGACCGGCGATGGCAGCGTGCCCGCAGTTCGGTGGCGTCGGCGAGCTGCGGTCCGGCCCCCGCGGTGTCCATGGCCTCGACGGCCTTGTCCAGGCAGACCAGGGCGAGGTCCACGTCCCCGGCGTCCAGATGTGTCTCGCCCAGGCTCATGTAGACGCGGCCCTCGTTGTAGGGGTCTCCGCCGGGCAGGGCGCGGAACCGCGCGAGCGCGTCGTTGAGCCGGACGAGGGCGGCGGCGAAGTCCCGCTGTTTGCCCTGCGCGCGGCCGGTGTGGTGTTCCAGCAGGGCCAGTGCGCGGGGCAGGTCCTTCCAGCCGTCGTCGCCCTGCCGGATGCGTCCCAGGATCACCCGGGCCTCCTCGAAGCACCGCTGGGCCTCCGGGTACTTCCAGCGCTTGAGCAGGAGCAGCCCGAGGGCCTCGACGGCGCTCGCCTGGCCGCGGTGGTGGCCGCATGCCTCGTCCGCGGCCACGGCCTCCGCGAGGACCCGCTCGGCGTCGTCCGCCTGCCCAAGTCCCATGTACGCGAAGGCGAGTTGGACCAGCATCCGGCCCACGGCACGGGCGTCTCCGAACGCGTCGGCGCCGCGCCGCGCGGCCTCGACCCCGCGCAGATGCGTGTCCACCCACTGCGCGTGGAAGCCGAGCAGCAGATGCAGACCCCACATCGCCTCGCAGAGCTGCCACACGAGATCGTCGAAGCCGTGGTGCTCGGCGGCCCGGACGACGGCCGCGAGGTTCTCGCGCTCGTGCCGCAGTTCCTCCAGCGCGCGTTTGCCGTCCCCGGGCGGGCGGTGCTCCGGCAGGGCGAGTCCCGCGTAGGCGGGGCCGAGCCGCCACCGCAGCGGAAGCACCCGGAAGTCGGCGCCCGCCGCGAAGCGCAGCTGCCCGACCGCCACCCGGCGGACCGCGGCGGCCATCCGGCCGTGCCCGTCCTCGGCGGCGGCGCGGGCACGGGCGTGGGCGCGCGCGATGTCGTGGAACCGGTAGCGCTCCTCCCCCACTTCCGCCAGCAGGTGCACCCGGGCCAGCTGCTCCAGCAGTTCCCGGGCCTCGCTCTCCCCGACCCCGGCGGCGTGTGCCGCGCACGGGACGGTGACGGTCGGCCACGGCCACACCGCGATTGCCCGGTAGAGGGAGGCGCACTCGGGGGTCAGTTCACGGTACGAGGCGTCATGCGCGAGCCGCACCGGATCGGCCCGGTCCCCTGAGCCGCCGGACGAACCGTCGGGTGCACCGTCGAGGGTTCCGTCCTGCACAGCGGGTTCCTCCTGGCCATGGATCCGGTCGGACAGTTGCCGCGCCACCCGCTCCCAGGGCAGGTACTCCCGTACGGCGAGGCCCGCGCCCGTGGTGCACAGGGCGAGGGGGATGCCGCCGGTGCCCTCGGCCACGGCCCGGACGACCGCGTCTGGGGCGGCGGGGCGCTCGCGTCCGACGACCCGCTTGAGCAGGCTGACGGAGTCCGCGAGGGAGAGCGGCGCAACCGTGCGGTGCAGAGCCCCGGTCTCGGCGACCAGGCGGTCCAGCCGACGCCGGCTCGTCACCAGGACGAGACTCCCCGCCGCGGCCGGCAGCAGCGGCATGACCTGGGCCTCGGAGTAGGCGTTGTCCAGTACGACCACCATGCGCCGGTCGGCCGTGCAGTCGCGGTAGAGGTCCCGTTGCCGTGCCTCGTCGCCCGGTACCGTGCCGGCCGGCACCCCGAGTCGCTCCAGGAAACGCGCGAGCACGTCGGAGGGCGAGAGCACGGTGTCGACGGACGCCCCGGCCAGGTCCACGTAGAGCACCCCGTCGGGGAACCGGTCCCGCAGCACGTGCGCGCAGTTGACGGCGGCTGCGGTCTTGCCGATGCCGCCCGGCCCGGTGAGCACGGCGACCGCCGGCGCGCCCTGCGGACGGTCCGCCCCGTCGAGGAGTTCCGTGACCGCCGCCGTCACGTCCTCGCGGTCCGTGAACAGCGCGGTCGACGGCGGCAGCATCTGCGGACGGGAGGCCCCCACGGCGACCGCGGGCACCGCGCGCGGCGCCAGCCACGAGGCGTCACGGACCCACTCCGTCACCTCGCGGGCGAACTCCGGTGATCTGCGGGCGACTTCCAGCAGCCACCGCGCCGCCTCCCGCTGCTCGGAGTCGGTGACCGGCAGGGTCGGAGCCCACGAGTCGCCCCCGTCGGGACGAGGACCCGCGCCCGCCGTCCCGGGTTCCCCGGATCCCTCGGAACGCGCCCGGCTCAACAGCCCGTAGAGCCGCTCCGAAGTCCGTCTGCCCATCTCGCCGCCCGCTCCGGACAGCGCACCCGAAGCGACCGTGGAGACCGCCGAAAACACCACGCTCATCAATGGTTCCACTCAGGACTCCCCCAACTCGCCGCTGTGGCAATCGTATCGGCGGGACCAGCACGAGGAACCGGGTCAACCGGCGCCGCGAAAGCCGCACATGACGCCACTTGTGCCCCTTGTGCCCCCGTCGCTCATGCCACCGCTCAGACGACGATGCAGGTCAACGCCGCCCACAGCAGCGGAGCATGCTCGATCCGGCCCTCGGCCCGCCAGCGGTCGAGTTGCTCACGCTGCCAACTGCCCAGCCGGTGCACGGGATCGGCGTCCTCGTGGGCGGTGTCGACGGCGACGATCGCGTCCGACAGTGGGCGTACGGAGTCGGGCAGGGCGGCCAGTTGGTGGAAGGCGAAGCTGGTGGGCAGGACCCAGCGGGTGGCGGTGACGAGGTCGGCGCCGTTGTGGAGCATCGCCGTCGCCAGGCCGAACGACTCGGCGAAGCGCAGGTCGCCGCCGCTCTCGCAGCCGATGAGGGCGACGCGGGGCGGCGCGGGCCAGATCCGGGCGCCCGGCTCGCCGTCCGCGCGCAGCGGGAGGGTGCCCAGCAGGAGGTCCTTGGCCGACAGCGGCCGATGGGTGCGGACCGGCTCGGTCAGGCCGACGGTCTCCGGGCCGCAGCACAGGTGCAGCGTGCCGTCCTCGCTCTGCCCGCCCTCGACCGGCGCGCCGCTCACGTGCCCGACGTACATCAGCCTGCGCGCCCCGGCCCGCAGCACCCCGCTCAGCCAGTCCCGGTCCAGGTCCGTGCGGCGGAACGCCTCCGCCGGGGTGGATACGGCGGGTACGACGGCGCCCGCGTCGACATCGGTGACACCGGCTTGACGGCGGCGCACGAGTGCCAGCAGCTCCGGGTCCGAGCCGGGCGGGCCCAGGACCGAGCCGAGCGGGGAGTCGGCTCGGAAGCCGGGGATGCGGGGGTCCAGGACGAGGACGGTCGCGCCGGAATCTTTTGCGTCTTCTACGTCTCCTACGTCTTCTTCTACGTCTTCAATGTCCGCGTCTGCCGGATTCCGGCTCCGCAACGACGCCGGTGCCGTCGTCACGACGTCCGCCAGGTCGACGAGTCGTACGTCGGTGGCGTCGTCGAGGGCGAGCAACTCCCATGGGATCTGGGCGACTCGGGGCGAGGGCTGGATCCGTACCAGTGGGCGGCCCGCGTGCTGTGCCACCTGGCGGATCTGGTCGGTCAGCCCCTCCGGCCACAGGGCCTCGGCGAGCGTCCGCGCGAGCCCGCGTTCGGCGTCGCGATCGGCCAGCGCGCCCGGGGCGAAGGCCCGCCGCATCCCCTCCGCGCCCCCGCCGGTCCCCGGCAGCGCGGCGGCCAACTCCCGCACCGCGCGGTCGACTTCGGCGGCGGGGCCGTGGCCGGTGCCGAAGCCCTGGACCCCGCCGGCCCAGGTCCAGGTCATGAACAGGTCGCCCGCGTCGGCCAGTCGGATCTGGACCACCGGGCGGGCGGTCAGGTCGTCAGTGAGCCAGAACGGGCTCTCGTGCTCGTTCACGATCCGCCGGTGATAGCGGAACTCGGCCGCCGCGATGTACTCCTGGAGCGCGACGCGGCCGGACTCCGGCGCCATCCGCACCTTCGGCGCCGGCGCCACCCGCAGCCCGGCGGAGGCGGCGGCCTCCGCGGCCACGCCGCCGAGCGCCGTCACGCCACCGGCCTGCCCGTACGCCGTCTTCGTCGCCGCGCCCGGGAAGACCGCCGACGGCCCTGGCGGCGACGGCGGTTGGGTACGGCCCAGTGCCAACGAGGCACCCGCGCAGCGGTGTTCCACCAGCTCGAAGAGGAGCCCCTGGTCCTGTCGGCGGACCGCGAGGCGGAAGGCCAACCGCATGGCCTCGTCGGCGAGTTGGAGCCACTGGCTGCGTGCGTGGGCGGTGGCGAAGCCGAAGCGGGCCGCCTCCAGGGCGAGGGCGGCGGGCAGGGCGAGGGAGAGCGCGGTGGCGATGGACTCGGGCTCGCGGGCGCCGTGGTCGGTCCGGTCGAGGTTGTCTTCAAGGGCACGCGCGAGCATCAGGTCGACCTGGGCGCAGCGCTCGTGGACCTGCCGGTCCTGGTAGACGTCGCGGGCGCCCTGGGCCAGCCGTTTCATTTCGGTGATGTCGCCGCGGTCGTAGGCGTGTTGGGCGCCCAGCAGCATGGTGTCGGCGGCGGCGATGCGGGCGCCGAGCCGTTCGAAGCGGGCCAGGCTCGCGTCGAGCAGGCCGGCCGCGCCGGTGGTGTCGCCGCGCAGCCCGGCGAGGTGGGCGCGGGCCTGTTCGCAGACCGCCAGATCGCCCAACCGCCCCTGCCGCTCGAAGAATGCGGACGCCTCGGCGAACTGCCGTTCCGCGCGGTCGAGTTCGCCCCGGAGCAGCGCGGCGTGGGCCCGGTTGACGAGCAACTCCTGCCCCGCACCGGTGTTTCCGGCCGCCCGGAAGCCGTCCTCGGCGCGGGCGAAGTAGTCCTCGGCCGGGTCGAACCGCCCCGTCGAGGCGCAGATCACGCCGAGGGCGGTCAGCAGCCGGGGCAGGACCTCCACGGCGGTCGACGGTGTGGTGGACAGCAACGCCTCGGCATGCTCCTCGGCCGCTCCCCACTCGACCCGCTCGATCAGCAAGTGCACCCGGTTCAGGCCGAGTTCGGCGGTGCGCAGGCCCTCGGGGTCGTCGAACCCGGGGAGCCTGACCGCCGCCTCGTCGAGACAGGCCAGCGCCTCGTCCAGGCGTCCGGTCGCGCGCAGCAGGTCGGCACGGGCGAACAGCGTCTTCAGCAGGACTTCCAGCCAGAGTTGACGGCCGCGCGGGCCCATCAGCGCGGACTCGACGCCGTCGAGCAGGGCCCGGGAGCGGTCCACGGCGTCCTCGGCCCCGGGCAGGTCGGTGGCGGTGAGCCGGACGCTCGCGAGGTCGGACAGCAGGTGCGCCCGCAGGAATTGCACGTCGGGCGAGTCCTCGATGGACTCGGCCAGGGCGAGCAACTCCTCGTAGACGGCGGTGGCGGAGGTGAGGTCTGCGGTGAGTTGGTGGTGCTCGGCGAGGGCGAAACCGCTGTCGAAGGGGTCGCCGTACAGGTGCGGCATCGTGTCGTCCGTTTGGGTCTGGTTCGCGTCCGGCATCCGTCAGTAGTCCTCGTCAGTCCTCAGTAGTCCTCAGTAGTCGTCGTCGGTGGTGGCGGCGGCGATTTCGGCGAGGAAGGGGGCGGAGGGGGTGGAGGGGGACTCGGGTGGCAACTCGGCGTCGTACGGGCCGGGTTGGGCTGCCGCGGTCGCGAGCCGGCGCCGGACCAGCGCGCGGATCGCGTCGCGGTCGGCGCGGTCGGTGCGGGCTTCGGGGGCCGGGGCCGGGCCCGGGTCGAAGCCGGGGAGCAGGACGTCGGCCTCGATGCGTGGCGGGGTCACCGCGTCCGCCGACACGTCCGGGCCCAGGCCCAGGCCCAGGTCCGCCCGGCCCGTCCACACGTCGTCGCGCCGGGCGAGCGGCACCCGGTTGCGGTGGCCGTCGTTCGCCCGGACCTCCGCGACGAGGGGCGCACCGGCGGCGGGCGCCGTGACGTGCGCGACGACCTCGACCTCGATCTGCCGTCGCGCGCCGAGCGCGCGGGCGGTCCAGGACACCGCGGTCTCGGAGGCGTCGACGAAGCCGGGCGGGTAGCGGCGCCAGTCGTTGGTCCCCGAGCCGCGGGCGATCACCCGGCCGCCCGTGGCCGGCGGATCGCCGCCCGCCGCGAGGGCGTAACCGTCGGGCCGGGCGAACAGCGCGCCGGGGTCGATCGGGGCGACACCCGGACGGCTCAGGCTCCGCTCCGATTCCGATTCCGACTCCGATCCCAACTCCGGATCCGACCCCAACTCCGGATCCGGCTCCAACTCCAGTTCCAGGAAGGACCGGAGGCGGCGCAGGGCCGCCCCCTCCAGCCCGGCGCTGTCGGCCGCGTCGCCGATCAGCCGCAGGACGCTCCCCAGTTGGGATGTCAGCGGGGATGTCAGCCGGGATGTCGGCTGCGGTGCCCCGCGCCACCACTGGATCAGCGGGTCGAGAGCGGCCTGGTGCTCCTCGATCAACTCGGCCACGCAGTCGTCCGGTTGGTCGCCCTCGCCGTCGAACAACTGCTGGCACCCATGGGTGAGCGCGGCCAACTCCAGTCCGAGCAGGTCCGGTTGGAGCGCGGGGATCGCGTCCGCGTACGACGCCGGCCACCACCGGGCCACCCAGTGCCCGAAGCCGAGCCGGGCGGCGCTGTCCGCGAGGGCGGTCGGGTCCGCGGTCACGATGTGCGGCTCGGCCAACTCCCCTTCCGCACACGCCTGTACGGCGTCGGCGACGCCCTCGCCGTAGACCGCCCACAGCCACTGCTGCGCCCGCCCCACGTCGTACACCTCCGCCACCGGCAGCCCCGGGTCCCCGAGAACGGGCCAGGCCAGTACGGCTCCGGCGACGTCGAGCACGGCCCAGGTGAAGGCGGAGCCGGGAGGGACGGCGGCGGTCCCGATCCGTATCGCGATCGTGCGGTCGTCGCCGCCACCGCGCGTGACATGGACGTCGACGGGCCCCCGCGCCATCACGCGCTCCTCGACTCGACGGCGTCGTCCACGGCGGTTTCCGCACCGGCCGTCGTCGCCAGCGTGCGCAACGCCGACCGCACCCTGGCCCGGTGGTCCATCATCACCGAGCGGGCGACGCCGTCGAGCAGCGCCCAGGCCGCGGCGGCGTCCGCCAACGGTGCGTCGCGGACGTCCCGCCCGTGCAGCCGTACCCACAGCCGTCGCAGGTAGGCGGCCCAGGGGGTGCGGAGGTCCTGGGCGAGGGCGTCGAGGGTGCCGCCGTCCGGGTCGGGGTGGGGCGAGACGGTCATCCGGCGGGCGCGCAGCACCGAAGCCTCCCTGCGCCAACGGCTGTTGACGGCCCGGTGCGCCGCCGTACGGCCCAGCGCGGGCTCCCCGGTGCCCAGCGGATCGAGGCCGACCGCGAGCCGCCCGCCGAGCACGACGGCGACGCGCAGGCTCTCGTCGCGCAGCCCGAGCGGAGCGCAACTGCGCCCGGCCTCCCGTCCGACGAGTTCCGGCACCGTGGGCAACTCCTCACGCCGGGACGACGATTGCAGGACGACGAAGAGCCGCTCGAAGAGCGTGCGGTCCAGCGGTGCGGGCAGCGTGGCCGTCGAGGCGCCCCGGCCGACCTCGGGCCGGGGCGGCAACTCCCGCCCGGTGAGCCCGAGATGGGCCGGAAGATCGGCACGCCCCCAGACACCGCCCGCGTCACCCACTCCGCTCATCCCATCCACGTCACCCGCGTGCGCCCACAGGGCCCGGCCGAGCGCGCCCCCGTGTCCCGCCTCGACCATGGCCGCGTACGCCGACGAGCCGCTGTCTCCCGCCCCACCGCCACTGCCACTGCCACCACCACCGCCACACGCTTCGAGCACCTCGGCCGCCAGCGCGACGGCCGCCGCCGCATCGGCGACGGGACCCGGCCGCCGACTCCCCCACGCGGCGGCCAACTCCCGCTCCAGCAAAGCGCGTTGCCCCGCATCGGCCAGATACCCCTTCAGCGCCTCCACCGTCCGCCCGCCGCCGACGTCGGCCACGTCCTCGACCACGCCCCTGGCCAACGCGTCGGCGTCGGCGTCCGCATCCGCCACGGCCGAGGGCGCCCCGTACTCGACCGCCAGCTCGAAACACCGCTGGAAATACAGGTCCTGGGGATTCCCCGCCACGACACCCAACGCCCGCCGGACCCGCTTGAGCAGCGTGAACCACTGTGCCGTCGCCACAAGTCGCTTACCGGACGCGCGTATCAACTCGTCGAGGAGCGCCGCCTGTTCCAACCCGAGGAAGTCCACGGCGAGTTCGGGACGCAGTGCGGGCCGGACGATCAGCGGCAGCACGATCAGCTTGACCGTCCGGGTCAACGGCGCGCCCCCGGGGCCGCTCAGCGACTCCAGCCCCGGCCCGAGGCCGCGCCAGGCCGTGTCGATGACCAGGGCGCGCGGTCGGCGCCGGCCGGTCGGCTGTCTCGGAGGCGGCATGCCAGGAGCGTACGTCGTCGGGAAACGGGCCGCCGAACCTGGGATCGGTAGGTGTCCGCGCCCGCCTAGCGTGCACATCGTCGGGCAGGGCCGCCGGCGAGGAGGGGACGGCACGCCGCCCGCGACCTGCGACCCGCGGGCCGAGGCAGTGCCGACGCCGCGCCCCTGCCCGACACCCGAAGAACCAGAACCCGAAGAACGAGACCCCGAAGAACAAGAGCCCGAGGGACCACACCCCGAAGGACCACAAGGAGGAGCCGTCATGGGAATCTTCAGGAAGCGCAAGAGCCGCGAGGAGCGGGCCGCCGAGATCGCCGGAAAGGTGGCCAGCGGCAAGGGGTTCTACGGCCGCACCACCCGCGCGTTCCTCGGCAACGAGGACTTCGCCAGGGTCCAGCAGTCGATCGGCGCGTACAACTCCGGCATCGGCGTACAGCAGTTGCTCGCCGCGGGGGCGCCGACGACACCCGCCGTCGTGGTGTCGATCAGCGACACCGGCAAGCTGGTCAACTTCGACCCGGTGGTCGACCTGGTCGTCCGGCTGACAGGAACCACCGACCCCGCTCAACCCGCCGACTCCGCCACGCCGATCACCCTCCAGACCATCGTCTCCAAGCTCCGGATCCCCCGCCCCGGCGACCAGGTCCTCCTCCTGAACGACCCTGCCCACCCCGGCAGTTACCTCTACGCCGGGGACGGAGTGAACCCGTGACGCGGACACCGTCGTCCTACGGGACGCCGTCGTACGAGACGCCGCCGTACTACGAGGCACCGGTGTCCGCCGACGTCCTGCTCGCCTTCGACGGCCGGGTGCTGGAGGTGTTCCGCTACGCCGACGCGGCCCGGTACCACGTCTGGGAGGAACCCTGGCTGGAGTTCACGTCCGGCAGGTCACCGAAGGTGCGGATCCGCTCCAGGATCGGCAGCCGCCGCACCTTCCCGTACGACGAGCAACTGCTCCCCGGCATACGGGCGTTGGCGGACGCGGTGGCACAGACCGTGGCCGAGAGGCAGCGGCCCTGAGATGGCGGGCACCGGGAGCGGCCCCGAGCCGAGACATGTGCCGCGGGTCGGCGCGGTCGCGGCCGTGTTCGCGTACTCCACCGCCGCGGTGATGTGCCTGTGCGGGCCGGTCATGGTGGGCTTCGCCGTCCTCACCGGCGCGGACCTCACGGGCCTGGGCATCGTGTCCATGGTGATCCTCGTCCCGCTGGGCCTGGCGATCTGGTGCGACGTCTTCGACGAGCGGCGGCAGAACCGGCGGCTCGACGCCGTCGGCGTCCCCGCGACCGCGGAGATCACCGGCCTGGCCGACTACCACGACGGCGAGGAGACCGTCGTCGCCGTGGGACTGCGGATCAGCGGGCCGGAGGTGCGGGCGTTCGAGGCGACGTGGCGGTATCACGCGCACCACCCGAGCCTGCGCGTGGGCCTCCACCTCACGGTCGTGGTCGTGACCGACCCGGCCGGCAACGTGTTCCGCGTCGAGTTCTGAACGAACCTGAACCTGTTGTCTCAAGCCCGCCCCGCCCCCAAGCCCCTACGAAGCTGAAGTCCCCCTCATTTCCTCATTTCAACGACTTGATGATCCGCCCCATACGCGCCGCCGCCTTCTCCGCCGTCCCCTCGCTATAGGACCCGTCCAACGCCTCGTACGTGACGTGCTCGTAGTTCCACTTGTCGGGCATGTTCTTGGCGCCGCCCTCGAACATCGACATGACGAACGTGCTGGAGAACGACGAGGATGCGCGGATCGCGTTCGCCGTCGTGGTGGACAACTCCGGTTCCACACCGGCAAATACGCCCTGCCCGACCTGGAAGACCCAGAGCGGCACCTCGGCGGTCCCGGCGGGCGTGAACGTGGCGGTCTTGGCGGGCGCGGCGGCCCCGGGCCCCTGGACCGTGGTGGTGGTGATGTCGTCGGTGACCAGCCGCACCACAACTTGCTTGCCGCTCTCGTACTTTCCGATCCCCTGCGCCACCCGCACGATCTCGTTGCCGAGCCGCTCGCCCTGCGCGGTCAGCAGCGCGAACCCGGCGTCGTGCAGATCGACACCGTAGGTCCAGCCCTTGTCCTTGTCGATGGTGTACCGCTTCGAGCGGTAGCCCGGGAACTGGTCGCCGCACGCGCCGACGAGCCAGAAGCCGACGGCGCCGGGGTACTGGGCCTCGACGTGTGCCACGGCCGCGCCCGCGAGGTCGGCGGAGATCGGCAGGGTGCCGTCGGCCATGACCGAGTCCTGCATCACACAGGACTGCACGTTGTAGTTGGCCAGGACGGCGATCGGGTTGCCGTCGAGGTCGTTGAACCGGGCCACGTACACGCCCTTGTCCGACGGCAGTTGCTCGTTCGCGCCGAGCCAGTAGCCGTCGGCGGTGAGGACGTTGCGGTTGACGTTGACGTCGGCCCGCCCGCTGCCGTAGCCGACCTGGGCGTCCTGGAGGTTCTCGACGGCGTCGGCGACCGCGCTCCTGGTGGCGTCCGCGATGTTCTGCACGTACGTGGCGGCACCGGCCGACGACGTGCTCGCCTGCACGTGCGGCGCGGAGAAGCAGTGCGTGACGGTGACCATGATGTTCGCGGCGGCGATGCCGGTCGCCGCGGTGATGGCGTCCCGCATCAGCGCAATCGCCTCCGCGCTGATCGAGGTCAGGTCGAGCACGGCCAGGGCGATCCGGCGGGAGCCGGACTCCACCAGCAGGACGCGGACGTACAGGTCGTCGTGCACGGCGGTGAAGTTGTCCAGCGGCAGCAGCGCGGCGGCGGGCGTGAACACGGCCTTACCGACGCCCACTTGAAGCCCGCCGGCGTCCGCCTTCGCCCCGGTGGCGTCCGCCGTGGTGGCCGCCTGCGCCGTCGTAGCCCTGCCGACCACGGCCGACGCGAGGGCGACCGCCGCACCGGTGGCGACGACGGCCCGCCGGCTCACCCCGCCGGAAGGACCGGAAGAACCGGAAGGACCCACAGAACCGGCACGTTCAATCCCACCCTCTTGCTGTTCCAACACTGCGGACCTCCGCGAGAGACGATCGAGAGGCGATCGAGAAAAGATCAGGGACGAAGCGGTTTTCCGCCGAAGCATCACAGCGGCTCACCGCCCCATCAACGCCCAGGCCGCAACCTCAGCTTTCACGATCCACACTTTGGCGAATAAACTCACAGCTCCTTCATAAGGCCCGGTGCAAGCGGAGATCCCAACGCAGGAGCAGCCACAGGAGCAGCCATGATCACCCCCACGCCCCCCACGGGTGGTGATAGCCGACGACCAGGCCCTGGTCCGCGCAGGCTTCGGCATGATCCTCGCGGCCGACGGCATCGAAGTCGTCGCGGAGGCCGCCAACGGCGAGCAGGCCCTGGCGGCGGTCCGCCGCACCCGCCCGGACCTGGTGCTGATGGACATCCGCATGCCGGACATGGACGGCCTGGAAGCAACAAGACGCATCCTCGCGGCCAACACACCCGCCCCACCCCGGATCATCATGCTGACCACGTTCGACCTCGGCCGCTACGTCTACGCCACCCTCTCCGCCGGCGCCAGCGGCTTCCTCCTGAAGGACGTCACCCCCGAACACCTGGTGGCCGCCGTCCGCCTGATCCGCTCCGGCGACGCTCCTGTCCCCCACCCTCACCCCCGCGAACTGGAAGTCCTCCACTCCCTGGCCAAGGGCCTGAACAACGCGGAACTCGCGACCCAGTTCCAGCTGAGCGAGGCGACAGTGAAAACCCACGTGGCCCGAATCCTGTCAAAACTCCGCCTACGGGACCGAGCGCAGGCCGTGGTGGTGGCTTACGAGAGCGGATTGATCACACCCGGGGCGGGAATTCCACCGGCAGAGGATGAATTAACCCTGCGGACGATTAATCTGAACGACGAACCCCAAGGCCAGATTCAACTCGCCCGACCAGCCCGCAAACCGGCACTCCACGGAGCAATAAGGATCTTGCGAACCGTTGGCTGATGGCTGATGGCTGCACTCCATCACTCACGGCCACACACGACGCAGTCCCAAGAAAATCGATGGCCCGACCGCCGCGCCGAGTGAGTGCAGGTTCCGCTGACGGCAGCATAATTCACCGTGCGCTGCCGCCCGCATGGAGGGAACCATTCTCAATGTCGTCGACATGGACGATTGCGTCCGGGATATCCTTGAAATGCATGAGAGCCCTGACAGAGACTTTATAGCTCCGCCCCGCCCTCGCCACAGGGAAAGGAAACTGCCCTGCCCTGATGAGTCGATGTGCGGCAGATTCAGCGATCCCCATCACGACCGCGGCTTCTCGGAGCCCGATGTACGAGGGATAGAGGTCTGAAGCGTAGTAGTAGAGGTTCGAGTCGGAAATCAGGGATCGGGACAGCCCCGAGGACTTCCTCGCCCGGCTGACCGACCCCGAACGGCGACCGGCGCGAAGTTCGTCGTGAAAACCCCGTACGGTGTCGAAGCAACCTGCCCCCTGAAACAGCGCTCCAAGCCGCTCAACCCTGATCTGCTCCGCGACATCCACATCACGGATACTGTTGACATCGATGATCGACGACGCCTTCAGCGCGGATACTTGTGCAGGAATTTCCGGCTCGAAGAATAGCCCCTCGCCATCCATCGAATAAGCCGACGAGGTGGCAGCATTGCAATACCTGAAAGCCACTTCGAAGGCGGCCTTCACCATCCGATCCCTGACATGGCACGGCGGAACACCCGCGGAAGTTCCTACCCACACCTCCAATGCGCTTGCCACCATGGCCGACCGGATTTCTTCACGTTCGACTTGAAAATCACGGGAGATCTTCGCGGACAGCGAGCGGAAACAGGGAACGATACAGTCGAGGATGACCAGCCGCCAGGTATCGTCACCATCCAGATCACACAACCGCCCCATAGCAATCATGGACTCCCACAGCCGGGAACTCGAAGCCGACCGGACTCTCGCAGAGATCGCCTCGGAACGGAACTTTGAATAAGTGGGCTGGCGCATAAGGTCACACTCCTCAACATTTCCCACATGCACGCAAACCGGTTCTTCACCGAAAACATCTCGAACATTTCATTCGATTCGATCGAAGATATCCGGCATGACTCGCACTCCCTTTTCGCCGACCATCCGTAACCGAGCATGGCGAACCAGGAAGAACCTAACGCCCCACCTTCAATAAGTTCACCCAATCGTGTAATAAATGTTTGAATTCAGACTTTTCAGATTTTACAGCGAACCCACCACAGCCGCTCGACGCATCCATATCACCAGCCTCGTTAAACCAAAAAGAACACGAAACCGGACCCCAATGACGCGGCCGGTGATAGCCGGCAGGCGCTCAAGGGCCTACACCGGAAGCGCGCACAGACGGCCGCCACCCGCACGACGGAGCCGCCGCACCGCAGGCACAATCTGAACGAAACGAGCTGGGGTCGACATGCCCACGATCGACGCCATGAGCCGCATGGGCGACCACTTCATGCCACGCCTGGGCCTCGAGCCGGAACCCACGACTGAGACCACAGCCGGGACCACGGCTGGAAGCAGTGGCGCCCCATCCGCCCGACGACGACTCCGCCGACGGATCGTCTGAACGACAGAACCCCAGATCAGAAATCATCTGACCTGGGGCTTAGGTAGAGCCGCGTTCGGGATTCGAACCCGAGACCTACGCATTACGAGGGCCTGCAAGATCGTGACCCTTGGTGATCGACGATCAAGCACGGTCTGATTTTACCTGGTCAGAGACCTGTCAGACTCTCGGACGTGACGCCAGGGTCCACCGCATGCTTACCCGGTCCACTCACGCATCTCGTACGGCGATCCAACCAACGGAATCTTGGGCGCAGAGCTGAGCTAGGACTAGTAACCCCAGCCGCAGAGTGCTGTGGCCCCCGAAGTCGACGGATCAGTCGGCACGAAGCGTGAAACAATCGTCTTGCCGCAGGCCGCATACGGTCGGGATCACCCACATGCCCTTGGAGACAACCATGACGACCGGTCCCGGGGGGCTCGAGGCCCAGCCCACCGCCACCACTTACGAACTCGGAGACTTGATCCCACTCGCCTGGAGCGGACGGATCCGTGTACCCCACTTCCAGCGCGACTTCCGCTGGCAGAGCCAGGATGTCCTGCGTCTGTTCGACAGCATCGTAAAAGGCTACCCCATCGGAAACCTGCTGTTGTGGGTGCGTAGGCAGCAGTCGGAGGAATTCATCCTTGGCCGACTCCGGCTAACAGCGCCAGCACACGACGAGTCGTTGTGGGTCGTGGATGGACAACAGCGTCTGACAAGCCTGGCCAACGCTCTGAGCCCCGAGGGCCATCCTTACAAGCCCTTCAACGTGTACTACGACCTAGCCGCAAAGGAGTTCGTGGAGAGCCCTCATTCTCCAGAGCCTCACTACATCGCCCTACCCATCCTGTTTGATCTTAAGAAGCTACTCACTTGGTTTCGGACGGACGGCCTCACCGCTTCCGACTATTTCGACGAAGCCGAGCGGGTCGCCACCGCCCTACGCCAGTACAAGGTCCCTGCCTACCTCGTACGGCAGGATGACAGAGCCGTCCTGACCGACATTTTCGACCGGATGAACAACTTCGGCCGCAAGCTGAACCGCGGTGAGATCTTCTCCGCGCTGTACTCAGGTGAGGAGAAGGGCGCTGGCGAGCGTCTGACGTTGGCCAAGATCTCGGACAATGTCGCGGCCCGGACTGGCTTTGGCAGCATCGACATCGGCACCATCCTCGCGTCGGTTCTGGCACGACGCGGCCCCGACCCGATGCGGGACATTCGTGTGGAGTTCTCCCTGGCCGGTCGCCGTACGCAGTCCGAGTTCCCAGACGAGGACGAACCCACGGCTTTTTCCCAGGGCGAGGAAGCGCTGGTTCGAGCAGTCCAATTCCTGATCCGGGAAGCCGGCGTACCTCATATCGCCTTGCTGCCCTATAGGGCCTTGCTCGTGACTCTTACTCGGTTCTTTGCACACTTCCCGAATCCAGGGCCCAACAACCTCCGGTTGCTACGGAGGTTGTACTGGCGGCTCTCACTCGTTGGCCCCATGGTCTTCAGAGGTAGTTTCACGCAGTTCAGCCGCAGCCTCGGCGGGAAAATCCGGCCCGGTGAAGAGGAAGCCTCGCTCCACGCCATGCTGGACGCCATCTCCGATGCAAGCCCAGTCTTGCCCAGCGCTGACCGCTTCCGCACCAACGAAGCAACAACGAAGATCATCCTGAGCGCCTGGTGGTCTCTGAGCCCCCGTTCACTCACCACCGGCGAGGTCCTAGACGCACAGAGTCTCAACACCCTGCTGGAGCAGGACAGGACGGCGGCGAACGCCGCCCCAATGATCTACCCCCGGCTCGGGGACCCACGGTCGAGGCTATCGCCCGCCAATCGACTGTTCCTACCCACCGGCATGGATCCCGTGTCCGAGATCCCGGCAGCCATCGCGATGCAGCCACTAGAGATCGACGATCAGACCTGGAACGCCGTACTGGCCTCGCACCAGCTCGACCGCGATGTTGCCGCGTTGGCAGATCAGGACCGCAATGCCTTTCTGTCCGCGCGCCAGGAGCGCATCCGGGAGCAGCTGGGCGATTTCATCAACCGTACGGCAGAGTGGGACTACGAAGACACTCCCACACTGGATTCGCTGAATCTGGACGACGAGTTCGACGAATTCGATGAGACAGACGTCCCTACCGTTCCCGAAGGATACTGACCACTGCGTCGGGTATAGCCAACGAAAGAAACGGACTACTCACACGATGAGTTCCCTCCCCGAGATCTACTATGCGGTTCTCCTTCACGGACTGCGCGTCGGAACGCTGTGCCAGAAAGGGGACTACACGCGCTTCGTGATGAGCGAACACTATCTGGAGGACCCCCAGCGATTCGTTCTCGGCTTGCGGTTCGAGGAGAATCTCAGGGCGCCTTACGCGTCGGCACTACGGCTGCCCAAGTGGTTCTCCAACCTTCTTCCCGAGGGGCCCCTCCGCGAATGGATCGCCGATGACCGAGGAGTCTCCCTTGATCGAGAGATGGAACTCCTGGCCCAAGTCGGCCACGACCTGCCGGGAGCCGTCCAAGTTCTGCGTACAGAAGGACCGGAAGACGGCTGGGAGTGGCAGGACCCTTCAAGCGGTGGAGAACCATCCATGGAAGGAGCTGGCAGCCGGTCCCCGTGGCGCTTCTCCCTTGCAGGAGTAGCGCTGAAGTTCTCCATGCTTGCGCATGGCGACCGGCTAACGGTGCCCACTGCCGGAGAGCTCGGTGACTGGCTAGTCAAGTTCCCCGATTACAGGCATGCGGATGTGCCACGCAACGAATTTTCGATCATGTCCCTCGCTAAAACAGTCGGAATCGATGTTCCCGACGTACGCCTACTACATCGCGACCAACTCGAAGGGCTACCCGATCGCATGTGGCCGAACTCAGAGGAATGGGCGTATGCCGTACGGCGCTTCGATCGTGCCGAGGGCGGGAGCCGGTCACGAATTCACATTGAGGATCTTGCGCAAGTACGAGATAAATATCCGCAGGACAAGTACATGTCATCCTTCGAAACCGTCGCGGCTATTTCCTATCGAGGACAGGACGTGGCCTCTCTTCGCGAGGCCGCTCGGCGGATCGCGTTCTCCATCGCTGTCGGAAACGGCGACGGGCACCTGAAAAATTGGTCCGTCATCTATCGCGACGGCCGTATGCCCTCGTTGTCCCCAGTGTATGACTTGGTCTCAACGACCCCTTATGCCCCCAGTGATGAGCCGGAGGACCTGGGTCTGAAGTTCGGCGGCAGCAAGCGTTTCGACAGGGTGAGGATCTCTACTTTCGAGCGGCTCGAAAGCGCATTGGACCAACGGTTCGGTACCTCTGATGCTCATCTCGCGGCCGTGGCGGAGGATACGGTACAAGCAGTCCGCGAGCACTGGACCGCACACGAAGAGACACTCGCGGCCAATCCCTCGCTTCGCGAGGCAGTGAGCAACTGGATCTCCGAGTCCACAACTCGCCTACTTGATAAGTAGTAGGGCTACGCCCGGGACTCCTGGCTGTGCACTGCAGCCCTCAATCTGACGGTGAATTCGAGAGGCCGTTACTGTCGCCTCCCTACAAGCACTCAAAGGCATCGCGCTGTCGACTTCCCTTGCCGAACCAAGCAGCGCAGCCGATCACGCCTGGTCGACCCTGGCGAAGCACGCGTCCACTCGTTGGCTCTAGCGCGGGTATGAATCCAGCCAATAATAGCCGATTCTCCTTCCCTCTGTATCGCCATGATCTTACTTTGTGCGCCTTAAGATGCTTGTTGCGCCCGCCGAAGACGGTTCTTCTTCCTGAATTCACTGACGGCGCCCCTCACGAATAAATCAGGCGACCTGAAGAACCCCCAGGTGGTGAGGTCCGGAAGTAACACAGACTCTATTTCCAGCTGTCAAGGGAGACTTGCGGCCCGCTGGCTGCCAAATAGCGGTGCAGGGATTAGCAGTGGTGTCCACGAACTCCTCGGGGATGGAGTCGGCGTCGGCCCACCGGGCCTGGGCGTGTTTGCGGGGTTCGGATTCGCCGGTCCATTCATGGGCGGTGAAGACGACGGTGAGGAAGCCGTTGGGGGCTTCGACGCCCCAAGGCACCGTTTCACGGTCGGGCCGGTCTCTTCGTACAGCTCCCGCACCGCGGTCTCGGTGATGGGTTCCCCGGGTTCGCTCTTGCCAGCGGGAAGATCCCACATCCCCTGTGCGAACTTGGCGTTCTCGCTGCGCTGGAGGAGGACGACGCGGTTGGTGGCCTTGTCGTGGACGATGACGGCGGCGACCAGCAGGGTCATGGATTCGAGGGCGGGCGGTAGGGGTTTGGGCTGGTCGTCGATTGACCGTTGAGCCACGGCTGGTGTCCCTTCGTCGGCCGGTTGGTGGGCAGCTTAGGCCAGTGCTTCGCGTGCGCGGCGGGCGAGTTCGGCGGCTCCGGGCACTTTGCGGCGCTGGTAGATGGAGAGGGTGGAGCGCAGCGAGGTGATGGCCTTGCGGGTGCGGCCGGAGGTCATGCCCTCCATCAGGGTCAGCGCCTGGGCCCAGCCTGCGACCGCCTCGTCGGCGCGGGCCTGGTCGCCGAGGTCGGCGCAGGTGAGGGTGTGGGTGATGCGGAGGAGGGCTTCGGTCTGGCCGTCCACCTGTTCGAGACCGCGCCGCAGGGCGCCGTCGACCAGGTCGACGCAGTGGTGGGGTTGTTTGAGGCTGAGGGCTTGATGGGCGAGGGCTCGCATCATCCAAGCGGCGTGGCCGTGCGGATCGGCTTCGCAGGCGAGCTGGTAGTAGCGCTGGGCGGCGTCTTCCTGGCCGAGGTCGTGGTGCTTCCACCTGCCAGGTAGGCGAGTTCGGCCACCGCGCCGAAGGCGGCCCGGCGTAAGGCTTCGCTCGGGTAGCGGCCCCGGAGCATGCGGGCGGTGGCCTCGTGGTCGTGGGCGAGGGGCATGGCGACGCCGGCGGTGGCTGCTCATGCAGGTGATCCGGAGCGGCCTGGTCACCCCCGTCTGGTGCACCAGCTGGCGCCACGACGCCAGCACTCTGATCGGCCCGCTCCTCGGTCTACCGCCCCTGCCGTTCGTCGACCTCCCACGCCCGCAGATCACCACCAGCCACCCCAACCGATACCTCTGGAAACGCGGCCACGTCGGCGTCTGGCTTAACGACACACCCGTCACTGGATCGAGACGGCTCCACCAGCGTCGACCACGAATGGGCCACCAAACGCACCGCCTACGGCCGGACAACCGCATTGATCCAGCCCGACCTTCATGTCGACCTCCTGGCCGAGCACCTGGTCGAGGTTCTGGGGCGGACCGCGCTGTTGCCCATCGCATCGGCTGCCGCCTCCGACGCCTCATCCAAAGCGGAAGCCGCCTAGTGCTGGGTTCCTCAGACGGTGTACACATATCGGCGCCTCAGTCGGCGGGTTGGCGGTGCGGGTCTGCCCCAGACCCAGGGGTTGGCACGGGAGTTGAGCTGGCTGGTTGCAAGGGTGGTGGCGTGTTCGATGTCGTCGCGGTTGGCGAATGAGCGGCCGGCGAGGGCGGCTTTGCGGAAGATGCGCCACCAGCCTTCCTGCAGGTTGAGCCAGCACGCGCCGACGGGGATGAAGGCGTGGTGGATGCGGGGATGGTCTTCGAGCCAGGTCCGGGTGGACAGGCTGTTGTGACTGGACAGGTTGTCGGTGACGATCCAGAGCTCGCCGGTCGGGTTGGCGTCTTCGATCTGTTGCAGGAACTGCTGGTAGAAGACGCTGTTGCGGGAGGACGCGGCCATGGTGATCTGCTGGCCGTCCCGGATGCGTAAGGCCCCGTAGACCCAGGTTTTCTCGGGTCCGCGGCTGTAGTCGAGTTCCGCTTTGATCCGGTGTCCGTCGGGTGACCAGGCGGGTGCGGGCGGGAAGGTCCGCGGGATCACTGGCCCCAGCTCGTCGGCGCAGATCACCGTCGCGTCGTCGGGCGGGTGGGTGTAGAGGCCGATGATCCGTGTCCTTTTGGGACGAAGTCCGGGTCCTTCGAGCGTGTCCAGGACCGGGTGCGGCGCCAGCGCACGCCCTCGGCGAGCAGGATGCGACGAACCTGCGAGCGGCCCACCTCGATCCCTTCGGTCCGTGCTGCCGCAGCCAGGGCATCCAGGGTCCACTCGGCCGGTCCCGATTCGTCGAAGGCCCACAGTTCCCCGACGGGCTCCCACCGCAGCCGCCCCGGCGGCACGGTCTTGACCAGGGCGATGATCCTGGAGCGTTCCTCCTCTGTGATCCGCCGCTTGCGGCCCTGCCCGCCCAGATCATCTAGCCCCTGCAGGCCTGAGCGGTTGAAGCGGTGCAGCCAGCACCGGACCGTTTTCTGGCTGCAGTCCAGTGCCTCGGCGATCGCGGGCACCCGTAGCCCCGACCAGCTCAGCTCGATCATCCGGGCCCGCATCACTGCATCGCGCGGAGCCTTCCGTGCCCGCGACAACCGGGCAACGACGGCCTGTTCGTCCTCGTCACGCCCCGGTCGTGCCCGTAAAACCATCGTCCAGCACCCGCCCCCGAGCACCGTCAACTACCCCGCCACCAGGACATATACCCAGCGAAAGAGGAACCCAGCACTAGCGCGGGACGAACGATGTTCACCTCAACCCCACCGACGTACGCCGAGGCGGGGGCAGGGCGGCCGAGAAGGCGAACATGCGAAGAAGGGCCAGAAGGCCAGCGGAGGAAGTCCGCCGAGCAGGCGCCCGACTTCGTCCGCTCACGCAAGCCGTTCCCACAGCGTTCCCATCCAGCGCCGCACTATGCCCGAGCAACACAAAAGCCCAGGCCACGAGCTATGTGACCTGGGCTTTTTCAGAGCCGCCTTCGGGATTCGAACCCGAGACCTACGCATTACGAGACCGATAGCAATCATGCTGCCGAGTGCTGCGCCATGCCACGCAGTCCAGTTTTGCCTGATCAGAGCACGTACGGCGTGTTGCCTCGTCCAGTCTGATTCACTCCGTCCAAAGGCGTCCGCGCTCCCCTTGCGCTCCCCTTCTCCCAACGAGCCGGAACGTCGGTACGGTCAGCGAAACCGCCATCACACCCTGCCAGGTTTTGTCGGGTGCGAACTACCACGCTCTTGCAGGAGCGAGGGCACGGCGGCAGCACCGTAAGGCTGATCTGGGTCGCCGACGACTTCACCTCCTACGACGCCCGCGGCATGCGCGAGCGCCGGCGCCGCATCGACCGGGTCCACCGGTACTTCGACAACTGATGACAGCAGCCCGGGACTGGTGGCTCGGCGGTAGGAGCGGAGCGCGGTGCTCTTGTCGATACCGAGCCGGGTGCCAATCGCGGCCCAGGAGAGCCTTTGAGTGTCGCGGAGCCTAACGAGTTGGGCTTCGTCGTCCTCATTCAGAGCGCGGAGGCCGCCAGCGCCAGCGACGGGAACGGGCGGCGGGTCGGTGACGGACCTCCAGGTGACGCCGTGGATGGCGTCACGGGTCGCGCTGTGTCCCGTACCGGCACGCTCGGCCAGGACTGTGATGGAGTCCCCACCGAGGTAGTCACGGCGCAGTTGCGCGACCACTGCCGGGGTGAGTTTGGCGATGCCGTTGGCTTCCTGGGTGGGCGCAGGACGCAGTAGGGGCGGAGGGCTGGTGACACGCTTCCAGGTGATCCCGTACACCGCGCGTTCCAGGGCGTTATAAGCCACGCCGTACTCGCGGGCGAGGCTGGCGAGGGTGCCCGGGTCACGGGCTACCTGACGACGGGCATCGGCAACCAGACCAGCGGTGAGGGCTTGCGGCAGGGGCGGCAGGCAGGTCACAGGCGCAGGGTCGGACATGTGAGCCCATGTGACGCCGGTGATGGCATGCCGCATCGCAGATATCGACATACCGCACTCCGCAGCGAGTTCGCGGCAAGTGGCCGCGCGGGCGCGGAACCGGCGCCGCGCATCGGCGACCTGGCCCGCGGTGAGTTTCGGTGGCGCCCCCATACCTGAACCTGCCTCTTATAGTTGCGATCTATGGCGGGCCAAGTATAGGGCGGGGGGACTGAGCACCGGGCTGACTCCTCGTCGACGATGACTTCGCGACGGCGAGCACAGCACCCCATGATTAGGTGGAGCACCGCCTCACGGTTACCGGTTCTCCAGGATGGCGGACCCGAACCGCTCCTGTTCCGGATTGGCCGAGGACCATCGGCGATCAAACGGTTTCCTGATCAGCGATCCCCGCTTCTAGAATCCTGCCCGTACAGCGAGACGTGGCTGGGGGATCCGTGACCGACCTGAAGGTGTTCCACATCGCTGGTGGACGCGCCAGGAAGATCAACGGCGGCCATGTACCCCTGGAGCGGCATCTCCAGTCCCTCGTCGAGCAGAACATGGAGACGATGCTGGGCGTGCGGTTCCTGGCGAGCGAGTACTGCGTCGACGGTGGGCGGATCGACTCGCTGGGGCTCGACGAGAACAACGCCCCCGTGGTCGTCGAGTACAAGCGCGGCACGGATGCCGGCGTGATCAATCAGGGCTTGTTCTACCTGGCCTGGTTGATGGACCACCGTGCCGAGTTCGAGCACCTGGTCCGCGACCGGCTCGGTGTGACGGCCGCGTCCCAGGTCCTGTGGAGCGGCCCGCGCCTCATCTGCGTCGCCGGCGGCTTCACCCGCTACGACGTGCATGCCGTGCGCGAGCACCGGCGCTCGATCGATTTGGTCCGCCACCAGCTCTTCGGTAACGACCTGCTCGGGCTTGAGACCGTGGCCTCCGTGAACGGCGGCATGCAGGTGGCTCGCCGCGTGCGACGCCAGTCTGTGGCCCAGGCACCGGCCGACGTCCAGAGCGCGGCGATGGCGGAGTTGGCGGGAGCGGTCGACGAGGTCCTGCTCGGGCTCGGGGACGGCGTGAACCGCGTGGACCACAAGACCTACCGGGCGTATCAGCGGCTGCGAAACTTCGCCTGCCTGTGCCCGCCACAGCGGAGCAAACTGCTGGTCTACCTGAAGGTCGATCCGAAGGACTTCGACCTCGTTCCGGGTTTCACCCGGGACGTCTCCGGTCTCGGTCACCACGGGACAGGTGACCTAGAGGTCCAGCTCCGTACGCCGAGGGACGTGGAGCGGGCGCAGGATCTGTTCCGGGCAAGCTACGCGGCGGCGTGAACGGATGCCGCTGCATCCCACCGACGGGCTGCGTTTTGTGTTGTGCCTGCGGTCGTGAGAGGGCCCTTTCGACGCCCGGGCAGAGGGTGGCGGTGGACTATCTATGATCCGCGGGATCGCCGGTCTGGCCAACCGGCGATCCCGCGCTACGTTGCCCCGCTCGTGCGGGCCGATGATCAGCGTGAGCGGCTGACGGAGTGGTCGGCCGTGACCGCCGGAGCCGTCGGTGCTCTGACGGCGAGGCGGGGCTGGTGCTCGCGGCCCGGCTGGACCTGGCGCATGCCGGTCTCCTGGGCGAGGGACTCGGAGAGACCTGCCGGCAGCGAACTCGGGATGTGGGGAGACGCTGTGACCGTCCAGGTGGGCCGGTCCGGACCGGGGCCGGCCCAGATGGTCCAGGTGGCCAGGTTCTGATTCGGATGCTGCGCGGCGAAGGCGTCGAAGTGGACGCCCGCAGCGCCGTCGGAGGACGTCCAGCGGATCCATCGCCCGTCCACGGTGTGCCGCCATCCGGCGTCGGAGAGCGGCTGGGTTGCTGCGGTGACCATCTTCTCGTCCACCGGGGCGCCGACGCGGGTGTCCCAGCCGTCTCCGTCGGCAAGGCGGGTGAGCAGATTCTGCAGCACCGGGGCGGGGGTGGCGCCGGTCGCTGTGAGGACCCACATGCGGTCTGAGACGGGTGTCTCGTAGGCAGCCACGGTCCAGGCGATCTCGTGGGCGGGGGTTTCGTGAACGCGTTCGATACACAGGGTCTGCGACTCGTGGATGGCGTAGGTCGTGTCATCCGACCAGGTCCGCCGTTTCTCGAACTCGCCGTGCGCGTTGAGAAAGGCATCGAGGATCGCATCGTGGTCGCCAGCATCGGCCAGATAGACGGGGACAATCTCCGGCTCCGGGCGGGAAGGCTCGGACTTGGCCGTGGTGACGTCGAAGACGGAGCGCGCTTCGATGGCGGCGCGTTCGGTGTCGGTCAGGGGCGCTGGCCCGGGGCGCATCTCGGCCGCGTGGACACGTTCGAAGGCCATCAGTGCCTCCACGGGCGAGTCGAAGGTGTCGGCGACCTGACGCAGGTGGTCCTCGCCGTGCAGGTAGACGGACTTGCCTCCCCGGCGGAGGTAGGTGCCGACCGCGACGGTGGTGTGGCCATCGCGGGCGTGGGCGAGGATGAGGAGGTCGCCGTGGCGGATGTCGTCGTGGATCTTCTGCGCCTGGTCGGAGACCTCACGGATCTGGCTGCGGGTGCACCATGGCATCGGATAGTTCAGCCAGCTCCATTCCTCGTCGATGGCTTCCTGGAGCCGCGGGCCGATTTCGACGGAGATGCCTTCGGCGGTCAGGCGCTTGGCTGCCTCGTTGGCCCAATAGGGCTCCTCATGATCGATGCGGGCCAGGACCAGGACGTTGGTGGCGGCGACACTCCAGTTGGCGGCCTCCAGAGCCATGAGGGCGACGCGGGCCTGCGTGCCGGTCAGGACGGCCTGCACGGCGCTCGGGTGAGTGGGGTGGGTGTCGAGGCGGACGTGGGCGTCGATGGCGGGAGTCACGTGGGAGTCTCATCTGTTCTGCCGGTGGCCGGACCTTCGGGTCCGGCCACCGGCGTACTCGTGGGCTACGGGGACGCTCGTGCGGACCGGGCGACGTGCGCGGCCCTGGTGGTCGGCGGCCCGGCGCGGGTGGTGAACGCGGGCCGCCGACGCTGTGGCGGGGCGGCTACAGCGGGGGCTGACGGCGGAGATGTCGGCGAGAGCGTGGCGTGCGCCGACGACGAGCTGGAACGGGGTGTTCGCCGGGTCGCCGACGTAAGCCTCGATGCGCCTCCGGTGTGCTCGGCCGTGGCCAGGAGGGAGCTCCGCAAGGTCCGCTCACCCCAGTGCTCGACGGAACCAGCGGGTTCGGCCAGCATGCGGAGGACCTCGCCCGATTCACTGCCGTCGTCCGGCAGGCCGCGCTGCTGGGCTTCCCACAGAACCGTGACGGGGTCGACGGGCTCGTGGCAGTGGGCCAGAGCGGTCAGACACTGCCACAGGCCGGCGTGCAGCGGCAGGATGAGTCCGTCGGGGAGCAGCCACCGGACGGAGACGATGTCGGAGGGGCAGGCCGTGGCGGTGTCGAGTTCGACGCCGCGTGACCCTTCTCGACGGGCGCTGATCGTTGTCAGCGGTGTGTCCGGGCGATCCTCACGGGTCGGGCAGGCAGTGGCGGGGGGCCGTCCCGTGCAGTGGGTGGCGTTGGGGGTGGGTCGGGCTGATCCGCGGTGGCACGCCGGATGCGGACGGCGGTCAGCGCGCCCAGGGTCCGGCGGCCGGCGGTGATGATCTGGTGGGGGCTGAGGGTGATGTCGTTCGTGTACTGCCTGATGACGGCGGCCGTGCGGGTGGCGGTGTCGATGATGGCGTGGTCGAGGAGGCGGCAGGCGAGGTATTCCGGGTCGAAGGAGGAGGAAGCGCACGCGTCGAGTACGTAGCGTGCGGTGATGCCGCTCTGGAGGAGGCCGCGGTGTTCGGCTTCCCAGAGGATGGTGACGGGGTCGATGGCGTCGCCGCGGTGGTCGAGGGCGAGGAGGCAGCGTACGAGTTCGCGGTGGACGGGGTGGCTGAGGTCGTCGGGGCGGAGGTAGGCCCGGATGGTTTTGAGGGTGTCGGGATGGGTGGTTGCGGCGCCGAGGAAGTCCTGTTCGTCGGTGTGCCGCTGTTCGCGTTCTTCGTCATCGGGTTCTGGCGCTGGTGGGGTGGCGGGTGTCCGGGGGAGGGATCCGGGGTGGGGGCGCCAGTCGGCGGCGAGTTGTTCGAGGTGGCGGTTGAGGACGTCGGCCTGGGCACAGATGGCTTCGACCCGGCTGGGCTGGTTACGGTCGGCGGCCACGTGAGCGAGGCGGTCGGCGTGTGCTCGTACGCTGCGGCGGACGTGGCCGGCTCGGACCATGCGGACGTATGTGGCTGCGTGGTCGGGGCGCGGGCAGCTGCGAATGAGGGTGTGGGCGTAGCTGGCGCTGGTACCGGGGGCATGTTCGGCGGCGAGGTCCACGATGGCGTTGAGGCGTTCGAGGCCCTGTTTCGCCGGGTCGACGGTGTGGATGGCAGCGAAGAGCGCGGCGTGGACGGGATCGTAGAAGTGTTCGGGTCCAAGGGTGTCGACGTTCAGCTCCGTGCCGAGCAACAGAGCTCCGAGCAGGGCCTGTTCGCCGTGGAAGAGAGCGTCGGGCGAGGGAGGGCCGTCAGTTTCGTCGTGCACTAGGCGGCCAGGTCGTAGTCGTCGTGGCCGACGTGCCGGCCGAGGTGCGGGGCGAGCACGTAGTAGGCGAGGCGGGGCGGCACGGCGTTGCCGATCTGTGCGAATTTCTGCCCCTTGTTGCCCTGCCACGGGTAGTCGGCGGGAAAGGACTGCAGGCGGCCGGCCTCGTCGGCGGTGATCCGGATGGGCCCGGGGCGCTCGCCGGGTTCGTGGTCGACGTCGAGGTCGCGGTATTCGGGGACCCAGGTGCATTCGTTCGCCCGGTGACCGAAGAACAAGGTGGCGGCTGGTTCGTCGAGGCGGCGGACGGTGGCGTGGGACTGGTTGTTGCTGCGCAGCACCCAGGTCCAGCCGGACGTTTCAAGTGCGGGCCCGCCCGGATGGCCGGTGTCGGCTGCAGTCGTCGGCCTTTGCCGGGCTGTTGCAGCGCCGGTACCGGCGCGCGAGGCGGCCACCTCGGTGGGGAGGTGGGTGGCCTCCTGCCAGGTGCCGCGGGCACGCGCGGCCAGGAGGGCCTTGCGAGACCCGGAGGGGAACGGCTCGGCACCGCCTCCGGGGCCTCCCCCGGCACAGACAGTGGGCACGGGCCGGTCGGTGGCACCCCAGCCAAGCGCCTGGGCCATCGACACCCAGCGGGCGCGGCCGGGGCCGAACAAAGAGTCGGGTTCGGGGCATTGGGCGTGGGTCGGCTCCGGCGGGCGGGCCGGGCGGGTGCGGGAGGCGATCAGGATGGCACGTCGTCTGGTCTGCGGGACACCGTAGTCCGCGGCATTCAGGATGCCGGTCCAGACGGAGTAGCCCCAGCTGCGCAGGATCATGGCGTACTGCCTCCACAGCGGCAGGACGTCCGGTACTTCCTCCATGGCCACCCAGTCCGGCCGACCGTGGAGGTGGAGGGCGTGAAGGTAGCGCATGGGTTCGGCGGCAAGCAGGGAGCGCGGGTCGCGGCAGGCGGCCAGGAGGCGCTCGCGTGTGTCACGTCCCTGGGCGAGGTCGGTGACCGCCTGGTGGACGAGGGGCTGGTCAAGGAGTCCGAGCCTCTTGCCGGCCATCGACCATGCCTGGCAGGGAGGGGAAGCGATCAGCCCGGTCGTCTTTTCGGTGAACGGCCCGATGGGGTAACGGGCTACGTCGGTGCGGACGGTGAGGTGTCCGGCGGCGGCGCGGGTCTTGCAGGCCCACTCGTCCCATTCGAGTCCGATGTCGCGGGCGCCGAGGCGGGCGAGGGCGTGTGACCAGCCGCCGGGTCCGGCGAACAGGTCCAGGATCATGTGGCCAGCCCGAATTCCTCCTGGGTGGCATCGCCGCGGCAAGCCCATGGGGAGCACCCGTCGGGCACGCCGGTTTCCAGGTCGTTCAGGTCTGCTTCTGTGGTGCTGTCGCCGAGTTCTGTCTGCCGGGCAGCCCATTCCGCTGCCGTGACGTGGTCGATCGGCGCCTGGCCGAGAGGGACACGGGAGCGATGCAGGAATGCCTCGCCGAGCAGCCGGTTTCCGGTGGCGTTGGCGCGGGCGTTTCCCTGGCGGATCGCCGCGTCGAATTCCGTGACGTCCGCCCATTCCTCCGGGCTGTTGTCGCGAATGTGCCGCCACTGCGCGTTCCCGTGGAACGGGCACCCCAGACAGCTGGATTTCGGAGTGTCGGCCAGGCCCAGGGATGTCAGGTAGCGGATGCAGTCGGCGCGCGACCAGTCGAGGTCGGTGATGAGCGGGTGCCGGTTGCGCATGTAGGCGACGTCGGCGTCCTTGGCCCGATGGAATTCGTCGACCGATATACCGACCCACTGTTCGACGAAGGTCCCCTTGGGGACACGCCTGGGGTGCGGGTAGCCTAGAAGCTGACGTACCTGCTTCTTGATTGGCCTTATTTTGTACTCATCAGTACATTGACGTCTCGTCATTCCTGGACGGCCGTCCCGATTCAGGACGTAGAGCGGCATTGATGCAAACCGGTGACCGGGGTCCAGTGCATCGTTTCTGATGTTCCCGGAGGAGACGCGGAGGATCGGGATACCGGCAGGTTCGGCTACTTCTCGTTCGATACGGTCGAGGTGCCGGTAAACGGCCTTTGGCTCCCATCCCGTGTCGGCGAATATCGCATAGTCGAGTCTGGGGAGTTTCCCTTCGGCGGACAGCGCAATTAGGGCGGTCGACTGCACTCCGGCGCCTAGAGAAAGAATACGAAGAACGGGTTCGGTCATGAAAATCTTTCGGTACTGGGCGCGGCAAGGGAATGCCAGGGCGAGGCCGCACTCAGCAGGTCGGGAACGTGATGGGGATGGCTACCAGGGGCGGGAATCCGTGGCGGGCGGATTAGCGCCGCCAGCGGGGCCAGCCGCCGTCCGGGGCCGGACCGGCAGAGGGCGGACGGCGTACGCGCGTTCTGCGGAGAAGTCGGTCTGGTAGCGGATCGTTTCAGCGGCGCGCTGCCGGGCGTGGCGTCGGCGTGCCGGGCCACGGTGGCCGTTTGGCCGAGGTAGTGGTGCGGAGCGTGGGGCGCGGGACGGTGATTAGCGGGCGATGCGACACTCGCCTGTCCGGCGGGGGCGTTCAGGCTGTTGCGGGCGTTCTGGGCCGGTCACACGCGCGGGGACGCGGTGAACTGGTAGATGCGCACGCCCTTGCCGTCGTTGTTCCAGTCGAGGCGCAGGGCGCCGTCACCCAGGCCCTTGGCGCTGCCGATCTTGTAGCGGAGGGCGGAGGTGGTGTAGCGGCCGTTGTGGTTGCCCCAGACGTCATCCGCTTCGAGCCTGGACTTGATGTTGTACGTCTTGTACGTCTTGACGGGGTCGGGGCCGGAGACCGACTTCTTGACGTACAGGCGGAAGGCGCCGGCGTCAAAGATGCTGCCGTCTGCGTAGAGGGGGCCGTCCCAGACGATCTTGGCGTAGGTGGTGACGTACGAGCCGCTGCGGGCGGCGCAGATCTTGACGGTGACGTCCCAGTCGTAGGGCATTGCGCCCAGGAAGCTGGGGTCGTGGATGGTCTTCTTGCTGGTGGTGCACTTGTAGCTGAGTGCGGAGGCGGGTGCGGCGGTGGCCAGGGCGCCGGTGGTGAGGGCGCTCGCGGTGAGCAGCGCGGCCAGAGCGGTACGGGAGCGGGCGAGCAAGAAGCAGCCTTTCGGGGGGAGTTGACGGCCTATGTGCCGGGGCAGGACGCGGGCCGAAACGGTGGGGTCGGGGGTCAGGGCGCAGTGAGGGGCCCGATCAGCGCCGAGGGCGGGTGGGCGCGGGTGTGTCGGGGACGGGGGCGGTCGGCGTACCGCGGTGGTTTTGCGCACGGGACGCGAGGCCGCCGGTGGCGTGCTCGGCGGGACGGGTGTCGGCGAGGTGGGCGAGGAAGTGGGTGACCAGCCGGGTCGGGGTGGCCCGGGTGAACATGGCGGTCCAGTCGCTGTGGCTGCGGTCGGACCGTGCGTGCCGGATGTGCCAGCGGGTGTCGGCGTCCGCGTTGTGAGTGAGGATGTCGTGTCCGTCGGCGGAGGTGAACACGGTCGTGGGTCCGTCGGCGGTCATCGTCCACCGGTGGAGGGCTGCTGTCTGCACGAGCGTGTTCGTCGTGACCGGGAATCGGTTGCGGGTGTCGCCGAGGAAGTGCGGCAGTGCCTGGGTGAGGGCGGCGACCGCCCCGGCGGGCGTCTGCCGGCTCAACTGCGCTTCCCAGTAGGGCTCGTGGTGGCTGATCCGCCAGCAGATCCCGTCCCGGCCTGTCGGATCGACGTCGACGAACAGGCTGTGGCAGGGGCTGTCGACCGTGACGTGGCCGGTCCTCGCGTCGTGGGCGTGGCTCCAGCCGAACAGGCGGACCAGTGGGTCGAGTACGTCACCGGGCCGGTCGGCGGGGCGGGGAACGGCGGTCATCGTGTGCGGACTTGTGCCTGTTGCTGTGCGGGCGGCGTCATCGCCGCTGACGGGGCGGAGGCCGTGGTGGGCTTGTGCTGGGCGCGGGCCCTCTCGCCTTGAGCAGTGACGCTGAGACGCTGGCCCTGGAGTAGCGATGTCGTTGCATCGATGCTGATCAGGCCGCGAACGTGGAGGGCCTTGACGGTGGCGATGTTGAGTGTGATGCCGCCCGTGGTCGAGGCACGCAGGGTGCCGCGGCCGGACTCGAACAGGCGGCCCCCGTCGTGGGAGAGCGCGGCCAGTGCGGTGTGCTGGCTGGCGGTGATCTGCGGGGCCGGGGCCGTCTGGAGGTTTTCGGCGTGCTGTTCGAGGTCGCGGTTGATGGCGCTGATGAGGTAGGAGCAGCCAGTGTGGGCCTGGTCGAACTGGTAGAGGGCGTTCTCGAGTTTTCCATCCATGACCCTTCCCGCCTCCAGGTTGGCTTTGCGTACGGCGGCTTTGCCGGATGGCTGACCGGGATACGGGGCGCCTCCCAGGGGTTTGGCGTACAGGGCGGCGGCCAGGTCGGATGCACCGAGGCTGGCGGCGTAGACGATGGAGGCGAGCGCTCGCAGGGCCGGGCCGCTGCCGGGGACGACGGTGTACTGGCTGCCGTCTAGGGCGGCGAGGCGTTGCATGGCCTGGGCGACGAGGCCGTTGGCGACCGTGATCTTCGATGTGAGCAGGCTGCGGGCGTCGGTGCAGGGCATGGGAGGGAGTGAGCGGATCTCGTGGTGCAGGTGCTCGAATTCTCTGCCGAGGTGCCGCAGCCGGGCGATCTCGGCGGGTAGGTCGGTCTGGTGCATGGTGTGGTACTCCGGGTGAGGCCGTGGTCAGCGGCTGTGCCGCTTGACCGGTGGGGTGGCCGGCGGCGCGGGGACGGGACCGGGGCGGGAAGGTGCGGGCGGGATGTCCTGGACGGTGGCGATGCCGAGGTCGACGTGCACGCTGATGTCGTCTGCGAGGAGGTACGCCTCGGCGCGGACGACGGCGATGAGTGCGTCGTGTTCAGCGAGCCCGGCGGGCAGTGCGTACTGCCGCTGCGTGCCCGTCGCGGTGAAACCGAGCTGGGTGAGGAGAACCTCGGCGTGGCCCGTGGCTGCGGTCACGGTCGCGGTGACCGCAGTGTCGGTGAAACAGATCGTCACCACGGCCGGTGTCACGTGATCCTCGCGTGTGGTCCAGGCGAGGTTGATAACGTCCACGGTGTGGGTCATGAGGCCGTAGATGGCGGGGCCGGCGTGTGCGTGAGCGTCCTTGGCCTTTTCGGGCGGCAGGAGGTAGAGGGTGCGGCCCCGGTGTGTGCGGGCGGTGAATCCCGCCCCGGTCAGGATGTGGGCGGCGTTGGGGATGGGACGGTTGACAACGATGAAAGTCCATCCATCGCGGGTCGAGCCGGTGAAAAGGTCATGGTGGTCGATGAGAGACAAGGTGTTCCAAGGAGTTGAGGGAAGACGGGTCAGCGGTTTCGGTGAACCGCCTGCGCGGAAGCGGCGGGGCGGGCTGCTGGAGCGGGCTCTGCTTCCGTGGCTGGGGACAGGGGGAGGATGGAGGCGACGGCGCGTGTGCCTGCCGGGGTGAGGAGTACGCGGTCCTGTGGTGGTCCGCCGAGATGGGCCGGTGACGCGGAGCGCGGCCTACGGTCGGCGAGGTTGTGGGACTCCAGGGACCGCAGGGTGCTGATCAGGACGCGTGTCTGCCGACTGTGCACGTACTGCCGACCGAGGGAGCCGGTGACCACGATGTGGCCCCGGGCGATCTCCTTCAGGGCGGTGCATTGAGCGTCTGTCAGCCGCTGGTCGGGCGGCGCGGAGGTGTTCCAGCGTCGTCGCCGTATCTCGGCGGCGACCTGTGCCGCACAGTCGACGACGGCTTCCGGGGCCAGCGCGGTCAACGCGCGGGCCGGCCGTGGGCCGTGGTCGGCGGACGCCGCGCTCAGGTAGGCGAGCTGGCCGAGCCGCACGAGTGCGTCGGACAACTCCGGGCTCTCGTAGAGCTGTTCGCCGTGAATGGCCTTTACGGCGGCGCCGGTAGCGGAGGCCAGCCGTCGCGCGGAAGCGGCATGGGCGTCGGAGGCGGGCTGGTCGGCACGGCCGAGGACGATATCGAGCGTGTCGTTGTGCTGCGTGAAGTGGGCAGCGAGGTCCAGCAACCGTTCGACGGTCGAGGGCGGGGCCGGCACCTCGAACAGAACCTCGTCGGGCGGAGCGGTCATGGGCGGTGAACCTGCCGGGCAGCCGGTACGGCACCTGACAGGGCCGCGGCCCGGTGGGGCGCGGCGGAGAGGCGCGGCTCGATGGTGTTGACGGCCGCGCTGCCGGGGAGGCTGGTGAGGCTGCGCCCACGTGCATGCAACGCCCTGAATTCGCCGCCCAGTTGGTAGAGGGCGTCGATTACGGGAGTGAGGTCAGGGGACGGAATCGGTGGCTCCAGGGGATATGGGGGGGCGGTCAGCGGCTCGGAGGAGTAAGCCGCTGGGGAGATACGGCCGGGCTGGGGGGGGCGAGGAGAGCCGGGAGCCGGTTCCCTCGGACGGCTTGCTCCGGGGGAAGCCGTGGGTGCCTTGCCGCTCTGGAGTGAGGCGCGCGCGAAGGCGGCGGCCACGGCGTTGCGCTGGGCGCCCGGCGCGGGCGGCCGTGTCGTGGTCGACCAGCGCGGAACGCTGACGTTCACCGGTGCAGGATCGCGAACCGTCCGGGCGCGGGCGAGGTCCCGTGGCGTGGGTACCGCCGCGGCCCTGGGCACCGCGGGTGCGTCCGGCGTCAGTGGACGCATGTAGGCGTGGCACTCGGGCGGCACACAGTCGCGATCACGGGAGATCAGCGCCGGATCGGCCAGAGCCGCGGCCAAGGCAGCGACCAGATGGGCGGGGGTGGCGCTGTGGAATTCGGCCTCCCACAGCGCCAGCCCTGCATCCGAGGTCGCAATAATCCTCGCGCGCCACGCCCCGTCCCGCGTAACCGCGCGCCCGCCGAAGGAAGAGGGGGGACGGTATTCCAGGCGGGCCAGCCGGTCGGGCGAGGTCGCGGTGATGTGCCAGCCGTCCACCGTGATCTCCCAGCGGGCGGCGCGCAGGACCTCCCACACCGTCCCCGGGTGGTCGTCGCGTTCGCGGTAGGGCTCGTGTCCCGTCGTCCCGCGGTAGGGAATTGGGAGGCAGCGCGGGCCCGGGGCTAGGCAGGAAGGCTCCGTGCCGGGAACGCAAGGCTGCCCGGGCCGCTGTCAGCGCCTCCTCGGCGCGGGCGCACCCACGGCTGGGACGGAGGCCGCGGCTGTTGAGGTGGTGGCGTGGCCGATGAGCTGCTGGTCTTCGCTTCGGGCGGCGGCGGAGGCCAGACGCCGCGAGAGCCGCCGGGCCAACACGCGGTAGGTCGTCGCCGCACGGTCCATTTCGTCGCAGGCGCGTCGCAGGTTGTCGCTGCTGGCGTCGGGGTGGGATCGGCGTCCTCGTACAGCAGGATCTCGGTGCGGCTGTTGATCGCGAGGGTGCACAAGGTGGCAGCGAGGGAGACCTGCGCGCAGGCGCCGGTGAGCTGAGCCAGGTTCTGGTGACCGTCCTTCACCGCGGCGTACTGGCTGGTGGACAGGGTCCGCAGCTGCTCGATGCACTGCGCGGCAAGCCGCTGTGCACGAAGAGCGGCGGGAGCGATCTCGCGGACCGGAGCGACGATCTCCCCCTCCCGAGTCCTCTGTACATCGTTGCGCAGGTCTTCCAGTGCGGGCGCCACCTGACCGAGGAGACGGGTCTGCTCGGCCAGGTCAATGATCTGCTGCACGAAGAACTCCGGAGTGAATAGACGAACGCGGCGACGAGGGAGTGAGCTGTGGGCGGCGGGAGTTACGCGGCGGTGTCGTAGTCGCCCTGGGGTGCGTGCTTGGCGACGGCGCGGGCGGTGATGGCCCTGGAGGCGCGGGCGGAGGCTACGGCGAGTTCGTCGGCTCCGGGCTCCGCGTACCAAGGACGAAGGCGCAGCATCGCGGCGCGCAGGCCGGTCGCGAGAAGGACGGCGCTGCCCTTGGGCAGTGCGCGGATGGCGTCTGGGGGCAAGATGCGTTCCTGCCGGTAGGACACGGACGTGGACTTGCCGGAGTCGGAGACCGAGGTGGAAGTGGTCTCCACGTCGTGGTCGCCCACGAGCCGGGACAGTTTGTCCGCGAAGTCGGGGTCGTCGACCCCACTCCCGATGATCTTGATGGTGGCGGCGCTCCACAGGGCGTCCATGCCCGCGTCGCCCCACACCCGCTGCCCCTGCCGGTAGGACTGCAGGATCGTCATCGGGATGATGCCGCGGCTGCCGAGATGGGAGTACAGGTCCGGGAGGTCCTGGATTTTGCACACGTTGGCGGCCTCGTCCAGGATCGCGATCAGCGGCGGGTCGAGACGTCCGCCGGTCCGTTCGGCCTCCGCGGTGGCGGTGCGCATCACCGAGTCGGCGCAGGCGGCGATCAGCGCGCTGGCGCCTCCGCCGCCGTCCTTGGACAGCAGGTAGAGGGTGTCGCTGCTGCTGACGAACTCGCCCGGCTCGAACTGCGGCACGTCGGTCTGCGGGGTGACCCAGGCCGCGATCTCGGCGTTGAGGAGGCAGGCGGCGTACTGCCGGGCCGTCTCATAAATGCCGTCCCTTGTTTCGGGCGGCCCCTCGACCGTGCCCTTCAGCTGTGACGCCACCGCGTGGAATCCGTGGTCGCGCAGGGTGTCGAGAGGGGTTCGGTCAGCGGGGAAAGCAAGCCATCGCATGACGTCGGTGATCGGGCGGCGGTCGTTGGCGGCGGCGAGGAAGAGCTGAGCCAGGACGTTCTGACCGGCTTTGGACCAGAAATCTCCCTGCTGGGAGGCGTCGACGCTGGCTGTGAGGAAGTGTCCGGCGAGCCGGTTGGCGCCTTCGAGGGTGACGGCGTCGGCGAGCGGATCCCACCACATCTCGCGCCGGGCGTGGGCGATCTGCTGGGGGTCCATCGTCCAGGTCCTGCCGGCGGCGGCGCGGGCGTCGAGGGTCGAGGTGAAGGCGTCTCCGGCGGCCTTGTTGGAAGTCAGCAGGACGGGGCCGGGGGCACTGAGGATGGCGGGGATGGCCAGGCAGGTGGTCTTGCCGGAGCGGGGTGCCATGATCGCGACGGCCACGTCCTCGTAGCCCATGCGGACCTCGTGCCGGGTGCCGGCGAGGTTGCCGAGCCGGACGCCGGTGTCGTTCGGGGCGATCCTGGAGGCGTGTTTCAAGCTTGGGCGCAGGGACTTGGCCTTGGCCGTGACCGCCTTGGCGAGCAGCGGCTCGATGTCGCGGGCCCTGGCCGTGCCGGGGACCGGCTTGTCGGGCCCGCCGGTCCTGGTGCGGTGTGTCCACCAGCGTCCCGCGAGCGCGGCGACGGCGGCCAGGAGCAGGCCGGGGGCGATGAACCGGCCGATCAAGAGGGTGGTGGCATCGGTGTGGGGCCACAGCAGGCCGGGGTGGGACAGCGCGGAGGCGGGCCGGTAGGGCGCCCAGGGGCCCGAGCCCGTCAGGACGGTGGCGGTGTTCCCACCGAGCCAGGCCAGGTTCGCCAGCGGCACGGCGACGGCGACCGTGCCGATGAGGAGGTTGAAGAGGATGTCGGTGATGTCGGAGCCGGAAGAGGACGAGGGGGTGGTGCGGTGGGGCAAGGGGCGGGTCCTGGAGGGAAGGGGGTGCAGGCCGGCGCGGGCTGGTTGCCCTCGCCCCGGTCAGCGGCCCATTCGAGGCGGGCGGGGGCGGGGGGGGGGTGGCGGACGGTGCTCGGCGGCCTGGTGAACGGCCCGAACGGGGGCGTTCTCGGCCTGCTGGACGGCGGTGTCGATGGCGCTCAGGACGTGGCCGTGGGCGGTCCACTCCGCAAGTACCGGCCAGAATGCGGCATTGCGTTCGACCAGGGCCGCGGTGCAAGCGCCGTCGCTGGGCCTGGTGCCGGTGAACAGGGTGGTGCGGAGGTGGTCGCTGATCAGGTTGTTGTCACCGCCGTCGGCGAGGTGGCGCGGGCTGGTGGCGAACTGGTCTGTGTGGTGTGGGCTGCGGGCTGCCGTCTGGAAAGTGTCAAGATCACTCATCGGGTCCTGCCGGATGGGGTGGGCGGGGAGGCTGGGCGAGAGCGGGGAATTGGCCATGCGCGTGCCCGGGCCGTGGTGCGGGCGGCGGCGGTGGCACGGTCGTGGCGCCAGCTGGCGAGCTGGGAGGGCAGGATGCTCACCGGCCGGGCCCGGATGCGCCAGCTCGCCGGGACCTCGCCGGGCGGGCGCAGCAGCGGCTGCCGTTCGGCGAGCGCGGCCGAGAAGGCGGCGACCAGATGCATCGGCGTGTGCGGACTGAACACCGCCTCCCACAGGCGTTCGTCCCGCCCGTCGCGGTCACCGTGCGCGCCCGCCCACCAGAAGCCGGACCGGTCCGCAGTGGTGCGGTACTGCAGTTCGGCGGAACGGTCGGGATGGGTCGCGGTGTAGGGGCCGGTGGTCGCGGTGGACCATCCGTGCCCGGCGAGTGGGGCCCATACGTCGGGCGCCGCGACGGGACGGGGCCGGGCGAGGGCGTCGGTGAAGCCGCCGATGATCTCGACGGGGGTGCGGGGGCCGAAGGTGGCGTGCCAGGCGGGGCCGTCCGCCGGAGTCCCGGAGATGGTCCAGCCGGGCGGGACCACGTGCGTGGAAAAGGCGATACGGGCGGTGCGGTCGGGGTTTTCGAGCAGGACCTCAAGGTTGGTGCGGCTGGTCCGGTTCTTCCAGCCGCAGGCGTGCAGATACTCGATGATGTGCCGCGGATCGCCCGCGCCGGCCAGGTGGCGGGGGGCGACGAGATAGTGCTGTTCGGGGTGTTCACCCCGGCGGGGAGCCCAGCGGGGCCACGGACGTTTCAACGGCCGCGTCCCGGCGGCGCCACGGACGTGGGCGGCGGGGGGACGGCGGTCGCCGGGGCGGGGCTGGCGGGCCGGGCGGAGAACTGGGCGAGGTCCTCGTCCATGTCCTCCAACAGCTCGCCCCACTCACGCAGATCGCGCGCGGCCATGCCGAGGTTGCGCCAGAGCTCGGTTCTCGGTTTGGCATGCCGCTGGGTGGTGCGGGCCGCGGCGGCGAACACGTCGGCCAGGCGGTTCAGCACACCGTCATCCGGTGCGGTGACGGCTTCGAGGAGTCTGGCCGCGTCCGCCGCGTCCTGCGGGGACGCTGCGGCGTCCAGTTGCTTGGCCAGCTGCAGCAAGGTCGTGCCGATGGCCCTGACGTCGGCGGGCGTGATCCCGGCGGGCGGGGAGGTGGGCAAAACGTGTGCTCCAGGAGAGGAAGAGAGGGATGGCGGAAGGGGTTGGGCTGCGCCAACTGCGGTACCCAGCCGGTGCGTTGGGACGCTGTAAAAGCGAGAAGCGGGGGTGCGCCCTGCCGTACGGCCCGGTGCACGGGCAGGGGACAGGGACGGAGACGGGGCTGTCCCGGCGTCGGGCGCAGGCCGGACGGTCAGCGCTGCGGGTGCACGGGGACGGTGTGCACCCAGGGCGTCAGCCGTTTCGCCGGTTGGGCCGTCCCCGGAGGCCGGGGCATGCGCCGCAGCCCAAGGTCTTCTTCGAGCCGCCGGCACTCGCGCATCACCGCGCGGAAGTGCTGATGGTGAAGGCGGGCTGGCTTTCCGTCCTCCCGTACCAGGCTCGCGAGAATCTCCAGACGGCCCGGGCGCGGGGCGAGTGCCAGCCAGCGGGACGCGTGGTCGTCGCCCGGCGGACTGATCCCGGCGGCGCGCAGCATGCGGCGGTTGACCTCCCACCGCTCCCCCGCAGTCAGCGGCCGGTCCTCGGGGTGGAGGCGCAGCGAGCAGTGCCAGAGCGGCGAAGGATTCTCCAACACGCCGTGCTCCAGCTGGTGTTGGCGCACGGGCAGGTCGAGCATGTGGCACCAGTCGCGTGCGGTGTCCGGGCCCCGGTCCGCCCGGGGAAGCAGACCGTCGATGCTGTACCAGTAGTCGACCAGTTCTTCGCCGGGGATCCGGCGCTCGCCGATGTCGTCGGTGTCGCTGCCGTAGGCGTCCTGGAGCGCGTCGCCCGCGTTCGCGTGCCGGCTCAGTCGGGCGATCACCGGCTGCCTCCGGGCCCGTCGGTGGCGTGGATCAGCTGGTCGGTGGCGGTCAGTCCGTACCAGTCCCCCTCCGTCGAACCGTGCGCCGGGAGCTGCGGCAGCAACTCGCGGGTCAGCGCGTCGAAATAGGCGACGCAGTCGGGACAGGGCAGGCCGGCGTGGATGAGGTAGCGCGGATGCGCGGTGACGAACGTCCGCTCTCCGCCGCCCTGGACACGGATACGCCAGCCGTCTTCGCCCGTCGGTACATGCCACGAAGGAGCGACGACGGTGGCGACATCGGCGGCCAGCTCTCCGTCGAGGCTTCCACGGACGACCACGACGGGTTCGCCGGCAACGAAGTGGTCGTGCGACACGCGCCGCTTCGGGGTGACGGAGTCCGTCGCGTGGTTCTGTCGGGGCAGGCCGTGGCGGTCGGTCATCGCGACCGTCCCGGAGGCGAGGACGGGGGCGTGGGGGACGGCCATTGCGGACGCGAGGATGCCTTGCGGGAACGCAGGAGGGTGCCGTCGGACTGCCGGATCGTCACGCTGAAGTCCAGTTTCTCCAGCTTGTGGACGGCTCGGCGTGTCCAGCGGAGTGCGTCCGTTCCCGTGACGGTGTCCGGGAGGTGGCACTGCCCGGTGACCGGGTCGAGGAGGAATCGTTCCTCCGCGATCAGCAACGACACGGCACGGTCGTGGAAGGAGGTGACGCGGGGCCTGCTCTGGGCGTCGAGGACGACATGGACCGGCATGCCGGGGCCGGGGCTGGCCTGGGTCCGTGCCTTCGCGGCGGCAACCCGGTAGGCAAAGAGCTGGCGCTGCCGCACGCGTGCGGCGGCGCGCACGGGATCGGCGGGGACCGTGATGGCTCTGGGCGCGATGACGCCCCGGGTGTGATGGTGGCGGATACCGGCGGGCAGGAGCGGCGCCACGATGAACTCGCGGCGGCGGTCCGGGAGGTCCACGACGTACAGCTGCAGGCCGTGGGGGGAGGTGAGCACACACCGCTGACCTGTGGTGACGGAGATGTGCGCGAGTGGGCCGCTGTCCCACAGGCGGTTGCTGGCCGGGTCCGTGACCATGTCGGTCGGGTGCGGGTCGGCCTGCCAGCGGCCGGGGATACGGGCGGCGAGTTCCTGGGCGAAGGACGTCAGGTGCAAGGGGGTCCGGGTGTTCTCGTCGAGTCGGCTCGGTGTCGGTGCAGAGGTCAGCGGAAGGGGTTTTCCAGACGGTCGGCGTCCGTGGCCGCGGCCAGCAGTTCGGGCAGGTCAGTGGCCTCGGCGTCGCGCTGGTCGAGCCACCACCCGGCCCGGGTGACGGTGCGGATCTTCTCCTCCAGGACCGCCCAGTCGGCCTCGTCCCAGCTGCCCTCGCTCACCAGCACGCCGTAGGCGGCGGTGACGAGCTGGTGGCGGGAGCGTTCGGCCCAGGCGAGGGCCTTTTCGGGTCCTTCGAGCGGCGGCATGTCGAACTGCGCGGCCCACGCGGTGGCGGCCCGCTGTTCCTCGGCGCGCTTGGCGGCCAGCCACTCCTCCTTGCCGGCACTGTCCTTCTCGCGGGAGGTCCTCCAGCAGTCGGTGCAGTCACGTTCCTGCAGCCAGCGGGCGAAGGAGGCACGCCTGTCGGCGGGGCGGTCAGACAGGTCACGATCGTGTTCGTGTCCACAGCGGTGGACGATGGTCCAGGTCTTACGGACTGCCACGTGGTTGTTCCTGCTTTCTGTCTTCTGCGTCGTCTCAGCGTGTCCTGCGGATGGCGTCTGTGGCCGCCGTGGCGATGGCGACGGGAGCGCTGGAGGGCTGGGGCAGGTGCAGCACAGTGGTCCCCGGCAAGTGGCGGGACTCCGCGGTGAGGGTGAGCTGGAGTACGGCGCAGCCGGCGGTCGTGAGCTGCTTGACGCGGGTGACGGCTTGAGCGGTTTCGTCGCTGCCGTACCGGGCGTCGGTGACGATCACGAGGAGGCGGCCGGCGCCGGGGCGGCTGAGTTCGAGGCCGTGGTCGAGTGCGTCGATGGCGTCGCCGAGGTTGTGGTCGCCGCCGTTGGCATCGAACGTCGTCACGCGCTCTGGTGCTCGGTGGGTGGGTCGGGTCAATGCGGTCAGGTGCTCGTCATAGGCGATGGTGGCGGTAAGGGAGTCGGGGTCGGTCAGGGCTGCTGCGCGTGCCACGATCCAGGCAGCGGACGCGACGGGCGCGCAGGCGGCATGCATGGAGCCGGAGACGTCGACGGCGATACCCACACGCAGCGGTGGGGTGGGGGAGTTCCGGCGGCGGGTGTGGGTGAACGGTTCCGCGGTGGGGAGCGACCCGGCCGCGCGCTGAGCGTCGCGGGCGAGGGCCGCGCGCATGTTGAGGCGGCCGGGCGGGGTGGGGCTGGTGGTCCGCTCCTCGGTCCGCTCGCGATAGGCGGCGGCACGCAGGGCGCGGCTCAGGCGCGCGGCGGCACTCTGCTCGGCGGCGGTGGGCCTGCGGGTGCCTGTGACCGGGTTGGCGTAGGGCGCCGGTGTGCCGTCGGGGGTGACGGTGGTGCCACGGGCGTTGAAGACCGACTTGGCGGTGGCGGCGGCTTTACGTCGCTGGCCGGCCCGCTGGGCGCGGTCCTGAGCCTGCGCCTTGGACTGCGCGGCCATGGCGTTGGTCGCTGCGGCCTGTGCCGCGAGGTCGGCGGCGTCGGTGGCTGCCGTGCTGTCCATGACGACCCCCACGGCGCCCGACAGCAGATCGGCGAGGCCCCCCGGCACAGGCAGGTTGGGGGCCGCGGTGTCCAGAGCGTCGCACCACTCCTGGGCGTGCGCGAGCATGGTCGTGGCGTCGTGGTCGGCGCACTGGTGAGCTGCGGTCCAGATGCGGGTGAGTGTGGCCAGCAGGTCTGCGCCCAGCACCTTTTCGCACAGATCGGCGACGGCCCGGGTCTCGCCGGCGTCCAGGATGCCGACGTCACGGCGGCCGAGGACCAGGGCCGCCACGGCGGCGGCGTGCTCGATGCCCTGGAGGGTGGGGTGGGCGATGTCGGGCATGACCAGAGTTCGGGCACTGGTGCGCAGGTACGTACGGTCCGTGGGCCACGCGATCAGGTGTGCGCCTTCGACACGGCTCTCCTCCAGCAGGAGCGCGGCCTCGACGACACGGGGGTCCGCTCCGGCAGGCGCCGTCCAGACGGAGTGGGCCGCGTGCGCGGCCTCGTGGACGAACACTCCCCAGGCGGCGGGATACCGCTCCTCGTCGCCCACGATCCGCGGATGGATCTCGTGGGGCTGGAGAGGTGCGAACAGACCGGCGTCGAACTCGATCTCCGCCAGGCCGGGGAAGAATGCGGCCGGTGCGCCGCTGCGCGTGCCGGGGCGGCAGGTGACGAGGAGGTCCTGGCGGCCGGAGAGGTCGACCAGCCGATCGCCGAGTTCGGCTCCCACGCGCAGCCACGCGGCCGGGGAGGAACGGGGTTGCGCGGGCGGGGCGCCGTCGTCGTCCCATCGCGCGAGGTCGTCGTCGTCCGGCGTGGTGGCGGGGAACTGGACGTGGTGGTGGGCGCTCATCGCGAGCGGCCCCGGTGCGCGGAGCCGGTGCTGCCCGGGGGCTGCCGGACGGCCGAGGCGGAAAGCTGCTTGCCGAGGGTGAGGGGCGCGACCTCCTTGACGCCGACAGTCTTGATGACGGCGGCGGCGACGGCGTCGCGATCCTCCACAGGAGCGATGCCGACCAGGTTCGCCAGCGCGGCTTTGGTGCCGAGGACGGCCTCGGTCCTCTGATAGCTCAGCAGTTCCCGCAGTTGGGGGGCCCAGCCCAGCTCGCCGAGTTCGACTTGGCGGGAGAGGTGTCGGGCGACCCGGACCACCCGGGCATCGATCCTCAAGGCCAGGGCGAGGTCATAGTCCGTGCCGACCTGGATCTGCACGCTGAACCGGGACGACAGCGCCTCCGTCAACACCGCCCCGTGGACGCCGGGATTGTGGCCCGCCACCACGTAGAAGCCCGGCTCGGCCTTGATGGTCTCGCCCTTGTGGGCCTTGACCTGGATCTGCCTGCGCCCGTCCATCGCGGGATACAGCGCCGCCAGGACCTTCGGTGAGATCAAGGTGGCATCGTCGATCAGCAGGGCGCGGCCCTCGGTCATCGCGGTGACCAGCGGACCGTACTGGAAGACGTAGGCTCCCGCGTCGTCCTGCGTGTACTCGCCGATCAAGTCGCCGACCGTGGTGTCGCCGTCACCGGCGACGGTGAGCAGGTCCTCGAACGCCGCCTCGACCAGACTCGTCTTGCCGGTGCCCGGAGGGCCGTAGAGCAGCAGCGGCACGTCGGCGTCGCGCAAGCGATTCAACGCCTCGACGTCGGGCAGATCGGCCAGCTCCCGGGGGTGGTAGAGCTGGCCCCCCGTGCGGCGGATCGGGCCGGTCTGCCTGGGCGTGGCTGCTGCGGGAATGGTCGTGCGGGCCGTGGCCGCCTGGGCGCGGGGAGAGTGGGTGCCCGGTGGGCTGATCACAGCGGTCTGCGCGGCTGCGGCGGTTTTCGCGTTCGCGCGGAACTCCGGTTGTCCGGTTCCGCCTTGGTCGGCCTCGGATCGTCGCACCAGGGTGAGGGCGGCGTTGCGGACGGCGCCGTGGGAGTGGCCCAGCTGCCTGGCCATGTCCCCGATGGTGAGCGTGTCCGTCGGCCGGTCGGCCAGCAGTCGGGCCACCTTGGCCCGTAGTTCGCCGCCCTTGGTACGCGCTGGGCTGGTAGGCGTTCCGGGTGTGGTCAAAAACTAGGCCCCTTCAACAGGTGCGGGTGCGGGCGGGGTTGGCGATGCGCTGGAGAGGCTGGCCGCTTTCGGAGCGGATCACGGACTGTGCCGACATCGGCGACCGGGCCAACCGGGGCGTACCGCCGGCGCTCACCGGCCGACCGAGGGCTCGGTCCAGGTGCAAGAGATGGCCGGCGACGAGCAGCTCGCTGGCTGCCGAGCAGGCCCGTGCGTCCGCTCCGTACCGGGTTCCGTCGCTCGGCAGGCGCAGCCCGGCGTATCTTCGAAACCGGCCTGGAGCAGGATCCGCCGGGCGGCGGCGTTGTAGCCGGTGGTGGTGATCTCGCCGGTGATGGCGTGCCGGATCGTCATGAACGGCTCTGCTGGTGCTTCGGGCAAGACGGATCTCCTATCGGTGGTCGCGGGAAAGCGGTGGAGTGTTGGGCGAAGACGAGGCGGCCCGGAGCTTCCAGCACATCAGCGGTGCGTGGCTGGACCACGAACGATGGGCAATGACTGCCGACATGCTCCAGGGCGGGCCTCACCGCCCCGCAGCTGCCTGACTCGCCTTTCCGCACGTTCCGATAGCCGGGTGCACCAACAACTCCCAAAGGTGGGGCTCCTCAACTCGGGTACGAAACAGGCGCGTTGGGCGGGTGCGAGGGGGGCCAGGCCGTCGTCGCACCGGTTCTTGTGGGCGGCGGTTCCGGACCGCGACGATTGGGCCCGCCGTCGGGCCGGGGGCATAGGCCGGGCGGCGGCGCTCTAGCGGTGAGGCACGAGTGGCGGAAAGCCGGGTGGCGTGGCCGGCGGCGTGGTGTCCGGGGCAGGGCGGGTACGGATGCGCGGCCTGGGGGTGCGGTGCGGCGGCAGGACGGCGACGGTCGCACCGAGGTCCTCGGCCACCTCCCGGACTTCGCGGGTGAGAATGCCGATCTGCCTCCCGAGCGCGGCGAGCCGGGCGGCGGCTTGTCTGCCCTGCACGGTCTCCAGGGCACGCCCGAACTGGGCGGCGGCCTCCATGAGTTCCTGGAGACGAACCATCGGGCCGGCGCCGTATCCGTGCTCGGTGACGGCGAGCAGGACCTCAGAGACGACGCCTGCGTCGCACGCCTCGATGACGTCGCGGATCAGTTCCTGCAACGGCACGGCGGGCGCGGGCTCTGGACGGTCGAACCTGCTGGCATCCGGGCGCAGCACGCCGGCCGGGGCCGGGGACGGCACCTCCTGCCGGGCAGTGCGTCCGTCGGGGTACTGCCCGATCACCTGCCAGCCCGGGGCGTCCGGATCACCGGCCAGAGCGATCACCGTCGAGGCGTCGTCCTCGGCCAGTCGGGCGAGCGTGATGAGGCGGCCCGCGGCAGTGTACCACGACTCGACCAGATCGAGTTCGCCTCGTCGCCGCGCGGAGCGGACCACGTCGTTCCAGAACTCCCGCTCCTCGTTGGTCAGTTGTATCTCGGGGCAGTGCTGGTGGAGGGCGAGAGTGGTGACGCTGCGGCTGTGATCCGCCCAGGCGGCGAGGTACGGCCACACCGCCGCATGCTGGTCACGCTCGGCGGGCTGGTCAAGGCTCTCGGTGATCTTGCGGTGGGAGGCGTCAAGGATGTGGAGCAGGGTCCGCCAGCCGCTGACGTGCCGTGCGGGCGGCAGTTCGTCAAGGTTATGACGGGCGGCTGCAAGCAGGTCAGCGGCGTGTGGGGCAAGGTAGGTGGCATATACGTGAAGGGCTGCCTGATTGCGGCGGGCAAGAGCGGCGGATGCCGCGGCGGCGTGGACGGTGCGGCCGTAACGGTCCCGTGCGGTGTCGAGCGCGGTCTCGGTTTCACGGGCGATGATCTCTATGTGTAGCCGGAAGTCGCGTTCCCGGTTGGCGAGTTGGGCTACCTGGAGTGGGGCATTGTCGGGGATCGGGTCCTCCTATGGATGCGGAATTGGGCCCCTCCGGCCGACGGGCGGTCAGCGGTTCCGGTGCGGGACCGGGTCAGGAGGAGGCATGGCGGCCGGCGTGGAGGGTGGCGTCGGCTTGGCGGTCGTTGTCGCTGCTGCGACGTACAGGTGGCTCCGGGCATAGACCGGGATGTCCTGCACGGTGCGGCGCACCGGCTCGGTGGAGATCAGCGAGGCTGTGAACGCCGCGACGAGCGAGGGAGGCGTACCGAAGGAGAACTGCGCACGCCAGTCCGGCGTGTTCGGGTATCCACCCCAGGCCGTCCAGGCCAGCCCGCGGGAACCGGTGCTGGCGTAGCGGTGCCGTACGGCGCCAAGGCCCTCCGGGGAGCTGAAGGTCTGGGTGCCGTCCTTTTTGATGCGGTGACTCCAGCCGTGTGCCAGCAGCAGCTTGTATGCCTCGTGCGGCTCGGTTTCGTCCTCGAACAGGCCGAGGTCGTAGACGTCGAGCAGCTCGGTGTGGACGTCGTGCAGCAGTTCGACCGGGGTCGTGGCGTCGAAGGTGATCCGCCAGGTGGCCGGCCCGAACGGGGTGCGGCAGGCGGTGATGGTCCACCGGCCGTTGCGGGGCTGGTCGGGTTCGGGGACGAGGCTGGTCCACAGCCGCAGGCAGGGGCTGACCGCGAAGGCCGGGCCTTCCTCGGACAGGAGCAGTGACCAGTCCGCGTCGAAGGGGAACGGCCAAGCCGTACGGAGGTCGGTGGGACCCGGACCGGCCAGGTGGCGGGGCAGGACCCGAACCGCTTGGTCGGGGGCGAGGTTCTTGAAGGGATCGGACGACACGGGCGAGCGGGGTTCCTGTCGGGAGGCTTGCGGGACACGAGGCGTGACACTCGTGCGGCTCTCGCGAGGCCAGGACGCCGGGTGAGTTGCGGCACGAGCGGTCTCAGCGGTGCCTGCGCGGCGGCGGAGACGGTGAGGAAGGGACGGTTGGGGTTACCCGGGCGCGAGCGGCGTGCTCGTCGGACAACAGCTGGCCCAGCCGCAGGAGTTCGGGATCGGAGGGCATGGGCCGGGAGGCGGCACGTGTCATCTCCGGGTTGGGTGGACGGAGGTCGGGCAGGTCGAGCAGGCTCAGGCTGATGCGTTCCACCTGGATGTGGATGATCAGAAGCTGATCGGCCAGTTTCTGGAGGGCGTGGGCCATGGCATCGCCGAGAGGGGTGTCGAGGTCGGCCATCCAGTGGCCGGAGTTGCTCAGCAGGTCGGCAGCCGGACGGAGCAGGCTCTCCTGGTCTGCGGTGAGCGCGGCGGTGCGCGGTGGTGTCAGCGCCGTGGCGGTGTCTGCCGTCCCGGCGCCGGGGGCACGGGCGCTACCGTGGCGGCGGACGTCTGCGGGGTACCGACGGCAGGCCCGGCTGTTTCCGCGGTGGGGGCGGCCGGATCCTGTGGGCGATTCCCGGCGTCGGCGGCGGGCGTCTCCAGGGACGGGCTGATGGTGACGGTGTAGCCGGCGGCGCGCAGCATGGCCGCGGCGTAGGAGGCGGCGCGGTTTTGCGATTGCTCCGGGATGTCGAACAGGAGACGGATCCACGTGCCCCGGAGAATGGGGTACGCCTCGAATCCGGCACGCTCCAGCACTCGGTAGGCGAACGCGTCGATGTCGCCCTCGGCGTCGACCTGACCGGCTTCGTGGCGGGTGATCTTGATGTGCGGCTGTCCGGTGTCGGGCATGGTTCCTTCCGGGATACGTGTTCGCAGGTGGGCTCGAAGCCCGTGGTGCGGGCTGTGCACGATCGTGATGACGATGTTCGCGCTCAGCGCTGCCCCCTTCCTCATCGTCCACGTGGTGCGTGGCGGCCCGGATCCTCGCCCGCGGCGGGACGGGGCGGCGTGGAGCGCGTGTCCGCGGAGCGCGGTGTGCGCGGGGGCGTGGCGGTTTCCACCGGCCAGTACCGCACCAGCGGGGCGACCCTGAGATCGAGGGTGCTGGTGATCGGCCGGAGGAGCGGCTCAAAGCGCGCGACTTCGTTGACGAGGCCGGCCACCAGATGGCTGGGGATGCTGTAGGTGAAGGTGGCAGTCCAGAGTCTTTCCGCCGTCTCCGTCGACACGACAGCGCCGACCTTCCAGCAGACCGATTCGTCGCCTTCCATGGGCGGAGCGGGTGAGCCCTTGGGCCTGCCCGCGACGATGGCGTGGTAGTCCTGGGAGTGAAAACCGACCAGGCCCCCTTCGTTGAAGGGCATCCACACTTCCTCGTCCAGTGCCATGATCGCCTCGTCGCCGGCTCCGACGCCGTACACCAGGGCATCCGGATCGTTCTCCAGACCGTTGGCGAGGGTGTCGGTGAGGGCAGAGACGAATTCGACGGGCATGAATCCGCTCACGGCGACCCGCCAGCGTTCGGGGGCGCCTGGTCCGCTGCGGCCGGTGATCGTCAGATGCGGGCGGCGGACGGGAACGTCGTCGTCCTGCCGCAAGGTGATGCGGCCGCAGGGGCTGGTGATGTCCGTGGTGGCGCCGTCCTGCGTGCGCGTCCACCCGGAGGTGCCCGCGAACGCGGCGAGATGGTCCGCATGGTCCGCACGCGTACTGGTGACCAAGTAGCGGGGCGAAAGGTAGAGCGATTCGGGCAGACTGGCGGGCCGAGTGTCCAACTGGACCTCCTGTGTTTCTAGCGTCGGGGGGCGGTACCGGGCGGTGCGGCGGAAGGGCCGGATCCGGCAGTTGGGCCCCCTGGGGTGAACAGGTGCTCCCAGATCTGCGGTCCGCGGGCCTGCGTGATCAGCTCGATCTCGCCCAGGCCCAGGCCGATCTGGGCCAGGTCACGTCTCAGCTCCCCAGCCCGGGTGGCGAGCGCGTCGAGGGCCGCGGTGAACTCCCCGCGCACCGGGGCGGGGGCGAGGGCGACAGCACGCGCGCCCAGGGTGGCGATGAATGCCTCGACCGCCGGCAGCGGGCCCGTCTCCTTGTCGGCGGCCTCGGCGAACAGCAGGACGACCTCCTGCAAGGTCCCTGCCTGTCCGGCACGTGCGTTCAGGTCGTGCAGCGAGGCGACCCGCTCCGACACCGGCTTCGGCGCGGGTTCGGCGGGCGCACTGGCATGGGAGACTCCGACGCCGATGCCGCGCCGGCCCAGTTCCGTCATCGTGAGGTGGATGGCCTGTGTCTTCAGGCTGACGGTGAGGATCCCGGGCAGCCGGAAGGCACCGGCGTCGCGGTCGTAGGCGAAGCCGTACCCCCGCAGCAGGGACGCGGCGACCAGGTGATCGGGCCGGGCATGGAGGTCTCCGTCGTCCTGCCAGGTGAACGCGATGTGCATGCGGGCGGCGGCGTCCGGGGTCAGGTCGAACATCAGGTATCGCCTCGCCCACCGGGTCAGTTGCCGCGTCGCCCCGGTGTAGCGGGGCAGCAGACGCCGCCCGATGTCGGACGCGGCCCGCGCCGGATCGGTGCCGACGGTGATGCCCCTGGGCCCGTCGACCCCGGCATCGTGATGGGACCGGTAGCCGAGATGGTCGGGCTGGAGGGCCGCGACGACGAACTCCGGCCGGTGCCACGGCCGTTCGGCGATGTACAGCCGGGGGCCGTCCGCCCGGGTGAGGACGGCGTGCCGACGGGTCGCCCAGTCGGGCATGGACCGCAGCACGGGGCCCGGCGTCCACAGGCGATCACCGGGCTGAGGCTGGTCGGCGTCCTCGCGGTGGGGGTGGTACGCGCAGCTCCAGGAACCGGGCAGACGGTCGGCCACGGCGGCGGCGAAGTCGGACAAGGCGGCACGCAAGAGCGGGAATCCTTACAGGTGGGCGCACCGGAGCGGGGACGGCCGGCCAGTGCGATGCAGGTATGCGAGCGGGTGCGCCGGGTCAGGGGCGGCCGGAAGCCGGACGCGGACCTGGCGGAGAGTCAGGGAGATGCGGCGCGGCCGACGGCTTCCCGGCGGGTGCGACGGTCATGGCGGCGATGTACTTGCGCACCGACTCGCGCTCGGTGATCTCCTGGACGGCCGCGGTGCGACATGTCCCGGGCATCAGCCTCCGCTGGACTGAAGTCGGAGGAATCGGCCGGGAGTTGGCAGTTGTCTCGTGCGGACGACGGTGTCCATGATCGCGGTGCAGCGGGCGGGCCACTGATCCGCGGACGGGTAGCGGCGGGATCGGTGACGAGCGGGGCGGTGGCGGTATCGGCGCGCAACCGGCTCAGCCGGCGCTCGGCGGGGGCGGCGGTGAAGCCGATGAGGGGCAGGCGGTCCACGGCGGTTCCTGAAACGGGGCGGGGTGGGGAGGAGGTCCGGTCAGCCGGCCGGGGTTCCGTGGGCGGCGGTGCGGCGGCAGGTGTAGGCGAGCAGCCGGGCCTTGCCGGACGTCCGGGGGACGGCGGCGACGTCCGAGCAGGTGAAGTCGAACGCGATCGACACGTAGCCCTTCCTGCCGAGCCAGGCCCGGTCGTCCTTGCCCGGGTTGATCTGCCATCCGGTGTGGGCGGTGTCGGTCTGGCGGTGGGCGTGCGCGAAGACGACCAGTGCGCCGTCGGTGGTCTTCAGCGCGTAGCTGTCTTCGAACCGGGTGGCGGCGTTGGTGAACACGGTGGTGCCGCGGGCGCCGAACTTCGTGGTGGTCTTGTCGTGCGCCTTGATCTGCTGTGTCAACGCCTTCGTGCGGGCGAACACCGTGGTGCCGGTGGTGGTGCCGCCGGTGACGTAGTCGTCGACGACGGCGGCCCGCAGTGCGGCGACCGGGGTGGTGACGGCCGTGGCGGAGGCGGCATCGACGGCGGTGGCGTAACCGTCGGCGTCGAGAGCGATCTGCGGGATCTGCTTCTTGCTGTCGAGATCGACGGCCGAGACCATCTCCCACCGCCGTGTCGTGGGCTGTTGGGCCATGACCAGGAGACGGGCATAGCGGTGGTTCCTGCCGGTGTAGGTGACGGCGGCGAACCAGCGCTGCCCGCCGGGCTGGATGCGCGGGATGTAGACGTCGGCGGAGGCGGTGTCGTACGACCACGGCTTGTACGGGGTGCGGTCCGCCCGGGGCAGTCCCTCGGCCTGCTTGTAGTCCGCCACCGACATGGCGTACAGCGGGCCGTCCTCGACGGTGTCCAGGAGGGCGCGGTTGTTGCTGCGGTTGGCCCTGTTGTTGATCTTGGAGTAATGGTCGATGCGGGCGAGGGCCTCCTTCCTCGTCAGCGCGGGGGCGGCGGCAGGTGCCGGGGAGGCGCTGCTCGTGGTCCTGGCGGCGGTGTGGCCGGCGGAGGAAGTGCACGCGGTCGCGGCGAACGTGAGGGACACGGCGGCGGCCAGCATCGCGACGATGTGGCGTGCGGTACGGCAGGAGGAAATGGCGGCGCTCCGGGACAGTCAGCGGGTACGGGACGGGGCGGGGGCGTTCGGGGGCACTGCGGCGGGCCGGGCGACGCTGTCGGCGGCGGTGCGCAACTGCCGTGCTGCCCCGTTGAGTTGGGCGCGTGCGGAGTTGATGCGCTGGAGGAGCGCCCGGTGGGCGGCGCTCGTGGCGGCCGTCCTGCGCGGGCCGGGCGGCTGGTGGGCGAGCTGGTCGAGCAGGACCAGGCGGTGCACGGCGTCGCCGAGGGCCGCAACGGCGATGGCCACCGGTGCGGCGGCCCGGGACAGCGCCAGTGCGGTGCGGCGGTCGGCGTCCGTGTGCCGGTGGGGATAACGGGTGGAGGCGCGGTGCCGGAGGGCGCCTTCCCCGGTGCAGTACAGCAGATGGCGGACGAGGTGGCGGACTTCGTCTTCGAGGAGTTCACTGAGTCCCGGGTCCGGATGGACCAGGTCGTCGGGCGGCAGATGGTCGGCGCTGTTGTTGAGGGAGCTGGCCAGGTCGTGCAGCAGCAGCGCTCGGTCGACGGCGGATTCCAGGAACGGCTCCGGAGGCGGGGCGGCAGGGCGGTCAGCGCCCCGGTGCGCCGGGGCCGGGCTGCGCTGCGGGTGGCGGTGCGGCCGGAGGCGTGCCGTGGGACGTACGGGTCTTCAGCGCCTGGTTGGTGTCCCGGGGCGGGTCGTAGTGGGCGCGGAGGATCTGGAGGTCGGCGTGGGTGGCCATCGCCAGGGCCGCGCTGATCCGGCTGGCGGCGTCCCGCAGCAGCCAGGGCGGTGATCCCTGGGCGGCGCCACGGTTTTGGCCTCGCCATTGCGCGGCAGCGGCCAGAAAATCGATGACGGGATTGAGGAGCGGCTCGACGGCGTCCAGGAAGGAGTTGGTGACCGCACTGAATTCGGCGGGAGTCTCGGCTGCGGCCAGCGCGGTCAGATAGGGGTCCAGGTCCGGCACGGGCAACGGCGCGGCAGGCACCAGGTGTTGGTCCCGGAATCCCTGGGTGTCGCGTTTCGCCCAGCGGTACAGATCGTCCGTGGTGGCGGACCGGGTGTGGTAGGCGCGAATCTGTTCCGCGGTACGGCCGACGTTGTCGTACAGCTCGAAGTCGGGGTGCAGTACGGTCTTCCTTGTCTCAGGGCTGGGTGGTGCTCTCCGCGGGGAATTGGTCTTTGCCGCCAGGCGTGAACGGGCAGACCGAGACGCGAAGTCAGCGATGGCGTCGCGGCTCTGAAGACCGCGGCGAAGCGGACGGTGGCGGTGAGCTTTCCTTCGGGGGCAGCGGGCTGAAGTCGAACTCGTACTCGTCGTAGGAGTCGTTAAGTCCGTTCTCCATCTGGGCTTCCCGGTCGGCACACTGGGCCATCAAGTCGTTGTGGTCGTCTTCGAGTTCCTGATACTCGATCCAGTCGTCGTCGGACATATCTGCAGGGCGGCGCATATTACGGTTCCTTGACGCTGGGGCGGGGAAGAGCCGGGAGACATGACGAGATCTCTGCTCGTGCCGCCGGGGCGCGGGATCTTACGGGCCGGAGGCGTCTCTGCGATTTCTTTGACATCGGCACCGTTGCCGCCCTGTGCCACAACCCCAGCATCCTCCACCGCCGTGGTCCCGCAGCCGGATCCGCCCGGCAGCCCTGGAAGGCGGAGGTCGCACGGAGAGGCACGAAGAGCGAAAATGAAGTCATGGAATCGACGCCAATGGATCGTGAATCGGCAGAACGTATCGCGGCAGCAGCGGCCCGCGCCCCAGAGAGCCCGACTGCCCGCACGGGCTTCGCCGACCGTGCCGCGGAAGCCGCCGACCGCAATGTCTCAGCCCTCGCAGACGAGGATCTCGACGACTGGGACGCGTGAGTTCCGACCCGTCGTCCTCCAGGTGCCCAAATGCGGCCGGGGAACGCTCCCGCCTGGAACCCGCCCTCACGCAGGCTGATCACCGCGTGGACACTGAGTGCAGGCTCCTGGTTCGGGCGCCAAGAGACAAGGTGCCATCGCCGGGTCTACCTCTCTATGAGATAGGCGCTGTACACCCATCCCCACTTGCCTGCGTTGGCCCCGCTGAGGACCTTGCCGTAGAACCACTTGTGGTTGTTCTTGCTGCAGGACGGGTCCAAGCGGGTCCCCTTCGCGAGCAGGCCCTTGGAGTAGAAGGACGTTGACGGCCCGTTGCGGAGATTCACGGTGGTGGTGGTCTTGACCACGGGGGAGTACGCGGGGCGGAAGTCGCAAGCAGACGAACCGACCGCGGATGCGGGCGACGCGGCGATGACGGCTCCCCCGAATATCAAAGCGGCGGAGACGGCCACGGCCGCAGCACGCGATTTCACCTTCATGAACGGTTCCTTTCTCGGATTTTTTCAAGTAGTTCAGGACGAAGACCCCGGGTTCCGTGAACTCGGCGCATTTTCAATGCATGCGCGCATCGGTGTCGAACAGCGTCAGTTCCCGGGGGTGGAGCTGATGTTGGACGACGAAACTTCTCCCGGCGACTTTCCACAGACCGCGGCCCCGGTTCAGGTTTGCGATGGCAGCGCATTCGACAGCGGTCAGCCCGAGGAGTCCTGCCGCCGCGGCGATCTGGTCCGGTTCCTGCCGGTAGACGATGCGGGTCGAGCAGTCGGCCAGCAGGCCCTCGGCCAGGGCGCGGCCCCGGGATCCGGCGTCCCCCGCGGTGAGCAGGTCGGACAGCCGGTGGATGACCATGAGGTTGGCGATGCCCAGCCCCCGGGACAGTTTCCACTGGCCCTGCATCCGTTCGAGAAGGCCGGCATGGCGCATCAGCCGCCACGCCTCGTCGTAGATCACCCAGCGCCGTCCGGCGGCGGGGTCGGCGAGCGCGGACTCCATCCAGGCGGAGGCACAGGTCATCGCCAGGACGAGTGCGGTGTCGTCGCCGGCGCCGCCGAGCCGCGAGAGGTCGATCGACAGCATCGGGGCGCCCGGGTCGAACGTCACGGTGGAGGGGGCGTCGAACATCCCGGCCAGGTCTCCGGCCACCAGGCGGCGCAGTGCATGGGCGAGATCGCGGGCGGCGTCGCCCAGCCGGCCGGCGGACACCGTTCCTCCGGCGCTGTCGAGGTTGTCGGGGGAGGTGAGCGTGGCGACGATGTCGCCGAGCAGCGGGGTACGGCCGGTGACGGAGGCGGAGGCGACCACGGCGTCGAGGGCGACATCGAGCGCGGTGTGCTCCATCGGCAGCAGGTCCCGGCCCAGGACGGTGCGGGCGAGCGAACCCAGCAGCATCAGGCGCCGTTTGCGGACCTCGCCCGCCCAGTCGGTCTCGGTGACGCTCGCGGGGCGCGGGGCGGTATCCAGCGGATTGAGCTTTCCCGGCAGCCCGGGGCCCAGGGCGATAGTGGTGCCGCCGAGGGCGGCGGCGACCGCGGTCCACTCCCCCTTCGGGTCGCACGGGACATACACGCGGTAGCCGAAGGCGATCGAGCGCAGCGCGAAGGACTTCGCCAGGGCGCTCTTGCCCATGCCGATCACGCCGGCGAGCAGAACGTTGGGGTTGGTGTAGCCCTCGACCTTGCCGTACAGGGTGAAGGGGTCGAAACAGAAACCGCCCTCCGCGTGGACGTCGCGTCCGACGTACGTGCCGTCGGCGCCGAGCCCGCCTTCGGCGAGGAAAGGGTAGGCTCCGCCGGCGACCGCCGTGGTCATCCGGTGGGCGGGCAGTTTCAGCCTGCCGCCGCGGGCGGAGGCGGGCCCTGGGCGCCCGGCTGCCGGGTAGACCGGCAGGGGTATCTCCTCCTCGGCGGGCGCGCTGCCGGGGTGGGCGGCCGTGGCAATCCGGGCCTTGGCCAGGGCGTCGGCGAGTTGGCGGCGGGCGGCGAGTTTGGTGGCGCGGTCGGCGGCGTGGGGGGTGTAGAGCGGGCTGACGCTGGCGCGGCGGGCTCGGCGGGCGGGCCGGTGGTTCATCGGGGCGGCTTCCTCATCGGGTCAGACGGCGCAGTGCGTGGTGTGGCCGTGCAGCGGCGGTGAGGCCAGGTCGGCGGGGGTGGTCTTGCGGCGCACGGTGATGGCGGTGACCAGGTGGCGTTGGCAGACGGTGAGGAACGGCGGTCCTTCCAGTTCGGGCCGGCACTCGTCTGCGGCGGCAGGGGTGCCGTCGAGGTGGGGTGTGGTGTGGAGGGCGTCGTGGAGGCTGTTGGTGGCCTGCCAGATGCGGGTGCGGGCGGCGGTGAGGTGCCCGATGGCAGCCGGATGGGCGGGGTCGGCGGCCTCGGTGAGCTGGTCGAGCAGGAGGTGCACGGCCGTGAGGTGGGCGTGCAGGGCGTCGAGTCCGGGCCTGGTGGCGACGGCCGGCCGTCGGGTCTGCCGGCGGATGCCGGCGGTGGCCGCGGCGAGGTAGGCGAGCGGGCCCGTGGCGTGGGTGGGGGCGTTCACGAAGAGGGGTCCTTTGCGGCCGGGAACGGCAGGGGTGGCTAGCGGTGCCGGGGGCGGTCGTCGGTCCTGGCCGGAGGGGGCTGCTGCACGCGGGAGAGTTTGATGGCGATGCGCAGGGCGCGGTCCTGTTCCGGGGTGGCACTGGCGAAGACGAATTCAGTGCCGCCGTAGCCGAAGCGGCAGTCGGTGTAGGCGCGGTACTGCTCGGTGACGATGACGCGGTACTGGTACTCCTCCACCCACACGTCGGCGCACTGGCCGAGGTTGTCGGTGGCGAAGGACGCGGTACGGGCGGCGGCGAACACCTTGGCGGCGGTTTCGTCGTCGAGCTTCTGGGACATCGGGCTCCTACAGGGCGGTGCGGGCGAGGGGGAGCGCGGCGAGAGCGAACGCCTCGGGCTGCTGGTAGAGCAGCCGCCGCAGGTCGACCTGGGCCGCGTGGGCCGCGGTCTCGATCTGGGCGCAGGCCGCGTTGAGCTGCTCGTCGGTGGCGGCGGAGACGGTGAGCAGGCCGGTGAGGGAGACATCGGCGTGTCCGGCGATCAGCTGCTGCTCCCGGAGTTTGGTGTCCGCGTACTCCAGGGTGTCCGCTTCGGAGTCGACTTGGCCGCGGCGGCGGCGTTCGGCGGCGTCGGCGAGGATGGTGGCCTTGCGGCGCTGGACGTCCCTCAGCGCGGCGTCGAGCTGCTGGGGCGCGTAGATGAGGGAGAGAGAGCGGCGCACTCCGGCGGAGAACATCACGTTGTGCAGAAAGCCTGCGCCGGTTTCGGTCCGGGGCCAGTCCGAGACCCAGAAGACGGTGTGCCGGGCGGTGTCGGTGGCGATCCGGTCGCGTTCCTCGACCTGGACGACCGGGCCGGCGGCGGCCGGATCGCAGGCGGTCTTGCCGCCGGGTGACCACTGCTGCAGGGCGGAAAGGGCACTGGGGTCGTAGGCGGTGCGGATCGTGGCGGCGATCTCGGGGGCGGTGAGCCATCCGGTGACCATGAGCCCGGCGTTGCGGACCGCCTGGGAGACGGAGGAGGCAGTCTGCTGCATGACCGTGAACGCGCCGTTCAGTCCGCCGCCGGCCTGGCTGATCAGGCGCTTGGCGGCCTTGAGATCGAGGGCGATTGCGAGGTACGCCTCGTGCGGGGCTGCGGCCGGGGCGGCGGAGACGAGCAGGTCGGCGTAGATCTGTCCGGCCAGGGGGACGGCGGGGCTGCCGCGTTCGGCCCAGTGGCGGTTGAGGGCGTCGCCGGAGTCGGGGACGGTGCGCTCCAGGACCTGGATGGTCTTGATGTGGCCGGTGCGGGCGAGTCCGGCGAGCGTGCGGCTCCAGCCGTGGACGTTGGCGGACTGAACGGCGGGGTCCAGGAGGGCGAAGGCACGGCTGGAGATGCGGGCCACGACGGTAAGGGTGTTGGCACGCGGGTCGTGCAGGGCGGCGCTGCGGCCGTTGGCCGCAGTGACCACGCGCACGGAGGCATCGGCACCGGGCAGGTGCAGCAGTCCGTCGGTCTGCGGCCGGGAGACCGGGCGGGCCAGCCACAGGGTCTGGCCGGTGCGGTGGCGCAGGGCGTAGCGGGTGATGACCGGGGCCCAGTCGATCAGGGAGCGTCCGCCGCGGCGGACCAGGACCGCGGTGGCGGTGGCCGCCCACAGCGGGGCGAGGGCGGCGGCGCCCGCGAGGCCGGTGGTCACCACCGTGATCAGCAGCAGGGCCCCGGCGAGCGAGACCAGGACGAGCTGCGCCAGGGACAGGCCCAGCAGGATGCCGCGGCGGCTGCGGTGCGGGAAGCGGACGGTCGGCGGCGGGACGGAGGGCATGGACAAGTCGGTCAAGGCAGCGCGCGCTTCCAGGGGTGATGTGCCGGGCGGGGAAGGGGGCCGGGGACGCCCGCCGGGGCGGCGGAGGGGGGCGGGCGTCCCCGGTGTGGGGGTGTGGATCAGATGCCGCTCGGCCCGGGCCCGGCAGCGTCGGGCCCGCCGGGGAGGCCGGTGCCGGTGGGCTGCTGGACGAACCGGTCGCCCTGGGGCGCGGGCACGGTGGGGGCCGGGCCGGGGCTGATGGCCCAGGTGCCGGCCGCTGCTGAGCCCTGTGCCATGCCGCCCTCGGTACCGCTGCCGGTGTCCGGGCGGGTGATCAGCGGCCGTCCGCCGTCGCCCGTGCCGTCCTGGGGACCGGAACCGGTGCCCGGGTAGCGGAACGTGGTGGGCGGCACCGCGTTCTCGGCGGCCGGAGGGCTGTTCTCCTCGCCGACGCCGCCGGACGGGCCGGTGGGCGGTGTGCTGCCGGTGGACGGACCGGGCACCGAGTCCGGGCCCTGCGGCGCAGCCGCGCTCCCCATGCCCGCTCCGGAGGCGGCTGCGCCGGTGCCGCCGGTGGCGGCCATCGCCGCGGCCTTGCGGGAGGCGTTCTGGGTGTGGCGGGCGGCCGTCTGCAGGCCCGCGCCGCCGGAGCGGTGCAGGGCCTCCGCGTCACTGCCCTCCGCCGCCCAGTGCACGAACTTGAACGTGGCGTAGGGGCAGACCAGCACGAGGAGCATCACGACCATGCCCGCCATCACGTCCGAGAGGGCGGCCGTCCCGTTGGCGGCCTGCGTCTTGCCCATGGCGGAGGCACCCAGCAGGAACACGATCGTCATCAGCAGCTTGCTGACGATCAACGTGCTGGTGGCCTCGATCCAGCCGCGCCGCCAGCGGCGGGCCACTTCCCAGCCACCGCCGGCCCCGGCGAAGACCGCGAGCGTGACCAGGACCAGGACGCCGACCTTGCGGAACATCATCACGCACCAGTAGAGGATCGCGCCGACGGCCGCGACGATGGCGGCGAGACTGGGCACCATCCACCCCAGGCCCGACAGCGAGCCGATCTGACTGACCATCACCATGCGCCGCACAGTGTCCGAGACCGAGGTGCCTGCGGCCTTGAACAGCCCGTCGCTCAGCGCATCGACGACCTCGACGCCCGCCGTGGTCAGGGCAATCGCCGAGAACGCGAACAGGATGCCGATCATGGTGCCGGTGAACGCCTGGACCAGGGCCTGGCCGTCGCGTTTGAAGGCCGCGCGCACCAGCTGGAGGCTGAACGTGCCCACGATCATGACGAGGCCGATGGGCAGGATCAGCTCGTAATTGTCGCGGAACCATCCCGCGTTCAAGTCGATGGCGGTGGTGGTGTTGACCGCCTTGGCCGCCAAGTCGGCGGCGGCCGTGGCCAGTTCGCCGCTGGACTTGGCGATCCAGTTGCCGATGCCCGCGGTGACGGCGCCGCCCGGGTCACTGACGAAATTGATCGCGTCCGCGCTGTCGCAGATGGTGCTGGCGACGGGGAAGTCGCAAAACCCCACGGTCTTCCTCTCTTCCGGATCTTCCTGGGTGCGAGCTAGGGGTAGACCTGGGGCGCGACGGCGGCCAGGGCGCAGTCGGTCTTCGGTCGGCACTGGACGGCCAGGGTGACGGACCGGGATTCCGCCCCGCCGCCGCCCGTCTTCCAGGCGATCTTCTGCTTGCCGGTGACGGTGACGACGTACACGTACGCCTGGGTGATCGCGGCGGGATCCTCGGCCAGCGCGGTCTTGAACGCCTGCGGGTAGTGCCCCTCGGCGACCGTGGCGCTCGCATGCTGGTCCTGGTCGCGCATCCGCGACCACAGCACCGGCGTGGGGATCTGGGCGCTGACCGAGTCGAAGTCGTCGTACTTCTTCTCGTTCGTCATCCACCGCTTCAGCCCGGCGAGTTGCTCCTGCTGGGTGGCCGTCGTACGGGTGTCGTACGTCCACAGGGCCTTCGCTGCGGCCCTGGCGAATGCGACGGGGTCGCTCGTCGACGGCGGGGCGGCCACCGAGGTGCCCTTCGCCCGGTGCGCGCTGGGCGAGGGGGCGGTCGTGGGCAGCGACGGGCCGGCTGACGTCGGGGATGGCCCGGCGGTCGTGGTGCCGTGCGAGCGGCCGGTGATGTAGGCGACCGTGCCGGCCAGTGCGGTCAGGACGGCGACCGTGACGGCGAGGGCCGCGATGCGCCGGCCCGTGGGCCAGTCGGAGGTGCGGTGGTGCCCGGGACGGGCGGAGAAGCGTTTCATCAGTGGACCTGCGACCCCAGGTTGGAGAAGAACACCACAACCCCGTTGGCGGCGCCGAGGCCGAGGGCGGCGCCCGCGGAGACGATCGCGCCCTGCTTGCCCTTGCTCTCCGCGGAGTGGCCGCCGGTGAAGTGGCCCCAGGCCCATGCGGCGAGCGAGACGGCGAAGGCGCCGACGACGGCGATGATCGCGAACAGGTTGATGGAGGAGATGACGTTCTTCAGGACGGACAGGCCCGGCAGGCCCCCCGTCTTGGGGGATATGCCCGGGTCGTAGGCGAGGTACTGCACGGCGTCAAGCAGGTGCAACGGGAGGCTCCTTGCGAGCACGCCGAAGCCGGCGTGCGGGAATCAAAGTCGAGAAGAGCGGCCGGCGGATATGCGGGTTCCGCGCCGGCCGGCCGGTGAGAAGGGCGTGCACCGGGGGCTGCGGCCGGGTCAGGTGACGATGCGGCGGGCGGCCAGGACCTGCGGTTTCCAGTCCGCCAGCCGGGCCACGCGGACCACGTCCCCGGTGTGCGGCGCGTTCAGGACGAGCCCATGGCCGATGTACATGCCAACGTGTTCGGGGGCGGCGGCGGTGCCTTCGGTGAACAGCAGGTCGCCGGGTTTGAGGGCGTTGACGGAGACCGCCTTGCCCTCGTGGACCTGCGTGTACGTGGTGCGGGTGAGCGTGACACCGGCGGCGGCGTAGCTCTGCTGCATCAGCGAGGAGCAGTCGCAGCGCTTCATCGGGTCGGGGCCGTCGGCGTCGGTGCAGCTGCCGCCCCACTGGTAGGGAGTGTTCAGCTGGGCGAGTCCCCAGCGGATCGCGGTGCGTACCTTCTTCGGCGCGTCCGCGGGGATCTCGTACCCGGCGGGCAGGGCGCCGGCCGGGATGGTGCCGAAGTCGGTGTCGTCGTCGGCGCTGCACCCGGCCGGGGCCGTGGTGGTGTCCTGGCCGTCCTGGTCCGCGGAGTTGGTTGTGGCGGTGTCCGGGAGGATCCTGGCGATCGTCTTCTGCAGGGCGGCGGCGAGGTCCTCCCACTTCGTGTACGCGCCGGGGTAGGCGCTGCGCTGGACGGCCTGGGCCGCCTGGGTGACGGTCATCTGCTGCCAGCCGTCCACCTTCAGCAGCGCCGTGAAGAACGCGCGGGAGGCGTACACCGGATCACGGATCTGTTCGGCCGTGCCCCATTCCTGCGAGGGGCGCTGCTGGAACAGGCCGAGGGAGTCGAGGTCGCCGTAGGCGAGGTTGCGCAGGCCGGATTCTTGCAGCGCGGTGGCCAGGGCGATGATCTGGCCGCGGGCGGGGACCTTCATCGCGATGCCCGTCGCGACGATCGTCTTGGCGTTGGGGATCTGTTCGTCGGGCAGGGACAGTCCGGCGACCGCGATGTCCTTGGCCGTCTTGTCGCCGCCCAGGATCGCGGCGACGGCGGCGGCAACGGCGCTCGCGTCGACGGTGGTCCCGGTGGTCGAGCACACCGCCTGCTGGGCGCCGCCTGCTGCCGCTGCCATGGCGGCGGTGCCCGCGAGGAGCAGGGGGCTGAGGACAACCGTGCCGACAGCGGCGGCGGCGACCTTCAACGCAGCCTGCCTGCGGCGCAGTTGCCCGCGGGTTCGGTCCGGGAGCCCGGAATGCGGCAGGGATGGGACATGGAAGTCCTCCTGATGGTGGGCGATTCCGCGGCGGGCGCCCTCGTGAAAGGTCCGCCGCGGTTTCGGTGACGTGAATTCAAAAACCCTTGCGGGGCTGGTTTTCCTTTACGGAACGGCATGACGGAGCGACAGTTCCAGCACGTCGTCCGGTTGTTCATTCAGCGATCCCGCAGTGCGCGGTGAAGCGGTCGGACCCCTCCGGGAACCACGCGGGTCCACTCTCGGAGGGAGTTGCCGCGACCTGCTCCGACACTGTGCCGTCGGGGCATGGGAGGACTGTAGGCCAAGGCCGTGCCGTCACGTCCCGAATAAACGATCAAGGTGTGGTGGCGGGGATTCCGGTGGCCGTTTCCGGCTATTCGGGTCACGACAGCAGGACGTTGTTGTACGGTCCTGCTTCCCCGGCGGGACGGATACGGCCCGCAAGTCCTTTTGCGAAGCGCATTCTTGTGTTGCGCAGTGCCGATGTTCCGGATTCCGGCGGGGTGAACACCTCTCTCCGGCTGGAAGGATTTCTATGCCCTTTTCCCTGCATCAGGGCGATGCGCTGACCGTGCTCGCCTCACTGCCCGACGACTGCGTGGACGCGGTCATCACCGATCCGCCGTACAACTCCGGCGGGCGGACGGCGACGGAGCGGACGTCGCGTACGGCGCGGCAGAAGTACACGAGTGCCGGGGCCGAGCACCAGCTCGCCGACTTCCCCGGCGAGAACATGGACCAGAGGTCGTTCACGTTCTGGCTCACCCAGATCCTGACCGAGGCGCACCGGCTGACGAGGCACGGGGGCGCGCTGGTGCTGTTCACCGACTGGCGCCAGGCTCCGGCGATGAGCGACGCGCTCCAGGCGGGCGGCTGGCTGTGGCGCGGCACGATGGCGTGGCACAAGCCCGCCACCCGCCCGCAGAAGGGGCGTTTCAAGCAGGAGTGCGAGTACATCCACTGGGCGTCCAAGGGCCCGGTGGACGCTGCCCGCAACCCGGTCTACCTGCCCGGTTTCTACAGCGCGTCGCAGCCACGCAAGGACCGCCGGCACATCACGCAAAAGCCCGTCGAGGTGATGCGGGAGCTGGTGAAGATCGCCCCGCCGGGCGGCACGATCCTCGATTTCTGCATGGGGTCGGGCTCCACCGGCGTCGCCGCGCTCATGGAGGGCTACGACTTCATCGGCGTCGAGAAGACCGAGCACTACACCCAGATCGCCTCCGAGCGACTCACCGAGGCGCTGCACGCGAGCACCGACCGGGACGACTACGAGTTGGCCGGCCCCGAGGCATAACCCCCCGCCCGCGCCCTGCGCGGTGCGCAGGAGGCAGACCCGCCCGTACGGCGGCTCCTGTGGTTCGTCCCGTTCCTCCCGACGTCCGTTGATCTCCCGTACCTGTCTGGAATCCGTGTGCCCGAAGCCGATCTCCCCGAGATACCCGAGCCGATCTCCGTGCCCGACGGTGATCTCGATGACCTGTCCGCGACCGTGCGCCGTCTGATGGACCAGTCCAGTGCGCAGGCCGACCTCCTGGACCGCCTCAGCGGCGATCCCGTCCTGCCGCAGCTGGCCCTGCCGCCGTCCCTGGCTCCCGCGGGCGGCGACTCCCCCTTCATCCTGGCCATGGAGGGCGAGGCGTACGAGGCCGAACTCGACGCGCTCACCGACTGGGTGGACGATCTGCTGCTGCCGGTCTACGGCCGCGAGGTCACCACCAGCACCCCGTGGTGCCCGTGGTGGGACAAGCACCCGGAGGCGGTGGCCCGGCTGCACGGGCTGTGGCTGGCCTGGCAGCAGCACATCGACCCGGAGGCGGGACTGGCCGGGGCCGCGGTGTGGCACCGTGACCACCTCGATCACACGATGGCCCAACTGCGCGGTCCCAGCGGGCCGTTCGCCGCCTGCACGACGGATCCCGAGCGTCCCTCGCACCGGCTGCTGGAGGGTCCGAAACCCGCCTCGACACCGGTGCCCAAGCCCGGCGGCGAGGAATGACCTCCCCGGCCCAGGCCCGGTTCGGCTTCGCCGCGGACCCCCGGGCCCTGGAGGATCTGCGGCAGGTTCCCGCGCACATCCAGGATCTTGTCCTGCTGCACCTGCAGGATCTGGTGCACGGCGAGCAGCGCGGACCACGGCTGCACGACCGGTACGGCCAGGATCTTTCCGACTGCCGCAAGATCTACATCGACGCCCAGGCTGCCTGGCGGATCGTCTACCAGGAGCGTCGTACGCCGCGTGGTTCCGCGCACCGGCGGCAGATCTTCCTCGTGGCCATCGGGCCACGGCAGCACAACGCGGTCTACAACACCGCTGTCCACCGGCTGGGACGCGAGCGCACCGCCAGCACCCCGCTGGTCCAGGCCGCCCTCGCCCGCTCGCCCCGCCGCGCTCGCATCTCCCGCGACGCGGACGACGGCGGCACGCGCCCCGCCGTCGTCCCCTTCGCTCCCCCGCCGCGAAAGGCATCCCGTTGACGATCCCCTGGCTGTCCGCCGCGACCGAGCAGGTGCTCGGCCTGGACCGGCTGCGTGGCGCCCTGGGCATGCTGGTCGAGGAGCAGCGGCAACTGGACCAGGTGTACTGCGACGCCGTGACCGCCTTCGCCGACGCCCGCGATCTGACCGAGGACCAGCGGCAGCGCGCGGCTGACGTCATCCACGGCCTGGGATCGCGGCGCGCGAGTCTCCACGGCATCACCCACGACCTCGTGGCCCACTGCGCCCGCCGCTCCGTGCCCGCCCTCCCCGCGGACCGTACGGCGGGCAGGCCCGGAGCGGCCCCGGCGGCGACGCGGTCGACCGCCGAGCCGGACATCGTCGCCGCCTGCCGGGAGGTGTTCACCGCGCACGGGGATCCGAGCGCTCTGGCCACCGCGGTCCTGGTCCGCGCCCTGCGGGCCACCAGCGGACCGGCGTGGGGCCGGTGGCAGCGCGACGACCTGACGGCCCGGGGCCTGTCCAATCTGCTGACGCCGTACGGGATCCGGCCCGGCAACGTCCGCCTGCCCGACGGCTCCCGCCGCAAGGGCTACCGGCGCGGTGTGTTCACCGACGCGTTGCGTCACCACTGCCCGGACCTGTCCGCCGGCCCCATGCCCGCCACCCGGTGGCCGAGGGCCGCCGCGTGAACCACCCACCGCACACCGTGCAAACCCCACGCCGGCCACCACTCCTGCGCAGCCGCGGAACACCGTGAACTCCCCTACCCCGGAACCGAGTTGGACCGCCTCTCCTAGAACAGGATCCCCCGCCTTGTCTCTTGCCGTCCCGGTGCCGTCTCCGCCGTCACCGCGCCACGCGGACGCCCCAGCCCCGTCGTCCCAGGAGGATCGTCCGGCCGCGCCGGAGTGCACCCACCATGCGGGGGCCGCACACGGTGCCCTCCGGCCCGGCCCCGAGGATGTCGCCGCCGCCCGGATCGCGTTCGAACGCGGCATCCGCGGCTGGGGCACCAGCCAGGTCGCCGACGAAATGAACGCGGCCGGCTGTCCGATGAACCCCTCGGCGGTCTGGCGGATCGAAAAGGGCACCCCCCGCCGCAGGATCCACCTCGACGAGGCCGTCGGGTTCGCCGCCCTCTTCGGCCTGCGCCTGGAGGAACTGTACGAGCCGGGCGGCGCAGCCGCACACCGGCGTGCGGCCGAACTCGCCGCCACCGTACGACTGCGGCGCCGGGCCGCCGCCGAGGCCACCGAAGCCCTCGACGCCGCCGAACACACTCTGACGGCCTACCACCGCGCGCATCCCGGCCCCGGCCACCGGGCCGAGGACCACGGTCCGGCGACCGGGCCGACGCCGTGACGGCTCCCGACACGCCGACCGGACACCTCGTTCCGCTCGCCGACCGTATCCGCCACGCCACCGGCATCGACCCCGACCAGCCGTCACCCACCGGTCGCCACGGCGATGGTGCGGTCGACGACGTCCTGGCCGCCTACCGCCTCCTGGCCCGGGCCGAGCAGGCCGTGACGTTCCACCGTGACGCCCTCGGGCACCTGGCCAGCGGCCGGTACACCGTCGACAACGCCTGCCTCTCCCGGCTCCGGCGCACCGTCCAGGCCCTTCAGGAGTCCGCGGCCGACCGCGACCGCTGCCGCGAGAACCTCCTGCAGATCCTGCAACCACTGGAGGCCGCCGCCGACCGGCACCGCCAGGCCACGGACGACCCGGTGCCCGCAGCCGACCTGCCGGCCCTCCTCTCGATCGCCCACAGCGGCGCCATGCTGCGCGAGAACCTGATCAGCCATCGCGTCCACCTCGTCACCTCCTCCGGCCGGCGCATCGCCTGGCCCGCCTACCAGCGGCTCGAAAACGCCGGACTTGTCACCCGCGACACCTCCCACCCCCTGCACGCCGGCCAGCCCGTCGCCCTCACTCCGGCCGGCCGCCTCGCCCTGACCGAACGCCTCGCCGACCCGGCCCACAGCCCCGCACCCGCCGTCCGCCGGCCCGGCGCCTTCCCCCGCCCTGCGCCGCGCCGCGGCTGAACCCCGTACGAAAGCCTGCCCGTGCCCCGCACCCCACCACCGCCCGACCGTTTCACCACCGCCCTCGCTCGGCTCACCCGGCGTATCCAGACGGCCTTCGGCGACCCCGAACACCTCGCCGCCCGCACCGAGAAGAACCCCGTGGCGTGGCTGGTGGGCACGAAATACGCCACCCTCCTCAACTCCGCAGCCGCCGCCACGGCCGCCCACGACCAGCTCCGCGCCCTCGTCGACCGGTTCACCGGCGACGGCGTCGACCAGGCGCGGCACATCGCCGAAGCCGCCAAACGTCTCGTCACCGAGACAGAACGGCGCAACTACCACCTCAATGTCCTCACCATCTACCTCGACCAGCACGCACCCGCCGAAACGCCCAGCGCCACCCCGGCTCCCCCGGCCCAGCCTCCGCGGCCGACCGCCGCACCCGTCCGTCCGGGAAACACAGAAGGCCGATGATCCACCCCGACCACCAGGAAGAGGACGCGGCATCCGCGTACGACGAGGTCTTCCGGCTCGGCGGCTACCGTGCCGCCAACTCCGCTACAGATGAGGCATTTTGGCAGCACATCGGCATCAACGGTGACTGCCTGCGCACGCTGGCCTCGTACCACCGCGATGGCGGCAGCAGCTACTTCGTCCTGCACGACAGCTCCGCGACCTGGGAGCCCGGCGCTCCTCAGCTCATCGCCCTGCACCTGATGCGCGACACACGCACCAGGACATTCCGCTTCGAGCACCTCAAGCCGGCTCTCGTGGCGCTGGCCCAGACATGGCTGATCCACCGCGGCTGCCCGAAGGACGCCATCCGTCTGCCCCCGGACGTCGGCACCACCCCGGCCGACCCGCTCACCCACGCGCTGGAGGAGCATCTCCTGGACACGGGGGCCCAGCACACACTGCTCGGCCACCACACCAACGACTTGGGCGTCCCCGACCTCCCGTCGCTGACCACCGTCCTGCTGCGGGCACCCGACACGGACCCCGACACCACCGCGCGACCGTTCCGCGTCTTCGTGGAGGAAGCAGACCTCCGCGCCCACACCCACACCCTGCGCGAAGCCGCTTTCCCCACCTACCGCGAGGTCCTGAACTGGCTGGAGAGCCAGGAATCTCTCGGGCCCGCGTCCTGGCTCCCCCGCAGCCCGCCCCGGACGCCACGGCCCGTCGGCGGCACCGGCCGCACGACGACACGGCCACCGACCGGAGCACCGCCCCCTCCCGGGCCTCCCGCGCCGCCCAGACGCACCGGCAACCAACCCTGATTCCACACGCCAACCGCCCCTGGAAGACGATGACTTCGCCCCCGACGGTCGCCGAGCGTCTGCTGGCTCTCGGCGCAGGATTCACCCGCCACCACGACGCCCTCCACAACCACACCCTGCTGATCGGCCCCGATCCGGTGGGCGCCCTGGCCCAGATCGTCACCTCCTCGCAGACCCTGGTCGAAGACGCACTGGATGTGTCCGCCGCCGTACGCACCATGCCCCGGCTGACGCACACAGCGGACATCCGCGCAGTAATGGAGCGGACCACCCAGCTCGCTTCCCTGGCCATGCTCGCCGCCAACCACCTGCTCGACGCCGGGGACATCCTCCGGTACATCTACCCGCGTCCTGCGAGCGAGCCGCGCCCGGCTGTGACCCGCGGGGATGCACTGGTGGAAGCCGGACGGTGTGCGACGCTCGCCAGACGCCTCACGTCGCTCGGCAGCGAAGACTGCCTGGCCGCCGCCGGTCTCCTCGCCCGCGAGCTGCACCGGCAACGCCTCGGCCCCGGCCATCCGCCGCCTGCGCTCACTCCCGCCCAGCGCACGGCGCTGGAGGCTGTCGCCGCCGGCCACGTCACCCTCGGCGAACAGTCCGGCACGCCGTACGTCAGCCGCGGCCCGGCCCGGATCACCATCACCACCATCCGGGCGCTGGAGGCCCGGTCGCTGGTCGCGCGCGAGCCGGGCCCGCTCATGACGCACGACGAGCGCCTCCACCTCACTCCCGACGGATGCCGCGCACTGGCCGCCCTCCTGGACCGGTCCGGCTCCGCCCCACCCACTGCCATGCGTCCGTCGGCCCGGCCGGCCGCATCGACCGCCCGCGGCACGGCCCGCTGATGCCCGCGCCGCCCGCCGGCCGGTCCACTGCCCTGCGCTCGCCATCTTTGGGCCGCGCACCCGGCCGCTACCTCCTGGAGCGCAACGCCACGGACGCCTCCGGCCGAACTCCCCACCCCCGTACCGATCTTCAACTGGAGGTTCGTGCGTCGCCCCGCCCTTCCGGATCAGGGAGCCGACCGGTGACCGACACCCTCGTGTCCCAGTTCACCCAGCTCATCGAGCGCAGTCTCGGGCACCCGGTCGCCGACCTGCGCCAGATCCCCGCCGCTTCCCCCCGCGACCGTGACGACGCCCTGCGGGATCTGATCCTGCACTGGTACGACCAGGTCGCATCCACCAGCACGGTCGTGGAGCACTACCGGGCCATCCACCAACAGCACATCGACACCGACAATGCCGCCGCCCTGCGCACCACGGCCGACGCGCTCGCCGGGGCCATCCGTTCACGCGACGCCCGCGCCCAGACCCTCTCCCACCTCCTCACACGGCACTTCCCCGACAGCACGGCGCCGGTCACCAGTTCCCCGGCAGCGCGACGCGCCGCCGCAGCCGCCTCCCGCAGCGTCTTCCCCGTGCTCCAGCCCATGCCGGGGCGTACCGCCACGGACCCCCCGCGCGCGGCCATCTCCCCTTCCGCCCACCGCCGTTAGGAATCCCCTCCATGGCTGTTGCCGCCCCCACACCCGCTGCCCCGGGCCCTTCGATCGAGTCCGTCCGCGCCACGGTGGACGTGCTGGCGCCCCGCTGGAACGTATGGGTGCTGCAAGCCCTGCAGCACTCCGGTGCGCCGGTCCGCTTCGGCGCACTCCAGCAGACGCTGCCGGTCATCCCGACCTCCTCACTCTCCCGTCGCCTGCAGCACCTCACCAAGAACGCGCTCGTCACCGTGGAAGCGAAGGGATCCCGTCGCGCCATCTACGCGCTCGCCGACCGGGCCGCCCGGCTCACCCCCGTCTACGAGGCGCTCGCCCACTGGTCGCGTACCCATCTGGAAGACATCGGGCCCACCGCGTATGCGCAGCAGTCCGAGGACGCACTCGCCCTGGTGTCCGGCAAGCACGCTGTCGAAGTGCTGTGGGCCCTGCGGGAGCACGGCGAGATGCGCTCCGGTGAACTCTGGAAGCGCATATGCCCCCAAATGAGCGACATGGCCATGTCCGTGCGACTGCGTCAGCTCCGGGAGGACGGGCTGATCATGCGGACGGCTGACAGCATGCTCGCGCCGTACCGGCTGACCGAGGCGGGACACGCGTTCGACCCGGTCTACAAGGCCATGTCCGCCTGGACCGCCGTGTCGGCGCCCACCACCACCCCCCCCCCCCCCCCGGCCACCGGCGTGCGCCGCAGGTCCGGCTCGGTGGCGGCAGCCGCGGTCGCGACCGGCCCGCGCGTCAGCGGACCGGTCACGGCCCAGCGGCCGGAACCGACGTGGCGGCGCGCCGAGTTGTTCTCGCACACCACACCCTCTCCCGCCGCAGGCGCAGCAGGGCCCGTACACGGCGGGCGGGGGCGATGAGGACCGATCGAGACGCCGTCGAACTGGGCACCACGAAGGTCCGCGAGGCCCTGGGCATGACACCGGCTAAGCTGGTGGCGGCGCACGCGGCCGGGTCCGCGCCCGCATTGCTCGGCGTTCTGATCCAGCGCGCGGCCGACAACCTCGATCTCATTCAGGACAGCCTGGTCCGCAAGGCCGGTAACGCCGCCGATGACCTGCGGCGCATCGCCGAGGGACGTGACGCGGAGAAGTCCGCCATGAACAACGGCTACCTCCAGTCAGCCGGTCCGCAGATCGAGATCCTCACCGCGCGCCGCAGCGACGGACTGGCCCATCTACGGGGACTGACCGACGTCTACCGGCAGATCACCCAGCCCCCCGATGAGACACCAGCCCCGGCACCCGCACCACGACAGGCTGTCTCGCGCACACGCCGCAGCACACCGGCCCCGCCACGCGCCGAGCCGTCACCGCCCTCTCCGCAGCCGACGGTGCCGTCCGGCCGCGGCACGGCCAAGCGCCGCTGACGCTCCCGCCCTCCCCGCCGTCCGACCTGCCCGAAAGTTCAGATGCTGTTGTCCGTCTTCGTCGGCCGCGGCCGTCACCGCGCCCCGCGACGGCCCGCGACGGGGATCGTGCGCGATGTCTATCTGCCGCGCACCGCCGACGCGCTGGCCGTCTCCATGGCCACCTACGCGATTCCGCTGCTGGTGCTGGACACCACCCACTCGCCCGCGCTGACCGGGCTCGCCTTCGCGCTGGAGTGGGTGCCGCGGCTGTCCGCGTTCGGCCTCGCGGGCACCCTCGTCGACCGCTTCGGGCCCGCTGTCGTCTTCCGCGCCGCCGCGACCGTACGCAGTGCCGTCGTGGTCCTGGCCGCGGTAGCGCTGGCGGTGGCCCCGGCGGGGCAGTGGAGCACGGTGATCGTGATGCTGTGCGCCGCGGTGACCGGCATGGTCACGGAGTTCAGCTATGTGGCCGGGGAGACGAGCGGCGCCCACGCCAGCCGTCTCGCCGGTGCCCAGGCCCACCGCGTCCAGTCCGTCCTGCTCGGTATCGACCAGGGCGGAACTCTCCTCGGGCCCGCGGCCGGCGGGGTTCTCCTGCTCGCCGGGGCGAGCCGGCTGCTGCTGGCCATCGGCGCCCTGTCCCTGACCGCGGCACTGCTCATGCCCCACCGCCGCGCCCAGGCCACGGCGAACACCGAACTCGCGCGGTCCGCGGCGCCCGCGGGGGCAGCCGGGCTGCGCACCGGCTGGAACACGCTGCGCACGCTGCCGGCTCTGGGGGTGCTGGTGGCCGGGCTGACGGTCTCCAACCTCGTTGTTGGTCTGCTACAGGCCACGACCCCGGTCACCGTGGTGACCGTCTTCGGACGGTCCGGAGCCGACACCGGCCTGCTGTGGAGCGCGGCAGCCGCCGCCTCCCTGGCCGCGATCACCCTCTGCCGCACGGCAATCGACCGCTGGGGGCTGTGGACGGTCGGCGCCGTCTGCTCGGCGGTCGCCTCGCTGTCCTGCCTCGCCATCGCCCACGCCACCAGCTACCCCCTCTACGTGCTGCTCATCGGCATGGTGATGGCCGGCGAGGGCGGGATGACGGTCGTCCTGCGGACCGTGCGCACCCGGCTCATCCCGGCCCCGGCGTTCGCCAGCACCCTCGCCGCCACGATCCTCATCCTGCTGCTGCCCTTCCCCTGTGCGGGCCTGCTCGTCGCCCTCACCCCGCCCACGGCCCTGCCACACCTGATCACCGGCGGCGCCCTGCTCCAGGCCCTGGCCATGAGCATCGCCTTCGCCCGCCTGCGCCACCACCCCGTACTGCGCGCCCCCACCGCCCTCACCCAACCCCCAGCGCCCGCTCCCGCCCCGGCTCCTGTCTCCTCCCTCGGAGTTCCTCCATGCCCGCCCCCTCCCCCGGACTCCCCCCCACCCTCCCCGAGCGCGTTTCCCCGGCTGCTCCTGTCGTTCTGGTTGTCGCTCCCGGCGACATGACGTTCCGGGGCTACTGCCTGGAACAGGTCGCCGCGGCGTACGACGTCGTCCTGATCAGCCCCAGCGCGCCGTCCTGGGAGCGGATGTTCATCGTCGACCACGAGAGCGCCGATCCTGCCGATCCGCAGCAGCTCATCGCGGCGGGCCGGGCCCTGGCCCGCCGACATCCGATCGCCGGCGTCCTGACCTGGACCGAGTGGCACCTGGTGCCCACCGCACTCCTCACCGAGGCGCTCGGGCACTCCACCGTCACCGCGCAGACCATGCGCGCCTGCCGGGACAAGGCCGCCGCCCGCCGCCGCTTCGCCCAGGCCGGCGTCCCCTCCGCCCGCTCCATCGCGGTCGCCTCCCCGGACGAGGCCGCCGACGCGGCCGACACCATCGGCTACCCGGTCGTCCTCAAACCCTCCCAGCAGGCCGCCAGCCTCGGCGTCATCCGCGTCGACGCCCGTGATCAACTCGACCGGGCCTGGCCGTACACCGCCCACGCCGCCAACTCCGACGCGAGCCCCGGCCGCCCCGGCATCCTCGTCGAGGAGTATCTCGACGGCCCCGAGATCTCAGTGGAGTGCGTCACCCACCAGGGCGTCACCACCGCGGTCGCCGTCACCCGCAAGTCCCTCGGCCCGTACTTCCAAGAGACCGCCCACTCCGTCGACGCCTCCGACCCCCTCCTGCCCCAGGCCGCCCCCGTCGCCGTCCAAGCCGTCCAGGCCCTCGGGATCACCTCCGGCGTCCAGCACGTCGAACTGCGCCTCACCGACCGCGGCCCGCGCATCATCGAGGTCAACGCACGCATCGGCGGCGACCTCATCGGACGCCTCGTCCATCTCGCCACCGGCATCGACCTGCCCCGCGCCGCCGCCGACACCGCCTGCGGACGCACACCCGACCTGCGGCAGACCCGCCACCGGGCCGCAGCGATCAAACTCCTGTACCCGCCCGCCTCCGGACGCCTCACCGCCCGCCACCTCACCCCCGCCTTCGCCGCCCACACACCCTGGCTGCACCAGATCCACTGGCTCCACGACCTGGGTGAACAGATCACGCTCCCGCCACAGGGCGACATGTTCACCGCCCGCGCCGGGTTCTTCATCGTGACCGCGCGCGACACCGCCCAGGCCGCACACCGCGTGCAGTTGGTCACCGACGAAATCCACCTCGCCATCAGCCCCACCGGCCGAACCTGACACCACGGAGAACCAGTTGGCCCCCGACCACAAGCTCAACCCCAACACCCTCGTCCGCGTAACCCCCCGCTACCTCGCCGGCCCCAGGGACCCGGGGGAAGCAACCTCCGTCGCCTGGCCCTTCCGCCCGGAAGACGGGTGGACCACGTACACCCCCTTCGAAGGCCCCATCCTCAGCAACAGCCCGGACCAGAGGATCCAAGCCGCATTCCTCCCCGACACAACCAACCAGGGAGGAGGAAGCTGGACCGTCGCCGGATACGACAACCCCGCCGGCTCCCCGCAGTGGCGAGCCGTGTTCGACTACGGCGTCCCCGAAGAAATCCTCGGCGCCTTCCACCACGCCGTGCACGTCGGCCACAACGGCGACCGGCAACTCCTCTCCGCCTCCGCACCGACGTCCGTCGGCTACCAGCCACTGCTCGACGCCGGCTGGCGCCACGAGACGCTGCCCGGCGGCCAGCAGACCGTCACCGCCCCCGACAGCAACGCACGCCTGACCTACGACGACGACAGTTACCGCCGCCGCGACAACTACGTCTCCTGGCGCCTGAATGCCGGAGAAGCCAAGGGCGCGTGGAACGCCCTCTTCACCGTGCGCACGCCTGTACCTCTCATCGCCGCCTTCACCACCGCCATGGTCACCGGCGAACCCCTCACCCGCACCATCCGCCAACTGCCGCCGGCCAACTTCTTCTACTTGACCATCACACCGGCCCCCGCCGCCCCAGCCCCGGCCCACGGCGACCAGGACCGTGCGCCCCTCCCCGCGCCAGTCCCGCCCACGCTCCCCTCAATCACCCGCCGGCGGCCGTGAGCACAGCCGCCGCCTGGCACCAGCCGCCCTCCGCACCCTGAACTCCCTTACCTGCAACGGCTGTTGAGCTCCCGCCGCCCCACCTGGAACCGCCCTCGCCCGGCCCCCACCTACAGGTCGAATACCTGCCCGGAAACGACGACACGCTGTCGCGCGTCACCGCGCACGAGGACCTCGCCGCCTCCGGTCGGCGCATACCCCTGGAACAGCCCTGTGACCGTCCCCGCCCCACCCCGCAGCGATATCTACGACCTCCCGCCCTGGTCGGACACGGAACTCGCCGACCGGATCCACAAAGCCGCTCTAGCCTCGCCGTTTCGGTTGGGTACGGCGGCTGGTGAGGCGGAAACGCGAAAGTGCCCTTCCTGACCTGGGACGATGAACCTTGCTGAGGGGTTCTGTCGGTCCAGGCGGAGGGCACTTTCTACGTGCAGGGTATCGGGTTGCGTCCCAAGGTCCGTGTCAGTGCCGATGGTTCGGGGGTGGTAGGGCATGCCGGGACACGGTTGCTGGCTGATCTCGCTGATGCCATCGGGCTGACCGCTGCGTACTCCGCCGCGCTCAGGCCGCTGCGGCCGCGCGGTACCGGACATGATCCGGGCCGGATCGCCACCGACCTGGCGGTGATGCTCGCCGACGGCGGCGAGGCCATTGCGGATCTGGCCGTACTGCGGGACCAGGCAGGGGTGTTCGGTTCGGTCGCCTCGACACCGACAGCCTGGCGGCTGCTCGCCGACGTTGATGAGAGGGCACTGGCGTCGCTGCGCTCGGCCCGTGCCCAGTCCCGCGAAGTCGCCTGGCTGCAGGCCGCCGAGCAGGGTGTGGGCATACCCGCAGCCCGCACTGCAGGACGCATGCTGCCCGGGCTGGTCCTGGACCTCGACGCCACGCTGGTCACCTGCCACTCCGAGAAACAGCAGGCCGCACCCACCTACAAGGGCGGCTTCGGTTTCCACCCGCTGCTGTGCTTCCTGGCCAACACCGGCGAGGCACTGTCCGGCCGGCTGCGGCCCGGGAACGCCGGCGCCAACACCGCAAGCGACCACATCATGGTGCTCGACCAGGCGCTCGCGCAGATCCCCGACGCACACCGGCACGGCACCGACATCCTCATCCGTACTGACAGTGCCGGATCCGCGAAAGCCTTCCTCGCCCACATCCGCGCCCTGCGGAAACGAGGCGTCCGTACCTTCTTCTCGGTCGGATACGCCATCACAGAACCGGTCCGACGCGCTGTCCGGACCATGCCCGAGCGCCTCTGGCATCCCGCCCTGGACCAGGACGGGACGCTGCGTGACGGCGCCGAGGTCGCCGAGCTGACCGGCATGGTCGATCTGGACGGCTATCCGGCCGGCACCCGCATCATCGTGCGCCGCGAACGCCCGCACCCCGGAGCCCAATTGACACTGTTCGACCAGGACGAGGGCCTGCGGCACCAGGTGTTCCTCACCGACACCCCGTACTCCGGCGGCGGCTCCGCGCAGTTCCTGGAGGTCCGACACCGCGGGCATGCATGCGTCGAGGACCACATCCGGTGCGGCAAGACCACCGGCTTCGGCCGCTTCCCCTCCCGCGACTTCGGCGTCAACGCCGTCTGGCTCGAACTCAGCCTCACGGCGATCGACCTGCTGGCCTGGATGCGCGTCCTGCTGCTGGACGGCGAGCTCGCGGCTGCCGAGCCGGAGAAGCTCCGCTACCGGCTGCTGCACGTCGCCGCCCGCCTCACCCGCGGCGGCCGACGCCTGCGCTTACGGATCTCGGCGACCTGGCCCTGGAGACACGAACTGGCCACAGCCTTCCACCGCCTCGCCGCACTGCCCCGCCCGGCTGGCTGACCGGCCAACCCCCTGCCCGCCACGAACCGAAGGACCCTGGAGAACCCGACCACCGCGCCGGGACTCCGCCATGCCCCAACATCGAAATCGCCTCGGCCACTCAACAGTTGACCCTCAGCGACGCCTCATCGCATCAACCGAAACGGCGAGGCTAGTTCGCGCTCTTGCGGCCTTCATGAGGAGCAACCCCGATAGCGGGGCCCTGGCAGGTACAGAATTCCACCTCTTCACCACCAGGGCCCCCCGTCCACCCACCCACTAGGGACACAGTCCCAGAAGGGGGCTTCAGTATGCCCTCACGTAAAACGAGAGCTAACCACCACACTAGTAGGAACCCACTTCGGAACCAAGGCGACTCACGCTTTCGAGTGCGCCTTTCACGGCTTCTGTCGGCCGACTCGCCGGTTGTCTGCGGCGCGCACGGCTCGGAAAGGGCGATGCGCCGAATTACGCCCGCGAATTGGTCTGCCGCCTGTACGGCTCCGATCAGTTTCCCGAGAGGGAGTTGTCGGCGTCTTCCCTGGTGTGGGCACGTCGTCCGGCCAAGGCTCTGCTCTCTGGGCTCACCTCACTGTTCGCACTCTCGGAATCCGGCGAGCCCAGGAACTCCTGGCCAAGGACGGCCTGTTGGAGGGACTCGCCGGGTCAGGGACGTACGTGCGCGGCCCCGCGCGCTATTCACTTCCCGGGCCCTTCCTCGACCTGCTCCCGGCCGGATTCCCTGGCACCTGGGAGGCCCGCAGCGAGCCGGGGATACCCGCCCCGCAGAACATCGCAGCCCGGCTGGACACCAACGCCGCCGCCCCCTGCGTGCGCACCGACTACACGCTCCTCGCCACCGGGCGGGTGCCGGTACTGACCATGACGAGCTGGGAACCGATGGCCCTGACCGGTGTCACGCCCGTCGTCCTGCCCGACAGCGGCCCGCTGGCCGGACGCACCGTCACCGAGCGGATGGCCCACATCGGCATCACCGTGGAACGAGTCATCAAGACGCTCACCCCGGTAGTACTCGCCCCCGACCAGGCGGCCCGTGTGTCCGCAGGCTCGGGGGCACCGGCTCCCCTCATCTCCCGCACGCACCAGACCTCTGCGGGCCTCCCCGCCGAAACCGCCGACGTCCTCGTACCCGCCGTCCACTGGAACCTGGTCTACGAACACCGCCTCAACACCGGACGCGGTCCCGATGCGTCGGCTGCGACAACAGTCTCACGCGCGTGATACGCGAAGTGCCGCTCACCACGCCCAAGGGCCATACGGCTGCCGGAGTTGCCGTCGGCGGCTTCGCCGAACAGCTGCGTCGTTCTTCGGGGCCCCGTAACCGTGCTCAAGGATTAGAGGCTGATCCCGATACCGCGGAGCTTGACCATCCCGGCTGTGTAGCCGCGGCCCCAGCGGGTCATGCTGAAGTCGAGCGTGTCGTCGTAACTGCCCGGCGGGGTTTGGTGGTTGTGAGAGATGATCCTCCACACGTGGACCACGGGATCACCCGTGTCGGCGAGGTCATGGCCGAGGACGGCGAGGCGCCGCTCCCAGTTCACCTGGCGCTCGTCGGCGGTCACGTCATCGGCGTAGAGCGCCTGAACCTGCTCATCGGTGACCTCGGCCGGCGCGACGCCGTGCTGAGCCGCCAGGAGATAGAACGCCAGGGCAAGCCCAGCGGCCCCTTCAGCGATCACGCCCCCGTCGACGGTGATGCTGCGCCCATCGAGCGGCCCTTCGACCAGCAGTACCGTGTGGTCCCACGCCTTTGTCCATAGCTCCGGGCCGCCCATGGCCTGCCACGCGCGAAGCTGGTCCACGACAGTGGTCACGGCTTCCCCCCTTCTTGATCATTCACGTCATCGCTGTGCGACCGCGTACCGGGCGACGGATTGTAGCCGGAACCGGACGACCAGATGGGCATGGACCAGAGCTTCACGCCCAGGCACTCGGCAGGCTCCCGGACCATGCCTCCAGCGCGTCCTGCTTTCTCCGGGCGCCGTCGCACGCCCGACGGGGATGACCGCGGACCCCGCCCGTCCGCAGCTGACGTAGATCCACCGTGCCGCCCGTGAGACGATCCCGTGTATCTCCGGCGGCCTCCCGGCGAAGACCGCTCCGGGAACCTGTCGATCCGACGTGGCGGGCACCGGCCCACGCCACTCTCGGCCCCTTCACGCGGAAAAGGAGTTCCCGTTGACCACGGAGGCGAATGGGACAGCCAGCCCCTGGGACGACGCCGTCCGCCGCGCCACCGCGGTGATCGAAAGCCGCACGCCGGAGAAGATGGACGAGAACTGCTGGGACCACGTTGCCATCCGCGACATCATCGCCGTCGTCCTCTACGCCCTACACATACGCGACGGACAGCACGTCGATACCCTGCCTTGGACGTCGGTACTGTGGTGGCTGCGGGACGACGTACGGGTCATCGAGCTGGTGGAAGACAACGTGGCCGGCGCGGCACAGGCGCTCACTGGGCCTGCGGAAGGCCCGGAGGAACAGGTGTTCGCCCACTGGCGGTGGCTGAACCGCACCTGGGACCCCTCCGCACCAATCCTTCCGGACAACCAGCCAGCCGTGTCCTGGGACGAACTCTTCCAGTCCCGGAGGTCCGATGCCCACACGGCCGGAACCGGCCCGAAGCCGCGCCTGACGAGCATGACCCGAGGCATCGGCAACGGCCTGCCCGACCCGGCCATCGAGGTGTGCACCCACTGGGCCGCAGGCGCGGTCGAGCGGGTACTCGGTGCCGAACACAATGGCCTGGCCGTCCACCAGCGCGTCCGGGTAACCGACGGCGAGTCCGCCGGTCAGGGCGGCTACGTGCAGGACACCGGCTGGACCGTCGACGACGAAGCAAGGCAGGTGACCGGGCCGGTCTGCTACCTGGTCGACCTGGACGACGCCGAGGGGGCCAAGCAGATCGACGCCCAGCACCTGGAACCGGCGACCGACCACCGCTGGCCACGCCGCCCCAACGGAACCCTCAAGGACGGCCCGCTCCCTGGACTCCGTACCCCCTACCCCCCACGCCCATCGTGCGCGGACGACCTGGAGAATCTCCTCGCCCGAGCCAGCAACCCCGAGGCCGTACCGGAGAACCTCCAGCAGACCATCCGAAACGCACACAGCCACCACCACATCGGCGTACGCTGGCTGGCCAGCCCGAGACCCCACCGGGCCACCGTACGGATCACCATGCACTGGTACCAGTTGACCGAACGGTACGCATCGGAAGGCCGCGCGGACCTCTGGGAAGTCATCGTGACAAAGCACCTCAGAGACAACGACCCCATACACCTGCTCACACTCACCGAGCAGGACGCGAAGGCCCTCGCCGAACAGCACACCGGCCAGACGTTCTGACGGCCGGTCCGACAGCCCGCCGTACGTCCGCGGCCCCAACGGCACAGCCGCACTCACGTGCCACGAGTCTCTTTCAGGACGTCGGCGTGCTCCGCCGGGCTCGCCGGAGGCTCCTGTCGCTACCGGAGACAACGTACCGGGAGTCGGGATCCGAGGTACCTGGCCACTTCGACCTGGGACATTGCAGCAGTTGAACACCACCCGGGCTCGGATTCCTACCCTCGGCCTCGGATTCAAGACAGACGGTGTGCCAGCTCCGAGCGGTGTCCGGTTGTAGAGTCTTACGTGAAGCGCGGAGTATGGGGAGTTCCGAGACCCAGCGCTCTCAACACTTCCACCGGGCTTGGCCATCACCCCAGCACTAACGAAGCCGGATTTCGGACGGCGAGCCGTTAGGCGGCAAGGTCCTCCGTTCACCATGGAGTTGTCGCCCCGTGTCCTTCCTGTGGCCGTTCCCCTTCCTTCCCTCACTGGCGCTGACGGCAGTCGTCGTGTTTTGCGCGCTCTTCGCTACGCTCACCTCCGACGACCAAAAGTCACGCCGCGCTATCGAGGTCGTCAAGTTGCTTCGCGGCAACCTGCCACGAAGCAAGCGGTAGATCTGCACGGCATTGTGTTCCTCGCCATGGCGAGGAACACAATGCCTACCCGACGCGAATCCGGAAGGCGGTCAGGTCAGTCCCGCTGTGCTGGCGGGCCGGACGGCGTTGGGGCCGTAGCGTGTCCGGGCCCGGTCGGCTGCGGCCTCGATCCGGTGTGCCTTGTCCTCGCCCGTGTCGAAGGTGAGTTGCCGGGTGGCGGAGTCCGCGTTGAACAGGCCGTCTGCCCGCAGGGTGAGGGAGCGGACTCTGGCGCGTTGCAGGCCGAGGGCGGCGTGCAGGGTGTGGGCAGTGGAGCGGAGGTGGGGGCTGTGTGCGGTGGGTTCGGGCAGGGTGCGGTTGCGTGTGGTGGTTGCGTGAGTGGCGTATCGGACGGTCAAAGTCAGGGTTCGGCAGACCTGGTGCTCGGTGCGGAGCTGGGTCCCGAGGCGTTCGGCGAGGTGGGACAGGGCGCGGCGGTGCTGGCCGGGATCGAGTTCGTCATGCCCGAAGTGATGCTCGGCAGCAAGAAAACGGGGTAGGGCGCCGGGGACGACCCGGGTGGGATCGATGCCCGCTGCGCGCTGGTGGAGCTGGCGCGCGGCGGTTGTGCCGAGGATGCGCTGGAGGGTGGGCAGGGGGGTGGTGGTGATGGTGTCGAGGGTGGTCAGGCCGTAGGAGGCCAGGGTCCGCACGGTCGCGGGGCCGGTGCCGGGCAGGGCGGTGGCCGGCAGACCTGCGAGGAAGCCGGTGATGGCGTGGGGGGTGTCGGGGATGATGCGGATGGTGCCGGGGGGTGTGCGGGTGGCGGCCATCTGGGCGAGCAGGGGGTTGGGGGCGATGCCGATGGTGCAGTCGGCGTCGAAGCCGGCGGCGGCGCGCATACGGATCAGGGCCGCTAGTTGGGCAGGGTCGCGCTGGAAGTAGCGGACGCTTCCCGAGACGTCGGCGAGAGCCGCGTCGGGTGGCAGTGGCTGCGCGACGGGGGTGATCTCGCCGAGCAGGCCGAGGAGTTGGCGGTGGGTGGTTTCGGTGCACGGGCCGAAGTGGACGTAGAGGATCATCGCTGGGTTATCCCGCGCTTCCGGGGCTGGAGTGGTGGAAGGTCCGTCCGTGGCCGGGCGTGCCGGGGGGTTTCAGGTCGGCCCAGGGGTGCAGCGCGGAGCCGGTCGGCTGGGTGAGGGGCCGGTGCGCTGCGGCGGGGCGGGTGGTGGGGTGTGGGCGGGCGAGGTAGTCGGCGACGGCGGCCGGGCCGCCCTCGCGGTGCAGGTCGATCAGCTCGGCCAGGTTCCAGGCGGCGGTGGCGGTGATGCTGAGGGCGCGCGGTGGGCGGCGGACTACGGTGCCGCGTACCAGCAGCAGGGTGCTGTGGAAGACGGTGTGGGCGCAGCGTGGGTGGCTGTCCTCGAAGAACGCGAGGTCGGCCAGGCCGGTGGGGTCGTCGAGGGTGACGAAGATGATCCGCTGCGGCTCCCGCGCAGTCACTTCCCCGTACGGGCTTGACTTGGTGCGGTGAAGGACCGGCGGGGTCTGGGTGGCGACCTTCACCCCGGCGACCAGGACGGTGGCGCCGTGCCGCAGCCGCGGCAGATCGGCGGCGGGCGTCGCGCCGATGTCGGCGAGCAGGGACCGGTGTTCGTCGAGGAGATGCCGGGAGACGTCCATGCCGAGCACGTCCAGCTCGGCGGCCAGCTGTTCGGAGCCGGACATGAGAGGCAGTCCGACGACCGAGGTGGCGGCGGAGGTCGCGGCGGCGGGACGGTCGCCCGTGCTGGTCTCGCCGCTCCCGTTGCTCTCGCCGGTCTCCAGGGGGAGCTGGCCCGCCGCGGAGCCGTTGCCGTGGCCGGAGCGGTGCAGTTCGGTGACCTTCAGCAGCAGGTCGCGGCGGGCGCCGAACGCGTCCAGTGCCCCGACCTGTGCCAGGCGTTCGGCCAGGGGACGGCTGGGGCGGGCGCGCTGCCAGAAGTCGCCCAGCGAGGTGTAGGGCTGCCCGTCGGTGATGCGTCCGCTCTCGGCCTCGGTGATGCCTCGGACCTGGGACAGGCCGATCCGCACCCCCCATTTCCCGGACACCAGTTCGATTGCGTGTGCAGTCTGGGAGCGGTTGATGTCGGGCAGCAGCAGCGGGACCCCGTGCCGGCGGGCGTCCGCCACGAGCACGCGCTTGTGGTACATCCCCGGATCGTGCGTGAGCAGCCCCGCCAGCAGGGCCGCCGTCCGGTGCGCCTTGAGCCAGCTGGACTGGTAGGCGGGCTGCGCGAACGCCGCCGCGTGCGCCTTCGCGAAGCCGAAACTCCCGAAGTTCTCCAGGACCTCCCACACCTCCCGCACGGCCTGCGCCGGGTAGCCGCGGGTGCGGGCCGCGGCGGCGAACCAGGCCCGCATACGGCCACGGCGCTCCGGGGCGGACAGTGCGCGGCGCGCCTCGTCGGCCATGCCGCGGTCGCAGCCGGTCATCGTCACCAGGATCGCGATGACCTGTTCATGGAAGACGACCTGCCCCTCGGTCTCCTCCAGGACCGGTTTGAGGTCCTGGTGCGGGTAGCGGGCCTGGATCCGGCCGTCGCGGGCCTCGATCAGCGGGCTGACCATGTTCGCCGCCACCGGGCCCGGCCGGAACAGGCTGATGTCGATGACCAGGTCGAGAAACGACCGCGGCCGTAGATTTTGCACAAGCTCCCGCTGGCCCGGGCTCTCCAGCTGGAAGGTGCCCAGGGTGTCCCCGGAGGAGATCAGGTCGTAGGTGGCCGGATCGTCGGGGGGTACCTGTGCGGGGTCGTCGAGGTCGAGGCGTTCGCCGGTGACCCGCTCGATCTCGGCGACCGCGTGCGCGAGGGCCGACTGCATCCGCACCCCGATGACGTCGATCTTGGGGTGGCCGGTGTCCTCGATGTCCTCCTTGTCGAACTGGGACATGACGATGTTCTCCACGCCGGTCGGCGCCACCGGGGTGCGCGCCAGGAGCCCGGCGTTGGAGACCAGCAGCCCGCACGGGTGCATCGCCGCCTCGTGCGGCAGCCCGTCCAGCGCCTCCACCAGCTCCCACAACCGGCCGTGATCCTCGCCGGCGACCTCGCGCAGTTCCGGCAGCTCGGCCAGCGCCGCCCGCACGTCCTTGGCCCGGATGTGCGGAAACGCCTTCCCCAGCCGCGCCGCCCGCCCCGGATCCATGCCCCGCGCCCGCGCCACGTCCTCGATCGCCCCGCGCGCCCGGTACGTCTTGTACACCGCCAGCGTCGCCACCCGGCCGCCCCCGAACCGCTCCCGCACCGCCCGGTACACCTCCAGGCGGCGGGCCGATTCCACGTCCAGGTCGATGTCCGGCAGCGCGGACCGCCGCGCCGACAAGAACCGCTCCATGACCAGGCCGTGCGCCACCGGATCGACCGGACTGATCCCCAGCAGATGCGTCACCAGCGAGCCGACCCCCGAACCACGCGCCGCCACCCGGATCCCCAACCGCCGCGCCTCCCTTGCGACTTCGGCGACGGTCAGGAAATAGGAGGCGAACCCGTGCCCGGCAATGATCCGCAGTTCGTCCTCCAGCCGGTCCCACCGCCCGGCGTCCCGGTGATAGCCGCGGTCCATCATCCCCGCCGCACACCGCCCCGCCAGCACCCGCCCGGCCGACTGCGCCCCGGCACCCACCAGTTCGGGCTCCGGCAGATTCAACCGCCCCAGCCCGAACGCCTCACCCGGATCGACCACACACGCCGACGCCGTCTCCTCCGTCGCCTTCAGCAACTCCTGCGCCAGCGCACCACGCCCGCCAGCGGCCTCGGCGACCTGCCCGGCAATCCGCTCCATCTCCCCGGCGTCCTTCAGCCACCGCTGCCCGCTGTCCAGCCCGGCCGCGTCCCGGACATCCACCGGCACCAGCAGCCGCGCGGAATCCAGGATGTCCGCCACCTCCCGCTGCCCCGGATCGGCATACCGGACGCTGTTGCTGAGCACGGCCGTCACCCGCTGCCCGGCAGCGAAACCCGCCATCCGCGCGGCCAGCCGCAACGACCCCGCCCCGGTACCGGGCCGCCCGTGACAGACCACCTCCAGCCGCAAAGCCTCCCCGAACCGCTCCCGCCACGGCTCCAGCAGCACCGCCGCCCGGTCCGGCCGCCCCGCCGCCAACGCCCGCCCCTCCTCGGACTCCGCCCCCAGCAACACGAACAACCCGCCGTCCCCGACGAGGTCCTCCCAGCCGATCCCCCCGGCCGACCCAGCCGACACCAGACGGCACAACCCGGCCCAGCCCGATACAGACCGGGCCACGAACACCGCCCGCAACGACGCCTCCACCACAAAAGCCCCACCCCCGGCCGGCGTACGCCGCCGCCCCAACCCGGCCGCACCCAACCCGGCCGCACCCGGCCCAGCCGGGCCGGGCCCCGGCGCCCCGGGCACCGCAAGATCAGCGCCGAACAACGGCCGCACCCCGGCCCGCTCACACGCCTTCGCGAACCGCACAGCACCCGCCAGGGAATCCCGGTCCGTCAACGCCAGGGCATCCAGCCCCCGCTCCGCCGCACGCTCCGCCAACGCCCCAGGGTGGCTGGCCCCGTAACGCAGCGAGTAACCGGAGGAGACATGGAGATGCGTAAACGACATACACACCCCCTGGCATCCATAACTACCCCTTTGTCCGTCTCGCTCCGTGAAGGCATCACCCTAACCCAAGACTCGCACGCCCGTTCGATAACCGCAGGCCGGGACCCCCAGCATCGGCCCAGTGGCTGGGCCCGGCCACTCGACCCCACGAATCCTCTCCGTCCAGCGGCAGCCACCGCGATCGATCCCACGGAGCCGCCGGACCAAAACGGCCAACGTCGTGAACCGCCGCCCCGTCAGCACCGAAACCGCTCGATCCACTCGGACCACTCGCCGGGATCACCTCGCCCGCGGCCAGACCAACACACCAACATCCCAGCAGCCATGGGGCGGCTTTTGACGACCCGTTCAACGACCGTGAGTTCGGCGCTCCAGAAGGTTGAGACGCTCGACGGCGGTCTTGACGTCGATCTGTGCCGTGCGCGCGACTTCGGTCATCCTGCTGAACCTTTCGCGGTCCTCCGGGACGCGCGCGGCTTCCTCTCGGCGGATTCGTGTCTCCTCGGATCCGCCGACCCACGGCGAACGGATCCGGCGAGCGGGCGCGAGCGCGAACAACTCGTCCCAGGCACCGGCCGCACGGGTCGCCGCGAGCTTGAGCGTCTCGTCGTCGCGCCGCACGGCCGAGTCACGGAGAGCGCGTGCGATCTCACGGCGGTCTTCGTCCAGGAACCAGTCCGTGCGCCGTTCCGCGGACGTTACGTCTTCCAGGAGAGAGCGGAACCGGACGAGTTGCATCCGGAGCTCTTCGGCCTCGGGGCCGAGAGCGATTTTTTGTCGGACCGTCCACGCTTTGCGCATGAGCGTTCCCATGGTCACGAGAAAAGCGAGCCAACCCGGTACGAACTTGGGCCAGTCGGCCCACCATGCCGAGTCAGCAGCGGCAGTAGTCATGAGGAGATTATGACGGTAACCACAGGACCGTGTAGCCCGTATTAGAATTTCCGGTTCACGGAGCCGCCATGCCGCCCTCAGCCAGGTTCCCCACCAGCGGCAAGGGAAATCGATTCCCTTTGAAGAAATCGGATGACCTCTTTGAGCAAGGCAATGGCGATCTCCTTTTTAGCTAGACAGCCCAAGCAGATCCAGCATCGGAAATTCTGCACCAAAAGGCCACCGAGCCGGCCCTTTCGGTCGCCTCAACACCGGCTTAAACATAAACCACCCGGAACATCTGAAACATATCCCAGATCGACATAGCCGAATAATCGTTCGCGACGGGTCCCGGAAATAACTGCCGGCGTCAAATATTGGCGTATCCAAGATAAGAGATTTGGATCTTGGAGGGGCCGGTCACCCGATACAGCTTGTGCGCTTACCATCCTCGATCCGCGACACCGCGGGAGCAGACACAATCCGGCACCCGTCGAGCGGCACGACTCCGCTCTCGGGAGCATGCCGTTCGCCGACAGCAGACGTCTCAAGGCCCCTTCTCAGTGGAATCCGAGGCTCACTCCAAGTCAAAGTCGATGTCTTCCCCGGTAGGCCCCCTCACGGAGAGCATCGCTCGCGATGGTCATGGTCCATGCCAACAGTTCCACGCCCCCTGCCCAACGAACCGCAGATCCGTGAACTGGTAACCGGGAACAGCAGGCTCTCACGGGTTCATCTGGCTCCCGAACCCGAACCGCTCTGCGCTCGCTCACACAGCATTGGAGGCTTACGTGTCCGCTGCCCCAGCCCGTCCGATACAGACCGTCCACGACTTCATCGTTCTCCTCGGAAAGTGCGACCCCAAGGCGGAGCTGCGGCTCGCCGTCTGCCCGGCCTTCCCCTTCTCCCACTTCGTCGGGGACATCGCGGTAGGGACGGACGAGGACGGCTTCACCACCGTGTTCCTCGGCGAAGCCGGCCAGCAGGGCTATCTACCACCTGGCATAGCCGCCGCTCTGGGGTGGGCGCCCCCCACCGACCGGCCTATACGCAACCGCCGCGCCGTACGGGACGCGGAGTAACGCCCTGCCGCTGGTCCCGTGCTCTCCACCGAAGGAGCCACCCTGTTGTCCCCCACCCCCCTGGGCTGTTCACCGGAGCCCTCACCGTCCGAGGACTCCAAGACCCGGCCCACATCGCCCCCTGCCCGCTACCGAGTCTCCCCCCGATACCTCGCGGGAGACGATGACGCACTGACCGAACAGGTCTGTGACACGCTGCTGGCCCACCGCTGGACTCTGTGGACCACACGCCATCAGGAGCTGCATCTCTTCGACCCCGAACAACTCCGGATAGCCGAGTACCTCCCGCTCACCCCGCAACTGCTGCTGGACCACGATCCCGTCGTGTGGCAGTTCTGCGTACGCCCTCACCGTGAGGCGCTGCCCTTGTGGAACGCCTACGTCACGGCCAACACGCCGCACGAGGTGGTCACGGCATTCGTCGACGCGCTCGCCACCGAAAAGGACGTCGTCACGCCGGCCTCCCATCAAGAGGCACGTTCAGCCCTCGCCCCGCTGGCCCGCGCCGGATGGGCGCCCGATCCGACCGATCCCACGTGTACGTACTACGCGCCGCGACTTCAGGCGTGCGCCACGTTGTGCCTACTGCCGCCCGAGGTCGAGGACAGCAACTCCCGTCCGTCCGCCCGTGGTTGGCTGGCCTGGGCCGAATCCGAGAACGACGGCGTACGCCAGTGGGCGGCTGCGTTCAGCCCGTCCACCCCCGCCGCCCTGGTCACTCGGTTCTGCACCGCTCTCGCCAATCCGACTCCTGTCGGCCGTCACCAGTTGCCACCCGGCACAGGCAAGTACCTGACGGTCTCGCTGTAGTACGCCCTTCCCCGTTCTAACGACGAGGCCGAGTCTCGGCAGCCATGCACGACATGGTCTCCGCTCGCCTCCCATACCCTCGACCGCCGGGCCACGCCGTGGCCCGGCGCCGTCTTGTACGTCCTGGCCGCGCGATCGTGAACAACTCGTACGAAAGCGCAATCGGGCGACAGCTCCTTGCAGGAGAGGAAGAAACTGCAGCGGATCGTGCGGCGGAACAGCACCAGCGCGGTGTACTTCCGCCGCGCGGTGCTACTGGCATCCGCCGGAAGACAGCATCCCGGTGATCTTGAAGCTCGTGTAAGCCGATGCTGCACGCATATCTGCGGTGGTGGCAACCAGCCCAGTGGCGAGAACGTTCCCATGCGCGCAGCGAGAAGGGTGTTGCTGGGGTGGCCGCCGGCCGTCCCAGCCGCCGTCAGGTCCACGGCTTGAGTCTGATCAGGTGGACGGGCTGAGCGTCGAGGAAGGACTCATCGATCTCGACGTCGGTGATGCCGTCGCTGCGGCGTCGACCAGCGCCCGCTTCTCGCCGAGGAAATTTTTGAGCTCGATCCTGATTCTATATACCCAACCGTATGCGATGGGCTGAACACATTTCAGACGAAATTCATTCCACGCGTTCCGGAACAGGTGATCGTTCCCGGCCACAATACTGGCTGCCCCATCACCGACACTGCTCCAGCCCAGACCGGTTTCCCCTTCACCCCATGGGGCTCATCGTTCCAGGTAAGCCGACAGGATGAGTTCGGACCCCGGGGAGAGCGCCACGATTTGGAGCCGGTCGCGGTCGCGGTAGGTCAAGCTTCCCGGCACGTCACCGACCGCCGGGTGATAGTCCCCACGGGAAGACGAGGTAAGGGCCTCAGTACGCAACCCTTCACGGCCCGCGAGCGAAATCGCGAGAGGGACGGAAAGGTCAACGTTGAGGTCTGCGAGCGTGGCGTTGACGAACGTCTGGATATCCTGATCCGTCATCAGTTTCGGTTTTCCTGTCACCGTTCCAGTATCGCGTTCAGAGGCTGGCTACGCGAGGCGATTCCATGTAATGGCCCTCACCCTGATGAGATCGGCGCCTCGTTGCTATCGCGTGGACCGGCCGAATCCTGCGCCAAGGTGGTCTCCGGTTATGAAGTCCTGCTCAGCGGCAGGTTGGCGGTCGAGCGAACTCTCCCGTTCCGCTGCATGCGATAGATCCGGACACCGCGGCGCTCGGGCGACGGCAGATAGCGCCGCCCTCGCCTTGCCGCTGGAGCTGATCACCAAACGAGCTGATCTGGTTCCCCGGCCCGGGGTGCGGGAATCTGTGTGGTTCGGCCGCAGATCCGGTGCTCCAGAGCCGTGTTGCGGCGGTTTCCGTTCTTGTTGTCCAGCGTCCATTGCACGGCGTCGTTCTGGAACAACAGGAAGACGCGGGCCCGCGCCCGGGTGACGGCGGTGTAGAGAAGGTTCCGGGTAAGCAGGAGCGGCGCGGTCCTGGGCAGGGCGATGATGACGTACGGGTATTCGCTGCCCTGGGCCCGGTGAACGGTCATCGCGTACGCGTGCAGGAGTCCGTCCAGTTCGGCGACGGGGTACGCCAGTTCCTGGCCTTCGAAATCGATGTGCAGTCGTGCTTCTTCCGCGTCGATGCCCTTGATGGTTCCTGTTGTCCCGTTGAACAGGCCGATGTCGCGCAGGGTACGGGTTTGTACGACCCGGTCGCCGACCCGCAGGATTCGGCCGTCGTGGTGGTGTTCCGCCTTGTCGGGTGCCGCCGGGTTGAGAGAGCGCTGAAGCCGGCTGTTGAGGTCGACAGCGCCGGCTTCGCGCTTCTTGGCGGGGCAGAGGACCTGGATGTCGTCGAGGCTCACGTGCGCCGGCCGCTTCTCGAAGAAGCGGACTACCTCGGCGGCGATGGCCTCGCCGGTCTGGCACGGGAGCATCGCGAACGCCGTTGGGTGGTGCAGCGGACGTTGGCCGTGCAGGATGCGGTGCGCGTTGTCGACGATGGGGGCGCTGTCGTTGCCCTGGCGGAAGATCCTGGTCAGGCGGGTCCGGGGGACGGCGGGCACTGCGAGCAGGTCTCGAAGGACAAGTCCCGGTCCTACGCTGGGTAGTTGGTCGACATCGCCGACCAGAAGCAAACGGCTACCGGGCGGGACCTTGGTGAAGAGGTCGGCGGCGAGTTGCACGTCGAGCATCGAGGCTTCGTCGACGACGATGAGGTCGGCGCTGTGCAACGGGCTGGAGTGGTCGAAGAGCGTGTCGCCTTCGGGTGCCCGCAGGAGCCGGTGGACTGTCTGGGCTTCCTGCCCGCTCATCTGTGCCAGGCGGTTGGCGGCTTTGCCGGTCGGCGCGGCCAGGGCGACTGCGAGGCCGAGGGCGTGGGCCAGTGCGACGACGGTGCGCAGGGTGTGGGTCTTGCCGCATCCCGGTCCGCCGGTGAGGACGGAGAGGGTGTGGGTGAAGGCGGTCAGGACACCTTGGCGTTGTTCCGCGGTGAGGGTGCTTGCTTCGGGAAGGGCATCAAGTCCCTTCTGCCAGTTGCCGTTTGACGGGTTCCGGTCTGTGTCAAGGAGTCTGCGCACGTGCTCGGCCAGGGTGGTCTCGGCCCGGTGCATGCGGGGGGTGCTCACGATGTCCACCGCGTGGAAGACGTCGAGTTCTTCGCGTACGCGTAGAGGGATGCTCTCCATGATGACGTAGCCGATGCGGCGCAGTGAGGTCAGGGCCTCGCCGAGGACGTCGTCGTGCAGGATGAGGGCGGTGGCCGGGTCGCTGTCGTGGAGCAGCTTCCGTGTTCGTTCCAGGAGGTCGCCCACCGCAAGGTGGCAGTCACCGCGGCCGGCCGATTCCTCCAAGGCGGCGAGGAGTGCCGCTTTCAATCGTTCGGTGCTGTGTTTCGGTACCCCGGCGGCGAGCGCGATGCGGTCGGAGGTCCGGAAGCCGATGCCGCGTACCTCCTGGCAGAGCTTGTAGGGGGTATCCCGTACGACGGCGAGCGGGTTGCGCCCCGCCTTGTGGTAGTGGTCGTAGATCTTCACGGCCAGATTCGGGGAGATGTCCAGCCCTTGCAGGACGACCATGAGTTCCGCGACGGCCTTTTGTTCCTCCCAGGCTTCGAGGATTCCTCCGAGTCGTTTGGGGCCGATACCGAAGACTTCGAGCAGTTGCTCGGGGTCGGTGTCGATGATGTGCAGGGTCTGGTCCCTGAACCGTTCGACGATGGCCTGGGCCATCACGGGGCCGATGCCCCGGATCAGGCCGGAGGCCAGGTAGAGGCGGATGGCCCGTACTCCGGCGGGCAGGGTGCGCTCGCACCGCCGGGCCGCGAACTGGCGGCCGTATCGGGGGTGTCGTGTCCATTCTCCGGTGAGCCGGAGGCTCTCTCCGGGCTTGCAGCCGAACAGAGCCGTCCCCGTAGCAGTGACCTCGGAGTCTGGGGTCTCGTCGTCCGCGGTCAGCGCGATCCGGAGCACGGTTCGCTGGTCGTGGCTGATGTGCAGCAGGTGCCCGACGACTCCCTCGATGCGTTCCTCGCCGAGTGCGGGCTGTGTGGTGGACACGGGAGGGGGCCTCTCTGGGGCATCGCCTTCGATGGGTCCACCCCCTGAACGCCGGTTTGGCGCTCCGGGGGTGGGCGGCGAGTTCACGGTCAGGCGGATTCTGCGGGACGGACCGGCCAGGTGCGTGGCCGCCGGACAGCGGGGGGAACGGGACGGCTGGGGCGGATGTTCACTTTCGGCTCACCGCGGAGAGCCCGCTGCTGCCGGCCGAGGCAGAACATGCACTGAGGCCCTCCGGGCGCGTCGCTGTCGATGGGCGCGCCCGGATGTTGCGGGCAGCCGGACCAGCTGCGTGGCCGGGAGAGTTCACGGGCGATGGTGAAGGCGGCATGGGTGAGTTCGGCGACGCGCTCGAAGTCCTGGTCGGGAGAGCTGAGTTCGAGTTCCACTGCGGCCTCGTTGAGCCTCTTCATGGTGTTGGTCAGCGCAAGACGGTTGTAAGGGGGACCGGGGATCGCCCACATGCTCTGCTGGGTCTGCGGGGCGGCCTTGACTCCGGGGTGGCCGATGCGTCGGTTGCCGTTGCAGAGCAAGCAGCGCCCCCAGTTCTCGGGCGCCTCGGTGTCGACCGGACCGTTGGGATGGCGTGTGCATCCCGTGGCGTTGCGGTCGGGAGCCATGTTCCGCGCCGTGTTGAACAAGGAGTACAGGCTGTCAGCGACCGGTTCGTATTCCGTCGGGTCCGCGTGTGCGGAGAGCCAGTTGATCCGGTCGTTCAGGCTGGGCAGGCTCCGGTGCAGTTCGGCCATCAGTGGAGGACGCCGCGGGGGAACCCGATACGAAGAGTGTCGTTCCGTATCCACCTGGCAACCATGGCGTAAAGGGGTGGCGCTCCGCCGCACCCGGGGACGGTCGCTTGGCGCCCGTCCGGGAAGCGGCAGTGACCGGCCCCGGCCGCGCAACCTGTGGCGTTCACTCCCGAGTACTCCGGCGGGACCGACTCCGGGCGCTGGGGAAGACCACCGGAAAGAGTGCACTGGGCCAGTCTGTTCACGGCATCACACCAGCCCCTGCCGCTACGTGGAGTCAACGCCTGCCCGGGGTGCTCGGAGCAGGTCCCCACGCGGAACTACCGTAGGGCAACCAGGCATGGCGATTTCAAGGAACGTGGGTGCCCAGGACCTCCGATACCGCACCGGCGGCCGGCGCCGGGACAGTTCCCGGCGAACGGACAGTCGCCCAGCTGGTGTTCGACCGGTGGCACGTCGAGCTGACCGGCGAGCACCCGTCCCGGTTCCACGAACCGGGATGGGTGTATACGGAGGAGGTTCCCTTTCCGTGCCCCTCCTGCCATAGGGGGCTGCACACTCTGCGGAAACCGTTTGTCCTCCGGGACCGGGAACAGCACTTCGCCGCCTTGGTGTGCCCGCCCTGTGCCCTGGCGTACACGCTGAGGGATCTGGGCCTGACGGGGTACGCGGGGCTCAAGAAGCCGCCGCCCAGGACCACACCACCGCCGAATCCACCAGTGTCTTCTCCGCCGAGGTCATCAACACCACAGCGCCCGGCCGGGGCCGGGCTTCCGGCCGTGTCAGGGGCCGTGTGGGGGCCGCCGCGTCCGCGGCAGCACGAGCGCGCGCAGTGGCCCGCCGACCTGCCACGGCCCGTCGGCCCCGAGACACGCAGGCTTCACTGGGTCAAGATCACGCAGCCGGACTGGAGTCCGGAATCTCTGCCGGACGACTGCGACCTGCGCGTGATTCTGCCGGACTCCGAGCGCTTCCAGGGCCTCGCCGACCGCCTGGGCGAGTTGTCGGTCCCCTTCCGCCGGATGCCGCACTGGCTGGAGTCGGAGGAGGTGACGACCGTCGACGAGCAGGGCGTGCGGACCGATCCGGTCGCCCGTCCTCGTGTCCCGGGCGAGAGTTCCAGCTGCTCGCCGGTCGGCGGGCTCGGCGCCTACGCCGCCCGGGACTGCTTCGACCTCGCGTGGGAATCCCTCGCCCCCGCCCCGCGGGAGGCACCCCCGTACCGGCCGGTGACCGACCTGGTCCCGGAGGCTTGGGCTCCCTTCCTGCCGTACCCCACCTTCAACCCGTCGCAGTCCGTAGCCGTCCCGGTCGTCCTCGGCAGCGACGGTCACGTCGTCGTGGTGGCGCCCACCGGGGCCGGCAAGACCCAGATCGGTATGGTCGGGGCCCTCAAGGCGTACTTCGCCGGCCGCAAGGTCGTCTGGCTCGTGCCGCAGCGCTCCCTCACCGACGAACTCGACCGGGACCTGGAGCTGTGGCGCCGCAACGGACTACATGTGGTCCGGCTCTCCGGCGAACAGGCCACCGATCAGGAGCAGATGAAGCAGGCGGACATCTGGATCAGCACCACCGAGAAGTTCGAGGCCCTGTGCCGTTCCGCCAGCATGCGCCAGACGCTCGCGGACGTCGGCTGCCTCGTCGTGGACGAGATCCATCTTCTCGGCGACCCGGTCCGGGGCCCGATTCTGGAGGCCCTGCTCGCCAGGGTCCGGGAAACCGCCACCGAAGTGCGGATCGTGGGGCTGTCCGCGACCGTCTCCAACGCCGAGGACATCGCCGAGTGGCTCAACGCCGAGCTCGTCCGCGTCACATGGCGCCCGACCCGGCTGGTCTGGCAACTTCCGCTGCTCCCCGCGAGCTTCGACCGCACCTCTCAGCAGGGGGCACGCACCAACGCCGTGGTGCGCATCACGACCGCGTTCGCCGCGGAGCAAGGCAGCGTGCTCGTCTTCTGCGGCAGCAAGCGCAACGTGCGGACCACCGCCCTGGCAATCGCCGCCAGCCGGGGCACCTCCACCACCAAGGTGGACCCGGACGACGCCGACAAGGTGCACCAGGTCTGCCGGGCGGCCGGGGTGGGACTGCACTACAGCGACTGGCCGTACAAGCACGATACGGTCGCGGACTTCACCCGCCGCGAGACCGATGTCGTTGTCGCCACCTCGACTCTCGCCGCCGGCGTCAACCTGCCCGCCCGCGCGGTGGTGGTCCGCGACACCCGCATCGGCCTCGACGACATCGAAGTCTCCATGGTCCAGCAGATGTTCGGGCGAGCAGGCCGGGCGGGTGCCGGGGAACGGGAGGGCTGGGCCTACCTGCTCACCGACGAGGCCGAGCGCCCGCTGTGGCAGGCCAGGCTCGCGGCCGGATACGCCGTCTCCTCGCAGATCGGCAACAGCCTGCCCGATCACGTACTCGCGGAGGTCGTGCAGCGACGGATCACCACGGTGCCCGAGGCATACGCCTGGTGGAAGCAGACGCTCGCCTACCACCAGGGCCACCACGACCTGGCCCCGCTGACCGACGCCCTGCAGTTCCTCGTCAGAGCCGAGTACCTGGAACACCGCCCCCTGGACGAATCCGACATCGAACTGACAGCGACCGAACTCGGGCTTCTGACCGCACGGTTGATGGTCTCGGCCGTCTGGGCCCACGAGGTCCGCACCCACGTGGGCCGACTGGAACTGCCCACCGCCCCGGAGACCGCGGAAGGCGCGCTGATCGAGACCCTCAGCAACATCCTGCCGGACTTGGCCGTGGCACCGGTCGGAGAACGGATGCGCGACTCTGTCCACCGGCTGCTGAAGAAGAAGGGATACCTGCACGCCGACGCACAGCCGCAGGAGTACAGCGGAGGACTCGCGGCCCCGCGCGGGCTCGCGGCCGGGGATTTCGCCCGTGCCTGCCTGCTGGCCGTCGCCCGCAGCCCGCGGTCCTTCCGCGCCGGCCGCCGCCACGTCGGTGGAATCCCGGTCGAAGCCATGCACCCCGTCTTCAACGAGGCAGAGCGCTACCTCTACTGGCTCGGTGCACAGGGAACGCTGAACTCTACGCACCCCTGGGCAGCCATCGTCGCCTCCGACCTCGCGCGCCGTATCCGCTGGCGCCGGATCGGCCCAAGCCGCGGCTCCGGCCGTCTCTTGTGGATCCTTGAGCAGATGGCCACACCTGCGAAGTCCCCCGAACTCGTCCCGCAGATGTGGACATTGGCCAGGACGAACACCGTCCACTCCCCCGACTGGAATACCGGGGGACGCCCGGAATTGTGCCGGATCTCCGAAGAAGAATACACGGCGCTGCTGCGTGAACGCACCACGGGAAGCCGGGTCGACCTGCGGGAAAAGGAAATCGTCTGGCAGGCACCGGTAGGCCACTCTGTCGTCGTCTGGAACGGCCCGCACTACCACCGCACCGTCAGCGACGGCGAAGAACACACCACCCCGTCCCCTCTCACAGAAGAAGAAAACGGGAACAACCTCCAACAAGGTATCGCTGTTTTCAGCCGCCGTGGAGATGGTGTCGCCACCGGCTGGCTCTCGGACTACTCCCGCACTTCCAAGGAGTAACCACGGCGAACACGCCGACCGATTCCCCTGAAATCGGAAAGGCCATTTCCGGAGCCACAACCCTCGCATCCTCAAATACGACCGAATACACTCTCCACCTCGGCAACCCGGCCCGAAGAAGTAAGCCATGGCTTTGCCCACCCCGGCACCGGCACCACCGTCGCAGCGACCGATGGAAACGTCACATCGTCAAACCCGGGCCCGCCACGGAATCATCCGATCGGAGGAGAAGGGAGATACCTTTCTGCTCAGCCGTTCCCGCCCTTCCGGCTCATGCACCGCAACTCGCCCGCGTCCTGCCCGACGCATTATCGGGACCAACCGAGTCTCAAGTCTGGAGATCACCGCTATGGGCAAACGCGGGCGCCGCCGGGAACGAGAAGCAACCGGCGGGAAACGCGCGAAGACGCCGCAACTAGTCTTCACAGACCTTCCCGACAGCACCCAGCCCCGGTTGCGTCTCGCACTGAAGCAGGCTTCATCAGCGAAGGCCCGTGAACTGTGCCACCGATACTGGTCGTTGGACTCAGAAGGTCGCTGGACACACCACGTCGGCGAACTCGGCCACACCACTCAGATCGAGACCGCGGTCGCCAACGTCTCGCACGTCCTCCTGCTCACCCACGTCTGCTCGGTCTGCGGGGAGCCCACCCAGGTAACAACGCGGCGGCAGGCACGCCTCCTCGCAGGACCCCGGCTCGACCGCAGGCCGGCCGGCTACCGCTGTCCTCCTTGCCGAACGGCACAGGCCGACGAACTCAAACAGCGGAACGAGGCGCTCCGCGCCGAGCAGGAAGAAGCCCAGCAGCGGGCAGAACGCGAACAGCAGCTGCTGACACAGCGGATCGCCGACTTCCGGGAGCAGGAAGACGAACGGGAGCCCGACCCCGACCCGCAAGTGCAGGACATCGGCGCCGCAGCCGTCGTCGTACTCACCGCGATGCTCCAGCACGCCCACGCCCACCCCATGGGGCCGATTCCCAGCTTCGAGCAACTTGGCCCGGGCACGTGGACGGGCTTCCCCGAGGAAGACCTGCATGCGGTCAAAGAGCTGTACGCCCGCAACCTGCTCGCCGTACATCCCAGCGCCCCGGCCGCCGGCACCATGCGGGGCCAGAACGGTGAAATCGGTTACGCGGCGCAGCTGGCGAGCTGGCGGCTGATCGGCGGGACCACACACACGCAGGCCGTCGTCGACAAAGCCAGGAAATACCTGCAACTGGCGCCCGGAGAAGCAGCTGCAACAGCCCGGCAGGCCCTGAGCACGCTGATCAGGCGTATGGAGGTGACCGACATGGTGACCTATTTCAACGAGCAGCTGATCGCGGAATACCGCTACCCCGAGGTCCCCCCAGCGCGCGCACACGAACTCGCCACACTCATCGAACGCGGCTTCGAGCAGGGCTTCACCACGGGCCAGATGATCTGCCTCGTCTGGCGTGCCGCTGACTCCGCCTCGTCCTGGAAAGAGCGCAAGGGCCTCGGCCCGGGCGAGGCATCCTCCGCTGCCGTCACCACTCTGGAAGGGAAAATCCTCGACGCGATCGGGCGCCGACAGCCCGTACCCGAGTACGACGCCCGCCCCTGGCACCTGCCGCTGCCCGCCCTCGCGCCGGGCCGCGACCTGCACACCCGCGTCGCCCGTGTCCGGGACCGCAGCCTGATCGCCCAGTGCGGGAAATGCGACGAGATGGGATTCATCGACACAGAGGAGGCCGACGGACGGATGGTCCTGATCCGCTGTCTGCACCCGACCGACATTCTCCCCTCCCCTCGATCATTTCCTGACGAAACCACAGGGCCGGAGGCCACGTGAGTACACCGTCGACGATCTCAACGAAAGGATTCACACCAGCTAATTCACGAACCTATGAGGTCAATTCCCAGAACCGTCACGCCAATTCTCTGCAACCGCCAGCATAATAGGCCGAGTTTCCGGTTCTAGAAGTAGATCCCCCGAAATGTCCCGTCGAAACCAAGTTTCTGGACGACGGCCTCACCGCTGGATTGGTATTCCACCGGCGGTCCCCCCTTGCTGGCCTCGAACCACATGGGGGTGAGTTCAGGCTCACGCCACTCGTTTCCGCAACGGCATCGTACGTAGACGGCGTCCTCCACCATGAGGATCAGCCAGTCCTCACGGGCACTGCACTGGGTGCAGACCACGGGGATCCCGGCGACCGACAGAGGGTCCCGGTGCGGGAAAGCCTGACCCACCACTTCGGTCGGCGCAGGAAGGCGAAGCTCCAGAGGGATGTCTGAACACCCGGCGGCATCAGCAGTCGGCACTCCCTCCAGGGCACCGTCGCTGTCGCTGCTGTATGGGTCCATTGCGGTCGTTCCCTTCTGCCTGGTGCCCGCCATCGTCTGTGGAATACCGGCGTCGTGTCCACTCCTCAACTCTTTAGCCCGTCGCTGTCAACGCTCTCGCAAAGTTGAACCCCTGTGAGTCCCGGAAAATTGACCCCCGGGGTTGTGCGGTTGGTAGGGCAGTGCAGCCGACCGGGCACCATTGGCGCATGGAAGACGATCTCCCGACCGTGACGGTGCGCCTGTGGCGTGCGGATGCCATCGTGTTGTTCGACTGGCTGATGAGCACGGACCTCGATTCCGTGCCGGTCACGCATCCGGCTCAGAAGCAGGCCCTAGTCGACTTGCTGTCGCGTCTGGAGTGGGCCGCTGAGGGTGATGTGACCGGGGCGACTGCCGAGGAGATAGCCGCAGCTCAGCAGGAGGTCGCCCGGGACATGGGCTGGTAGTTCAGCCGTGGTGGGCGCGGTTCTCCTTGGCCAGGAGTTCGCGTCGTTGCCGGGTTCGGTAGGAGTCTCCGGTGAGAGTGAGGACCTCGGCGTGGTGAACCAGGCGGTCGATCATGGCGGCCGCGACGACGTCGTCGGAGAAGGTCTCTCCCCAGCGCCCGAAGGGCAGGTTCGAGGTCACCATCACCGAGCCCTGCTCATAGCGCGAGGCTATGAGCTGGAAGAACAGGTTCGCGGCGTCCTGGTCGAAGGGGATGTAGCCGACCTCGTCGATGATGATCAGCTTGTAGCGGCGGATCTTCTTCAGCTCTGCTTCCAGCCGGCCTGAGTGGTGGGCCTCGCCCAGCCGGGAGATCCAGTTGCTGGCCGTGTCGAACAGGACCGAGTGACCGGCATGGGCGGCCTTGACCCCGAGTCCGATAGCCAGGTGAGTCTTCCCGATCCCGGGCGGCCCGAGGAGGATCACGTTCTCTGCCTTCGCGACGAACGTGCCGGTTGCCAGATGTGCGAGAACGTCACGCCGGAGTGACGGCAGGTGGTCCAGGTTGAAGTCCTCCAGGGTCTTGACCTGCGGAAAGTGGGCCGTGCGGATCCGCATCGTGGTGCCCTTGGACTCCCGGTCGGCGACCTGCCGCTGCAGCAGCGCGGCCAGGTACTCCTCGTGGGACCAGTTCTGGTCGCGGGCCTGGTCGGCCAGTTCCTCCCAGAAGGCGCCGATGGTGGGCATCTTCAGGACCCTGGTGAGGTAGGCGAGCATGGACGGCATGCCGTCCTTCGGCGTGCTCGCCGTGGTGGCCGACTTGGGCTTGGTGGCTGTGCTCACGTATCACTTCGCTTTCGTGGAGGGCGGGTTGAAGTCCACGCCGAACAGGGCGTCGTAATCGGGCAGGGCCCGCAGGACGACGGCATGGCCGTCGGCGTGCTGGCGGATCGCTGCCTGACGTCGTTGGCGGTCCAGCACGAGGGCTTCGCGCATCTTCGCGGCGGTGGCCGCGTGGGCCGGATCGGTGATGACTCCCTGCCTGGCCCAGGACCGGGGGTGATGGGCGACGACGCGGCCGTCGCAGTAGACGGTCACGGTGTCCAGGGAAGCGGTGACGTCGACGAAACGGCCGATGGCCTGCGGGTCGACCGAGTAGTCGACAGTGTCGACGCGGACGTAGTAGTCCCGGCCGAGCCGGATCCGGTGGTTCAGGCCGATCGGTGGGGTGACCGGCGGCAGCGGGATCATCGCCAGGTAGTCGGTCTCCAGCAGGTCGACCGGCCGGCCCTGGATCGACCGTACTGTCCGCGAGTTCGCGCGGACGAGCCAGTCGTCCAGTTGCTGGTTGAAGTCCGCGGGCGAGGAGAACTGGCGGCCGGGCAGGAACGAGGTCTCCAGGTACTGGTTGTTCCGCTCGACCAAACCCTTGAACTCCGGATCCCGCGGCGGGGCGAGCTTGATCCTGATGGCCAGGGTGCCGGCGAAGGCTGCCGCCGGGGCTGTCACCTTCCCCGTCCCGCCGATGGCGGCCTCGCGGTCCCAGACCAGCATCTTCGTGACACGGCCGATGCCGTGGATCAGGGACCACATGCCGGACAGGATGTCGCCGGCCTGCCGGGACGGGATCATCACCGCGGTCATGAAACGGGAGAAGCCCAGCGTCATCACGAGCACCGGCAGCACTCGCTGCTGTCCGGACCCGACCTGCACCTTCGTCTCCGGGAACCACAGGTCGCACTGGGTGACCTCTCCGGGGTCGTAGGCGACCCGATCGACCGGGTCGATGCCCACATACTCCGGCCGGACCACTGCCAGCCGCTTGCGCAGCGGCGGCAGCGAGTACGGCCAGCCGATCCGCTCGGCGATCACCGGCGCCGGCATCCGCGGCCATTCCCGCAGAAGAGCCCGCATCTGCGGCTCGTAGGCGTCGGCGACCTGGCCCCGCGGAGCCCGCTCGTACTTCGGCGGTCGGTCGGAGTTCAACGCGGCCCGCACCGTGTTCCGGGCCACCCCCAGCCGCCGCGCGATCTCTTTGATGGGCACACCCTCCGCCCGATGCAAACGGCGTATCTCTGCCCAGTCCTCCACGTTCAGCACCCTCCAAGAGTGATCAAGGGGGTCAAAATTGCGAGAGCGTCAGAGGGTCAGTCTTACGGGAGCGTCGACAGTCGCATGGCGAGAACCTGGTTCCAACTCATGACCCATCGGTTCAGGGACGAGAGAAGGAGCAACTGCCCGTACGCCAAGCCAACGCTACGCCGCCTGCCGCGCGGCCTCCGGGGCGCCGAGCAGCACCTGGTGACGGTCCGGCGTACCGAAGCCTGCCCTGGAGGTCGTTCGGCATGTTCCGGCACTCGCCGCGCCGACCCGGCGCAGCAGCTCGGCCGAGTCGGTCTTCCCCACCGCCGGGGTAACGCGTCCGCCACGACCGGTCCGCGTCTCTTCCGGGCCCTGGCCATGGACGTGATCCTGCCGCAGCGCCTCGCCCGGCCGGGACGATTACGCTCCGGCAGCCCGTAGAAGTGACGGTGGGGCTCCTGCTGACGCCGTTGGCATCGACCACTTACGCGGGAGACGGAGGCTCATTGGCCGTACGTGACCACCCGATCGATGACGGCCGCCGCTGAACGGGACGCCCGCGCGCTCCCGTAGGTATCTCTCGGACGTGGGCCGCACTGGGCGGCGATCCACTGGGAGGGCAGGGAGGGACTGCACCTTCGGGCTGCCGTACGGCAGCCCCATCGGCTCTCCGGTTACCTCACGGCCCTTACCGCCCGAAGCCCCCGGTCCGCGCTGTTCCCCGGCTTCTCCGGCACCACTACCTCCGCCCGACGCTCCGTGTTCGGGTAGTAGTCGAACGTCTCGGCCACTGCCGGGTGCTCCTGGAACACGGCATCGTCCAGCGCCGTGCGCGCTGCGTCCAACGCCTCGATCGCCACCTCAAGCCGCTTCGCCGGAAACGCCCTCGGTCCTGTCCGCGGGTACGCGTTCGACAAGGTGACCTGTTCCCTCACCAACTGGTCCCGCACGCCGGAGAGTACCTGCCCCAGGCGCAGGTGCTCGGGATGGGAGAGACCGCGCTTCGTCATCGTGCTGTTCCTCGGCTCGGGGGTGGGCGCAGCCTACTCGCTCGCCTCAACAGACCGTGTCCTGTACGGGTGTCCGCCGGCTTTCAACCGTTGTGGACGACTCGGCGCAGCTGGGCCTGTGCCAGTGCCTCCTGATCGTCTCCACCGGCCGCGATACCCCTTGGCGACCGGTACGGCCTGCGGCAACACGGCTGTCTCCCGCTTCGCGACCACGGGCAAGCGGCCCGCCACGGACGCCTCCTCTCCTGACCAGTCGTCTCCGTCTACGGGACGACGCAGGTCGTGGACGGTTTTCCCTTGGGCCAGGCGAGGGCCTAGAAGCGGACAAGGCTGCCCCCCCTTCCTACCACCGAGTAGTGGAAATCCCATTTCCGTACACGCCCGCTAATGCGCGGAACGCCTCATCCGGTTCCCGGCACCAGCGAACTCGGGCTATCAAGGCGGAGCGACTTCCGGACCGCCCAGCTACGACCCGGCGTGCGCGGCGACCGCCGAGCCGCGCGCCTTGGGCAGAACGATGCCCTGGGCCTGAGCGGCCGGCCCCGGGCGCAGTGTCCACGGGACCGGGGCGGTATCGGTCAGCCACTCATTCGCCAGCAGACGCCGCACGATGAAGCCGCGCAGCGACCGTTTCAGGTCCCACCCCAGCTCCGAGCACAACTGGCCGTACGAGGGGCCGTGTCCGTGTTCGGACCGGAAGGTCACGGTGAACTCGGCCGCCAGGGGGCCGCGGTCGGGGTGTGCGTTTTTCCACTCACCGTAGGCGGCCTTGACGTTCTTGGAGAAGAACTGGGAGCGGGCGGGCGTCATGAACGCCTCAGCGACCCGTTCCGGGCGGAGAGCGCACACGGCGCAGTACTCGACGCTCTCGACGTGCCGTCGCAGTGCGGGGGTGACCGTGCTCTTCCACTGTGCCCATGCGCCGGCGTCGAACTGGAACTCCGGAGCTGAAGGGGGTGCGGCCTTGGTGTCGCCCGTCGAAGGCTCGGCCGCGTGTTCCCCCAGGGTGGGAGGGCGCATGCCCGCCAGGTGGCGTACGGCGGGGTCGAGGAGGTAGCGGTCCTCGGACAGCTCGGCGAGGAAGCCTTTGTGCAGGAGGTCCGGCAGGGCGGCCCGGCACGCTTCGGGAAGGTCCGGCGGGATCCGTCCAAGAAGCCTGGACGTGCTGTGTGCGGCGAGGAACGCCCCGGCCAGTCGCGCGGCCGGAGGAAGCTTCTTGAGCGGCTTGGCGGACAACGTCTTGGTGGTCCATCCGGACACCCGCGAACGGACGTTCTCCCCGAAGGGAAGAGGATGACCGGCTTCCCGCGCCAGGTCCGGGATAGTGACGGGGACCGGCGTTGAGGGATCGCCATCGAAGATCGCTTCATCCATCTGCCAGCCCAGGCCGCGAAGAGCCTCAACGGCACCACGTGCATCGTCCAGCCGCAAAGCGGACAGGTCCATCCCGGCGAGGTTGCCGGTGCCGCCCCGCGCCGCCCGGATGGCCGCCACCACCGCGACGAGCTGCGCATCGGGACTGGACAGGGCCAGTGAGGCCACGTAGCTCAACAACGTGCGCGCCGCTTCGCCTTGTGGACTCGTCAGGAGGAAGGGCAACGGCTGAGGCTTTTCGGCCGGGGCAGCGCTGGCATTGCCCGGGCTGGATGCGGTTTTCGGCACGACACGTCCAACGCGTGCCGAGGACCCGGGTCACTGCGCATCCCCCTCTGGGGTGACGGCGCACCGCCCCTGTCACTCCAGCAGCGCAGCGGCAAGATCCATGGAGTACGCGCCAAGGGCCGGAATCTGTCGGCGACTGCCGGTGTCCACTCCAACGTCCAGCGTCTCGACGAGCGCCGAGCAGGTGATGCTGGATACCGACCTGCTCTCCTTCTCGTTGTCCGGCCATGCAGACATGCACATGCGATCACGTCCTCTGCCAGGGGCCGGGCCTCCTGGCGGCCGACTTCCACTATCGGCACCAGTTGCGCGCCGCCGAGCAGCCCGGTGCGAAGAAGCGCCGGCGCTCCGCAGGGGACGGCCACATCCTGCACCTGTTGCTGCGTCTGGCAACGAAGCTGGAGAAGGACTCTCCTGTCCTCCTCAACTACGCGGACGAAGCAGCGGAGTTGGACACCGACGAGGACACCGTGCGGGCGAGAATCGCGTGGCTGGTGGAGCATCGCTATCTCGCCCTGGACGGCCAAGTGGGGGGACTCGCCAGGCTCTGGGTGAACCCGGCGGTGGCCTTCCGCGCGGGGAAGACGGACCCTCGGATCGCCGCCGCACGACACCGGTTCCCGTACATCGTCATCGATGAGAAGGAGATGGCGGCAGAACAGCCCGTCCACGTCTCGGAGTACGACGAGGAGGGCTGGGAGCTGGTCTACCGGAACAATGCGGAGCAGTTTGAGGACCCGCCTCGGTTCCCCTTCGGATGCCCGCTCCACGGTCCCGCCGACATGAGCCAGTAGACGGTCACGGTGCAGCTTGAAGCGGCGTCCGCGAAGAGAGCTGCCTCTTGGGCGAGTTGGACCTCGACTTGGACCTGGACCTCAACCTGCCGGTTTCTCCCGCTGTGAGGTACTCCGGGGCGCCGGCTCACTGCCGCCCGTCCAGGACTCGGGCCTGGCGGCGCAGTTCGACCCGCGCCGCCGGCACCCGACCGGGGTGCGAGAAGTACGGGTGCCACAGCAGACGCGCGGACAGTACCTGCAGACGGCGGCGCAGGGCGGCGGGGGACGCCGGGCGCGGTACGGCGAGTGCCGCGTACGTGCGTTGCCAGTCCGCCTGGAGCTCGATCAGGTCCGGAGGGAAGGGTGCGTTCACCATGAGCCCAATTGATACACATGTTCGATTTCCAGGCCAAGCCGACCGGCCGTCTCTGTTCAGCGGCAGTCGAACGGGACAGTGCCACTCCCCCGGATCGGCAGAACCCCGGCCGCCAGATCGCCCCCGCCCTGGAAAGTGAACGGGGCCACCAGCCCGCCGTCCGGGCGCAGTGCCAGGGTCTGCGCCTGGTAGATGGCGAACGCGTCTGTCTCTCCGGAGGCGCGCAGAGTGCCGCCCCAGTTGATTCCGTCGGTGCCGACCAGGCTTGAGCTGGCGAAGGAGCGGACCCTTCGGGGCGGGGTCCGCGTGCACCACAACTTGGCGTGTACCTCGTACTCCACTCCGTCGGCGATGACGACCGCCGCTCCGTCGTAGCTGCCCATGGTGTCCACGGTGGCACCGCACGCGCGTGCGGGCGACCGGAGGCGGCTCCCTGCCCCGACGGATTCGCGCTCTGGGAAATCATCCCCAGAAGGCAGGAAACACCGCAACGCCGGGCCGTCCATGGCAGGGCTCGGCGAGGTGGTGAAGGCGACGCCCCGCGATCGGGACTCAGTGGTGAGCAAGCAAGGTTGGCGTTGCCATCCCTCGGGGCGGAGCGGTGCTCCACGATGTTGTCCGGCCGGGTGGCCGTCGGCGGCTTCAGCGTGTGGGGCCTTCTCCGTACCGGGACGCCGTAGCGGAGGCGCGGGAAGGAGAAGGTGTCCGTGCGTTGTCTGTCCTCGGCTGGTGCGAGGCGGGCTGCGCGGGCAGTTCCGCCATCCGCCGCAACCGCCATACCAGTACGTCGCTGATCGAGGTCGCCGTGTCCAATTCCCTGCGTGTGGCAGCTTCTTGGAGCAGCGTCTCGCTGTTGTGGCCGATCTGTTCGGCTTCGTCGAGGGTGGCGGCGAGGGCGTGCCAGCCGGGTTCCTGCAAGACGGTGTCGGCGAGTTGTGGGAGCGCGGTGCGCAGGGTCGCGGCGTGCCGGGACTGCGCGGCCCCGGCGAGGCGGCGTCCCTTGTTCCGCAGTTCGGTCATCGGTGCTGCCGCCGCCGTGCGGTAGGCGGCGCGCAGGTGGGCGGCGGTCTGGCGGGCGGCTGCGGCCTGTTGGGCGTGGTGGTGTTGGGCGTGCCAGCGGGCGATGGCGATGGTCAGGAAGATGATGGTGTCGATGACCATGGCGGTGGTGGCGCCGTCTTCGCCTCGGCCGAGGGCGGGTCCGGCGTAGATGAGTTCGCGGGCGGCCTGGCGCAGGGCGCGGGCGTGGCGGTACTGGGCGCGGGTGTGAGAGCGTCCGGCGCGTTCGTAGGCGGCGGCTGCTGCCCGGAGTTCGGTGCGGGTGGCGGCGGCGGAGGTTTTGGCGAGGGCGTCGAGGATCTCGCCGGCCGCCGCGATCTGGGCGGCTGCGGCGCCGTCGTCGTCCTGGTCGACGACGGTGATCGCGTTCCAGGCGGCGGTGGCCGCCGTGCGCCGTGCTCGTGCGGGTCCGGCGGTGACGGGGGCGGTGCCGCCCGCGGACCGGTCGGAGCCGGGTGGGGCTGCCGGGGTGCTGGCTCCGTCCGTGAGGCGGGCGCGGATGCGGGGAAGGGAGAGGTCGGGGGCGAGTTTGGAGCCGGGGTACCAGACCGGGGCGCCGTCCTTGTTGCGGTCGCCGGGCAACGCGACGTTGTAGCCGAGCAGGTCGCCCGAGGGCGCGGTGCGGGGTTTGACGAGCAGGCCGGAGGCGGTGAGCCGGTCGAGGAACTCGTTCTCGTCGGCTGCTCCGGCGACCGCGCGTCGTACGGTCTCACGCAGTTCCTCGCGGGCTGTGCGGGTACGGCCCAGGCGCTGTGCTTTGTGGTGCTCGGCGCTGGTGGGGCGCCGGGCGGCGGTGCCGTCGCCGGCGTTGACGCGGACGAGTCCGTAGTCGATCTCGATGAGGCGACAGGCAGCCTGGGCGCGCTTGCCGGAGCGAAAATCCTTGGGGGGACGTCCGTCTTCGCGCACCCGGGTGGCGACGATGTGGATGTGGTCGTCGGCGTGGCGTACGGCGGCCCACCGGCAGCCGGGCTCGCCGCCGCCGGGGTCGATGCCGGTGGCGGCGACGACGCGGCGGGCGATGTCGGCCCAGTCGTCGTCGCCCAGGATGCGGTCGGTGGGGTCGGCGCGGACGGAACAGTGCCACACGTGCGGCTTGGGGCGGCGGTGTTCGGGCAGGGCCTGGAGGGGCTGGTCGAGCAGGAGTTGGAGGTCTTTGAGGGTGGCGTGCGGGTCGCGGCCCGGGTCGGGGGCGAAGCCGTCGAAGGACGCGACCAGGTGGGGGTCGGTGTGCTCTTCGCGTTTGCCGGGGCCGTAGAGGTAGGCGAGCAGACCGATGGTGCGGGTGCCGCCCTTGTGGACTTTGGGGATCATGCTGGTGGTGTCTGCTGGTTGAGAAGGCGGGTCGCTGCGTTGCCGACGCGTTCGGCGGCTGTCCGGACGACGCGGATCGTGGTGTCGATGTGGGGCGCGTCGCCGCCGGTGTTGAGGACTCTGGCGACTTGGTTGAGGTTGCTGCCGACCCAGCCGAGGTGGCGGCGGGCGGCGAAGAGTTCGGCGATCACTTCGCGTTCGGAGGCGACCGTGGCGGCGGTGCGTTCGAGGTCGCGGGCGGCGGTGAGGGCCGCGTGCGCGAGGAAGCCGGCGAGGGAGAGGCCGCACGCGTCGGCGGCTGCTTTGACGGCTGTGAACTCTTCGTCGTTGAAACGGGTGTTGGGCTGGTGTCGGCGTTTGCGGTCGGGGCTTTGTCGGGGGCGCTGGCGGGCGCGTCGCGCGGGCGCGGGGTCGGTCTGGCGGGTTGCGTCGTCGTGCTGGGTTTCTCCCCTCTGTGGCTGCGGTCCGCCCTCGGTCGCCGCCTTTGTGACCTGCGCCCCCTGGTGCGGGTCAGGTCCCGCCGCCCCTGCGGCGGGGCCGGCGGAAGCTACGCTTCCGCCCCAACTTGCTGCGCTGCGAACCGAGTTGGTGTTCGGCGACGTGTCGGCGCGGTTCGGGTGCATGCGCGGCTCGCTCACGGGGCCTCATCGGGGACGATGCGCAGTTGTTGCTGGAATTCCGCTGCCAGTTCGAGGACCTCGTACGGTCCGTGGAGCAGTCGGATCGGGGCGTTCGCCCGGGTCCGGATCAGCCAGCGGCCGTCAGGCCCCTCGGCGGCGCCGTGCAGGAGTCCGTAGCGGAGCAGAACGTCGATCCAGGCACGGGCTTCGGTGCTGGTGGTGCGGCGTGGGTGCATGTTCGCCTCGGTTTCGGGTCGGATCCCGGCGGGCCCGCGGTGAGGCGGGCCCGCCGGGGTGGTGATCGGGGGTGGGGTCAGACCGTGGCGCTGCTGGTCTGGCGGCGTTCGCGTTCTTCTTTGAGGCACTGCAGGATCGGGCCGAGGCGTTCATTGCTGACCTGCACCCGGTCCGCCGGGTCCTGCACGGCGGTGTTGTGCCGGTCCAGTGCGGCACGCAACAGGGTCCGTTTCAGGACCGGTTCGCCCCTGACGATGTCGCGCACGGCTTTGAGGAGCGCCTCGAAGTCCGCGTCGCCCCCCGGGACCGGGACCGGGTCCGCGGCCTGGTGCGGGAGACTGTCTTGGTCGCGCTCGCCGTGGGGACGGTCCTCGGGTTCGCGCGGACCGGTCCGCGATTCTTCGTGGTCCGCGGCGGCCCGCTGGTTGCCCTCCCCACTGCCGCCCGGACCGGCAGCCCCGTCGGCCGTCGCGGAGCGGACCCGGAGGTCACGCTCCTCCCGGTCCGCGTCCACGCGCAGACCGGTCCCCGGTCCGGCGTACTCCGGTCCCCGGTCCGCCACGTGACGCTTCATCAGGCCGGTGTGCGGACCCTGGGCGGCTTCGTCCGCTTCTTCCCCGTGCGCAGACGGTGATCCGGCTCGCGGCAGTCCGCCCTCCGGGGTCGGGACGAGGTTCGTGCGCGGTAGCGGCGTGCTGTCCGGCCAGGGCACGGTCCGCGTCCGGGGACCGGAGGGGCGGTCGGTTCGCGGACCGGGGTGCGCTCCGTTCGCCGTCACGGGCCGGTCCGCGACTGGGACGGCGGGGCTGGGGACCGGTCCGGGGTGCGGTCCGCGACCGTTGTCGTCGTCGGGTCCGTCGTACCGGCCGGTCCGTGCCCGGGCGAGCGCCCGGTCCGCGGTGGCCGGGTCGGGGAGCCCGGTCCGCCGGACGCGGTCCGGTCCGCGGTGCGGTCCGCGCTCGGCGGACCAGTGCGGGGAGACGGTCCCAGGGGTGGGGTGGCGGGCGATGAGGATGTAGAGGTGGACGGCTCCGGCGAGGGCGAGCGGGGCGACGGTCGACAGGATGCCTACGGTGGTGTCGCCCAGTCGTAGGCCGGTCGTCGTGTTCCGCCCGTCGAGCTGGTTGAGGCGGATGGCGTGCAGGGCGTTGGCCCAGATGCTGGCGGCGGTGGCGGTGGCGAAGAGGGTCCACACGTACAGGCGGGTGGCCCAGGGGGCGGTGTGGGTGAGGATGAGGGCGCGGACGCCGTAGGCGATGAACCCGTCGATCACGGCGGGGAAGAGGTAGGTGAGCATGCCCCGGACGTGGATGGCGACGGCCATCTGCTGGAGGGCGTCGTAGGACAGGGCGCAGCCGGCGCCGCCCAGGACGAGGATCGCCGCGCGGTCCAGGACGCCGAGTGCGGTGGGGGTGGGCGCGGGTGTCATCAGGCGGCGGTCTCCAGGCCGGTGCGGTTCTGGGCCGCAGGCGTGCCGGGCGTGGTGACGGCGGTGGGCGCCAGCCGCTTGTGGAGCTGGGCGTACGCCCGGTCTTCGGCGCGTTGTGCGGCTTCGGTGAGCAGCTCGGCGGCGCGGCTGAGACTGATCCCGAGGATCCGGGCGACCTCCGTGTAGGGCACCCGGGCGTCGTGGGCGGCAGAGAGGTAGGCCCGGCGGTGGGGCTGCTTGAGGTCGGTGGGGGTGCCGTCGAGGGCGCTCTGGACCAGCCCGGTGTCCACGTCGGCCTCGACGGCACGCCGCACGTTGCGGCGGGCGTCGCGCAGCAGCTGGCGGGCGTACTTGCGGGTGACGCGCAGGATGGCGGCGAGGTCCTCGGCGCTCAGGTTCTCCTGGAGGGCGCGGTGGGCCAGGCCCTCGCGTTCCGCGGCGGAGAGGTGCAGACGCTGGCCGCCGAGGGCCGCCTCGATGCGGGCTTCGTCGCGGCGGTAGCGCAGTCCGATGTGCAGCGGGAGGCGCTCTTCGCGGGTGAGTCCGCCGCGGATGCCGTGGCGGGCGTCGGTCTCCAGGGCGTTGTCGAGGCAGATGCGGCGCACGGGGCACCACTGGCAGATCTCTTTGGCCTCGCGTATCGCGTCGAAGTCGCTGGGGTTGGGGAAGAAGAGGGTGTCGGCGAGATCGGGCTCGATGGTGCGGCACACGGTCCGGTCGTGCCACTGGTAGTCGCCGGTACTGGCGAACTCGGGCGCGGTGGAGGTGGTGGTGGGCGGGGTGGGGGCGTGCATCAGGGGGTCTCCGATCGTCCCCGTGCGCAAGGGGGGAGGCGCCGGGGCGGGTGAAGTCGGGCGTGGGGGGCTCAGGCGGGGCGGTCGCGGCGGCGGTCGGGCCCGTCGAGGGTGATCTGCTCGGCCATGCCCGCGATGCGCGAGGCGATACGGTCACCGAGCTTCGAGCGCAGGCTGGCGACGGGGAGGTTGCTGGTCATCACGGTCGGCAGCTCGTGGTTGTAGCGATGGTTGACGAGCCGGTAGGTCAGCTCGTCGGTCCACTCGGTCATCCGGGCGGCACCGAGGTCGTCCAGGACGAGCAGCGGCGTGCGCAGCAGGTGGCGCAGCATCCATTCCGGGTCCAGACCCGGGCGCGGGCGCATCTCGGCGTACAGGTCGGCTGCGGTCACCGCGTTCCAGTGGACGCCGATCCCGGCGCCGAGCAGGGAGCGGATCGCACCGTACGCCTGCCGGGTCTTGCCGGTACCGGTGGGTCCCAGCAGCAGCAGCGAAGGCCCGGTGGTCACCTGCCGACGGGCGCCCGCGCTCGGGGCGCTGGCCTGCCGGCCGACCGTCCGGCACCAGGCCGCGACGCCCGGGTGGTCGGCGACCGCATGACGGAAGCGCGGCGGGATCCGCTCCTGCGCGGCTTCCAGCGCGGGGATGGGCTCGGGCGTGTCCGCAATCGGCGTCGCCGGGTCGATCCCGCGGGCGGCGAACCTGGCGGTCAGGCGAGCCACGCTGGGGTGCAGACCCACACGCTGCGGCTCGTCGAGGCGGTATCGCTCGGTCACAGCGCCTCCTCGTACGCCGTGCTGTCCGCCGGGTTGGTCCACGGCTGGTAGACGCCCTTCGCCCCGGCCCCGGCGGGGGCGGCGTTCATGACCTCGTTCACGAGGCTGGCCAGGGTCGAGGGGTGAAGCCCCTTCGTCCTCAGCCGTTCCAGGGCGGTGCGCAGGCAGCCGGGGTCAATGCCTTCGTCGAGCAGCCCGTTGATCTCACGGCCGAGATGCCCGAGGAAACGTTCCGGCGGGCGGCGGGCGCAGGACGCGACGTACTCGCCGACCAGGATCCGGGCCGAGACGGTGTCCAGCGCTGGCGCTGTGCGCCCCGTAGGTACTGATCCAGGATCCAAGATCCTAGATCCAGACGCCGAGGACTCGTCGAGCCATCCACGAGGGTTCGACGAGCCCTCGTCGAACCCTCCACAGCCTGCGCCGTTCTCCCCCTGGCTCCTGCTCGCGCCGTCGCCGGCCCCCGTGGAGTTCTCGGCCATGGCCACGGTGCCCTTGTCCTCCGAGACGGCGTGCGGGTGCCCGGTGGTGCTGGCTGTCCCGGTGTCCGGCGTGTGCGCCGAGGGCTCGACGAGCCCTCCGCGAAGGCCCGGCGAACCCTCGGGGACGAAACGGCGAGGGCTCACTACGGTCCCGGCGTCGTGGACTCCGGAGGGGTGCGGTGCACCGGGACCGGACTGCGGGTGCCGCACGCAGACGTCCTTGCACTCACCGCAGCGCTGCTCGGCCTGGTGGACAGGGCAGCGCGGCAGGCGCGACGCGCTGGGCCGGTCGATCTTCTGGTGCTTGGCCCAGTTGACGACGTGCAGGTATCCGCGCCCGTCACAGCCGGTGTAGCGGCAGATCATCCCCTCGCCCGTGAGCTGCTGGAGGTCCTCCTCGACCCGGAAGGGAGTGTGGTCGGGGTCGAGGGGCCACAGCCGTCCCGCGATGATCGCCGCGTGGTCGCGGTGGCGTCCGTAGTCGTCCGCCTGCGTCAGCAGGCCGAGGAAAGTCCACCGGGCAGTCAGCGACACCGCGGCCATCGACTCGGAGACGAACGCTTCCGGCTTGATGGTCCTGATCCGCGCCATGTCAGCGCCCCCCGCCGACACCCTGCCGGGCGGTTCGCGCCGGGCGCCGGTCCGTTTCCGGCGTGACGTACGCAACGGCAGCCACGAGCCGCAGGGCGGCGGTGCGGGCACGGTTGCCCAGGAGCCGCAGGCAGCGGCTGACGCTCTCCACGGCGCGCGGATCCCGGCCGCTCAGGGGACGCCGCCCGCGTGAGCGGACGGACAGCCCGTCCAGCAGCGGGGCGGGCAGCAGCACCGGGGGTGCGCCCGATGGACTGGGGGCGCTGTGCCTTTCGCGATCGGCAGCAGGCATGCAAGAATCTCCGTCCGAGCAGAACCGCTCCGGGTGTCCTCGCGAAAAGGTCCGGATCAGTTCGGTGAAGTGCGCTCACGCCCTTGCCGGGGCGGGAGCGCTGTACTGTCCGGCGTCTGGGAGTTACCGCTCTCAGACGCCGACGGTGTTTACGGGGCCAGCCCCCGTGACACGCGGCGGGCGTCTCCTGACGCCGTCCTCCTTCCGCCCCACCGCGTGGCCCGCTTTCCGGCGGAGCAGCAACATACGCAGCACACCCGCCCAAGATCCAGTGGTGTTTCTCCCGACCGGCGGACACGGCGGACCGCCTCGGGCGAACCAGCAGCCGGACAACCCACCACGCCCTCGCATCCTGGAGAGTTCCGGGCAGACGTCGAGCCGAGCCGCATATTGCGCGTGGCGCAATTCAGAAAGCGTGATTCGCCTCACGGTGACGGCGCTCTCCCTCCCCTGGCGTTCCGCGAATTGAAGCTGGAACTTATTCTGTTCTCACGGCAACCGTCAAGACCGTCTCAAGATCCGCCGTAATTGCGCTCAGCGCAATTTAGGTAATTGCGCTCAGCGCAATTACCGTCGTGATCTTGGCTGTGAGAGGAAAGCGCCACATGCACGCCATCACCATGTCCCGTTTCGGCGGACCGGACGTACTCCAGCCGACGGAGGTTCCCGTCCCCGAGGCCGCCCCCGCCCATCGCCTGGTCCAGGTGGTCCGCGCGGGAGTGAACTTCGCCGATCTACACGTGCGGAGCAACAGCTATCTCGGTGACGTTTCCCTGCCGTACATTCCCGGCAATGAACTCGTCGGACGCCTCGACGGCCAGCGAGTCGTTGCGCTGACGCGGGGCGGCGGATACGCGCAGATCGCCGCCGCACACCGGGGCTGTATTTTCCCCGCGCCGGACGACATCGACGACGACACCGCCCTCACGCTGACGCTCCAGGGGAACTCCGCCTGGCATCTGCTTCACACCGTCCTGGACATCAAGAGCGGGGAGACGGTCATCGTGCCCGCCGCGGCGGGCGGTGTCGGATCCCTGGCCGTGCAGCTGGCCAAACGTGCCGGGGCCCGGGTCGTCGCCATGGCCAGCACCCCCGGCAAGCGGCGGCGGGCCCTGGAGCTGGGGGCCGACGCCGCCGTGGACAGCACTTCGCCCACGCTGGCGGACGATCTCACCACGGCCAGCGGCGGCGGAGCCCAGGCCGCTCTGGAGATGACCGGCGGCCCCACCCTCCTCGCCACCGTGCGGGCCCTGGCCCCGTTCAGCGGCCGGATGGCCGTCTTCGGGCATGCCGGCGGTGTGCCCTCCGACCTGCCGACCCGGGAGCTGATGGCACGGGGCGTGACCGTCACCGGATTCTGGCTGCCGCTTCTGTACGCCCGCCGCGGCGCGCTCCGTACCTCCCTGGACGACCTCGTCCAGGCCGTACGCGACAACGAACTCACCGTGCCCGCGCCCACGGTCTACCCTCTGGCCCAGGCGGCTCGTGCCCACACGGAGATGGCCGCCCGCCGTACGACGGGAAAGGTCGTCCTGGACGTGCCGGCGTGACTGCCCGGCTCAGTGGGCTGCGTGCGTGTCCATGGCGCGGCGCAGCTCCTGGGCGAGCCGCAGGCGGGCGGCCAGGTCACGGATCGTGCCGTCGAGGCTGACGCGGGCCTCCTGCTCGTCCGGCGGCAGGGACTGGCGCAGCAGCAGCTCGTACTCCCTGGCCGCGGCGGGATCCGGCAGGACCGTCGGCAGGACTTTCGGCAGGGCCGCCGCTACGGGCAGGTGGTCGGTCTCGCCCGGACGCTTCCAGGTCACCGTTGCCGGCCGGGTGGCCGACCGGGGGTGGAGCGTGAGGTTATGACCCAGGCCGGCCCGGGCGCTCAGTGCCGGAAGTTCGACGGCCACAACGCCGGAGGTTTCCACGGCGGCCGGCGGCACGTCGGGCGCCCCTGCGCACACCGCATCTGCCGACCTGTCGGGAAGAGGAGGCAGTTCTTCCTGGCCGCCCCAGGCGATCACCGCGGTCTGCAGGTCCGGCCGAGACGCTGCGGACCCGACGTAGGACACCACGTCGATCTCCCTGCGGTCGAAATACGGCAGCCGCACCCGGTAGCGGGCACCGTCGCGGTGCGCGACCACCCGCGGTCTTTCCAGCCACAGCTGATGGCAGACGGGATCCTCCTGCACGTCGGCCAGCAGCGACGCCAGCGCCCGGTTCCCGGGCCTGCGCACCAGCTCCAGACGGAGCATCGCGAGGTGGTTGCGGGCGTGCTCCTCCCAGTCGACGAACAGGCTGCGGGCCTCAGCACTCAGCATCCAGCGCATCAGATTGGCACCAGGCTCGGCCACCCAGGGACACCAGTCCGCCATGGCTGAGTTGAAGCCTCTTATGCCCCAGTCGGCATCGAAGAGGAACGCGGGATATGGCATGAAAACATCAAGAAAGAGCTGTCGCATCCCCTCCGGCACCGGGTCCGCACCGGGTGACGTCCGGGCCATCAGGGCGCCGCCCGGGGTGTAGTGGTAGAGCGCCAGCCTCTCGCCGGGAGTCAGCTGCAGCACATCGGCAAGAGGCTGGAAGAACTCGGGCGAAATGCGATACACGGCCCCGCGTTCGAGCTCGCGATACCACCGCTCGGACATCCCGACGGCGTGAGCTACCTCAGCCATGGTCAATGACTTGCCGCGGCCGAGTCTGAGACCGGCTTCCCTCCGCCAGCCCCGCAGCAGACCGGCAAGCCCCATCGGTTCGTCCGAATCGAGAACGGTCTCGGTCCCGTCGCCATTCAAGCCGATCACCTCCGCGCGCTCCTTCCAGAGTGCGAGCGGACGTCGTAACCGACAACTCCGGCTGCGCCGGACGGAGGAGAAAAGAAGCAGTCCTGCACGGGGGCAATATCAGCAGGGGTTCACCGCGAAAACCGGAAGTCGACTTCCGGAAGTCGACTTCCACTTACCGGGTGTGATAGTGGCGTCAGCCGACGACCGGATGAGCATTTCCTGCATCGGCTGACGCCCATTGGGTTCGGGCGTCGTTGGCACAGATCCCCCCACTCATCCCGGACGCGACATGGCACTTGAACGCAGCAGAGGAAACGGCACCGCGGAACGCGTGATCCGCGTCATGCAGACCTTCGCCGACCTGCCCGGCGACACCCACACCCTGAAAACGATCGCGGACGCCACCGGATTCGATGCCGCCGTCGTCCACCGCATCCTGACGACCACCGTCGCCCTCGGATGGACGGAGCGCCTGGGCCACGGGATATACCGGCTCGGCAGTTCCGCAGCCACCACGGGCATGTGGGCCATGGCCGGCATGTACAGCCGCCTCGACCCCCACCAGGTCCTCCTCGATCTCCAGAGGTCCTGCGGCGGAATGGTCCTCATGTACAGCCTCGCCCCCTTCGGGGCACGACGCGTCTGCTCCGACTACGCGCTCGGCCAGCACGCCTTCGAGGACTTCGGCATGACCGCGGACGACATGTTCACCACCGGGGCCTTCCTGCGGGTCGGCGCCTCCGGGCGCACCATGCTCGCCTACGTGCCCGACGACGTCCGCGAGACCGCACTGGCCCAGCCCATACCACCGACCGCGGGCCCCGGCGCCCTGGACAACCAGGCCATCCTGGACAGCCTCCCCGCCATCCGCAGCAACGGCTACACCATCGGCCGCCAGGAGTGCCTCACCGGCTGGGACTCCGTCGCCGCGCCGGCCCTGTGGGACGACACCATCCTCGGCGTCGTCCTCCTCCTCAAACCCCTCCACGACATCCCCACGGACATCACGGACTACATCGAACCGGTCCGACTCGCCGCGAAGCTCATCACCGTCGCCGCACACAGCACCTACACCGTCGCGTAGCAACCGAAAGAACCAGACCATGGTCCACTTCATCACCCTGCCCACCGCCCACGACGCCCACAACCTCGTCGCCGACCTCACCGAGGGCCACGTCCGCGAACTCACCAGCTTGGCACGCCACCTGCCCCACACCCGCCTCTACCTGGATCTGCACCACCAGGAGGTGTGGTGGGTCCTGCCGGAGGGTTCGCGCTGGAGCGTGGAGACCGCGAGCCCGGCCCAGTCCCTGGAACTCATCCGGCACCGCGCCGGACACGCCTGGACGGCGGACTCCGCGGCCTGCGCCGATTACCACCGCATCCTCCGCCTGCTGCTGCCCGACGGCACTCCCACCTTCGTGGCGGCAACCCTGACCCGGCTTCCCTCAGCACGGCACAGCGATTGACGCCTGCCACACAGTGACCTATGTGCCACGCGGTCCCTGCACACTCACGGCGGGATCTCCCCGAGCGAACCGAGCGGTCCTTTGCCTGTGCAACGCAGCCGGATCGATGCCGAAGCGCCTGCGGCGGAGTCAGCCGTCGGGGCCGTCGACGGTGCTGGTGCCCTGGCGAGCCTCACGAAACAGGCCCGGAGGAAGGAGGTCGGTCTGTAGGGCGACTTCAAGACGCGCCAAGGTGGCGAGGTCCGGATACAACTCGCCCCGCACGATCCGGCCCACCGCCGTGGGATTGAGCATGGCCTTGCGGGAGATGGCCCTGTGCGACAGCTTCTCGCGCTCGGCGATGTCGGCGATGGTGCGGGCGAGGACAAGTGAGTAGTGGACGCCGACGGGAGCATCGGGGTTGGCCACAGCATGGCGGGGCCACTCGCCTGTCGTGTAGGTCAGGGGCGCTTTGTCGCCGCGCACGCCGCTCCCCGGAAGTCGTGTGTCCACCTCGTGTCCTCCGCATGATCCCGCATTTGGTCCCGGTCGGCGGAAACCCCACCAAGTGATGTATATATGCATCACGCGAGAGGAGGTGCGCGATGCGCAGGTGGTGGGCCGGTATCGACTGGTCTTACGGGAAACAGGACTTCGTGATCCTGGACAACGACGGCAAGGTCGTCACTCACCTACGGGTCGAGGAGACTCCTGAAGGGGTCAATCAGATCCTGGGCGCGTTGCGTGCCCTCAATCCGACCTCGCACCGTTTCACCCGGCGTCAGGTCCCCGTCGCGATCGAGGACGGCAACCGGCTCCTGGCCGTCGAACTCCGCCGTCACCGTCAGCCCGTGGTGCTGGTCCCTCCGGCGGTCACCGCCCGCCACCGCGGCCGTCACGCCACCGCGGTCTCCAAATCCGACCGCGGTGATGCCACCCTGCTCGCCGACATCGTCCGGCAGAACCCCCACCGCCGAGTGTCGTCGGCGCTGCCCGAGACCTCCGACGAGGCCACCGCCATCGCCGTGCTCGCCCGCGCCCAGGCCACCAGCACGAACAGCGCCCGCGCGGTCATGCTGCGGCTGCGCGCACACCTGGGCCTGTACTTCCCCGCAGCCGTAGAAGCGTGGTCCGGGCGGGACCGGGGACTGCGCCGCCCGGAGGCGCGCGCCGTGCTCGCCCTGGCCCCGACCCCGCGCCAGGCCGCCGCCGTGTCCAAACGCCAGTTCCTCGACGCCCTCGCCGCCGCCGGACGCACACGGCTACTGGACCAGGAAGCCGCCCGGCTGCGTGACCTGTTCGCCGAGCCCACACTGCGCCAGCGCCCCGGCACCGAGCAGGCCATGGGCGAACGCACCCGCCTGCACCTCGCAGAACTGGCCGTCGCCTGCGGGCACGCCGAGCAGCTCGCCGAACTGACCGACCGGAGATTTTCGGCCCACCCGCACTACCCGGTGTACCGGAGTTTCCCCGCGTGCGGCCCGCTCATCGCCGCCCGGCTGTTCGCCGAGATCGGCGACGATCCACAGCGCTTCCCGACCGACCGCGGCCTGCGCGCGTACGCGGGCACCGCGCCCATCACCTGGTCCTCCGGCAGCAGCCACGCCGTAACCTACCGAAAGGTGTGCAACCGCACCCTCAAAATGGCTGTCCACCAGTGGTCGTTCGGGAGCCTCACCCGCTCCCCCGGCCCCCCCGCTCTGTACGACGCCCGTCGCCTGCGCGGCGACGGCCACGCAGGCGCACTGCGCCACGTGGGCAACCGTCTACTCAGCGGTCTGCACCACTGTCTGAGCACTGGCGAGCTCTTCCAGGAGGACATCATGTTCCCGCCGCGGAGCGGGGCGGACTGACGGGCGGCCAGGAAGAACACCTGCGCATCACCTCGGGCCACGAGCCCTGAAGCGGAAACGGTGCCTGGCCCCCTCTCAGTCCGCCCCGCCCTGACCGGGTCGGCCGACGGGCAGTCGGATCAACGCCTGAAAGAAACCCCTGGGCTGCGAGCCCTTACGCAGGAACGGCGCCGACTGCCTCTCCGCCGACCCGGCCGCGGCCACCGACCCATATCAGATGGGCGCTTCAAAAAAACGAGAGGACGGCATGAACGATCCGGCCCCGGCCATGGCGGCTGCGGCGGCCCGGCTCGGAGCGATCCGGCTGCCGGACGCCGCACCCGTTGCGGTTCCCTGCCAACTCGTACAGGACTGGCCGGCAGCGGTGGACCCCGGTCACCTCGCCACCCTGTCGCGCGCGGCGGCCGGCCAGGACACCGGCATCCTCACGGTCACGTTCGCCGACCGGGAGGCGCGGCGGGCTTTGTTGGCCGCCTGGGCGCGCCAGGAGTACGAGCGGGGCCGTTTCCCGGGCGGCGTGGTCTACGTCGACCGGGAGGAAACCTATCTGGAGTCCTGCGACGCCGACATGGGCGACGTCGTGGGCGACCTGCTCCGGCTGCTGGGCGTGCGGGAGGAGATCATCCCGGTCGGCCACGGCGGCCGTTCCCCTCTGCTGCGGCAGGCGCGGGCGGCCAAGGGGCTGCTCATCGTGCTCGACGGGATCCGCCACGCACCGCTGGCCCGGCCTCTGATCCTGCCGGGCGCACTGCTGGTGGTGGGAGGCACCAAGCCGATGGTGGCGAGGAGCCTGCAACTCGACGGCGGGCGCGAAGTCGCCCTCGACGGCCCGCAGGACTCCGGCGCCAGCCCCGCGAGTGTGCACGGGGTGCTGGAGCGGGCCGTGGAGGACCTCTCCCCGGACGCCCGCCATCTGCGGTGTCTGCTGGAGCCGCTGGAATACGTCCCGTTCGGTTCCGCCCTGGTGAACGAGGTGTTCGGTCCTGGCGCCGATACCGCGCTGCGAGCCCTGGCCGACGCCGGACTGGTGGTCCCCGCGTCCCGTCCGCAGCGGTTCCGCTTCAGGGCAAAGACAGCGCTCTGTCGTCTGTGCCGGGCCGACACCGTACCGCCCGGTGAACGCCACCGGATGGAGTACCGGCTGGCCGAGGCGGTGCGGCGCCTGGTGGAGAGGATCGCCGACACCGCCACGGATGGCGGCCCGCAGCAGCGTACGGCGGGCCTGGAGGCGCTGCGGGAGCAGGCGCCCGTCGTAGAGCTGACGGTCCGGCTGGCTGCCGAGCGCGGCTGGCACCACGTGGTGTGGCCCCTGGCGCTGGCCATGACTGCCCTGATGGACGCGCGTGGCTGGGACACCAGCTGGGACCACATCCTGGAGAGGGGGGCCGACTCGGCCTTGGCCGATGGTGCCGCCGACGCGCATGCCGAACTGCGGACCCGGTTGGTCGAACTCCGCCTGTACTACGCCTTCCGCCCCCAGGAAGTGAAGGACACAGCAGCCGTCGCCTTCGCTCTGTGCCCTCTGGTGAGCAACGACCAGCTGCGCGCCCGGATTTGGCACATGCAGGCCGAGTTCGATGCCCGCTGCGGCCGGGACACCGACCACGCCCGTGAACGGGCCCTGTACTTCTACCGGGCCGCGGGCGATCAGGACGAGGCCGACCGCCAGATTTTGCTGTGGGCGCAGACGCTGCTGGACCACGGCCGTGTCCGCGCGGCGCTGGAACGCCTCGACGATCTGTCCGATCCCCGCCGCGCCGGCGCCCATCTGGTCCGTGCCCGTGCCTACCGCGCCAGCCGACAGGCACTCCACAGTGTGAAGGCCGCCGTCACGGCGGCCGAACGCGCCGTCGATACCGCCGACTACGTGCTGTGCGGTCAGGCACTGGAGTTCCTCGCCGAAGTAGCGCATCAGGAGGAGGAACACACGCTGCTGGCAGTGTGCCGTGAACAAGAGGCCGCCCTACGGCAGTTTGCCGGCCTCGCACCACGGTCATAGGGCCCAGCCGGTCCGGCAGCACGTTGCGGGCGGACCGGCTCCGGCACGGTCTTCCCTGTCTCCGGGCCGGTTGCCGACCGGCACCGAACACCCCCAGGGGGCCTTCGGTCCCGTCTCCCCGGGCGAGGGGACTCACCGTGCCCATGCCGGGGAGAGCTGCGGTGGCGGGACGGCGGACACCGCCGGGCACCACGCCCGGGTACGCGGCCGGAGGGTGTCTCCCTGGTCCAGGTGGCCGTCCTCGCCGCACCTCCCGGCGGCCGGGCCGGCGGTGAAACGGCGAACGCGGCCTTGCCTCCGTCCGCCATCTGCTCGGTGCCGCGGTCGGTGCCGGCAGGAGCTGTTACTTCTTGCCACGCCGGGGCTTGTGCCGTTTCGGGCGTTTCGGCTTGTCCTTGCGCTGCTGGATGCCGCTGCGCGACGGCGGGGACGTACGGCCTGCCCCGCTGGTTTCCAGGCGGGCCAGGGCGGCTTCAAGAATGTTGACGATCTTGCGTTTCAGCTGCTGGACCTGGTGCGGCGTGGTGGCCGACGCCGGCATGGTCAGCAGGTGCTCCTTCAGCATGCCGATGACTTCGCGCTCTCCCGTAGTCCACTCGCCCGGATCCGTGGGGAACGGGTAGGACCCGGCGGGCGGGAACAGCTGGTCGATAAAGGCCCGCGCCTCCTGGTCGGAGGCAAGCACCACCCGCTCCGTGCCGGGGACTGCGTGGGCATCGGCGTTGTGGGTGCGGATGCGCTGGCCGAGCACGTTGCGGACGTCCTGCAGGACCGGGACGATCGACCGCTGCGTGCCGAGCCAGGCCGTGCACGCCGCCGCGGCCAGCAAGGACCCCGCGTCGGCTTCCTTGCCCTCGATGCCCAAGTTCATTGGGCTGTCGTCACCGGGGACCGCAGCGAATTGTTCCAGGGCCGAGTCCCGGTACTGCTCGGGGGCGAACTGGACGATCAGGTCCCTGGCCCCGTCGGCCAAGGCAGAGTTGAGCAGGACGCCAGTGGAATCGGCTTGTTCGAACAGGATATTGGTCGTCGTGACGACCTGCCGGAGGGCGAACGCGAACCGGGGACCGGGATACGGGGGACGGCCGGGAGCATCGTCGTAGGCGGCAATCTGGCCGACCGTGTCGGCGACCTGCTCACGGTCGCCGTCGATGAAGGCCAGCACGAGCTGGTGGCCGAGCGCGTCCATACGGGCCATACGCTCCGCAAAGCCTGGCGGCATGGCGGAAGCGATCTCCGCCCAGTCGAAGTCCACTGTCCCCCCGGTAGGTTGTGCGGCTGGTCCGGACCGACGGTATCAACTGCCTGCCGGGGCAGGGTGGTTCCGCCCGCCGCATCCCCTTCTCCTGGCTGACCGGCCGCACCTCTGCGGTGCCCGTGGCGGGACGGAGACCGCAGTCCTCGCGGGCCCTGGAGCACGCCTGCGGCCCCGCTCCCGCGTCGGCCCGTCCGGGACTCGGAGAGCGGAACGCATCGTTCGGCGCCGAGGTGCCCATATTTCCGGGAGGCTCCGGCACGGTGGCATCCCCGTACGAGGGCGGAGTTGACCACGATCGCGTCGGCCCGGCCGACAAGGCTGTACAACCGCACGTCAACCACATCGAGGCCAACGCGCTGGCCGCCGGCCTGATGGCGGCATGGTGCTCGGCGTGGCCGACGGTGCTTCGATGCCCGATTCCTGGGCCCACCAGCACATTCCCGCGCCCAGCAGCACCACGACGCGAGTCCTGGCCGGGGCCGTGATCCCCTGCCTGCGTGTCTGCTCGGGCCACCATGCCAGGATGCCTGCGGCGGAGACGGCGTACTCCCAAGCCGTCCTGGGCGTCCGCGGCGAGTGATCGGGGAAGTCCGTCACGTCCGGGACATGGTTGTCCTCGCCAGGGAGAACGGACGAGAGAGTGCCGTACGGCACGGTACGGGGTCCCGGGCCGGGCCGGCGCCGGGGTCGGCGGCCCAAGCGGGCCGGGCGGGGACACCGGCGCGTATTCTGCCGTCACGACCCACCGCCGGGGGCAGACCGTGGAGAACTGGGAGAGTCGGGTGTCGCTCGTGTACACCGAGACGGAACCGCTGGAGGCCCCTCCTGCCGGGCATCCGCCGGGCAAGCGGTGGAAGTTCGAGGGGCCGCAGCAGATCCTTGTCGAGTGGCACTCGCGGGAGGCCGCCGAGTCCAACGCCTTCGTCGCCGACGACTCGTCGGCGACGACTGCCGATTACCGGCCTGCCAACGGGCTGGAGGCGCTGGCGTGCCCGTGCGGCCGGTACGAACGACTGACTGTGAGCGGCGTTTGGGGCGGCCCGCTGGAGCTGACGTGCCGGTGCTCCAGGACGCATCCCTTCACGCTGGTGGCGGCTGCTCCGTGGGGAGTCAGCCTGCTGAAGCGGCTGATCCTTTGGTATACCGACGACACCTGCGAGCTGCGGCACCTGACGGACCTGATCATCGAGCATCACGTCCGCGAACAACAGGACCGCACGCGTCACGGTGTTGACCCCGGGCCCGAGCTGCTGACCCTGGCCCGAGCGGCAGGAGAAGAGCGGGCCGGGGGGCGCCTGTCCCGCTATCAACGTGCGCTGACGGCACTCCGCGTCTCCGGCGACGGAGACCGGCCGCGCTACGCTGGTCTCCAGGGCACCGGACCGCTCGCCCTCTACCTGGTGCGCGCGATGTACGCGGTCGTCGACGGCCGCGACTACGACATCGCCAGCAAGCCCGGCCGTCGTCTGGTGGAGACGATCGACTGGGTGATCGCGGACCTCCTTGAGTACGGCACCGCTCCCCACGAGGCCGACTGACACGGCCCGGCAGCCCGTGCTGCGGGCCATATCCACAACGAGCGAAATGGACGCGGGGTGCGGCGGGCAGGGTGGAAGATCGCGCAGTTCAGGAACCGCCGGAAAGCACCGGTGGGAGACACCGGCGCTCCGCGGTTACGCTGTCGGGATGGCGGACATCCGGGATCTGTGGTGGGCGGCAGGCCGACTGGCCTTCCCCGTGGGGACGGACGAATGGAGGACTTCCCAGTGGCACAACGCCCTGCGCCGATCGGCCATGCTGCTGGAGCCGGTGTGGCCGAAGGACTACAGCGCCGGCCCCTTCACCCACTCCCTGCCCACCGTGGCACTGGTGCTGTACGCGGGCCCCTCCGGCAGCGAGCCGGAGACGATGCCGGAGGAACACCTGGTCAACGCGCTGAAACACCGCGTTGAGGACACCGTCCGTGACGGACTGACCGTGCGCAGGCACGACCTGACCGACGACTCGCCGCTGTCCGCGCTGGTCCGTCAGCTCACCGAATACCACCCGCCGCTCGCCTCCACCTCCTCCGGGTTCGAGCTGCCCTCGGCAGAGCAATGGTCCGGCGGCACGGTGATGGGCGAGTCGGCACGCTGGGCGAGGTACGCGCTCAGCAACCATCCCTTGGAGGTCAGCGCCATCTGACCGGCCGCACCGAAAGTAAGACTCTGCCTTGGACAGTTGACGGTCACGACTTCGTCCCGGGTGGAGATGCGACCGGTACACGAGTTCCCACGCAGCGCGCATGATTGGTGCAGGACCCGGGGGGGGTAACGGGGAGAGAACCGTAACGGGAGGCCGAATGGGCTGGAAGCACCTACGAACCGACCTGCTGCACAAAGGCCCGTTCCTCTCCCTGTGCCGCGACGGTGTGATCCAGCCGGACGGTCTCACCGGGAGCTACGAATACGTCGCTGTCGACGACGGGGTACGAGTAGTCGCCGTCGACCGGGACCAGAGGATCGCTTTGGTCGAGGACGAGTTCTATCTCCAGCGGCGCCGCGTGCTGCATCTGCCCGGCGGCGGTACTGGCGGTGAGGAGCCCCGCCAGGCTGCTCTGCGGGAGCTGGAGGAAGAAACCGGTGCCAGAGCCGATGAGGTGAGCTTCCTGGGCGTGATCGACCCGTTGCCCGCGACCACCGCCGCCCGTACGCACCTCTTCCTCGCCACTGGTCTGCGGCCGGGCGTGGCAGACCGTGACGACACCGAGGTAGGCATGACCGTGCAGTGGAGGACGATGGAGGCGGCGCTCACCGCCGTCTTGGAGGGTGAGATCACAGAGGCTGGCAGCGTGGCGGCTCTGCTGCTCGCTGAGCGTGCACTCCGCTCGGTGCCGCCCTCCCTGTCAAGGCTGTGATGTCGTGTCCGCAGAAATCGGTCAGCGCCGGTCGGAGTTCCGTGATGCTCTCGGTCGCCGACGTGACTGCGGACACGGCCTGGGCGAAGTACGGCCAAGCGCGCACGACGTCCCCGGCTACCCACTGTCGGCACACGTCGCTGCGCATATCCGTTGCCTCCGGGGCAAGACCGAAGTGCGCGTTGCAGTACGCGATCCAGGACGGGCGCAGGACGACGAGCGCAGTCATCGCGGCCAAGGCGTTCTCAGCCGTCTCCTTCAGGGGATGCCTCGGGTCGAGGCCGCCTACCAGTTCCATCAGTGCTTCGTGCAGGGGCTCGCTGTTGAACACGGCCTCGCCGAAGAGCAAATCCGGGTCCTCCCTCGGTGATCTCGTGGCCGTGGACGGCGCACGGGTCGCAATCAGCATCTGGGCGCGCCGCGCCAGAGCACGTTCTTGGTAGGTGCTGCTGGGTTTCAGCCAGCCGAGCACGGTGTCCTCCCTTCCACGACGGTATACAAGGATCATCTGCCCGCTTGCCAGGGCATCCCACCACAACTTTTCCCGACATCGTATCTTCGACGAGGCTGATGAGCCGATGGTCGTCGTGCAGTTGCCTCATCACCACGCTCCGGAGCACGTCGCCGAGCGTGCACTCCCGCTCTATGCCGTCCTCTCCGTCGTGTCCGCAGAAGTCGGCCAGCGCCGGTCGGAGTTCCACCGTTGTTGCACCGCCCATCGCGGACCTCCGGGTTCCGCCGCAGGCCCGGCGGCCGGATTCCTCACCGGCAGGGCAGGACTGAAACCCCGCAAGCCCGCCGCAGCAGCAACCGATCCACCGGCCAGCGCCGTCAACTCATTGTGCGACCGCGGGTGTTGCCGGAGTCTGCACCCTGGTCACACGCACCACGGTCCTGGCCAAACAGCGCCGCGTCCGGCAGGCGGTGACTACGATGCTGTTTGGCCGAACCCCAAGGAGGAAGGAGGAAGAACGTGACGCCATCTCGGCATCCCGCGGGAGCCCTGCCCGATGCGATGGCCTATCTCCTGCCCCTCGGCATGCCCGACCCGTGGCAGCAGGCGGTAAGCCGCGCCGCCCAGATGCTGGCCCCCACCTGGGAAGTTCGCCCGCACCCGCACACCCTGCACGCCCTCGCCTTCACCCTGTACACGGTGGCCACCGAGCAGAACCAGTCGGCGCAGAACATCTCCGTGACAGCCGTCCGCGCAGCGCTGGAGGAATCCGGCCAGGACCAGGACGGCGAACCCGTCGGACTCCGTCGGCGAATCTATGCCGCCCTGGACTCCAGCGAGATCCTGGGAGCCGACAAGGGGCCAGGGACGATGAACGACGTCTGGTTCGCCCTGCAGGACCAGGATGAGCAGGACTGGGAGGACGCGTTCTCAGAACTGCGCCCGTCGGATCTGCGGTACGCCACGGCGGCCCTGCGGGAGATCCTGGCCGAACTCGACGACGACGCAGCGCTGCCCGCACCCCCCGCCTCGGCCGGGGCACTCACCATCCCGGTCAGCGGTACCGTCCGCGTGCTCAGCCGGAACAGCGTCCTCCCCATCACGTGCTCCGACTGCCGCTCCGGACGCGGAGGGGAACTGCAGGTCGATGGACCGGCCGCTACCTATGTGTGCGCGGACGGACACCACACCGCCCACCACTTGCTGGAAGCAGTCCGTGTCCGCAACGCCGCCGCCTTTGCCGCCGCCGACCGTCCGTCCGCCGAGAACAGTCCCGTGGAGCGGTTCTTGGCAACACAAGTCGCCGAGATCGCCGACCAGATCGTGCAGAGAGGACGGGCAAGCGGGCATCCTGCGTTCGCCACGACCGGCAGCAGGCCGGAACCGGGCCAAGACTTCTATCTGGTCACCCCCGACGTCCAAGCTGACACCGACCCCAGCAGGCCGCTGTTCTACGGCTGAGAACAGGCCCACCGACGCTCGGACGAGCCGTGGAATCGCGCTGCCACGAGTACCGGGCGGAACTGAGCCGACGCGTGTACCTGGGCTCATCCGTTCGGTGACGAACGCGGGCGCAACCACGCCTCTCGAAGGTCAAGCTCTTTGGTGAACTCCTGCCGGACATAGCCTGGTCGTCGTCCCAGCGTGGATCGGCGGCGAGAACGGGGCCAGTGGTGCTCTGGTGGTCGCGGTCCCACTCCAGCAGCCGCAGGGCAGCATCCGCCGGCTCCCCCAGTGTCACGCGGCTGTCGCTTGGCCGAGCCCGAGCTGGATCCGGTCCAGGAACGCCTCCCCTTCCAGTAGATATTTTCGGGGGGCATCTTCGTCGGTCTTCCTCAGAATTTCCAGGACTTTGAGGCCCGCCCGCTGCTGTTCCCGCAGGTGTAGGGTCCACGATCCAACGCGCAACGTCGGCTGAGGATGCGCAGTGAATGCGCAAATCCGGGGTTCAGTGCGCAATGGTCGGGTCGTGTCCCGCGTGATGGTGTAGCCGATCAGCTGGTGGGCGCGTTTGGTGTGTTGGTCAGCGCCGGGGCGCTTTCGGGGAGTTCGGGGTAGAGGTCATCCATGCTGCCTTCGGGCAGGTAGCGGCGCGGGAAGGCGATCCATTCGTCGTGCATCTCGAAGAGCACGGCGGTGACCAGCCGCAGCAGGGCGTCGTCGTTGGGGAAGACCTGGACGACGTCGGTGCGGCGCTTGATCTCCCGGTTGACCCGCTCCAGCGGGTTGGTCGACTGGATCTTCTTCCAGTGCCGCTCCGGGAAGACGGCGAAGGCGGTCAGATCGTCCTTGGCCTCCAGCAGCATCTTCTTCACCTTGGGGAACTGCCCGCCGAGCATGTCGGCGACGGTGTCGACCTGGGCCCTGACCGCGCTCTGGCCGGACTGGGCGAAGATCGTGCGGATCGTCGCGGCCACCATCTCACCGGCGTGCTTGTCGATCACGCCGAAGACGTTGCGCAGGAAGTGGACCCGGCATCTTTGGTAGGCGGCGCCGAGCATCACCTTGCCGATCGCGGCGACCAGGCCGCTGTGATGGTCACCGATGACCAGACGGACCCCGGACAGGCCGCGTTCGCGCAGGTGACGCAGGAACTCGGTCCAGAACGCCTCGGTCTCGCTGTCACCGACCTCCCCCAGTCTCGACTTCGCTCGACCGGGGGGACCCCCATCGCCGAGGACTTCGCGGCCGCCGTCCTCGGTGACGCCGGTGGCGATGACCACGGCCCGCGAGGCGATCTGGTGGTTGACCCGCGCCTTGCAGTAGGTGGCATCGAGGTAGACGTAGGGGAAGCGGGTGTGGTCCAGCGGCCGGGTGCGAAACGCGGTCAACGGCTCGTCCAGGGCGGCGCAGATCCTGGAGACCTCGCTCTTGGAGATCCCGGTGTCCGCCCCCAGGGCCTTGACCAGGTCGTCGACCGACCGGGTGGAGACGCCCTCGACGTATGCCTCCATGATGACGGCGTAGAGAGCCTGGTCGATGCGGCGCCGACGTTCCAGCAGACAGGGGAAGAAGCTGCCGGACCGCAGTTTGGGGATGGCCAGGTCGAGGTCGCCGGCCTGGGTGGTGAGCGTCTTGTCGCGGTGCCCGTTGCGGTAGTTGGTGCGGGCCTCGGTGTGCTCGTTCCACTCGGCGCCGATCTTCGCCGCGGCCTCGGCCTCGATCAGTTCTTGCAGCATCCGCTCGGCGACACTGCGGACGAGTTCGAGTCCCTCGGTCGAATGCAGTGACTGAAGCAGGCGTGTGAGTTCAGACTGGGACAGGGCCACTGTGCGTCTCCTCCCCTCGATGAACTGGGCATTCATCAGGGAGAGTTGCACGGTGGCCCGTCCGCTGCGCAGGGAGCGGACACCACCAGCCGGAGCACACCGGCGCACTACTCAACGTCGATCGGCTACACCATCACGCGGGACGCCATCCGCCCCTCGGGTTCTTCGTTCGTGCGCGTCCCGAAGAGCTCCCGCAAGTCGGGGGAGCGCACTGGACAGATGTTCAAGGGTCAAGATGTAGGTCGGAGTGTTCTGTCCGGCCGCACCCTCGTCAGTCACGTTGTCTGGCATATCAGCATCCTGCCGGACCTCCACAAGGCGCGAGGCGTCAGCGCTGACTACCCACAGGAACCATCCACGGTCGATCGGGCGCTGACCAGCAGACCCCGAATGCGCATGTTCCACCAACACAAGCAGTGCGCACATCGCACGGATTCCGGCGTTCCCGCTGGAACCGGTGCGCACGAAGTTGCGGACCCTACAGCAGGATGGCCCGCTCGTAGACACGGGCCTCCGGGGAACGTACGCACGGGCAGCACGGCGAGGTAGGTCCGCAGCACGTCCAAGATCGCGGGATGCCGGTCGCCGAGGGTACGGCCGTACTCGGCGCGCAGGGTGAGGACCGCCCTACACGCCGGGCGAATGGATGCAGACCGACTCCACACCGTTGGATGCGCTGATGCAGCTGGACGAAGGCATCACCGAGAAGGCCGAGCTGGACCATGATCGACCTGGCAACCAGGTCACTCACGAAGCGCCGCCGCCCCGCCGACCGCTACCGGGGCAGCCGGTAGCCCGCGGGACAGTGGTACGAAACCGGGTTTATTCGCGCATGCGTTCGTGTCCCCTACTGTCCGGACATGGCGGATGGGGCGTACCAGGTGAGGTCGTCGGCCCGGTTTGCCACCACGTGCCGGCTGTCGAGGAGACGGAGACCGGGAGATGGGTACACCTGCTCGATGGTGGCTCGGTAGGCCGCGCTGATTCGGGCTTGCCGCAGAATGGTGGCGAGGACCAGGAACGCGCCGTCGCACCATCGGTCCCACTGCTGCTCGGTGCACGTGTCCAGCCTCGCAACGTCGGTCAACCGCAGGGATCCGGCATACATGGGATCAGCGACCGGGCGTACGGTGCGCAGGCCCCGGCGCTGCTGGGCAGCATCCTTGGCGCCGGAGCTGAGGATTTCCGCGGGAGCCGTCAACGGCAGCCAGTCGAGGTTCTGCCGGGGGGCGGCCTGGTAGGCGGCCTCGTGGATGGCCAGCGCAACCACGACGATGATCATGTGGGCCTCTACCGGTGGCTGCCCCGGGTCCTTGCTGTAGACCTGCTGGAAGAGCGGGCCGCTCTGCGGCAGGGCGGCCGTCATGAACTTTCTGGCCCAGTACAGGGCCGAGGTGAAGGGCGCGTGCCCCGCACCGCCTCTCCCTGAGACGGTTAGGTCAAAGGCCCACGATCGCCGTCGGGCTTCTTCGGGGGAGATTTCTTCGAGTTCGTCGTCGGACACGAAGGGCTGGGCGGCCTTGTCCTCGTCCAGGACGGGTACCAGAGAAGTATGCACCCGTGACCCAGTGTTGGGGATTTTCAGCGTGCCCTCCGACACGCCCCCAGAGCTGGCCGACATGCCCCCAGAGCTGGCGATCAGCGCCCACGCCTGGCGCACGTCCGCGGCTCGGATCGCGTAGTCCATGAAGGCACACCCGTCCTGCGGGCAGATCACCATCGCCTGGTCATAGTCGTTGGTCACACGGAGCGTCAGACCGGACGTACGGAGGCAGCGGGGGCAGGGCAGGGTCCGCTCCCGTAGTTCATGGGTGAGGGCATCCTGGTACTCAACCTGGATCCCGTCGCGCGCCGTGATCTCCATTCGCCCGTCGTCGTCGGCTTCCTGCTCGTTCTGTGTCACTGCTCTCCCTCGCGGTGCCCCCCCGGCCGGGGTGTGCCGCTCTTCTTCCCGGACTATGCACGGCGGACACTCCGTATTCCGGGTTCTGTCCTGCCCGGCGGCCTCTCCGTGGCGCGGTCTCGGTTGCGTCATCAGTCTGCCAGGGCAAGGGAAGCCTGCGGCTGGCGCTGCCCATCACTTCGGCACACGCCACCCGGCGCCCTCTTGTTGACCGGTTCTCAACAAGGAGACAGAGCAGTGCGGCCCGGCGGACAGGGGGCCGGTGGGGGCTAAGCGCCGCGCCTTTCGGTGACGAGTGTGTGCCAGCGTCGGCGGATGGTCTCGTGGTTCTCCAGCCACCGGACCGGCCGGGCGTCTGGTGTGATGGGCCGGTCGCCCATGAAGCATGCGATGTCGGCGAGGTAGGCGTGGTCGCCGTCGTTGGTAAGCCGGTGCAGTCGGCGGATGGCGGTGGTGAGGAGTTCCCCGTCGCCGCGGACTGCGTGGTGGAAGCAGACTGCGAGCTCAAGGAGGGGGAGGACGGAAGTCAGCCCGGCGGTCTCGATCTCAGTGCGCAGGGCCTGGGCGCGTTCGTCGATGTCCGTGCTGCGGCCCGCGTCGCAGATGAGGTTGGCGATGTGAACGGTCAGGGTGGTGGCGTGGAGCGTGAGGTCGGTCAGGAGGCTGTGGGCGAGGGCGATTTCGCTGTCCGCGGTCGTGGGATCTGCGAAGGCCAGGGCAAGTGCGCGGTGTGCCTGGGCGGTTGCGCGTTCTCCTGCGATGCCGTGTTGTTCGGCGTCGTTGCGGGCGTGTTCGTAGGTGTCGGCTGCTCGTGCGATGTCGCCTTGGGGCCAGTAGATGTCGCCGAGCACACGGTTGTGCCGGCCGGCCCATCCCAGGGTCTCGGCAACGGCCAGGGCGGTAGGGAAGTCTCCGGCCAGGCGGGCGAGGTGGGCCAGGCCGCGGCGGGCGGCGGGGGCGAGGCGGCCTCCTCCGTCTGCGACCTGTTGCATCCCTGTTCGGGAGGCGGTTGAGTGGCCGAGGTCGCGGTGGGCTTTGGCCAGGTAGTAGAGCGCCATCTGCCCCAGTTCCTCCGGCAGCAGACCGGTGTCGATGACGGCGGCGAGCCGGTTGGCCGTGGTGCGGCGGTGTTCGTGCTGTCGTCGGCCGAGCGTGCTGAGCAGTTCGACCAGGGCGTCGGCCGGTGTTTGCAGATGGGTGTCGTCGCCGGTGTCCCGCGGGGCGGCGGTGACGGGTTCCCACACGGAGTCGCTGACGTACTGCCAGGCTGCCTCGGTCAGCCAGTCCAGGTCGAGGTGGAACTCGGCGGCGAGGGTGAGACCTTGGCGCAGGCAGGCAATCAGCAGGCGGCGGCCCGGGCCGGTGTGCCCGGCCCACTGGTGGCCTACGGCGGCGTGGGCGCGTTCTGCCGCGTTGCGCCAGTCCCGGGGGGACCAGCGGTCGTCGGTGGTGTCTTCGGCGGTGCGCAGGGTTGAGCGGATGAGGGCGTGCAGGTGGTAGGGCCACAGGCCGGTGCGGGTGTGGCGGATGAAGGGCCGCTCCAGCAGGCGCAGGACGGGGGCGTCGCGGCTGATTCCGGCGGTGGCGGTGGCGATGGCGATGTCGAAGGCGTCCAGGAGGCTGACCGAGCGCAGGACGTGGCGTTCGTCGGGGGTGAGGTCGGTGAGGGTGCGGGAGATGAGGGCGGGGAAGTCGACGTCGAAGTCGGCCGGTTGCGGGGTGAGGCCGGTGCGGCGGATCTCAAGAAAGCGCATGGCGGCCAGGTCGAGGTACAGAGGCAGGCCGTGGGAGCGTTCGGCGATCACACGGCGCAGCGTTGGGTCGATCAGAGGCCGGCCGTCAGCGGCGAGGCGGTGGGTGAGGTAGTCCTCGCGGTCCTCGTCGCTGAAGTCACCGATCAGGATCTGGCGGCGAGTGCCCGGATCAGCGGCGGCGCGGGGTGCCGGCAGACTGCGGTCGGCCAGTCCGGGCCAGGCTGCCGGGCCGGTCCAGTCGAGTTGACCGTGCAGGGCCGGGTCGGCCCATTGCAGCCGGTTGCGTCCGGTGACGACGAAGAAGACGTTGGGCATGAGCCACACCACGTGCTGTATCAGCCGCTCCATGTCCCGGTGGCCGCGGTCCCCGATGTCCTCGAAGGTGTCCAGCAGCACCACCGGGGCGATCTGTTTGCGGGCGGGTAAGCGGGCCAGTTCCCAGGCGAGCAGGTGCGGGTAGTAGGAGAGCGCCTCCAGGTCGGTGTCGGCCTCCAGCAGGTCGGCCAGCCGCGCGCAGCCGGCCAACGCGCTCACGGAGCGGCGGTGTTCGCGCAGCGCTCTCACCAGTGCCCCGGTGAGCTGCCCGACGGTGGAACCGAGCATCCCGGGCAGTGCCAAGCCTTGGGCGACCTCGCCGAGTGCCGCCTGCATCTGCGCCGGAAGTGCCCGGCCGAAGCGGGTCACCAGGCCGTCGCGGCGCAGGTATTCCTCCAGCGGCTCGCCGGGGTGCTGGTGGTCCCAGTAGCGGCGCAGCGCGATGTCGAAGGCGGGCATGGGCCGGCCGACCGCGTCCGCGATGGCGAGCCGGATCGTGAGGACGATGCGTTCGAAGTCGGTGTTCGCCGAGCGCGCCAGGTCGAGCCGGACAGGGACGACCCGCGGCCCGTGCCAGGTCGGTTCGTCCCATTGCGGCGGCCTGTGTTCGGCATGCGCCAGCGCGGCCTCCAGCCTCCGCGACAGCGTCGACTTGCCGATGCCGCCCACACCGTGGAAGACGAGCAGGTTACGTCGCGGTGCCTCCAGGTCGGCGGCGTCGAAACCCTGACCGGCTACGTGCTGCAGGTGCCTGTCCAGGGCATTCACGAGTACCCGCCACTGGCCCTCCCGGTTCGTGAACGCCTCCTCCGCCCCCACCTGGTGGTCGTTGGAGGCGAACAGAGCCCTCAAGTCCCGACCCGCCACGCCGACCCCCCTGATGGTTCAACCGATCCCTGCCTGTGCCTGCCGGTCCGCCTGGCCGGCACCCCTTCACCACGTGTCACGCGGCGGTCACCTCCCTCGGGGGGTGCCACCCTGGCTCATCCGCCGGGTCCCGGCAGCGTGGCCATCGGCTCCTTGCGGGCGAAGCTCGTCGCCGTCGCAATCGCAGGCCGGTACGGGGATGTCGTAGACCAGTTCCCAACGCGTCTGCGGGAGGAGGAAAGTCGCGGTCTCGACCGGCTGGCCCGTGTCGGCCAGGTGGGTCCGGTCCAGCCTGACGATCAGCGTGCGGCGGGTGATCCCGAGCCGCAGCGCCTCATGGTCATTCGGGTGCCGGGCGTGCGTACGAACCTGGGCGTGGCCGACCCGGACACCGACCGAGGCCAGCCTGCGGGCCACTCCGGTACCGGCCAGCGGACCGTCCTCCGGCAGAAGAACGGGCGTGCGATGGGTAAGGGCCATCGGCTCCCACGACTCGCCCAGGGCCAGCGGGCGGGCGTCGCCCAGATACTCGTAGCGGGTGCGGACACACAGCGTGTCGATGTCGACCGACAGCCGCCGGGCGATCGGCTCCGGAGCCGGGACCTTGACGTCCGACCGGTACTCGACACCGGGGGTGAGCCCGGCCTGCCGGATCGCGTCCGGAATCGACAGCAGCACGGGCAGCGCCATGCGCGTCTGCGGCTCGCGGACGAAGACACCGACGCTTTTGCGCCCCTCCAGCACGCCGGAGTCGATCAGCAGTTCCTGGCCCCGCTGGATCGCGGCCGGACTGGTCTGGTACTCGTGAGCCAGCTGGGCACGCGGCGGCAATTGCTCACCCGGGGACCATTCCCCTTCCGCCAGCCGCCTGCGCAGGTCTTCGGCGATGCGCTGATAGTCCGCAGTGGGCACTGCCTACTCCCGGAGAGGAACTCGCTACTCCTTGCAACTTGACACGCTAATCGGTTAACGGCACGCTAATCGATTAACGATACTCTCAGTGATTAGTGCGAGGCGAGGGGGAGGAGTGGACGCGGTCCTGGCAGGGCGCGCTGCGGCACTCGCCGCCCGGCTTGAGGACCTCACGGGTGGCGCCACCCGGATCCAGGAGATCAGCCAGGGCGTGCTGGTCACGTGCACCATCGACCCGGTTGGTTCCGAGGACGCCTGGGTCGACCTACAGGCCGCGCTCGACGACGCCCACACCTGGAGCGTGCAGGGCCGCGGCCCTGGTCCCGAACCCCGGCTGCTGCGCGCCGAACTCCGCTCCGCGGATCCCGGTACCGGATGACTGCCGCACGTCCGCGATCACACCCCGCAGTCCTCAGCGCCCCACCGCCCGGCGAACTGCGGAACCGGGGCCGCCTCGTGCAGGGGCGCCCACAGCACAGGATGCCGATTGACACGGCCACGTGACGGTGAACCAGGGGTCGTCCCCGCCGAACTGCCCGAAGAGCGACACCGCAACCTGCTCGTCACCACGATCCTGCCGGCCGCCGCCAAGGCCACCGCCCAGACTTCCCCGGTCGCGGTATTCGTGGCGGGTCAGCCCGGCGCCGGCAAATCCACATGCGCGGACCGGGTGCACCACGCGCTGGCCCACCGCGGCGGCGCCGTGCGCATCGGCAGCGACCACTACAAACACGTCCACCCCTGCTATCCGGCGCTGCTGGCGATCGACGACCGCAGCGCCGGATTACGAACGCGCCCGGACACCCGCCGCTGGCAGGCCGAGGTGGAGGACTACACCCGCCGCCACCGGCTGGACGCCGTCATCGAGACGGCCCTGGCCGACCCGGAGGAAGCCCGCGCCACCATCGGCGCCTACCGGCGCGCCGGCCACCGGGTCGAACTGGCCGTGCTCGCGGTTCCGGAGGCCCTCAGCAGCCTCGCCGTACTGCACCGCTACCTCCAGCAGGTGCAGGCCGCCGGTGCCGGCCGCTACGTGTCGGCGCAGAACCACGACCACTGCTCCCGAGAACTGCCCGAAGTCCTGCGCATCATCGAGGCCGAACGCCTGGCGAACCTCGTGACGGTGATCGGCACCAACGGCATCCGATACCTGAACCGGCTGACACCGAACGGAAGTTGGTCGCGCCCGCCGCGCGCCGCCCAAGCAGTGGTCGCCGAGCGGACCCGGCCGTGGACCGTCACCGAAGCCGACGGCTTCCGCACCACCCTCGGGCACGTTCGGGACATCGCACACAACACCCCTGGGCCGGCGCGCCGGACGGCCGTCGCCGAGGACATCCGCCACAGCCTGCGATGGGCCGCACCGCTGCTGCGCCGGGGCTGAACCCGGCCGCTCCCCGAGGAGCCGGCCGGCCCCGGCTCCCACCCGCAGAACACCAACGCATCTTCACAGACCTGATCGTTCCGTTCCATCTCGGCGCCCCCGAGCCCCGACGCCACCCCGTGGTGGTCTACGTGGTGGGACAACCCGGCGCGGGGAAGACCGCAGCCTCCATCCAGGTGATACGCGGCATGCGTAAAGGTGCCGTCCGCGTGTCCAGTGACGACTTCCGCGCGTTCCACCCCAACTACGCCCAGCTGCTCGCCGACCATCCACGTACAGCGGGAGCCCTGCTGCGAGCCGACTACCGGGCGTGGCAGACCGCGGCAGAGGAATGGCTCCGAAACCGGAGGGCCGATGTGGTGATAGAGGCGGCGCCGGCCACCGGCACGGACCTGCCGGCGGCAGCCTCCCGGTTCCAGGCCGCAGGCTACCGCGTCGAGATGCTGCTCCTGGCGGTACGAGCCGCCGACAGCCGCCAGGGCACCGCGCACCGGTTCGCCCTCGGCCTGGAACACGGCCTGCCCGCCCGCTTCACCACACCCCAGGGGCACGATCGCTGCTACCGAGCGCTCTCCGAACTCGCAGCGACCCTCGACCACCATCCGGCCGTGCACACAGTCACCGTGACCGACCGGGAAGTCCGCGCGTTACAAAACCGGCAAGGTGGTACCGCGGCCACGCTGGAAAGGGAGCGGCAGCGCCCGTACACGAACACCGAGGCAGACCGGTTCGCAGCAGTACAGCATCGACTGTGGACATCGCTACCGCGACACCGCTCGGAACTCTCGGAAATCACCGCCTTGGCGGCACCCCTACTACCACCGGGCTTCCCGCTTCGCGGGCTGCCAAAAGGAGCTGCAGAACGTCGCCAGCCGCAGCAGGACCATCTTGAAGGGGACGCCGCCCGTGATGGTGACGCCGGTCCAGCGTTCGCTGCGGGGCATGCCGAAGGCGGCGTCGGGGCGACGGGTGTCGGCGGGGCTGCCGTCGGCGAACCGCAGGGTGACCACGCCGTCGCGCAGCCGGGTGGCGGCGCCCGCGGAGCGGCCAATTTGGTGAAGGCGATGGACCAAGTGCATCCACTCTTACGCGCACCGTGGGAACTCGCAGGCACCCGACCGCTCCGTCTTCTCGGAGGTTTGGCCGCCACCGACGGTGCTGTGGCCGGGAGTTGGCCATTCACGGCGCCCGTCGGTAGCGCAGTCCCGGGGCCCGGTCGAGATCGATGACGAAGCTGTCGAGATCCGGCGCGCGGTCATCTGCTGGGGAGGTCGGGGGCGTGAGCATGTAGCCGTTGGCAGCGTACGTCGTGGGTCCTGTGCGGGTGAGGCGGTCGCTGGTTCCTCGGCGCCATAGGTACAGCGAACCCGCAGCATGGGTTAGGCGTATGGTGCCGGGCACGTCGTCGCAAACATACGTACCGAGTGAGGTGTGGGATGCCTCGGTGTCACTGTTGTCTGCCGGATTGGGCTGGGGCACGGATCGGGTGCGCAGGGCGTGCGAGATAAGTTCGGCCGGGCCTGCGCCGGGAGTGTGGGCAAGGTCCGCGAGAACGGTTGCGGCGACGCGGTCGGCGGCAATCCCAGCGTGGTTCGACAGGCAGATGACGCGGAGACCGGTGCCGGCAAGGTGGCTGGCGGCGGAGAATCCCTGTTCGTGTCCGTAGTGGAAGACGGCGGTGCGGCCGGGGCGGGGGTCGGCGTACAGACCAGCTCCGTACGTGTACGGCGGGTGGTCGCTGGGCCGGTAGCCGAGGTGTTGTTCTGACGGGAGCCCGTTGTCGGCCGAGGGGTCCCATATGTGCCAGAGGTGGTCGAGCCAGCGGTTCAGGTCGGCAGCCGTGCACCACAGGGAGCCAGGGCCGGGCAGGGTGACCGGGTGTTGTTCGTGCCGCCATCCGCGGGAAGTGGCCCGATAGCTGGAGGCGGCTGCGGGGATCACTTCGCGCGGGTCGGTCTTGAAACGGGCGGTCATGCCGAGCGGGGCGAAGACCTGCCGTTCGGCGATCTCCTGGAGTCCGGCGCCATAGGCACGGGTGAGGATTTCGGCGAGAAGAAGGTAGCCGGTGTTGCTGTAGAGGAACCGTCCGGGCGCGACGGCCCGGTGCTGCTGGCGGTAGGCGAGCTGGAGCAGGTCGGCGGCGGTGTAGTGGTCGAGGTCGCGGAAGCCGACGAGGGACAGCAGGGATTCGGCGTCCCGGATGCCGCCGAGGTGCTGGATGAGTTCGCCGATGGTCACGTCGGAGATGCGAAAGCGGGGCAGGATGTCGACCACGGGCCGACCCAGCGCGAGGACGCGGTCGCGGGCGGCTCGGATGCACAGGTGCGCGGTGATCTGTTTGGCGACGGAGCCGACGTTGAAGGTGGTGTTGTCCCCGATGGGGACGGCGAGTTCGAGGTGAGCTGATCCGGTGTGCGCTGTGGTCGACGGGCCGTCGGGGTGCCGGACGAAAATGGTCGCGCCGGGTTCGTCCAGTCGGGCGGTGGGGCTGGCTGCCGCGTCGATGGTCGGGTTGGTGGGGTTCACAGGCTGAGTGCCTCGCGGTGGACGGAGCGCAGGCGCTCGGCCAAGCCTGGGTCGGTGATCAGGTCGAGCGCGCGGGTGTGGTCGTGGGATGTGGCGGCGAGCAGACCTCGTTGTTGCTTGAGGTAGGCGGCCAGGAACCGGTGGAGGGATCCGCTGGTCTGGGGCAGGACACGGGCGGTGTAGATCATGGTGAGGGGGAAGGCCCAGCAGGCATGCAGAAAGCCGAAGGCGGGTCGCATCGTCCGTTTCCACGGGGACTGGAACGTGGCCTCCTCGCTGATCTTGCAGGTAGTGGCGGCCAGGGCGTCGTTGAGCCAGTTGTGGCCGGCCTCGTGGATCAGGTCGCGGGCCAGGACGATGGGCTCGTCGACGTGGTCGCAGTAGATCGTTCCGGGTAGTCGGGTGATGGTCCAGCTGTCGAGGGTGTTGCCGAGTTTTTTGCGTCGCAACAGGCAGACGACGACGGCGTGGTCGATGAGGAGGTCGGCGAATCCGTTGAGCCGTCCGGAGGCGAAGGCTTCGGCGGCGAGTTCTTGGAGGTCTGGTGGTGCGGGAGCGGTTTCGGGCCCCAGCACGTAGTAGGGGGTCTCGGAGATCGCCGAGCGGGGCAGGCGCTCCACGCCGGGGGCGAGGATGATGCGCGGGCCGAGTGGGGTGGGTATCGACAGTGCCGGGGCGTTCGCGTCGGGGTGGGCGCGGTACCAGTCGAACACGGCGGTGTCGCGGGCGCGGGCGGCGGTCTCGGCGCCTTCGAGGACGTGGTGGGCAAGGCAGTAGTCGGCGGCTGCTGTTCCCAGGGCGTTGGCCTGGTGACGCTCAGTGGGTTGCAGGACGGTGCGGATGCGGTGGGTACGGTCGCGGTGCAGGCTTTGTACGGGGGCGAAATCGAAGGCGGGTGCGGGCGCGTCCACGGACGGGTCCTTCCGGCAGGTCTGGTCCTGGGGACCGGACCGGTGGTGGTCCGGCCCCCAGGAGGTGCTCACCGACGGTCTGTTGCCGGCGTGGGGCGTGGAACTCAGGCGTCGGTGCCCGCCGCCGGGTCCTCGGCCGCGGACGCTTCGGTCATCGGCCAGCCCTCGGCGGAGACGCTGGAGGTGTGGGCGGTGGTGCGGACGGTCTCGTCGGCACCGCGCAGTTCGTCCACGGAGGCGAGGAAGCTGCTGATCTGGTCCATGTGTACTCGTCCTTCCAAAGCAGGGGTTGATGTGGCCGTGCACCGTCTGGACGGCATGGTGCGGCGGCGAGCGGGCGCTGGGCACAGCACCTCCTTCCGGGTGACGGTGCGTCAGTTACGGTGCGCGGATGGCACAGTGGCGAGGTCGGCCGTGTGGCGCAGGGCGTCGCGCAGCTCGCTCATGGACGGCCTGTTCTCAGGCGCGGGGGCGAGTGCTGCGGCAATGAGCGGGCGGAGGGCCGCGGGGACCGCGTCGAGTCGGGAGTGGCCGTGGCGAGGGATGTCCCCGCACAGAAAGCGGTAGGCCAGGACCGCGAGGCTGAAGGTATCGGCGGCTGGAGCAGCGCGGTCGTAGGAGGTGGCGTACTCGGGGGGCCAGTGGACCTCCGGGCCTCGGATGGCGGGCCCGCGGGGGGTGTCGGTGCGGCGGGCAGCACCGAGGTCGGTGATCATCCCGTGCCCGTCCGAGATAAGGATGTTCTCCTGGTACACGTCGCGGTGCACGATTCCGTGCTCGTGCAGTTGACGCAGTCCTTCGGCGACATCGGCCAGGATGCCCAGCCCGGCCCCCGGTTGGTCGCGGTCGCAGGCAGTGGCGGCAAGGAGGGGACGGAAGTTGCCGCCAGAACAGTAGGGCATGGTGTACCAGTCGAACCGGTCGGTGCTGCCTTCCTGGAGCAGCGGCACGACGTGCCCGTCGGGCGGGACCGCGCGGGTGACGGCGATCTCGTGGCGGAAGTCCTCGCGTGTCAGGGCCCGTTCGTCTTCGGTCATCTCCGCGTACCAGTAGAAGCCGTAGGAGGCTTTGCGGATGTCCTCGTCCAACTCGGCCAGGACGTGGTTGCTGCCGAAGCCGGCCTTGAGGACTACCGCGGGTGCGTCGCCGCGGCTGACGAGGACCAGGGTGCTGGCGCGGGTGAAGGAGAGCAGGTCGTGGACCTGCCACCCGGTCTCACGGATGTGGTCCAGGACCCAGACGGCGGGGTGCAGGGGGTGCAGGCGCATGGGGCGGCTCCTCATATTCGTGCCGTGGGCGGGGCGGCTTCACTCAGCCGTTCCAGGCAGGCTGCGGTCAGCAGGTCGAGATCACGCTCGGTGGTGCATGGGTGCCGCAGCACGGGCAGCCCTGTCGTCTCGGTCCAGGCCGTGGCGGCCTGTTCGTACAGGTAGGCGAGCCGGTGGGCGGTGGACGGGTCCTCGCCGAAGCGGCGCGCGGTGGTCCTGCGGGAGAGCCGTGCGCTGCACAGTTCAGGCCCGGTGGTCAGCAGGACGGTCACTTCCGCCCGCAGGGGTGTCACCTCGGCCAGCTGGCGAATGTAGCCGTCGACGGGGCGGCCGTGGAGCAGGGCGAGGAGGCAGGCGGTCGACAGGGTGAGCCGGTCGGCGACCACTGGGCCCAAGGACAGGGCGGGGCCGAGGTTGTGGCGCGCGTGGAGTTCCAGGTCACGGCGGGCGGCAGCCAGTGCCTGCTCGCGGGTGGCCGCCGGGCGGCCGGCCCGCAGACCGATGAGGGTGCGGGTAGCCTCCAACGACAGCCAGGAGAACTGGCCGATGTGCCCAAGGCGGATTTCTTCGGCCACCGCGGCGGACAGGAGTCGGTCGCGCAGCGTGCTCTTCCCGGCTCCGGCGATCCCTTCCAACGCGAGCAGCATGCTGCTCATCCTTCGGGCTTCTCGGCGATCAACCAGCTGATGAACTTCGCGACCCGGCCCCGCGTCACCGGCTCGGTGCCATGGGTGAGCTGGGATCCGTACAGCAGGGCGGTGCCCGGGGCGGGGCTCACGTTCCACCGGGTGCGAGGCATAGCCGCGTACCAGTCGGCGGAATGATCGGCTCCGTCGTGGGCAAGCCACATGCCGTCCGCGTAGCCGTGCTCCCCGGCCCGGTGCAGGTGAGTGGCCCACAGGCGGTCGCTGGAGGAACTCTCGATATAGAACGCGCCGCCGGCCTCCGCCTCGCTGATCACCACGCTGATTCCGGCGATCTGCCGGGGCCAGGCGAGCGGGTCGGGGGCAATACCGTCGAGGTGTCCGGTGATGTGCTGGCCGGGGCCGTACTCGACGTACGTCCACGGTCGGCAGGCGGTGATCGACGGCATGACGCGGGACAGGGCGGAACGGGAGCGGTCGAAAGCGTGCTGGAGCACCTGTTCGGCCTCGGCCGGGATCTTGGGTATCTCCATCCGCCCGGCCGGCTCGTACACCGTCATCGCCTGGTCGTGGGAATGGCCGGGGATCTCGTGGATGGAGACGGTCCGTTCCTCACCGAAGCGGGTGCGAGCCTCTTCGGTGAGGAAGTCGTTCATCACGGCGCTGAGCCGGGCTTGGTCACTGGTGTCGAGGAATCCCTCGATGCTGCCGACCGTGACGGTCTCGGCGATGTGGATCACGAACCGGTCCTCCTCGTCTTGAGCACGCGGCGGATGTCGTCCAGGCCGGTGCAGTGGTTGAGCCAACTGGCCACGGGATGACGCGTGGTGGCGGTCGGGTCGGCCCACAGGGACAGCAGTTCTCCGGTCAGCGGCAGTTCCTCGGTTTCCGGGAGTGCCTCCGGCACAGTGCGCCGGTCCAGCGCGGGGCAGCGGGTCGTGTGCTGCTCGGCGAAGACCCGGCCCAGCCGGGCCGCCGCCGCGTTTTCGCAAACGTGCAGGAGGGTTTCGGCGGGTTCGGCCTGCCGGTAGCTGTGGTACTCCGTCTGTGCCCATCCGGCCGTGATCGCTGCGGCTGTGGAGGTGACGTGGCAGGTGGCGCAGCACGTACCGTCGCTCTGCGGGCACGGCCGGTGGTGGGCCGGGAGGGTGGCCGCGATATCGACGAGGGACATCCAGGCGGAGTCCGGCAGGACTTCGCCAACGGCACGTTGGCCTGGGTCTGCGGCGTGGTTGCAGCACTCCGGGCCCGGCTCGGAGGGTGTGCCGGGGCGGAGCGCGGGTTCGATGAACAGGGCGTGGAAGTAAACGATCCGTCCGAGTAACTGGTGGATCGTCAGCACGTCCGTGGCGCTGCTCACGACGGCACTCCTGCGGCGGTGTGCTGTACGAGGCAGCAGCAGCCGCCGTCCCCCGCGGGAGTCTCACCGCGCAGTGCGTCGGCGACGGCTTCGGTGGCCGTGTCCACCGCAGCCGAGTACGCCTGCCACCCGTAGCCGCGGGCCGGCCGCAGCGCCAGGTCGAGCACCGGGGTGGTTCCGGCGGTGATTTCGCAGGTCAGCTCCGCGCGGCCGACCGTCACTTCCACGGCGCCGGGGAGAGCGGGTGCGACCGCGGTGATAGCCCGGCACAGGGCGGCGGCGGCCTGTGCGTATTCGGCGCGGTCGCGGGGGAGGATGCCGACCCGCCGTTCGGCGGGCTCAAGCTCCATTCCGGGGTACGGGTGGCCCTGGCAGCTGTCGTACGTGACCAGTCCCCACGATCGGGTGACCGCGTCAACCAGGGGCCGCACTCCGGGTTCGATCGCCTCGGTCCACTGGGGATGAGCCGGGTCGAGGTCGTCGGCCTCCTGGATACCGGGCAGGCCGACGGTGTTGATGTTGCCGTGCGCGCTGGTCTGCAGCCGCACCGGGTGCCGGGGCGTGTCGGGGCTGTTCCAGCGGGCGAGGAAGTCAGCAACGTCGCGCATGCTGTTCGGGGTGCGGGGGCGCCAGCGCACCGTACGGCACCAGGTACCGGCCGGATGGGCGGGCTGGGCGAGGAGTGCAGCGATCCCGTCGACCATCCGCATCCGGTAGTCGCAGTAGGCGTCCTGGTCCCCGGCCTCGTCCTGGCGCTGGCGTGTGGCCACGCAGCCGCCGCCGCACGTGGACCTGTAGGAACAGGTGGTACATCGCTCCATCAGGGCCTTGCCCTGATTCAGCAGCGGCAGCCGCCGCTGCGCCGCAATGACCGTGTCCTGGTCGGATGTCTCGTCCAGGCGAGTGAGCTGGGCCTGTGGCCAGGGCAGTTCGTCGCAGCTGCCGAGCCGTCCGTCCGGATAGAGGGTAAAGACGTGGTCGCACTTCAGATCGGAGAAATGGCAGAAGGCGGTGTCCAGCCCGCGCAGCCGCCGGATCGTGGACACCGTCGGCTCAAGTTTGATACGGGCGAAGTGCCCGGCGCTGATCCACCGGATCGTGGCGGTGAGTACGAACTCGGCGTACTGGGCCGGGCTGATCGCCCACGCGGTGCCACCGACACCGCGTACCGCGGCGTCCTGGAGCCGCCGGCTCGCGGGAACGCGCCGTCCCTTCGCGGAAGTGGCGCGCTCGACGCTGGCGTCGAAGCAGGGTACGAAGCTGACTGCGTTGACCGCCTCGAAGCCGACGAGGTGGTCAAGGACGGCTTCGGCACGGCCGAGAACGGCCGGGGTAACCGCGGCGATCACTCCGGCCTTCCGGCCCCGGTCGGCCAACAGCCGCAGGGCGGCAGTGACCCGCGGGTAGACCGGCTGGCCGTCGTAGCCGACCCGCCAGGCATTTCCCGCCGCGTCCCCGTCCAGGGATATACCGATACGAAGGTCCGGGTACAGGGTGTCGAAGAGATCCAGCCACTGCTCGTCCAGCAACACACCGTTGGTCTGCATCGAGACACGGACCACAGTGGGCTGGGCGGCCAGTTCACCCAGGACGTCGGCGACGTGGTCGCGCCCTGCCGACAAGGGTTCACCACCGTGGAGTTCGACGGCGAGGGGACGCCCCCGGAAGAGTTCGGCCAGTCGGCGCACCTGACCGGCCTCGATCCTGGCTCCCCCCGGGGCCTCCTTACGTTTCTCGTAGCAGTACAGGCAGTCGATGTCGCAGGTTTCACCGCGTAACTTCAAGATCACCGATACGGCGTCGGTATCCCCGGCGTCCAGGCCGCGATACAGCGCTTCGATCGGATGGCGCTCGTGCTGTTCGGTGGTGCGGTGCATCGGCTGCCTCCCGGGGTGGCCGTGACCGGACAGGGATCAGTCGAACAGGCGCCCCAGGAGGGCGCCCTGGCCGGACTGGAGGATGTGAGCGGCCTCCAGCGGGATCCAGAAGCACTCGAAATGAGTGGGCTCCTGCTCCCCGTCATGGTCCTCCTGGCTCGTCCACCGCGCGGGGGTGGGTTCGGCCAGCTCCAGGTGGAAGACATGGCGGTGTTGGATCTCTGCCCGGTACGGGCTGATGTCGTACTCGGCCTCGCCGAGCTTCTTCACGATCTTGAAGTCCGTCAGGCCGGTCTCCTCGCGAGCCTCCCGCAGCGCCGCCGCCTCCGGCGTCTCACCGGCGCGGATACTGCCGGCCGGGACCTGGATACCCACTTCCTCGTAGCTGTAGTCGGTGTGTCGGAACACCAGCAGTTCTCCGTCACGCACGACGTAACACAGCACTTTGTCCTTGGTGGCCTTCTCGGGCACGGGTACTTCCTCTTTCTTTCGTTGAACCAGACGCGTGCCCGGTGGCGGCTGGAGACACAGCCCACGGCTGCGCCCGGTGACGGACCGCCAACGTCGGGCAAACGACCTTGAGTTTAGGCCGAAGCAGCGCCCGTCAGGACAGCGCGAAAATGGTCGAACTCGCTTGCGGTACTGGAAAGATGACGCAAATTCGGCCATCGATACGTTCGGCCCCAGGCTCTGGGCGGGGAGCACTATCCGACGCGTACACGGATGTAGGTGCGATCGTCGTAGCTGCTTGCCCCCGGGCTTACCGCCTTGGTCGAGGCGTGCTCGCCAATACGCAGCGGGTCTGAGGCGAGAGAGGCGGCAAGATTGGCCTCGGCCTCTCTCAAGGTCGGTGCGGCCCACACGTAGCCGTCGGAGGCGAGCACGACCTCGGTGACGCTCTCGTCCAAGTCGAACACTTCCAAGTAGCGCGGCGGAACCCGCCGGCCGTCCAGCACCCCAAAGCCGAGCGGATTGTCACCATCGGTGTTGGCCAAAACATTCTGGGCCTTGAGAATGGGCATGACCATCTCACGCCCAGGGTCAGTTGCAGCGAGCGCCTCCATGCTGTCGCCCTGGGCCAGTCGGCAATGCAACAACGCCGCCCGCGCGCCAGCTACAGCACGGTCGATTTCCTTCTCCGCGGGATGGGTTTCCCAGTGTCCGTCGCGGCGGATTGCGACGTGGACGTCGCCGACGCGCCAGATCTGGCCGCGCTCCGGGAGGAGCACGGCGGCGACGGCGCTGGGTGCCAGCAAGTCGTCCGTCGAGATCGACCAGTTCCGGCGTAGGGCTGCGAGTTGATCGGTGACCGCGTCGAGGGCGGCGGCCGGGGCCGAGCCGGCCGGGAGGGTCTGGAGCGTACCGGCCACGCATTCTGCGGCCCGTGCGCCGCCCGTCTTCCCGCCGTAGTCACGACCGCTCTTATCGGTCGCGCCGTCCACGACAGCAACAAGAGTGAGGGCCTCACCGTCGTAGGCGAGGGCGAGGCGATCCTCACCGTCACCACCGGCCTGCTTGGATACCGTCAACTTCTCGACCACGATCCACTTGTTCGATATCACTTTTGTTCCCCAGTGGGCTCACGGACTGGCTGAGATGGTTATTACCAGTGGGCAGGAGGTCACGTGCCGAGGGGGATCCTCGCCACGTCGTCCCACGTGATCGTCTTGGCGTGGGCGTCCGCGGTGACGTCAACGAGGTGCACGGCATCGATGTGCATCGGGGCGTGGCCCGGCCGTACTTCGTTGCGCAGCTTCCTCTGCACCTGGTCGGAGTCGCATTCCTCGGCCGCATATCCGAGCGTGAGGTGCGGGACCTTGGTGGGATAGCCCGTCGCGTTGGGCCCGCGCACCGTCTGGATCGCGGCGCGGACTGTGGTGTGGAGGTCGTTGAGGGGCTCGTCGGGATGGACGTCGGCGATCACTCCGGTTGCGTACGACTCAAGCGATCCGATCATGATGTCGAACGGCTCGACGTCCGCGAGGCGCATGCCCAGCTCTGCTACGAGGGCGTCGCGTTCGGCCTGTGTGATCTCTGCTCCCACGCGGTCGGTGATCTGGTCGACGGTGATGTGAAGCCAGCGGTCCTCCACGCAGGTGATCGGAAACTCCCGCAGGACCACCCGTCCCCGGGTGTAGGTCCGCAATCGGAATGTCCCGTTCCGTCGTGACCGCCTGCATGTTCTCGTGTTGTCTCATTCGGATGGCCCGGCATTCCGTCTCGCGATCTTGTCCCTTCGCGTTGTCCGAGGTCGCTCAGCAACCATGCATGCGTCGGTCATACTCTGCAGCTGGTTCCAGACCCATCGCGGCGCGTCGTTCGTCGAGCCGGTCGGGATCGGCAACGGGCTGCGGGCGTAGGTTCGAGCCGTCTGGCTCGTGGGTGTACTGCGTTCCGTACACCTGGGGTTCGCCAGCCGCGACCAGAGCCCGGTCGGTGAGATAGGCCAGGTGGCGTGGAAGGGCGTCTCCGGCCGCGACCGCGGCCTTCAGGAGTTCGAGCGCCTGGCGCTGGAAAGCAGGGTCGAGATCGGCGTGCTGGGCAAGAAGCCATGCCTCATCGGCTCCCTGCTCGCCGACCAACGCCACGCCTGGCCAGCCCTGTTCAACGATGACCTGTTTGAGCCAGGCCGTGTTGTCGACATCGATCCGGCTCATCTCGCGCCCGTCATGGGTTTCGGCCGCGAGGCGCCGCGCCGCTTGGTCTTCTTCGGCGCGGCGGTGAAGTTCGGCGGCGAGGTCGTCGTTCATTGCGGGCCGTTTTTCTCGTTCGTCACTTTGATCAGGAAAGGAACGCAGTGCGTCGTCCGGCACCGGTCACGAGGAGCGTGCGGGCACCTTGGGATGCGTAGGCCGAGCGGACTTCAGGTCCTGGTTCTGTTAGGCAGTCGCGAGTTCGCGCAGTCGTTGGGTGTGGGCGTCGTCGGTGCCGAGGACGCGCACGGCGGTGGGGAGGACCTGGGCGGCGAGGGGCTGCGCCTCCGCTGATCGGCCGGCGGTGGAGAGGATGCGGGCGAGGTCGCAGCTGATGATGATCGTGTAGGGGTGGTCGACGCCGAGCTTCGCGGTGCGCATCTGGCGTACGCGCGTGGCCTGTTCTTCGGCCCCCGCCAGGTCGCCGGTGCTGAGCAGGCACTCGACGAGCAGATGGCGGGCGGCCACGGCGAACGGGTGGTCGTCGTGGCGGATGGTGTGGAACTGGTCGACGACCGTGCGGGCCAAACCAGTTGCCTCCTCCCAGCGTTCTTGGCGACGCCGTATCCAGGCGAGGGTCAGGCGTCCGGAGATGACGCTGTCGTGGAGGCTCCAGCCGCGCGCCTCTCCGAGTTCGACCGTCTCGTGTGCCAGGGCCTCGGCTTCCTCCCACCGTCCCTGGGCGCCGATCGACTCGGCGAGCCGGACCCGCGTGTTGAGGGTGTCAGTGTGGTCGGCCCCGATGGTCCGGATCCGACCGTCCAGGGCACGGCGCTGGTGGACCTCGGCCTCGGCGTAGCGTTGCAGGTTGTAGAGGGCCAAGCCCCATTCCAGGAGGGCTTGGAGGGTGGCGGCGTCGTCCAGTCCCCGCTCGGCTTCCAGGCCGGTGACCGCTCGGTCGTACAGATCGGCGGCTTCGGTGAAGTTCCCGGTGGTGAGCGCGCGGCTGGCCTGGCCGTACAGGGTGTCCGAGGTGTCCACGGTTCGTCTTCTTCCTGCAGAGGTTGATGGGATGGGGATGTGCAAGCTCGTTCTGCCCCGACGACAGAGTGCGCATGGCCGCTGACGAACTGCCCTGGCCGGCACGGTGCGACGGACGGGCCGCCGGTCCTCGCGGGACGTACGCTGCACTGCTGCGGGGTGTGCCAGGGAATGCGCTCCGGGATTCGTCGCCGCCGCGGGGGGTGTCCGGCCTGGGCTCGGGTTCTAGCGGAGGGGGCGGAGCATCGTCGCGTAGACGGGTGCGTCGGGGAAAGGCTGCTGGCCGCCGATGTCCCGGTAGCCCCACGACTCGTACAGGGTTTTGACCTTCGGGTGTTCGGGGTCGACGAGCAGGGTGACACGTTCCTCAGCGCGGTCGGCGAGGAGTTCTTCGTGGATGCGCTGGGCGAGGCCGGTGCCCCGCCAGGGGGCGCGGACCATCAGCTCGAACAGGGCGAGGGTGCGCTGGCCGGTCTCGCGGATGTCGTCGTCGGTGAGGGGCTTCAGCATGTGGGCCCACCAGCCGGTGTGTTCGGGCAGGGCGGAGGCGTAGGCGTATCCGGCGGCCTCGCCGCCGTCGTAGGCGACGACCGCTTCCCAGCTGGGCCGGGATGCGTGGCCGGCGAGGCGCTCGGTGAACCGGTCGACGGAGAAGAAAGGGTCTTTGTCTATGTCGGCGGCGTACACCTCGGCGTACAAGGAGACGAGGGTGGGGCGGATGGCGTCGAGCTGGTCGATGCCATAGCGGACGAGCTTGACGGTGCCGGCGGGCGCGGTCACGGGTGTCTCCAATGCGGTCAGGCGGTACGGACGCGTTCGGTCCACGCGCGGGTGATCGCGGCGCCGGGGGCGCGCATGGTGAGGCTGGCGGTGAAGGTGCCCAGCAGGTGGGAGACGCGGCCGGTGGCGGCGGGCTCGGAGATCACCGTGGCCGCGGTTGCGCAGGCTTGCTCGGCTTCGCCCTGCTGGAGCTGGGCGAGGGCGGTCTGGGCGGTGTAGTAGGCGCGGTTGCGGTGCTGCTCGGGGCGCAGCGCGGCCAGCGCCTGGTGGGTGTGGAACTCGGCGTTCTCGCCGTGACCGAGCCGGTAGTGGGTGATACCGGTCAGGCCGTGGAGTTCGCCGAGGGTGTAGAAGTCCATGCTGGCCGGGCGGGGCCGGGCGAGCTCGGCGCGGCCGAAGGCGTCGGCGGCGCGGGTCATGGCGCGCACCGCGCGGGACTGGTCGCCGGCGGAGGCGGCGGACAGCGCGAGGCGAGCGTGGCTGAGGGAGGCGTACAGCGGATCCGTGCGGTGCGCGCGGGTGTTCATGGCGGCCTCGGCGGCGGCGACGGAGTCGGCGTACCGGCCGCGCTGGTCGGCGAGCATGGCGGCATACCGCCAGATCTGGTGCTGGACCTGGCCGTCGCCGGACAGGCCGGCGAGGTGGATGGCGGAGTTGAGGTGTCCTTGGGCGTCGTCCAGGCGGCGGGAGTCGACGGCCGCCCACATCGCGGTGGCGGTGAACGCGGCGGCCAGCGCGTACAGGCGGGAGCGGGTCTTCTGGGTGGCGCTGCCGTTCTGCTGAAGGCCGCGGGTCTCCTCGACCAGGCCGAGCGCGGCGTTCTCCAAGACTGTGGTGCCGCCCTGCTCGTCGTCCATCGCATACAGCCTGGCCAGTTCGCCGTGCAGGCGCAGGACGTCGCTGGTGCCGACGGTGGGCCGGGCCGCGGCCGGGGCGGTGGCGGCCAGGGCCAGGACGGTGCCGGTGCTGGCGGTGAAGAACGCTCGTCGCTTCACGCGACCCTCCCGTGGTGCCGGTCCGCCGGTGCCGCCGGAGCGGGGAACGAACCCTAAGTCGGTGATGCTACGGCCGGTGACCATGACCAGCGCCTGTTGGTACTTGCCCTGGGGCCACTGGTTCTCCCCGGACAGCCAGCGGTACACGAGTCGCTCACTCGCCTTGCCCTCGGCGCCGGTGAGCCGGGCCAGCGCGTCGTTCACTAAATCGGCTAAGTCGCCCGCGTCCACCTGCTGTTTGTCCATCCAAGCCGCGAGGGCGTGATTGGGGGTCCCCGGCATGGCCCACACCGTAGGGCCATGCACCGAGTCCGCGAAAGTAAAGGAACGGTCAAGTTGCCAGTTTCGCGGCGAGGCGATCAGGGTGACTTCGTCATGCCAATCCGGCGCCGGATGCAGTTGGTTGAGCACATGGCACGCGCTGTGCGCTGCCCCCGTGAATCCCTGTCTGCCCGGTGCTGCCCGTGCGCCCCGGGCAGACAGGCTGCACACCGCGTGATCGCACTACTGCCAGGACAAGGATCAAGCCCTGGCAGCCGACCGCCGGACGGGGCTCCGTCCGGCCGCCCCTGGGAGGTTTCATGACCGAGCAGACCGCCCCGCCGCCCTGCGCGACGACCACGTCTGCGCCGCCCGTGTACGAGCCGCCGGTGGTGACGCCGGTGGGCTCGTTCGGCGCCGACACGCTCGGCGACGTGAGCGTTGGGCAGAGCGACGACTCCGACGCGGGCCAGTACTACGCGCCGTGAACCAGCCGACCGGTATGACGCGCCTGCCGTGGTTCTGCGTCCTGCCCGATGACGACGCCGCGACCGTGGTCGCCCGGCGTCTGGTCGGGCGGGATGAGAAGCCCCGCGTTCTTCACCATGCCTCCGGCCGTCCCTGGCTGATCGCGAGCGGGTGGGGGCAGGAGCTGCGGACGGCCGCCACCGGTCCCCTCATGGCGGCGCTGATCGGGGTCTGCCCGATCAGCGCCGCCCGCCTGAACGACCTGATCGAACGGGCCTGCGCCACCGGCGACACCGCGGCACTGACCCGACTGCCCGGTGCTCACTACCTGGCTCTCTCCCACCGCGGCACGGCGACGTCGTACGGCGATGCGGCGGGCCTCAACCGGCTGTTCACCGCCCGCATCGACGGCGTCACGGTCGCGTCCAACAGCGCGGGACTGCTGGCTCAGTTGACCGGGACGGGTGTCGATGAGCAGTGGCTGGCGATGCGGCTGCTGGCCCCGCACATGCCGGGACCTCTTCAGTGGTCGCGCAGTCCCTACCAGGGCGTACGCCCCGTCCCTCCCGGATACCGGGTGGCGGTGAGCCCCGCCGGGACGAGTGTCTCGCGCTACTGGTTCCCGCCAGCCGCACGGTTGTCCCTGCATGAAGGGGCCGAGCAGCTCCGGGAGGCCCTGACGGAGGCGGTGGAGGGCCGGGTTGCCGACGTCGCGCACGCGAGCGTCCAGCTCTCCGGCGGGCTGGACTCCCAGGCCCTGACTGCCCTCGCCACCTGCAGCCGCCCCGAAGGCAACACCCTGCTGCTCACCGTCGGGTCTACCAGCCCGGACAACGCCGACGAACGATGGGCCCGCCACACCGCCGACCAACTGGACGGCGCCGTACACGAAGTCATCGATCCGGCCCGCTACCCGTGCCTCTTCGAGGACCTGACCGCCTGCCAGTTCACGCTGGACGAGCCCGCCTCGTTCGCCGCTTCCGCGGCCCGGCTGCGCCACACGCTGCGGCGGCTTGCCGACCACGGCACCGGTGCGCACCTCAACGGCCAGGGCGGCGACGAGACGCTGACCGCACCTCTGTCCTACCTCGCCGCCACCGCCCGCCGACGGCCCACGCGGGCCTGGCGGCAGCTGCGCGGGCACGCGGCCCTGCACCGCTACCGCACGCTGGGCCTCGCCCGGGCCGTCCTCCCCGTCAGCTACCGGCAGTGGATCACACGCGCTGCCCGCGGTCTCACGGCCCCGGCCGCCGCCGTCCACGATCTGGCCGGCTGGGAGGCCCCGCCCCGGCTGCCCCCATGGACCACCTTGGACACCGTCGCCCGACTCCAGCAGGTCGTGCTCGACGCCGCCGCGACGGCCTTGCCGGTGACCGCCGATATCACGGCACATGGGGCCTTGATGCGGATCCACTCCGTCGCCCGCCGCGCCGGCACCTACCGGGACGCCATGGCGCAGGCCGGCGTCCCGGTGCACTTCCCCTTCCTCGACCGAGGCGTCATCGAGGCCGCGCTGGCCACCCGGCCCGAGGAACGCACCGACCCGTGGGCGCCCAAGCCGCTCCTCCTCGAAGCTGTTGCCCCGCTCGCCCCGGCCGGACTGCTGACGCGCCGGGACAAAGGGCACTACAACGCCGAGATCCACGACGGACTCGCCGCGCACCGCGGCGAACTGGCCGCACTCTTCGACGGATCCGCACTCGCCAAAGCCGGACTCATCGACGACCACGTCGTCCGTGCCGCACTCGACCGGGCCGTCACATCCCGTACGCCGCTGGCGTTCTTCACCGAGACCGTCGCCCTGGAGCTATGGCTCCGCGGCATCCGCTAATCCTGCCCGAACCGACCAGGAGGAATCTCTGATGCTTCAGCTCCGCGACGGCGTCCAGCGGGTGACCACCGCCGGATCGGCGCTGCTGTTCGACACCCGCAGCGGCGGCTACTTCACCCTCAACCCCACCGCCGCCACCGTGCTCGACACGCTCGCCGAGACCGGCGACCCCGGCAGCGCCGCCGCCCGCCTCGCCGCCACGTACGGCATCGACGCCGCCCGGGCCACAGCGGACGTCACCGCGCTGACCATCCGGATGACCGAGCTGCACCTCGTGGAGGACCGATGAGCACCGTCACCGCGCTGCCCGCCCCCACCGCCCCCGCCCCCGGCGAACACCTGCGCGGACGCATCGCCATCGCCGCCGCCCACCTGCTCGTCGGCACCCTCGGCACACACCCCGCCCGCCTCCGCCAGGCCCTCATCATTCTCGCCCGCCGCGCGGCACCCGCCCCGTACGAAGCGGCCGAGCACGCCCGCAACGTCGTGACCACCCTCAGCCCGCGCTGCGGCAGCGGCTACGGCTGCCTGCCCCGCTCGATCGCCACCGCCCTGCTGTGCCGCCTTGACGGCACCTGGCCGACCTGGACGTCCGGCGTGCGCTTCCCGCCCCTGGCCTCGCACGCCTGGATCGAGGCCGACGGCACCCCGGTCGGCGAAGACCCAGCCGTCATCGCCACTTTCACCCCCACCCTCACCGTCGCTCCCGGAGAATCAACGCCATGACCCCCACCCTCGCCCCCGGCCTGCCACAGCGGATGGCCGCCTACGCCGCCGACCTGCGCCGGCGCGGCGCCATCCGCACCGACACGGTCGAGCACGCCTTCGCCACCGTGCCCCGGCACCTGTTCATCCCCGGCGGCTTCTGGCGCACCGGCCGCTTCATCCCCGTCCCCGAGCAGGTCGGCGACGAGTTGCTGGAGGAGATCTACGCCGACAAGGCGCTGATGACCCACGTCCCCAAGGACGAGGATGCCGCCGGACGCTACAGCTCCACCTCCCAGCCCCGCGTGATCGCCGCCATGCTCGAAGCCCTTCAACTCACCTGTGGACTACGGGTGTTGGAGATCGGCGCGGGCACCGGCTACAACGCCGCCCTGACCGCCGCGATCACCGGGGCCGAGGTCGTCACCATCGACGTCTCCGACGTCATCGTCGCCGAAGCCCAGCAGGCCGCCCAGCGGGCCGGCGCTACCACGGTCACCGCGCTGATGGCCGACGGCTACCTCGGCCACCCCGACCGCGGCCCGTACGACCGGATCGTGGTCACCTGCGGCATCACCGGTATCTCCCCGCACTGGCTCGACCAGCTCACTGACGACGGGACCATCGTCGCCCCGCTCGCCCACGGCGGCTTCCACCCCACCCTCGCCATCACCCGCGACGGCCGCAGGCTCCTCGGACGCGGCGTGATGTCCAGCGACTTCATGAACGCCGCAGGCCCGCTGTATGCCTGGCCCGACGGCCAGACCCCGGCTCTCACCGAGCCCCTGCCCACGCAACCTCTCACCACCCGCAAGTGCATCGGCCCCGTCCTGAGCCCGGAGCGGTACTACGACCTGTGGTTCCACCTCGGCACCCGCTCCGGCCGCACCACCCGCGCGTATGTCGACGGCCTCGACCCGTCCCTCGGCATGGTCTGCCTCCACGACCCCGACCGCGGCACCGCCTGGATCCAGCACACCGGCGACAGCCACTTCGTCGGCGACCCCGCCGTCGCCCACGAACTCGCCACCCACGTCCAGGCGTGGGCCGACCTCGGCCAGCCCGCCATCGCCGACCACCACGCCGTCCTGGAATCCACCGACGCGGACGAACCTGTGTTCCGCCCCGTCGCCTGGCACGTCAATACCGATCAGCCAGCGGGCCGGTGAGCCGTACGACAGCGCCGGGTAGCCGGTCACGTGGCAGGATCGTGTCCATGCCCCGAGACGACCGAACGTCCCTGCACGCAGCCTCGGCGAGCCGACGAGGGCGCTCGGTAGAGCGGACGCCCTTCGCCGCCGCTCGCCTGGGCAGACGTGTCGGGCACCGGAACCTGCCGGAAGTGCTGCGGTGAACGGACCAGATCATCGGGGTGAGCTGCCCACATGCGCCGACGCCGTGCCAGGCGAAGGGCCGGGGCGCCTGCAGACGATCGGAGAAGTCCTCGCCTTCACGGACGAGCAGTACCGCCTCTACACCGCCGTCCACGAGATCGGTCACGCCACCGCTGGCCTTGCGACCGGCAAGTGCACGGTCGACTGCTGCGAGTTGAGCATCGTGCCGGGAGCGGCGACCGATGCGTACACCGACATCAGCTGGGTGCAGGACCGTTTCGAGCAGAACACCCGGCTGGTCATGCTCCACGGCGGACTGCTGGCTCAGGACCGGTGGATGAAGGAGCAGAGCCTGTGGACCACCGACCGCTACCGGGCGGCCCGCAGCGGCGCGCGGCACGACTTCGCCGCGATGGAGGAACTCGGTGCCAACGAGGCCGCGGTCACCGCGGCGCGGGAGGAAAGCCAGATGCTGCTGGCACAGCACTGGCCAGCCGTGCTGAAGGCGACGGACCACCTATGTACCACGGGCCGCATCACGGGCGGACAGTTGTGCGACCTGCTCCTTGGCCACCTGCCCGGCCAGTCCGTCCGTGACGAAGCCCCCCTCGCTCCTTCACGCGGACAAGGGGCCGTCCGTGGACGTTGACGTGATCGCGGCCCAGCTGCGCGCTGCCGCTTTTCCGGACCGGTGGACTGAATGCTCGACCTGGGCCGCTGGGCTGTCGACGTGGCACAACTGCGTCCACACGGTGACCTGGTCGCCGGCCGAAGGCTACGAGGACGAATACGCGGCATGGATTCGGGCCCTGATCGCGTGCGCACTCCATCAAGCGGCCGGAGACGAGGCGCAGCCCGTCCGATCCGCCTCCCTGGCCCGGGCGGCGCTGCTGCTGATCGACGCGCCGACCACCGTCGCCATGGTGGACTCCCTGCCGGAGGCGCCGCCCGGTGAACTGGCCTCCTATCTCGCGTCGGTGGCCGAGCAGATGGAGCAGGGAAACGCCGAGGCCAAGGACAGTATCGTCCAGATCATCGGTCTCGCACACCAGATCCTCGCTGACCACGCCTTCCACGGCGAGCATCTGGACGACCGGATTCCCGCGCTCGCACGCGCCTCCAGAATCGGCCTGGCCCTCGCCGCCGACGACTATCACCATCCCGCCTACCCCGATGCACCCTCCCTGTCCCAGCATCTCGCGCTGGTACGGGAGTTGCGGCAGTCCGCCGAACTGGCGGAGCTGAGCGGGCAGAGCCTCTCCCCCGCCGAACAGCGTGCCCGGCTGCTGCACACCGCGGCGTTCACCGACCGCTGGCTGCTGGCCTGGGGACCTGATGACCAGCCCGTGGAACGTGCCGAGCAGGCGGAGGCGCTCGCCGTGGCGCTCCAACGGCATGATCAGGAACACAACAGCTCAGGCACGCCACCGGGCCGCGAAGCCGAACGGCCGGAGCCCCGCGCGTACGTGCGGGAGCAGTACGCCCTGTGGGCGGCTGCCCGCAGCTGACCCTCTGCGGTGTCCTTGGTCCTCGGGAACGTCAACGCCGGCCCCACGTCCCGTGGTGAGGCGGGCGAGCTGGTCACCATGCTCCGCGACGGCCGGTGGACTCGTCGGCTCGGCGACCGCATGCCCTACCTGCCGGTGCACCGCGAGACCAACGATGAGTCCTGAACTCGGACATCCACCCCAGACGGCGCGCACCGAGCATCTGGGGTGGGGGTGTTCCTCGATGGCGGCCGTGGTGTCGTTCCAGACCCGCTGCGAGCCGGAAGGCGGCAAGACCAGATCAGCCCGCAACGGGAGCCGCTCCGTAGCGGCTGCGGTACGCAGCCTCGAACGCTTGATGGAAGGCGTGCTTCGTCGCCCTCTCGGCGACCTTCGCGCGGACCTCGCGGCCTCGCTCCCAGTAGCGGCGTCCCTCGGGCGTGGCGAGGAGCGACTCGGCCGCCTCCCGCAGATGCCCGGGCGTCAGCCCGCCGGTCTCCCACTGGAGTTCCAGCACGGTCACGCGTGCGTTCAGGAAGAGGTGGGCCCGGATCTCGCCGTCACTGAGCCCCTCCAGCCGCTCGGTCACCCACAACTTCGCCAGCTCCGGGTCCGCGGCTCCCTGGCGGAGAAGTTCCACATGGAGCTTCAGCGCCTGCACGCGCAGATCGTCACGCGTACGGGCACGGCGCTGGAGCACCGCAACGACCGCGAGCACGATGGCCGCGACGTTCAACGCGAGACTCAGGCTGAGCACAGTGATCACGTTTCCCGCAGGGGCCGTTCGGTACCTTCTGTCTGATCGTGCAGGTCGATCGAGACGGTGGCAAGACGTCACAGGGTTGCTGCTCATGCCGTCGGCGACATCCGACGGCCAGCTTGTCCTGCAAGATGGTCAACGTAGGTGCGCCGCTCCGTGCTCGGCACCACGACAGTTCTCTCCGGCCGTTCCGGTGCTCACCGAGTGCCGCCCCCCAGCTGGACATCCGCCAATGTCTGCCAGGTGATGGTCTTCTCGGCGTCGTTGGCGACGACATCGACCAGGGCGACGGTGTCGACGTGGAGCGGTGCGTGGCTGGGGCGGACTCGGCGTACGCGTCGGTGCAGCTGGCGGTAGTGTTCCGCGTCCACCTCGGCGGTGGCGTATGACTCGGTCAGATGCAGCACGCCGGTGTCGTACGACGTCGCTTCGGTGCCGAGCACGATCTCGAAGGCCCGCGTGGCGGCGGTCCGCAGCTGGTTCAGCGGCTCGTCGGGGCCCAGGTCGAAAATGATGCCCGTGCCGTAGACCAGCGGACTGCCCACGGTGAGGGTGAAGGGGGCGACGTTCTCCATCTGGCGGGTCAGCTCGGCGGCCAGAGCGTGCCGTTCGGCGTCGGTGACCTCGGCGGCGGGCTTGGCGCTCAGCTGGTACAGCGTGATGTGGAACCACTCGTCCCCGACGTGGGTGAGCGGATCGTCCTTGGTCGTGGTGCGGATGCCACGCACCAGGTCGGCGAGCTCGGGGTTGGCGCCGAGATCCACGGGGACGTACGCGTGGACGAGGGAGGGCGCCGTTCCGGCTTCCCACGTGCCCGTGCCCTGCTGAAACGTGAACGGCTTCATGTGCGTCAACGTACCGACTCGATCACCACCCCGGGCGGCATAGCGGAAGTCGGCCACGGTTCGTTGAAGCTGGCCGGTTTCGCGCGCTGTCATCACCGATGAGGCAGGTGGTCCGCGGCGGCGTCCGACGCCCGGGGGGGGTGCGCCGGGCGCGGCAGGTCTCGCACAGCGTGACAATCCAGGTGCGGGTCTCATCTCCGTGGAAACGGGGCCGTCCGGGGTGCCCGCACTGCTCGCAGGTCTTCTCGGAGGCGACTTCGACTGCGTCGATGAGTGCGCCGCTCCGGTCCGCGAAGTCGCCGTCGAATTCGCCTTCGTCGTCGAAGCGGTCGGCGAGGTGGATGCGGAGTCCTCCGAGGCGGCTGCCGAGGGCGTCGATCTGGTAGTCCGGGGCGAGCAGGGCGAGGTCCTAGTGCAGGCGGTTGAGCAGTGCGGCCCTGATGGCGCTCTTTGAATTTGGATCTGTCAGCCCCGTCTGGCTGGGCGCAACGACGAACTCAACTCCGCGCGCCTTCCCCCTGACAGGAAGGCCCGCAGCCCGCCGCGCCCGGCGGTATGTCAGTGCCCAGCCCATGTCGCGGAGGACTGTCCCGTCCGAATCGAGCTCCGTGCGCCACCACAGCCAGCCGAACATCAACTCGCGGCCATCGGCACCAGGGGCTGCGAAGGCGAACGTAGCGGCACCGGCCTGTACCAATGCGGCGGCCAGCTTCTGCTGCGGGCTGAGCGCGATCAGATCGCGCCGGATGTCCTTCCGGGCGAGCTGGCGGATGGTGCGGACGGCAGTCCGGAGGAAGGCGGCGACGCCCAGGACGGCGACGCTGGCGACGAGCGTCCAGGCTGTGCTCACTACGCCCTCCCCCCTTGTGGAACCATGCGCGTATCGCACGCCTTTCTACCTGATGAGCGGTCGCGGTCACAACACCAGCTGGCCACTGTTCCCGGGCAGCAGCGGTCCTGGGCAGCTCACTGGTGTGTCGATGGCTGGCTCAGGAGCGACTGGTCAGGAAGGAGGCGGCGCCTTGCCCCTGCCCTGGGTGAGCGGTGTGCCAGGCATCCCAAATCTCCTGACGGAGCTTGCCTCGGGACGGTACGTCCATTTTCTGGCTGCGGGCCCGGGCCCGGACCTCCGGACGGCCGGTGCGGGGCGCGGGGTCGTCACGGCGGCGGGCGGCGCGACGGGCCGAGCCGTCGGCGGCGATGTGGGCATCGTGTCGAGCGGAGTGGTGGGGAAGCCGCGGCGTTCGAAGTGGGGCTGGTGAGGAAGAGTGTGTCGAGCCGTGGCTGGTCGAAGCCCTCGCCGACGAATCCCCGAGAGTTCACGAATTCTGAAGGTGTCGAGGGGCGAACTGTCGGTGTGGTGTGACCATTTGGGGCTCCTTGGCCGTGGGTTCGAGCTATGCGGTTGCGGTGCTGCCGACGTCGTCGGGGGCGGCAGCACGGATGTAGCGCAGGCTGGTCTCGGCGTTGAGGTTGAACATGGTGGCGATGTGGAGGGGGTCCGGGCCGCTCGCGGTGGCCTCTTCGAGGACGCGGTCCTGACGGAGGCTGTCGGCCGTCGCAGGGGTATCGCCGAGGTGAGCCACGACGAAGCGTGCTTGAGCGCCGCGAGCAGCTGTGGGGGCAGCCCGGCGGTGGAGATCGCCAGCATCGCCGCCAGTCGTGCGGGCACCGTCGCCAGCGCCTTGCCCAGGGCCTTCCTGCGGGGCCTGGGACCCAGCTCGGGCGCGGTCGCCGACGGCCCGGCCTTGACCGGGCCGAGCTGGTCGACGAGCGTCTCGGCCTCGGCCGGGGTGAGGCGTTCGGTGCGCGAGAGGCGGGCGAACTGGTCCGGGAAGGGCTGCCAGGTGCCGAGGTCCACGAAGACGGTCGTGCCCGTGGCGCGGGAGACGCCGTGCAGCGGCAGCGCGATCAAGCTGCCGAACCTGAAGCCGCCCCTGGCTTTGATCGGCTGGAAGTCCTGAGCGGGGAAGAGACGGTCGTAGCTGGACAGCGCCATCTATCCGCGGGCGTCGATCGCCCGCCGCAGCAGCGCCATGCCCAGGGCGCGGGCGGTAGCGGCGGCGACGCGCGCGGTGAAGAACGTCCAGACGTGGGCGCCCTTTCCGGAGCGTGAGATCTCCAACAAGGCCCGGAGCGTGAGATCTCCAACAAGGCAGGGACACCGGCCTGTTGGCACGCTTCGGCGTAGGCGGTGGCATCGCCGCGCCAGTCGCTGCCGTCCTTGCCGTCGAAATCGCACGCCAGCAGCCGGCAAGTGTCGTCGGCCAGCAGCGGGTACAGGCCGATGTGCAGTTCTTGGCGGCCCTGCCGGGACGGGTCGAGGTGGCCGTAGACGGTGTCGTCGGTCAGCGGCCAGAACACCCGGTCCGCATCGTCCTTGCTCTTGTCGAACGGGTCGTCCTCGGCCGGGCTCCACCCGGTACGCCCGCTCTTCGAGCTCACCCACCGCCGGGCGGAGACGTCCTCACGGCCAGCGAACAGCGCCCGGAACAGCGCGATCTTCGCCTCGGTGCCGGACGAGGCATCCGCGTATGGCAGCCCGTTGGCGCCGGGGACCAGGGTAACCGGCACAGGGTCCGCGATGGGCCGCAGGACAGCGGGCTCAGTTGGGGAGGTAGCGCCGAGGCGCGCTCGCAGGCGCCCGTTCTCGGCCTGCAGCCGGGCGAGTTCCTCGCGCAGCTCGGCCGGGTCATTGCAGTCGGACCAGTCCTCCACCCTCCTCATGATCCAGATCCCGGATGTTCCGCGCAGCCAGAACGCCCAGATTCACCTACGCTGATGCCCGCAAGGAGTGTCCGGGCCGAGGCGTTACGGGCGCGGGGACCTTCGGTCGACCCGATCGTGATCACGCGTGCCGTGTGATCAATCCCAAGGGGCCCTGACAGCGTTCAGCTGGGCGCTACATTCGCGGAATGACTCCTCATCCGTATGCCCTGGCCGACGTGTTCACCGATCGGCCCCTGGCAGGAAATCAGGTCGCCGTGTTCCTCCAAGGCGAGCGCCTGGACGAGGAGCTTCTCCAGAAGATCGCGCTGGAGATGAATCTGTCGGAGACGACCTTCGTGTTCCCCGCCGCCGACGGTGCGGACGCGGCAGTGCGCCTGTTCTCCACGGTGGTCGAGGTTCCGTGGGCCGGACACCCGCTCCTGGGCACAGCGGTGGTCCTGGCCCGGGAGGCTGAGGAACACACGCGGACCTGGCATCTGGCAACACCGGGCGGCGTCATTCCCATCCGGACGGAACGGCTGGACGAAGTCACCTACAATGCTTCGATGCAGCAGCCGATCCCGAAGGTGACGGCATTCGAGAAGGCGGACGAACTGCTGGCCGTGCTCGGCCTCGAAGCCAGCCTGCTTCCCGTCGAGGTACAGGACGCCGGGATCCCGCACACCTACGTGACGGCCCCGACCGTCGAGTTCGTCGAGTCCCTGGTCCCCGACTGGCCACGGCTGCGCGAGGTGCTGCAGGACCGGCGACTGAGTGTGTTCGCCCATGACGGCCGCGGAGGCGTCGTCTCGCGCATGCTCAGCCCGAAAGATCGAGTTCCCGAAGATCCCGCATGCGGCTCCGCGGCCGGGCCGCTCGCCGCACATCTGCTGCGGCACGGCCGCATCGCCTCTGGGCAGGAGATCACCATCGCCCAGGGCGCGCAGGTCGGCCGGCCCTCCGTCTTGTACGCCATCGCGACAGGGAGCCCCAAGCACATCGAGAACATCGAAGTGCGGGGCGGCGTCTGCCTGATCGGCGGCGGCGCCCTGAACCTCGGGTGAGACCATCGTTCCATCGCATCGTTGTGCGCTCGTGAAAGGAGCAGTTGGTGCGTCATGTCCCCGGCGACGGCAGATACGTGATCCTCATCTGCACGGCTGCCGTCGGGATCATCGCGGGCTGGCTCCTGCCGAGCCCGGCTTCCTGGCTCGGCTTCCTGATGACCGCGATCAGTATGGGCGGGATGATCGTCCTCAGCAGCGACCTCACCGCCAAGATCCGGGATGAGGAACGAGTTCGGATGCGCCGGGAGCTGCGAGAACGAGCCCATCCTCATGAGGATCAGGAGTCGTAAGGCGCGCTCGCCTCAAGGCGAGATCGAGGCAGGTGCACAGCTCGGCCAGATCACCCGGTTTCACTCGCCGCTGATGTATGCGGAATGGCCCGGTGCAAGGCGTTGCCGAGGCGGTGTCGCGGTCGTCGTCCGATTCCGGCCCCGGTCCGGTCGCGATGACCTGGGCCCGGCCAGAGGCGAGCACCTCGCGCAGTGACAGACGGAACCTGCGGCCCGGCCCGTCACGGACCAGCACCTCGTTGCCGGCCGCCGAGCCGAACATCTCCTCCACCACGACGACTTCGCCGTCGTACTTCAGCCTCGTGCCCACGCCGACACGTACAGCGGCTCCGGTCACATGTCCTCCTCCGCGAGACCCCGACCTCGCGATCCGACAGATCTGCTCGATCTGCTCCTCGTCGAGTGCGGATTCGTCCTCGGGCTCCTCGATGGGGCGGGGCAGAAGGTGGGCTCGAAGGGTTTCATCCGGCTGTCCGGCTGTCCGTGCCCGGGGCGACGAGGCGTGCGTAGGTGCAGTCGTCGAAACGGCTCGCGCCGGAGCCAATACCCTTGGTGGAGGCGTGGAGTCCGATTCGGAGGGGGTCGGCCGTGAGATCGTCGGCCAGTTCGCGCTCGGCGCCTTCGAGGGTGGGCGCGGCCGAGAGGTAACCGTCGGAGGCGAGGACGATCTCGGTGACGGTGTCGTCCAGCTCGATGATCTCCAGGTAACGGTAGGGGACAGGCCGCCCGTCGAGGACCCCGAACCCGTAGGGTGAGCCGTCCCGGTTGGCCAGGCTGTTCTGGACGCGGAGGAGGGGCATCATCATCGCGCGCCCGGGGTCGGTTCGGGCCAGGTCTGCCGGGTCGGCGCCGTCGGCCCGCAGGGCGTGCAGCAGGGCGGCGCGCGCGGACGCCACCACCCCGTCGATCTCTTTCTCCGCCGGGAAGTATTCCCACGCGCCGTTGCGGCGGCGGATGCCGATGTGGACGTCGCCCACGCGCATGATCTGGCGGCGGTCGGGGAGCAGGATGGCGACTACCGCGCTGGGCGCCAGGAGGTCGTCGGCCGCTATCCCCCATTCCGTGCGCAGAGCGGCCAGACCGCCGGTGACGGCGTCCAGGATGCCGACCGCGGTGCTGTCGGCGGACAGGTTCTGCAGCGTGGTGACGATGCGGTCGGCGGCGCGTGCGCCGCCCGACAGGCCGCCGTAGTCACGGCCGCTCTTGTCCGTCGCGCCGTCCACTACCGCACAGCAGCGCAGGAACCCGTCGTCGGCCGTGAGGGTGTTCAGCAGCCGGTCTTCGCCCTGGCTGTCGGGGAGTTTGGGGGTCGAGGCGTGTTCGGTGAGAGTGAAGGTCAAGGTCATCGAGTCCTCTTAAGCGGTCGGCTCGGGCAGGGGGATGCACGTGACGTGGGCGATTGCTTTGTCGTCGTGCTGTTTGTAGCGGGGCCAGCGGACGCCCTGGGGGTCGCTCTCCTCGACGGCGTGGACCATCTCCACCACGTGCTGCGGCCCGTGCACGTGGCAGGCATCGAAAAGGGCGTCCCAGGAGAGCAGGCCGTACTCCTCGACCGCTGCGCTCACGCCGTCCGTCATGACCAGGAGGGAGTCGACGGTGTCTGCGGGCCAGGACCGGGTCACTGCTCGGTGGGCGGCCCGCGGGTCGGCTTCGGCGACCCAGTAGGCACTCGGCGAGCCGTCGTTGTTGAGATGCCGCAGCTGGTGGGCGCGCAGTTTCTGGAGCAGGGCGCGGTGTTCGGGATCCTGGAACCCGCGGCCGGCCCGGAGCCACGTCCGGTACTCGGTGGTCTCGGGCCGGGGAGCCACCAGCTGGGCGAGCCGGTTGTCCTGGACCAGGTGGATCTCGCCCCCGGCCGTGCGGGCGAGAACGGGAGTGTCGCCCAGGACGAGTGCCTCGATCCGGGTGCCGTGCCGGCGCACGATCGCGACGGTCGCCGCGGGCGAGTCCCCCGGCCGCAGGCCGTGCTCGGCGGCGACCGCGCGGATCGCCGTCTCCAGGACCACGGGAAGGTCCGCGTGCGGTGTGTGGAGCAGTCCGTGCGCCAGGTGGTCCCCGAGTGTCTGGGCGTACCAGCCGCCCAGGGGCTCGGCGCTGCTCACGGTGGAGACGCCGTCCAGAACGACGACGGCCCCGGGCACCGCCGTAACGATCCGGTCCTCCGACGCACGGCCGCCTCCGTCCCGCGTGCCGGTGGCCACGGACATTACGTCTGCCGTGTCTGTCATGCCGATCCTGCCTTTCCTGCCAAGTTAGTTGTCGTCGTCTCGCCGTGCCCCGGGGCCGTAACCCGGGGCACGGCGAGACGGCTGTGGTCCGCTCACGTGTACTCGACGACTCGGCCGGTGTCGGCCTGGTCGAGGTCGAGGACGGCGACGACGCCGCGGTGGTCACTGTGCGGACCGGGGTCCACGCACCAGTAGTCCTTCACGGCAGGGACGAGGGCGGGGGTGACGTGCACCTGGTCCACCCGCAGCAGGCCGTGCTTGCCGGTCGCCCCCCGCAGGGAGGGATCGGAGCGCCGGTCGGCCAGGTACGCGGCCACGTCGGTGAACTCGCCGTCGCGCAGGGTCTGGCCGACCACGCGGTTGCCGCGCCACGGGTCGGTCGGGTGCTCGCGGCGGTGGCAGCGAGAGGTGCGGTTGTAGGGCTTCACGCGCGTCCAGTCGATTTCATCGTCCCCCAACGGCATGTGGTTGATGTCCCCGCCGAGCAGGGCGATACCACCGTGCCGGTAGGCGCGCGCGATCAGCAGCTGTACCTCCTGGGCCGCGGCCTGCGCGGAGTAGGGGGTCAGGTGCGTGCTGATCGCGACCAGCGGCTCCGGCCACTCCCGGGCAAGCCCGAGGGGACGGAACCGGGCCGCGCAGTAGCCGTGGTGCAGTTCCCTGCTGTACTTGGTCTCGATGTCCAGCAGTTCCAGCGCCGCCGGATTCCAGGCGACCGCGGTGTTCAGGGTGCGGCTGGGCGCGACCCGCACTTCCATGCCCAGCGCGTCGCCGGCGGCCCGGGCCGCAGCCGGGTCCGCGAGCCAGTCGACCTCCTGGAGCAGGAGCAGCTGGGGTTCGACGGAACGGATCTCCGGGATGATGCCGTCCCAGCGTCCGTCCTTGTCCGCCCCGTACTGGACGTTCTGGCTCATGACGGTCAGTGCCACGTGGATTCTCCTTGGAATGATGAGCGGTCAGAAAGGGTGCCGGGCCCGTGGGGTCGGCGCGGCGGCAATGTGTTGCTACAGAGGGTGAGCCACGGCAACCACTCGGCCGAGGATGGTGGCGTGGTCGGTCACCGGGGTGCTGAGGCTGTGTTGCCCGTCCTGTTCCACGGTGAGCTGGGCGCCGTTGAGCAGGGCATGGCCGGCTGCGGGGCCCAGCACGATCTGCAGGACGTATACCGTTCCGGATGTGCTCTCGGAATTTCCGGGGGTGAGGAAATGGCAGGCGGAGTTCGCGGGGTTGCTTCCCGAGTGGGACAGTTTGGGATCGGTCACGACCTGGTAAGTACGTTGGCTATTCCGGACACGGGTGAGGTGTCCCTGCTCTTCCAGGATGTTGATGTGGTACCTCACGGTCCGCGTGCTGCTTAGCCCGACCCCTGCAGCTACTTCGCGGATTGACGGGGGGAATCCACGGTTGTCGGTCGAGTCCTTGATGAAGGTAAGGATCTGCTGCTGGCGCAAACTCAGCGATGGACCATCTGTTGTCGGCATAGTTTCCCTTGGACGTTCGGGCAGTTGACGGAACACAGTCGGAGAGAGAGGGCATCGGGAACCGGCGAACGCGATTGTGGCGATGCGTTCGGGGGCGGTCAGCACTCCTGGTGGCGTGACGGCGCCTGCCGATTGAGCCCGCGGCCGTGGCCTGTCGGGAGTCCGCGGTAGCAGGGGGGCGAGTTCTTGTTGCCGGGGCGATGTTCACCCCGGTAGCGCCGTTGCCGGACGGGCTTCAGGGGTTCAGGTGGTGTCCGGGCTGGACGCGATGCTGTCTCCGCCGCCAGTGGTGGGGGCGATCGTGGAGAGCGTGGTCAGGTGGCGGCGGACCCGGTCGGCCTCGTGGGAGTCGATCGGGTCGTAGAGGGACAGGGCGGCGCGGAAGAGGGCGCCGGCCTCGTCGTAGTGTCCGGCGTCCTGGAGGGTCAGGCCGAGCAGGTCGCGGCTGCGGGCTTGCCACCGGGTCCAGCCCGCCTGGTCGCACTCCTCGACTGCTTGTCGGCCGGCCGCTTCACCGGCGTCCAGGCCACCGGCGGCGGCGTGCGCGCGGCCCAGCGCGGCCAGGGCCCGCATCGCGTCCAGGCGGTCACCGGCCTCGATGAGGGTGGCGCGCGCCGCGGTCAGGATCCGGACCGCGGCGGCATCTCGGCCGAGGGCGGACAGGACCGGGCCCCGGCACACGTCGGTGACGGCCACGCTGCGCCGGTGGGTGCGCTGCTGGGCCTCGGTGCGGCTGTTGCGGGTCAGCCGGAGACGGATGCCGCGGGCGCGGGCGAGGAAGGGCTCGGCGTCGGCGGGACGGCCCGCGTCGGCGTGGGTGGCGCCGATCTCGTGCAGGGCCTGCGCGATCGCGCGTTCGTCCCTGGCCTCACGGGCCCTGTGCAGGACCTTGTCGAATATGTCGGCCGCCTCGGTGTGGCGCCCGTAGCCGCGCAGGCCGATCCCCCAGGTGTTCAGGATCTCGGTCTCGGCGGCGCCGTTGTGGCAGCGGCGGGCGGCGCCGAGGGCGCGTTCGTGCGTCTCGAACCACAGCGGGTAGTCGTGGGTGGCGCGCAGCAGCGGCCACAGGGCGTGGGCCAGCTGCCAGACCATGGCGTCCAGACCCGCGGTGTCCGCGGTGCGGACCGCGGCGAGCAGGTTGTCACGCTGGGCCTGAAGCCATGCCAGTGCCGCCTCCTCCTGGGCGAGATCGACCGGGTCGGCCGGAACGTGGAGGTATTCGCGCTCCAGCGCGCAGTGGGTGGGCGTGAGGGTGTGTTCCGCGGCGGTGCTCGTGTGGAGGTAGTAGTCCAGCGCCCGGCGCCGCAGGTCCGGCAGCGGTTCACCGGCCGGTGCGCCCGTCCGGCGGGCGTAGTGGTCGCGGGCGTGCGCGCGGACGGAGTCGGGGACGCGGTAGACGCGTCCGCGGACGAGGACGGCGGCGGGGCGGGTGGGTGCCGGTTCCAGCAGGCCCGCCGTGCTCAGGGTCTGGAGGTGCTCCTGGGCCAGGGACGGAGACAGGGTGCAGACGGCCGCGGCGAACGCGACGTCGACATCCAGCGGGAAGGAAATGCCCAGGGTCTCGTAGACGCGGGCGGGTTCGGGCGGCAGCTGGTCATAGATGTCATCGATGGGCACGTTGACTGTCACGTGCGTCTCCTCTGTGTACTACGGGTTGGTGTTTCGGTTTGCGAGCCGGCTCCGGAGCGCGTGCCGGTCCGGGACTCCCTTGGGTGCTCCGCCCGCGGTCGGGACGGTCACGTCCTGTTCGCGGCCGGTCGGCTGCTTGCTTCGCCGCAGAGCGAGGCCGGGCTGTTGGGGGCCTGCCCCCGGCGTTGGCCGAGCACGGGGTGCCGGGGGCAGGCGTTCAAGAAGCGGAGTTGATCGCTGTGTCCGCTCCGGGGCGCGGATCGATGGGCCGGGCAGAGGATTACGCGGCCGGGTCCTCTCTGTACTGCGGTATGCCGAGGAGCAATTCCGCGAACTGCCCGCTGTCGGCGGCCGTGAGACATTGCTCGATGCGCCGCAGGGCGTGGTCGACGGCGAGGTCGCCCACCTCGGCACGCTCGGCCCAGCGTGCTTCGCCCAGGCGGCCGGACTCGGTGACCACCGGATCGGCATCACCGGGGATGTCCACCCGGTAGACGTAGTTGGTGCCTTCGCAGTGCTGTCCCGGCTGCTCCGGGACATGGTCGACGACGAGGAGACGGCCGGCGGTCGCCCGAAGGGTCAGCCGCTCGGCGAGCAGGCGGCTGAGGGCACGGCGGGGGAGTTCGTTGGCGGCGGCCGAACCTCCCGGTAGTCCCCACTCGGAGACGGCCGCCAGGTACGGGCGGCTGACCATGAGGATCTGCGTGCCCCTCGTGATGAGGGCGAGGGCTCCCACGCGGCGGGGCGGCGGGTCCTGGAACCAGTCCTGTGTCTCGTTGGGCATGACGCTCCCTGGTCTCGATGTTGGCGGTGGTGGACCCGGTGCCGCAGTTCGACAACTGCCTCGCCGGGAGTCGTGGTTGTGTCCGTGTGCCGTGGTGCGTCCGCCCATCGCGATGCTCCACGGGGCAGTGGGCCAGAGCGGGTTTGTGTTCCTGAGATCCCTTCCGGCGTGGGCACCGGCAGCGGTTTGGTCCGGGGGATCACTCTCGTTCTCCGCGTGCACCAGGAGCAGCTGTTCGATGCGGTCGTGGACGGCCGTCATGCTCACGTCTTGACCTGGGTGGCGGGCGGTAGCGCGGAGCGTGGAGATGGTTGGGCGGGTCCTGCTGTCTGGAGGGTGCGGACGTAGGGGAGTTCGGCGATCCGCATGACGGGCGGGCTGACGGCGCTCCCCAGGTACGGTGCCGCGGCGGCGGCGCCGAGCAGCAGTGCGCCGAACAGGCGGCCGTGGCCGCTGGAGACGGCCGGGCCATGTCTGCTGTCCGGTGCCCGTGGCGCGGGCACGTCGTGGTGCGCCGGTTCGGCCGTGGTGCGGGCGGCGTCATCGTCGGACATCCGTGTCCTCCGGCGCGATATCCGTGCTCTCCGGGGCCGCCACGGCGTTTTTGGCGTCTCCGTCCGTCCATCCGAAGAACCCGATGGGGCCGCGTGCTCCGAGGACCCCGATCGTGCAGAGCACGACGAGTACACCCGTGGCCAGAACCTGGCCCGCCAACGGCAGGTACCAGCTGCCGCTGTTGACGAGGTCCCAGGCGGCGTGGCTGATCATCAGCGGCAGCAGCAGCCGGTGGCTCAGGTAGAGGCGGACACGCAGGACGGCCCAGAGGGCGAACGTGAGAGCGGGGATTCCCGCGTAGCCGTGCAGCAGCACCTCGATGACGGCGATGACGGCGTAGATCTGCCAGGCGGGCCGCCGGGCCGCGGCCAGCAGCGTGACGGTGGCCCCCAGGACCACGACGTCTTCCATGGCCACCGCGCGCACCACCTCCACGGCCAGCTGTGCGGGGGTGTGGATCCCCAGCGTGGTCATCTGGTCCTGGTGCATGACCAGCCCGGTGCTCTGTACTGCGCCGGTCACCAGGCCGTTGAGGAGGATGCCGAGCAGGCAGCAGATGACGCCCTGTCCCGTGACCACGAGGAAGGGCCACAGGCCCGGCCGCGTGCACAGCCCCCGCAGGAACGCCCGGGCGGGCGGGTGCCTGTCCGGGCCGGACGGCCGGTGCCCGGCGACGGGCGGTGCGGGAGGAGCGCCGGGCGTAAGACCGTTCGCGCGGGTGACTTCCCAGGCCAGCCATGCCAGGCCCAGTTCGTAGAGCGCGCCCCCCGGTTCGTACAGGCGGCCCCCGGCCATGAGCGCCGACACAGCGGTGATACCGAGCGCGGCAGCACCGGCCGTCTGCCCCGCCCGGTGGCGCCGGGACAGCCGGTCGCGGGCGGCCCGGACGGTCACCGCACGCACAAGCCAGTACAGGACGAGAATCGCCCCCGTCTTGGACCCGATGCTCACGGCTCGCTCGGCGGCGGGCGGGATGTGCGCACCGGCCATCCCCGCGAACTCCATCGCGCCCAGGGCCATGGAGGGACCGACAGCGAGCAGCAGCAGGCCCGCCGCCGAGACGAGCGGGCGGCCCTGCTCGGGCGGGCGGCCCGTCTGCGGAAGGGATGAAGGCGAGCCCGCCGCGCACTCGCCCGATAACGTGTCGGGGCCTTTGGTGGCCTTTATGTCCATATCCTCGAATGCTGTTCCGGTAAGTCCTGCGCGCCAGGGATGCGTCGGATCGCGCAGGGAGATTGGTGTGGCCTTTCGTTTCCCCGGATCACCGTCACAAGTCCCGGGGAAACGAAGGGGGGTTGGAAGGGTGTCGGGTGGTTCCCCGCCGCCGACGGGGGAGGCCCGGGTGGGCCCGGTGGCAGGGAGCGCGGACCCGCGCGCGGCAGCAGGGAATGGACGGTGCTGTCGCGCGCGGGAGTCAGGTGGCCGCGGTGGGGTCAGCGGCAGGCGAAGGCGCGGGGAACGCATCGGCGGCCCTACGGACAGTCCAGATCGAGCGGCCGGTGAACGCGGCGATGTCGTGCACGGTTGCACCGCGGTGAAGTGCTCGCCTGACCGCCGTGGAAAAGCGGGCCGCCTCGTCGTTTGTCAGCCGCTCGGCGGAGGTGACCGCGGGCAGCGCACGCAGTTCCTTCTTCCACCTCTCGGCCCGGGCGGCCTTGGGGGACGGCGTGGCCGGCAGCGCGGCGGGATCATCGGGATCGATCACGTAGCTGCCGACCGAGAGCTTCGTGCCGATGAGACCGGCAGAGACCAGCCGCCTGGTCACGTGCAAGATCACATGGAGTGTGGCGCCGAGTTCGGCCACGAGCGCGGTATGGGCGGGAAACCAGGAGCGGACGGGATAGGTGCCGTCGGCCAGCCTTTCGCACAGGAGTGCCTCCACCCGTTTGATGTCGGCCTGCACCGGTGTCTCTCGCTCGCGCCGGCCTACGGCAGCCCGGTTCGGCGTCGTTCTGCGTGCGCCCTCGCGTCCGCGCCGGGCGCGGACAGGCCGTTCACGGGGGCGCCGGGAGATGTCAGGCACGGTCGAACCCCCGCATCCGCTCGATGTCGGGGACCTGCCAGCGGACGTGATCGGCCTCCTGCCGTGCCGCCTGGACATAGTGCTCTACGACGTGCTTGCCCAGGGCGCGTCGGGCGAGCGTGCTGGCTTCGAAGGCGGCGACGGCCTCGGCCAGGTCGCGGGGGACGGGCCGGGGACGGGTGTCGGGGTAGGCGTCGTGCTCCGACGATGGCGGAAGGGCGGGCTGTTCGGTCAGACCGTGGCAGATCGCGGCCAGGGAAGCGGTGGCGGCGAGGTAGGGGCTGGCGTCCGCGCCTGCTGTCCGGACTTCCAGATGGCGGCCGGGGCCCTCCCCCGCGATCCGGACCGCGCACGTGCGGTTGTCGAAGCCCCAGGAGAAGTTGGTGGGCGCGAACGAGTAGGGGAGGTAGCGCCGGTAGGCGTTGTCCCCCCACGCGTAGAGCGGCGCGAGGTGCGGCAGGCAGCAGATGAGCCCGGCGACCGCATTTCTCAGCGGGTCCGGCAGGCTGCGGCCGGGATCCGGGGTGTCCGGCGGGGCGGCGAAGGCGTTGTGTCCGTTCTGCCACAGGGACAGGCGCAGGTGCAGGCCGTTGACGACGCCGGTCTCCGGGGCGGCCATGAACGACGGTGTCATCCTGCGGCAGGCGGCGATTGCCAGTGCGGCGTGCCGGTAGACGGTGTGCGCGTCGCACACGCTCATCGCCTCGCCGTGGGGAAAAGTGAACCCGATCTGCCCCGGGGTGGAATACGTGCTGACCGACTCCACGGGCGCCGCGGCGTCCTGCAACGTCTGTTCCAGGTCGTCGAGACAGGCGGTGAGGTCCTGCGGGTGGCTGAGGGAGTGGTCGTCGGCGTCGGAGAAGACGGGGCGCAGGAACTGATACCGCTCGGCACGCAACTGCTGCGGGGTGCCGTGGTAGAGCACCATCGTGCTGTGCAGCCCGGCCTTCACCTCGAATCCCAGGCGGCGCAGGCGGCCGATCTGGTCCCGGAGCATCTGGCGGGGAGCGGCATCGACCGGCGTGCCGTCGGAGTGGAGGAGGTCGCCGTGGACCAGCGCGGTACCGGGGTCGTGGGGCAGGTGGCGGATCGTGTCCAGGTCGGGCTGCACGAGCAGCTCGCCCAATCCGGTGTCCCAGGGCAGCCCGGTGCTGTTGAGAGGCGTCATGTCGGGGTCGGCGGCCACGACGGGGCCGGACCCCCGCGCCCCCACCGCCTGCTGCACGAACACACGGGCGTTGATCCGTTTGCCCCGGAGCCGGCCGCTCAGGTCGGGCACGCCCAGCAGCACGGTGGTGACTCGACGGCCGCCCACGGCCTTCTTCAGCTCGTCCACCGTCAACAACCCGGACGGCAGGAGCGTGAACGCTCTGTCAGGCATGCTCGGTCTCCCGGCTGTGATCACGGAGGTCTTTAGGTACGGACGGGGCGGCAGGCCCGGGGCGTGCGGGGGAGGCCGGCGTCAGGATGCTGAGGACGGCGAGGACGGCGAGGGTGGCTATGGCGCCCCAGGCGCACAGCACGGCCAGCGGGCGCATCCAGGGCCCCAGGTAGACGGTGGCCAGGTCGTACGCCAGGTGCGCGGCGACCAGGGGCAGGATGCGCCGGTAACGGCAGTACAGGGCGGCGCACGCGACACCCAGGACGACCACGCCGAGGGTGAGGGACAGGCCCAGATACAGATGCGGCAGTGCCCTCATCAGCGCGCTGGCCAGGAGGATTTCCCACAACGGGCGGCGGGCGAGCAGCAGGATGGTCGCAACAGCCGCGGTCACCACGATCTCCTCGACCACGGCCGACCACAGGATCTGGGTGAGGAAGGCGCTCATGCCGCCCGCCGAGGCCGCGGTCGTCTGATCCTGCCGGGGCGCAGGGGCGGGCAGGTGGGACAGGGCGGTCAGCAGGAAGTAGGTCAGGGAGAAGACGAGGGCTGCCAGCGCGGAGACCTGCACGCTCTCCGCCGTGGCCGTACGGCCACGACCGCGCGGCGGGGTCCGCGCCAGCCACCGGTCCGGGGCGATGCCGTGGCTGGAGCACACCTCCGCGGCCAGCCACAGGTACAAGCCGATCTCGGCCGCCGGGCCGACGACTCCGGCCGCCGGGCCGGGCATCCACCCTTGCGCGTCCGCCCCGGCCACGGCGAGCAGGAGTACACAGCCCATGATCCGCAATGCCTTGCCGGTCTGCCGCATCAGCGCACTGTCGTCCAGCAGGGCCAGCAGCCACACGGCCGCGGCCCCGGCCCCGAGGATCTCCAGCCACACCCCCACCGGCCAGTGAATCCACCAGGCGGGCACGGCGATGCCGTACAGGCCCAGAACAGTGCCCAGGGCGCTGAACAGGTACGGGGCGGCGACGGCCGTGTAGATCCCGAGAACCGCCGTGTAGGCGCCCGCGGTGGTGAAACTCCCGCTCCGCAGCTGCCGCCACACGGTACGCGGCGGGGTGATGACGATCGTCTGGTCAGACACAGACGTCCTCCCGCCTCGCCGTGGCGGCTGCCGCGCACAAGGACCGGAGCGCCGCGTACCCCGGATTCTGTGCGTCGGCCCGGCGTACGGGTAAGCGGGTGCAGGAAGAGGGACCGGGTGTCCGCAGGGCGGACGTCTTGCCCGGTATGGGGCCAGTGGCCATGCACAGTCCTTGGAAAGGGGGCGGTCTTGCGGGCGACATGCCCGCACAGCGTGGTCGGGCGGCCCTTCGCCTCCCGGGGCCACCGTCCGGTCCCGCGAGGCGAAGGGTGTTCGGGGTGACGCTCCCCGCCGCCGACGGGGGATGCCCGAATGGGCTCCGGCGGCGGCGAGCGCGGCCCGCGTGCGGCAGTCGGGAATGGATGGTGCCTGCCGCGCGCGGGAGTTCAGGCGGCCGTGATGGGGGCCGGGTGGAGTTGGCGGGTGTGGTCGGCCAGCCGCTGGGACCAGTCGGTGCGGGTTTCGCCGAGCGCGGTTTTGGCGAGGTGGATGCGCTGGAACTCGCCGGTCCCGGCAGGCGGGTAAATGCACTGGGTATCGCGCCACAGGCGTTGGAGGGGGTAGTCCATGGACAGGCCCGCGGCGCCGTGCAGTTCGAGGGCGTCCTGGGCCGAGCGGGCGGCCCAGGTGTGGCCCTGCAATTTCGAGTTGATGAGTTCGTCGTCGGATGCCTGGCCTCGGTCGAGGTGGCTGACGGCCTGGTAGGCGAGGTCGCGGGCACCTCGCAGCCGGCCTGCCATGCCGCCGAGGCGGTCACGGAGTACGGGGAGGTCGGCCAACGTGCCGTCGTAGCGCGGACGTTGGCGCAGGTGGCAGGCGGTGAGTTCCACGGTCGCCTCGTGCAGGCCGAGGGAGACGGCGGCGAGGTTGGGGCGGCCGTAGAGGATGCTGGTGCTCTGGGCGATGTCCATGCCCTCGCCGACCGCGCCGAGCACGCTGCTCTCGGGGACACGGACACGGTCAAGATTGAGGCGGCCGAAGGAGAAGCCGTGCAGGCCGAGCGCGGGCCGGTGCGGGGCGCGGCTCACGCCGGGACGGTCGTGCTCGATCAGGAACGCGGTCAGCGCCCGTGATGCGCTGGTGCCGGGTGGGGCGGTGCGGGCGATGACGACATGCAGGTGGGCGAGGTGGCTGTTGCCGATGTGCGCCTTGCTGCCGGTGATCACCCACTCGTTCCCGTCGCGTTCGGCGCTGGTCTGTATCCCGCCGATGTGTCCGCCGTGCTCCGGCTCGGTGGCCGCGATGGACAGCAGCACCTCCCCGGCGGCCACCGCGGGCAGCAGGCGGGTCTTCTGGTCGTCGGTGCCGAAGTGCAGGAGGGCGGCGACGGGGATCAGACCGGCCTGGAGGATGGCCGCGGTGGCGGCCGATACGCGCGCGACGTGGTTGATCAGGACCGTCTTGGCGGTGTGTCCGGCCTGCTTGCCGCCGTACCGGCGGGGGATGGTGACCCCGAACCAGCCCCGGGCGGCCATGTACCGGGCCAGGGTCTGCTCGACCTTGCCGGGTTTCGCTTCCATCCGCTCCACACGGGCAGCGACCTCCCCTTCGGCGAAGGCGTCGGCCTGCCGGGCGAGTTCCACGTGGTCGGGGGTGAGATACGGGTTGGCGGGACTGGGTGTGGCGGACATGGTCGGCCCTCTCCCTGCGGGGGTCGGCGGTCGAGTCGGGACGGGCGGCGGGGTGTCAGGGGGCCAGGGCGCGGGGGACGGGGAGGCCGAAGGCGGTCGTGGCCTCGCGGGCCGCGTCCTTGGTGGTGTCGCGCAGCTCGGCGGCCTGGTGCTTGTGGCGGGGTTCGACGTCGATGACGCAGACCGTGCCCAGGACGCGTTCGGTGCCGTGGGAGTCGGTGAACAGGATCGGTGCGCCGAAGTAGGCGAGGATGCCGATGGCGTCGACGACCGGGTTGCCCGCGAAGCGGGGGCTGGCCCGTACGTCCCACAGGGGCAGGGCCTTCCTGCCAGCGACGACCTCGGGGCAGTAGCCGTGGCGGCGGCTCATGGTGCGTCCCACCTGGGGCAGGCCGCTTTCGGGCGGGGGGTTGTGCAGGCCGGTGAAGGTCTGGTCGGCCAGGTAGAGGTTGACCATCCCGTAGGGGAACCCGGTGGCCTCCGCCACGCGGGTGGCGAGGCCGTCGAAGAACGCGCTGGGCCCGGTGCCGTGGCCGGTGCGGTGCAGCGCGGCCAGCCGCTCGTCCAGCGCGTCCAGTTCCCGGTCCAGGGTGCTGCCGGGCTCGCTGCCCAGGGTGATCGTCCCGGGCGGCGGGACGATCACCTCACGCACCGGCGGGCCCAACGGGACGGTACGGCGCGGCAGTTGGAGTTCCCGTGCGTGGGGTGCGGCCGGGGGGTAGGGGTGCGGGTCGGGTGTCATCACGCGTCCTGGAGGAGGGAGTCGGCGGGACGGTCGGGGTCGAGGGCGTGGGCGACCAGGGCGAGCAGGACCCCGGCGACGGAGTCGGGGGCGCGGGCGTCGCAGGCCACCACGGGAACGTGCGGGCGCAGGCCGAACGCGGTGCGGATCTCGTCCTCGGGGTAGTGGTAGGCGCCCGGGAAGTGGTTGACGGCGACGACGAAGGGCAGGCCGGTCTGCTCGAAGAAGTCGCAGGCGGTGAAGCTGATCTGAAGGCGGCGGGTGTCGGCCAGGACGACCGCCCCGACCGCCCCGTACGCCAGCTCGGACCACAGGTCCAGAAACCGCGGCTGCCCCGGGGCGCCGAAGAGGAACAGCTCCAGCGGGAAGGGGACCTCGAAGGTGCGGCGGCCGAAGTCGAAGGCGACCGTGGTGGTCGTCTTGTCCGCGACACCCTCCAGCCGGTCCACCGGGATGCTCGCCTCGGTGAGGCGTTCCTCGGTGCTCAGCGGTTCGATCTCGCTGATGGCCCCCACGAAGGTGGTCTTGCCGACCCCGAACCCCCCGGCGATCACGATCTTCAGGGACGTCGGGCACAGCGCGTCCCGGGATCCGGCACCCGCACCGGCGGGCGCCGACGGGTCAGACCGCCTGCGGGCGCGCACGGGGCTGCCAGTGTTTGAGACCGACAAGGACTGCCTCCAGGTTCTGTCGGGACGGGCGGGGCCCGGCCGGGGAATCGTCGGACGACGCCGGGCCCGGGACGATCGCGCACACGCGCAGGGCGCGGGCGTCCAGCAGGTCCGAGACCAGGACCCGGACGACGCCCACGGGCCGGTGGAGCGTGCCCGCCAGCTCCGCCACCGAGCGCCGCCGCGACCGGCACAGCGCCAGGATCTGGTGGCACTCGTGGGGCAGCGCGGGTCCCGCCCGGCCCGGCCCGGCCTCCAGCTGGATGTCCAGGCCGAGGCTGTGCTCGGGCCGCGTCCGGCCGCCGGTCAGCACGTAGGACCGGACGAACGACGCCTCCACCGCCTCCACCGCCTCCACCGCCTGCACCGCGGCCTGCGGGCACACCCCGGGCCTACTCACTGCCCGGCCCCGGGTCCTGGCGCGCCGGGGTGTCCCGGCGTGCCAGGACGCTCATGTGCGGCGCGAACCGTTTCACCAGCATGGTCATCTCGTAGGCGACGGTCTGGGCAGTGGCTTCGGGCCGGGCGATCACGCCCAGGACCGTGCCGGTGCCCGCGCCGGTGATGAACAGGTAGCAGTCGTCCCGCTCGATGATGTGCTGCTTGACGCCGCCCTTCTTGCCCGTGGGCCCGGTGAAGCCCCGCGCCAGCGACGACAGGCCCGACACCACCGCGGCCATCGAGTCCGCCCAGTCCCGTGGCATCCCGCTGGCCAGCGCCTTCAGCCCGTCACGCGTGGCCACCTGCGCATACAGGACACCCGGGGTCATCTTGACGAAGTCGTCCAGCAGCCAGGTCAGGGCCTCCAGGCCCGCCGCGTCCGCCGGAGGCTCGCTCACACGTTCCCGGTCGGGGACGGCGGTCAGGTCGTACGCCATACGGAATCACTCCAAGAAGAATCAGCCGCCCGCGCTGGTGCCGAACGGGCGCGTGGGGGGCATGGGGGGCGTGGTGGGGGGTGGGGCGTGGGGGTGCTAGGGGTGGACGGCCGGGGAACTGCCCGGTGCCGGGGCGGCCTTTGCCGCCCGCATGCCGGTGTGGAACGCGGCCAGCAGGCCCGGATCGGCCGTGCCCGCCGCATCCGGCGCCCGTGATCCGGCCCCGGACAAGGGCAGTTGCTGCGGTACCCGGCGCGGCAGCCTCGGCGCACCCTCCGCGGGCCTCGCCTCCGACAGCCCCTCGCCCACCGCGGTGTCCGCCGCAGGGACCGGGGCCGCCGGCGGCGTGAGGGCAGACGCAGCGGCCGCTGCGTCCGGTGCCCGGTGCCCGGCCCGCAGGGCCGAAGCACGGATGATGTCCGGGGGCTCGACGGTGACCAGCAGCGCACTGGGGACGATCACCGTGGCCGTCGTGCCGCCCGCCGGATTGGCACGCAGGACGACCGTCAGACCGTGGAGGCGGGCGATACGCGCGGCCGTCGGCAGACCGATCCGGCCGTCCTTGACCTGCGCGCCCGCATCCACCTGCCCGGCATCGGCCAGCAGCCGGTTCAACCGCTCGTACTCCCCCGCCTCCAGCCCCAGCGCACGGTCCTCGACCTCGACCTCCAGACCGGCCGGCACCCGCTCCGCCCGCACCAGCACCCGCGCGTGCGGAGGAGCGAACTGCGTCCCGTTCTCAATCAGTTCGGCCAGCAGATGCGTGACATCGGGACCCACATGCCCCGGCAACGCCAGCGCGTCACCGACCACATCACTGACCACCTGCTTGACCCGCGTGTACTGCTCGACCTCCGCGATAGCGCCCCCCAGCACCGTACGCACGCTCACCGGGCCCATCGCACGGCGCAGCGACTGCCCGCCCAGCACCGCCAGACTCTCCACGTGCCGCCGCAACCGCGTCACCAGATGATCGAGCGCGAAGAGCGATTCCAGCTGATCCGGGTCCTCCGTCTGCCGCTCCAGCCCGTCCAGCGCCTCCATCGCCCGCCCCACCAGCGCATGCTGACGCCTCGACAACTGCAACAGCATCGGCACCAGGACCACCGACTGCGACTGCTCACGCACCCGCATCGCCGACTGAGACCCCTCGTGCACCTGTATCAAGGCACGCAGACTCTCCGCCTGCACCCGCGCCACGCACGCCTCAAGCCCCCCACCCGGCCCGCCGTCCCCCGCCCCTCCGGCGGGCGGAACCGGAACCGTTCCCCCGCGGCACAGTTCACCCGCCGCCCACACCACAGACCTCTGCGCGGCCACCAACGCATCCATCGCCCGCCGACGCTCTACGGCGGCCAACTGACGCTCAGCGGCGCCGACTTGCCCCACCACCTCCACCACGGCCCGGACCCGCCACACACCAACCCCGACCGGCACCACCATGCCACCGCACAACCCCACCAACAGCCACCCCGCCGACACCAGCCCCGCCTGCCGGACCACGACCGCCACACCCAGCAGCACCACAACGACCAGCAACGGAGCCATCACCGCGAACCAGACCTGCCCGAGCACCAACTGCTCTGCCTGCGGCGGGCGTTGATGGGTACGGCGGCGGTGGGTGACCGGGGTACTGGGGGACGTACGGCCAGACATAGACATCCTCGGAAACAAGAAGGCGAAGGCGCGGGCGGCACCGAAGAGACGGAAGCGGCATCGAGACATCACGGCGAGCGAAGCGACGGCATCCGGACCCGGACGGTCTTCTCCTCCACGTCCTCCGGAGCACTCCAGCTGATGTCGGCTCCCAACTCCCGCACGAGCCCAAGCCCCGTCGCCTTCTGCACCGAGACGGCCTCGTGGAACCCGTCGAACTCCGGGTCCGGGTCCGTCACGTCGATGAGGAGTACCTCCTCGTCGGTGATCGTCAAGGCCAGCCGGACCTCACCGTCGCCGTACGGTCCGACATGGTCGACGACGTTCTCCACCAACTCCGCGACGACGAGAACGGCATCAGCCTGCTGCCCCGCCCAGTCCATGACGCCCAGAAACGTCCTGGTGTGTACCCGGGCAAGCCCTACGGCGTTCGCGTTGATACACCAACCACGAGCGAAACGCTGCGGACGACGAGGAGGCCCGTACGCATCAACTGCGGTTGTTGCACCCCCAGTTAGGCGTGCGTCGGCTGGGGGGAAGGCGAGAGCGGCGCTCACTATCTGCGGCATGGAGGACCTCGGCTTCCGGGCTCGTACCTCGCTTGGACACTCATGGCGATGACCGCGTGTGCGCTCCGCCCTCCGGGGCCTCGTCGCAGCTGACGCCCGGTTCGTCGCGCCCAACTACAGTGACGCGTAAGCAGGTTCATGCGCAATCGATTCAGTACTGCGTATGCACTGGCGTATGGATTGGTATATGCCGCACCATGCAGTGGGGGCTACACGAAGGGGACTTGGGGTGCCAGACCCTGAGCTCTGATGGCAAGATCGGTAGCTCCCGTGCGTGCACAGGCGACTTGAGACGCAGGAGGATGCAGAGCATGGCCAAGCAGATCGGGACGACGGCACCACGGGTGGACCTCGGCATCCAGATGCGCGAGCTTCGCAAGACCGCCGGCTTGACCATCGAGGAGGCCGCGAAGACGGTCAGCGGACTCACCTACGACAAGCTTCGACGCATCGAACTCGGCCAGAGCACCTTCCGGATGGTCGGTGACCTCCGCAAATTGCTGAACGCCTACGGCGTCGGAGACGACGTCGACCTGGTGCAGTCGCTGGAGGAGCTGTACAAGACACCGGCGAGCCAGGACTGGACAACCCAGTTCCGCACGGTCCTCACCACCACGAAGACCTTCGCGGGCATCGAATCCGTCGCCCGCGCGGTCAGCGTCTACTTCCCCAACGTGATTCCGGGGCAGTTGCAGACCGAGGAGTACGCGCACGCGCACTTCACCGAGGTGCAGCCGATCGAAGAGACGACGAGCGAGTTCATCAACAGCAACGTCGCGCTGCGCATGAAGCGTCGCGAGCCCTTCCTCCGCGACGAGGAACCTCGGAAGCTGTGGGCGATCCTGGGAGAAAGTGCGTTGCGGCATCCCATCGGTGGTGCTTCGGTGATGCGAGGCCAGTACGACGAGATCCTCCGCATGGCCGCCCTGCCCAACATCACGATCCAGGTGCTGCTGACGGACGCCCCGGTCAAGCGCCTCTGGAGCAACTTCATGATCCTGGACCTCGGCGGAGACCGCCCTACCACCGTGCAGGTCGACACCGGCCTGGGCAGCGCCGTGTCCATGTCCGACCGGCCTGCCACGGTCGCCCGGTTCACCCGCTGGTTCAACACCATGATTGCCTCGGCGCAGCCGCCCGAGGAGACCCCCGCATTTGTTGAGACACTGAAGCGAGAGAAGACATGATCCACAACCACGCCGCCTCTACCGAACTCGCCTCTGAGGGGGCATGGTTCAAGTCCTCCTACAGCACCCCCGAAGGGGGCGCTTGCGTAGAGATCGCCAACTTGAACACTGAGGTCGGCATCCGGGACTCGAAGAACATGCTGGGACCTGCTCTTGCCGTTCCCGCCGTTGCCTGGGCACGCTTCATCGGCCTGGTTCGCTCCGGTGACCTTGAGATCCGGTCCTAGGTCGACGGCATCGTGGCCTGCACGTAACGAGACGGTGGTCCCCCTCTGAGAGCAGAGCAGAGGGGGACCACCGCCGTTGTGCGCCCAGCATGGGCGACTGCTTGGGGCGGTAGTCCAAGCCGCCGTGGCTCAGTAGCGGTCGTTGCCAGACTCGGGAGTCGTGGTCCTGGGTGACCTGGCCTCAGCACTGTTGCGCGGAGGAGACATCGAACATGGCGTCTACGTGTCGCATCAATTCACAGCCGCAGCAGAAGCACGGCCGAACACCATGGGCCGGGCACGCGCGCAAGATGTTGCCGAACTGCTTCCCAACCATGAGCAGGAACTCGCCTGGCATTTGCGCCAGTTCGCAGCGTGAACGGCGTGCGGCTGCCGCAAACAGCGCTCCGTACGGCAGCCGCTCGTCGGTAGCGGTCCGGGCACTACCTCGCGGTTGACTGTTCAGCGACCCATGACAGGTATGCCTCAGAGCCGCCGATAACCGGCAGGATGACCCACTCCGGAACTTCATAGCTGTGCCGCTGAGCCACCCACGCCTCAAGTTCTGGGAGGCGGTCGGTCGTTGTCTTGTACGAGATCCGCCATTCCTGGGCGGTCTCGATCTTTCCTTTCCACCGGTACACCGCGGTCAGAGGCGGGTCGATGTGGGCGCCCGCGGCCAGTCTGCTCTCAACCGCCCCTCGTGCCAGCGCCATTGCTCTGTCCTCGTCGTCGGTGGTCGTCTGCGCCACCACGATCTCGCTCGCCATGCGACTCCCCTCCCGGTCGGTGTCCCACGACTCTACCGAGCACGCTTCCGATCGCCGAGTTCCCCCCGATCATCTACAGGCCGCTCGCCGCAGGCGTACGCAACTGCTTTGATAAACGGCGCGGATGATGCCCTGACGCCGGTGTGGGGTGTGCCGGTGGAGCACCGGCAGACGGGCATCGTCGTCCGGACCGCCCGTATCGGTCGCGACCTGGCCCGCCCCGAGTTTCACGGCGCGCAACTCCCGAACGCGCCGCGGGAACGGATCGAGGACGCCGCCCAGCCCAGCAAAGAGAACTTAATTACGTCTGGACTGAATTCAGTCCAAGCACTAGATTTGGTCCATGGACATCAGGACCGAACTCGACAACTTCCTCGGCGAGAAGCGCGCACTGGTCGATGCGATCACGCGGGAGTTCCGCGCCGGCACACCGGCCAAGGAGATCGCCCGCATGGTCGCACCGGCCTTCAGCCGGGACCAGGTGACCCAGTACCTGTCTGCCGTCGCCCTGGCGGACAAGACCCGAAAGGCCCTGGGGGAGGCTGGGCTTGCTTTCGCCGCCGACGTGTCGGTGAGCGGTATCGACGCGCCGCGCGAGGCGCGGCTGATCCCCGCAGCGGATCCGGAGGAGACCCCCGACTGCCCCTCGCTGCCGACGCGGATCCGGGACGCGCTGCGCGACTTCCACATCACCCTGGGCCTGCTGCAGACCGGCAAGCGCAACGAAGACACCAGCGACGCCGAGATCGACGGATTCTTCCTCGACGGCCAGCCCGTCCGCCTGATCAAACTGAAGCCGCGCACCTGACCCGTCGACAGGGACAACGCCCCAAGGAAGGACACGATGGGTCAGATCACCGCCACCGAGTACGGCCTCGCCTCCAAGTCCCTTGAAGACATCGAGCCCCTGGGACAGATCACCCAGCGACGCGCCGAGGCCATCCTGGATGACAGTCAAAGGCAGTGGCCCGATGTGTACCTCATTCAGCGGACCGGCGGCGGGGCCTGGCAACAGGCCGCTTCTTGACGCCTCGGACGCTGGGGCCGAAGCGCCTCTTACAGGGGCATAACCCAGATGCCCTCGGCGGCCGTTGGATTTGTGTGACGAAAGCCAACGAGCACGCCGAGGACACCTGCCCGCTTGTCTACCAGTGCCGTCTGCCGCTGTCCGCGCGCACTGTCGACCACCTCGCCGGCCTGCTGCGGCGCCATCTGAAGGCGATACGGTCCCGGTGGCGGATCCTGCCGCCCGGGAAGATCGCGGTGATCGTTCTGGCCGTGCTGCGTCATGACCAGCGCCTGGCCGACATGACCGACGGCAATATCATGTCCGAGTCCACCGTCCACCGCTGGCGCGACGAGCTGATTACCCTCCTCGCCGCCCAGGCCCCGCGCCTGAACCGCGCCCTGAAGAAGGTCGCCAAGCAGGGCGGGGAGGTGGTCCTGATCGACGGCACCCTCATCCCCACCCAGCGCCGCACCGGAAAAGCCGACCGCCGCAACTACTCCGGCAAACACCGACGCCACGGCCTGCACTTCCGTGCCCTGACCGACGAGAGGGGCCGCTTGATCTGGATATCCGGCGCCCGGCCCGGCCGCACCCACGACAACACCGCCGCCCGTCACGACCACATCCTGGCCCATCTGCGCGCCGCGGGTCTCGGCGCGTTGGCCGACCTCGACTTCCGCGGCCTGGACAACGACATCCTCGACCCCGTGATCGTCACCGGCTACACCGCCAGCCGCACCCACAAGGTCACCCCCGGCCAGAAGGAAGCCAACCGCGTCCTCGCCGTCGGACGCGCACCGGTCGAGCACGGCTTCGCCCACCTCAAGAACTGGCGGATCCTCACCAAACTCCGCACCGACCCCGCACACGCCACCCGACTCCTGCGATCCCTGCTCGTCCTGACGAACCTCGAAGTCAACCGCTGACGGATGATCTTCTCCATAGACTGCCGCCGACGACCAGCGTGAGCACCCCGAGGACCAGTCACACCAGTCCTTTGACCTGCGGCTTCAGGTTGGCGGAGGCTCGCAGAAGGTCACGCCGGAGATGGCGTGGTCACGCAGGACCATCCGGTAGCCGGCCCAGAGATGGGCCAGGATCAGGATTCCCGAGATCAGGGACCCGAAGGCGGTGGTCATGCGGTCGGTGCGGTAGGGGTAGTTGAGCGCTTTCGCTGCGATTCAGAACCGCCTGGCCGTGCCGCGTATTCAGGGGTCCCGGTTGTGCTGAGGGCGATGGCTTGGTGGGCGCGGTGGGAGAAATCGGCGACCCGGGGGTCGCGGCGCCAGGGAGCCATGGCCCGTACGACGCTGGTGAGGTAGTCGGTAGCGCGGGCGGAGCGTACGCCGCCGAGGATGGCGACGGCTCGCTGTCCGTCGGCGAGGGCCCTGTCGAGGTCGCCGCGCTGGAGGTGGGCGGAGGCTACGATGGTCATGCGCATGCCGACGGACCGGGTGAAGTCACTTGCGGACATGGGTGCGGCTCTGTCGTTCCAGCGCAGAGCGGCGTCGGGCAGGTGGAGGTCGCGATGGATTTCGACAGCGTCGGCGGCCATTCGCGGAGGCCCGTAGTAGCTGATCCATGAGGGTTCGTTTCCCGGGGCGGTGTCAGCCCGTTCGAGGAGCCGTTCCGAGTCGGTGAGTGCGGCAGCGGCGGCACGGGCATCGCCGAGACGGGCGTGCGCACGGGCCTCGATCAGCTTGGCGAAGGCCAGGACGCGGGGAGCGGCCCGGTGACGGGCCCGGTCGTAGGCACCCTGCGCCATGTCCACTGCCGCATCGGGGTAGCCGCGCAGGGCCGTTTGGAGGGCCAGGTTGGTCAGGACGTGGCAGCCCACATTCATGCTGCCTGCGGCCTTCGCCATCCGCAGGGCCTGGATGAAGTGCCTCTGAGCGAGGGCGTGCCGACCCATGTCGAGCGCGCTCCAGCCCGCAACGCGGGCCAGCTCGGCGGTGCCGGCGTACAGTTCCCTGCCCACGGCGTCGGTGTAGCCGCCGTGCAGGAGCGGGATGGCGTGCTCGCGCAGGATGCGGTCGACCCGCGATGCCTCGCGGGTGCCTCCGCCGTACCGGGAGTCCTGGCGCTGCGCCCTGGCGGCGGCCGTCCACAGCGCGTCCAGATCCTCACGGCCGACGCGTCGCCGGCCGTGATGGGCAGCGTCCGGGTCTGCGGGGACGGCGAGCCACCGGGTGAGCGGTGCGGTGTAGGCGCCTACGGCGAAGGCACTGGTGAGGACCTTTCGGCGGTGCACGATGCTCCAAAAACGTGTGGCGGTATGGACGGCTGTGCGCGTGTCCCGGGGGAACTCCAGGCCCACGTCTTCGGTGTTCTTGCGGGTCTCGTACATGCCGATCCCGGCAGGGTCGACCGGCCGTCCTAATCGCTCGGCCAGCGCCTGAGCTATGAACTGGGGGACGGGCGGTTTCGGGACCATGCCTCGTTCCACCCAGTTCTTGACGCTGGTCTGGGTGTAGGAGCGGGGGTGCCCGGCCTCCTCGGTGAGGGCGTTGACGCGCCGGGCCAGCGCATGCCTGCTGATCCCGGCGGTTTCGATCAGCTCGGCCAGGGCCGTGTTCGCGGTCTCGGCCGGATGCTCGTTGAGAGTCATGGCAGATGGCTCCTCGGACCGGACTCGCACGGGATGCCCCACCCCGCAGAGTGAGCTGGGACGACTGAGCGTAGTCGCCGTCAGTGCAGTGCCGCGGCGGTCCCGGGGCATCCCCGGTTTTGAGCCCCCTTCGTGAGCCTGTGTCGGCCCGGGGCTCGGTCTTTCATTTCGGTATCGCAATCCTGTTCGGCTTGTACGCAAGGGGGAGGAAAGTGGATCGACTTACCGGCGAGACGGCCGCCGCCTACGAAGCCGTGCCTTCTTCGCACCCTGGGCGGAGGTTCGCCGCCACGGGTGCGGGCATGGCGCTCGACGACCGATGGCACGTCCAGAGTGCTTGTACGGATGCGCGGGCGGCCACCAGGGGTGACGTGGTCGGGCCGTGCGCGAGCGGGCAGACCCGTTACCCGCGCTACTTCAGCCGTGCTGCCGGGCCGTACCTGTGGGATCTGGAGGGGCAGCGGTACGTCGACTTCAACCTCGGCTACGGGCCCGTCGTCCTGGGACACGCCGATGAACGGGTGACCGGGGCGGTGCTCGCCGAACTGCGCAACGGCAACTGCATCGCTCCGCTGTGGAGTCGCCGCCAGAGCGAACTCACCGACCTGCTGGTCTCGGTGGTGCCCGGCGCGGAGATGGCGTACCTGCTCAAGACCGGGTCGGACGCGACGAGTACGGCGGTACGGCTGTCCCGGATCTTCACCGGGCGCGAGAAGGTGATCCGCTGGGGCTACAACGGCTGGCACGACTGGGCGGCAGGGAGCCCGGCGGGTATTCCGGAAGCGACCCGCGCCGACACGCTGCTGTTCGACTACACCGACCTCAATACGCTGCGTGATGCGTTCGCCCGTCATCCCGGGCAGGTGGCGTGCGTGCTGATGATGCCGTTCGGCGACGAGACGGCTCCCGAGGGCCACCTGCGGAAGATCCGCGACATCGCGCACGAGCACGGTGCGCTGTTCGTCCTCGACGAGATGCGCTCCGGGTTCCGGCTGGACCTGTCCGGTGCGCAGGGACTCCTGGGTGTCCAGGCAGACGTCAGCACGTTCAGCAAGGCCATGGCGAACGGGCATCCGATCTCCGCCGTCGTCGGGCGGGCCGACGTGCTGTCGGCCTTGGCCCGCACCCGGATCTCCTCGACGTTCTACGCGGACCCCGCACCGATGGCCGCGGCCCTGGCCACGATCCGGATCCTGCGTGACACCGACGCGCTGGAGCGGATCTGGACGGCTGGTTCCGCCTTCCAGGACGGCCTGTCGGCGCTCGTCGAGCGACATCAGGTGGAGGCCCGGGTAGTCGGGTACCCGCCGATGCCGTTCCTTCAGTTCACCCACCCCGATCCGGTCGTGCGCGAGCAGGTGAGCACGGCCTTCGCCGCCGGGGCGGCGCAGCACGGGGTGCTGCTGCATCCGGGCCACCAGTGGTTCCTGTCCGCCGCCCACACCCGTGAGGACATCGAGTTCGCGCTGCACGCCTGCGCCCAGGCGCTCGCCGCGCTCACACCGGTGCCCGCGACGCAACCCGCCTGATCAACATTCATTCGCACCTCGCCGACGGCACCTCGGCCGAGGCAAGAGGAGACCACAAGTGACAACAACCCGGCTTATCGCGCCCTCCGACACGGAGCAGGCGACCAGAAACCGGCTCATGGAGCTGTTCGCCGAGCGGCCGATCCCCGATGACGCGCTGCTCGACCACCTCGAAGTCTTCATGCGCCCGCAGCGCATCAACGAGATCCTCACGCTCGACCAGCTCTATCAGCACATCCTCGGCGTCCACGGGATCGTCGTCGAGTTCGGTGTCCGCTGGGGCCGCCACCTGTCCGTGTTCAACGCGCTGCGTACGCGCCACGAGCCGACCAACCTGTACCGGAAGATCGTCGGGTTCGACACCTTCACCGGCTTCCTCGCCCCGGCCCCGCAGGACGGCGACTCCGACCGGGTCTTCGCGGGCAGCATGAGCGTCACGCCCGGCTACGAGAGCTACCTGGAACAGGTCCTGCGCCTGCACGAGGCCGAGGCGCCGATGGCGCACATCCAGCGGTTCGAGCTGTGCAAGGGCGACGCTCCGGAGCAACTGGCCGCCTACCTGGAACGCAACCCGCAGACGATCGTGGCGCTCGCCTACTTCGACATGGACCTGCACGATCCGACCCGCGCGTGCCTGGAGTTACTGCGCCCGCACATGCCCGCCGGCAGCGTCCTGGCCTTCGACGAGCTGACGCACCCGGACTTCCCCGGCGAGACCGTCGCGCTGAAGAACGCGCTCGACCTCGCCCACCACCGCGTCCAGCGGTTCCCGCAGTCACCGTACCCCGCGTTCGTGGTGCTGTGATGGGCGCCGTCACGCAGGTCCTGCGGTGGGCTGCCGGTGCGCACGACATCCCGGAGGATCAGGACTTCGACGACCGCGTGCTGCTCGACCTGATCGGACAGCACGCGCTCAGCGGCCGTCTGGCCCGGCGCCTTCCCACGGGACCGGCATGGCTGCGCGACCGGCTCGGTGGGCCCGCAGCGGCGATGCACGCCGACACCCTGGCGCTCGCCGAGACCCACATCCGTGCGGTCGACCGCATCGTGGCAGCTCTCGGCGAACAGCAGCCGCCACCGGTTCTGATCAAGGGGATCGCGACCGGGCTGCTCACCGGTGACAAGCACCTGCTGCGGTGCGGGGACATCGACCTGGTCTGTGCCGACGGGGGGCCGCTGATCGAGACGCTGACCCGGCTCGGCTACGAGCGCACCCGACCGCCGTTCCTCCACGAACTCGGCGAATTCACCCGCGAGGGCGTCGAGATCGACGTGCACGCCTACCTTCCGGTACCTGGGTACGGTGCGGTGCGGCACACAGACCTCACACCCCCTGAACACGCGACGACCTGGTATCAGCCGCGCCGTGCTCCCTCGATGCACCCGATCCGGCACGGCCGGCTGGTGGACGGCGGCACCGTCACGGTGGGCCGGGTCAGTGTTCCCGACCCCTGCCTGCTGGCGATCGTGCTCTGCGCCCACGCCTTCTTGAACTTCACCAACATGTGGTCGCTGTCGCATCGCGCCAAGCCGTACGTCAAGTTGGCCGAGCTGGCCGACCTGCACGCCCTGGTCCGGCACGAGGCATTCGACACGAAACGGTTCCTCGCGTTGGTCGCGGAGTTGGACGCGGGGGACGCGGTGAACTGGGCGGGCTGGGCATCGACCGTACTCCTCGGGAGGAATCCGCTGCCCGTACCGGTCGGCACCGGCCCGTTTCCCCGCTGCCTGTGGTGGGACTTCTGGGCGCTGCTTCCGGTCGACGAGGAGGCTCTGCTCCTGCCCGGCTGGTTCGACCTAGCCACCGTGAACCCCCTGCTCCCGAGCCGGATCGAACTGGACACCGGCCGCCCGGCGCCGCCCTGGACGGTCGAGGTCCGCCGCGACGGCAACCTGGTGACGGTCATGGTCGGCCTGCCGGAAGCAACCGACGCGGCGACCGAACGCGGCCGGGTCGACTTCGGAGGATGCGGGACGGAGTGGGTCCTGTCCGATGGACAGCTGACCGCTGTCGGCGGCCATGACACCTGTGACCTGCTCTCGGGACGTCGCGTCCGGCTGCGCTACCGCGTCCCCCGCACAGGCGGCGAGATGCTGGTCGGCGTGGCCGAGCAGGACACATCCGGAGCGCTGCTGTCGGCCGTACTGCTTCCCGCCACCTGGCAGGCGGCGGATCCGGTGGATGCCCGATGATCCGCGCCGCTCAACTCCCCGGATATTCCTGGGACACGACCGGCCGGGTCGAAGCCAGTGTCCAGGCCCTGATCGGTGAGCGGCTGGCGGAGCTGCCCGCGCGCGCCGCCAAGGTGGCGGCCCGGCTGCGTGAGGTAACCGGGGACTGCCGCCTGGTCGCGGTCTACCTGCGGCCGGACTCGCCCGACATCGTCGTTGGGCTGTGTGAACGCCTGGCGTCCTCCGGGAGCGCGCAGGAGCGCGCCCAGCTGCAGCACGAGATCGGGCGGCGCCGGTTCGCGCGCCCCGGCACCTCGGAGGTGAGCCTCATGGGCGACCTGGGACAGGTGCTGACGGCGGCCGGCAACCGTACCCGGGCCTACGTACCTGACCTCGGGCACCGGGACATGATCGGTGCGCTGCTGGACGACTTCGGCACGGGTTTCTCGGACTTCGTGGAGAGCCAGCACGAGGTGCCAGGACCGAACGCCCGTCTGCGACAGGGCATCGTCAAGTCGTGGCGTCTGCCCGACGGCACCCGCGTGATCAGCAAACGCGCCAACCCGGCCAAACCCGGCCGGTTCGCCCAGGAACAGTTCGCCTACCGCGCCATCGCCTCCCGGCTCGGCGGCCCGGTCACCTTCGGCCGGGACAGGCGCCTTCAGCTCGCGACCCTGCTCGCGACCGTCCGGGACGGCGCATCCGGGCACGTCTACGCCGTGTGGCGGTGGGTTCCGGGTGAGACCGCCGAGTCGATGCTGCTGGCACCGGGCGAGCACACGTCGCTGCTGCGCGACTACCGGGATCTGATGGACGCCCTCCTCGACCGCGGCATCCTCTGGGGCGACCTGAGTCCCCGCAACGTCCTCGTGCACGGCCCCGTGCACCGGCTCGTCGACTTCGAGAAGACACAGGTCCCCGGTGAAGACATCCCCGTACCGCACGGGGACCGGGTCGCCTACTGCCGCGGTCAGGTCGGCGTCGAGGAACTCGGGGTCCTGCGCCCCGAAGACGAGGTCCGCGCATGCCTGCACGGCTACCTGGACCCCGGCACCTGGGACTTCGACGCGCCGGGCCCGGTGCCGTTCCCGCCGCGCCCGGAGGTGACGGCGGTCCTCGCCGGGCGTGGCGTCACCGACCCGGACCTGGGCACCTACAACCGGACCGACCAGCAGATCTGGCAGGTCCGATCGCCGGACCTCGACCCCGCCACCGGGCAGCCCCGCTATCCGGGCCTGGTCAACTTCCGTGTCGAGCACTACCTGAGCTGCGCCGACCGCGCCGACGCGGACGACTACGACCGCAAGACCACCGAGATCCTGATCGCCGGCCGCCGTCACGGCTGCTTCGACGAAGCGGTCGGGGCCGTCGCTGACGCGGTGGACGAGGCGGAACGGCAATTCGTCGTCGCCGAGGTCGCCGAGCTTCTCACCGGCAACGACACCGGGCCCGTCACCGCGCCGCACACGGCGATCCGCGCACTGGTGGACCGCATCGACGCCCTCGACACCGCCCGGCAGGATCCCGACACCTTCCGCTCGGCCTGCACGACACTGGGAAAGGAAGGACGATGACGCAACCGCCCTTGCCCGGGCCGGTGTCCTTACGCACGAATCAGGTCGTCCGCATCGGCCCGCTCACCCTGCGCATCGCCAGCGACGTGCCCGGCTTCCCCGCGCTGCACTACTTCAGCCGTGCCGCCCGGATGCCGGTCGCCACCGTGCCCGACGCAGAACTGTGGTGCCTGTCGGACGCCGATCCCGGCCTGCCCGCCGACACCACGGCACGCGCCCGCAACTTCGCCTCCGGCTACTACGTGACCGACCATTTCGGCCCCCCGGTGCGCATGTCCAGCTCGGGCAACAAGATCGTGCTCGTGGGAGACCACCTGGAACGGCTGGTCTGGCCGTACGTCGTGAAGTACCTGCTCCTTCGCCACACCGCCACCACCGGTGGACTCTTCCTCAAAGCAGCAGCCCTCACCGTCGGCGACAGGGCGACGCTGATCGTCGGCCGCGGTGGCGCCGGCAAGTCCGTCCTGGTCACCGGGCTGTGCCGGAACGGCGCGACGTTCATCACCAACTCACACGTGGTCCTCACCAACAGCGCCGTCCAGGGAATCGCGAGCACCCTGCGGATGCGGCCCGGCCCCTGGCTGGACCAGGCGGCGAGTACCGCGGCCCTCGACCCACGCGAACGCCTCGTCGACCCCGCCGAAGCCTTCCCCCACCACGCGGACGCCGCGATGCCGCTGCGCGCCGTATGGATCGCCGACTTCCGCGCCCCCGGCGAACACGACGTGCAGCAACTGCCCCCCGACGACGCGGCCGGCATCGTCGAACAGTTCGCCTTCGGGCTCAACGTCTACCGCCTCGAAGAGGACCTGCTGGACCTGTGCGGCGGCGACTACCGCGCCTTCTCCACCCAGTACGCACGGATGCGCGCGCAGCTGCACGCGGCGGTCACCAACTGCCCCACCTACCGCGTGCGCTCGGACGTACAGCTCGCCGCGCACCGCGACCAGCTTCTCCAACTGCTCCGTGACGGAGGTACTTCATGAACGGCGCCATCATCGGCTACGGCACCATCGCGACCGGTCACGCCATCGGATACCGCAACACCGCGGGCATCGACGTGATCGCCGCCGTCGACCCCACCCCGGCACGCGCGGAAGCAGCCCGCAGGGCGGGGCTGCGCGCATACACCACCTACGCGGAGATGACCGACCGCGAGGCTGTCGACTTCGTCGACATCTGCACGCCGCCCAACAGCCACGCCGGTTACATCGAGCTCGGGCTGCGCGATGGTCTGCACGTGCTGTGCGAAAAGCCGGTGCTGATGCCGCACGAGGGCCGCTACGACCGCGTGCTCGACCAGATCGCGGCCTCGGACAAGGTCTTCTACCCCTGCCACAACTACAAGTTCGCCCCCATCCTGACGACCATGCAACAGGTCGTCCGCAGCCCCGGCTTCGGCGACGTCCTCAGCGCCCGCTTCCGCACCCTGCGCCAGGGCCACGCCGTTGGCGTCCCCGAGTGGAACCCGCACTGGCGGCGCGATCCGCTCATCGCCGGCGGCGGCATCCTCCGCGACCACGGCCCCCACAGCGTGTACCTGGCGACCCACCTGACCGGACGCACGCCGCTGACCTTGTCCTGCCTGACCGGTGCTATGCGCCACGACGGGCACACCGGCACGGAGGACACCGCGAAGCTGATGATCCGGTGCGACGACGACGTCCAGGTCGAACTGGATGTGACCTGGTCGGCCGCATACCGCAACAGCTACTACTCGATCATCGGCAGCGGCGGCTGGATCACCGTGGAGAACGACGACGTCCAGTACAGCCTGGGCGGCCAGCTGCACCGCACGACCCTGCCGTCCAACTTCGACGACCCCCGGCACAGCGACTGGTTCGCCGCGATGTTCGCCGACTTCCTGACCACGACACGGCACCCGGAACAGGCGGCACCGCTGCTGGCCGAGTCGTTGACGACCTCCCTGGTGATCGACGGCGCCTACGCCTCGGCCGCCGACGACGGCCGGTGGGTCGAGCTGACACCGGCGCGGGACCTGCTCACGGGCGCCGCACGATGACGGCGCCGAGCAACGACGGAACCGGCGTCCCGGCGACACTCGACGACATCCGGGACTGGCTCAGCAGCCGGTCCGACGACAAGGCCGTGCTCGCCACCGGCTGCTTCGACCTCCTGCACGCGGGACACCTGTGCTTCCTGGAGGAGGCGAGCCGACTGGGTGACCTCCTGGTCGTCGGGGTGAACAGCGACCAGTCGGTCCGGGACCTCAAAGGCCCCAGCAGGCCCGTCGTCGGTGAACGCGAACGCGCCGTCCTCGTGGGCGCTCTGCGGTGCGTCGACCGGGTGTTCCTGTACGACGAGCCCACCGCCGACCGCCAGATCCGTTTCCTGCGTCCGCACGTCTTCGCCACCGCGCGCGCAAGCATCACCGCGTACCCGAGCGAAGTGGCATCCGCCGTCGAGGTCGCGGCACACGTACACGCGATCGACCGGATTGCGCCGTACTCCACGACCAGGCTGGTCGACACCCTGCGAGCACACCTATGACGCAGGAGGTCATCGCCACCGGCAGCGCCCCCTGGATCCCGGTGCCGCACCTGATGGAGGTGGTCCGCGCAGACTTCCACCCACCACAGCACCTGACCACCGCGGCCTTCGGCCTCGTATCCGAGACCCGAGGCCACCTGCTGCTGACCCACGTCAACCTCCCCGGACGGGGCTGGGACGTCCCCGGCGGCCACATCGACTCCGGCGAGGACGCCCGACGGGCCGCAGCAAGAGAAATCAACGAAGAGACCGGGCTTCCCGTACCCGCCGAGGCACTGACACTGCTCGGATGGCAACGATTCACCCTGCACGAAAACCCACAGGCCAGCTACCCGTACCCGTTCCCCGTGTCGTACACGCTGATGTTCACCGCGCGGACCGGCCTCGCCGCTCCGCCGGCGGAGCCGCCCCCGGACTCGGAATGCGGGCCTGCCGGATGGTTCACCCCCGCGCAGGTCCGCCAGCGGTGCGCGACCTGCACCTGGCTGCCGTTCCTCGCCCTGCTGCGCGAAGGCCGACCTTCAGAAGCCTGAGCGTCCCGCGCCGGGGACGAGGCCGAGGAAGGTCACCCAGCGCCTGCACCGGGCTCCTGACCAAGCGGCTCGAAGCCTTCCGGCACGGGAATCCCGAACCGCCGGCACAGCAGGGGCACATCATGGCGATCCACAGCACGAGCGGGATATCCCGTGTGCCAGCGCACCGCCCACTCGGCCGACTCACACCGCACCCCGGTGCCGCCAATCGATCCGCGTCCAGCGAGTGCTTCAGCCGGAAAAGGACCGCCCTCCACCACGGATCCGTAGTGCAGTGATCCGTCCGCAAGAGGCTCGTAGAGATGCAAGTCGACTCGCAACCGAACGCCATCGTGCAGGACGAAGTTCCACGGCCTGTCACCAGGCCACGGGAAGATCCGGTCGACTCCAGCCTCCGTGAACGCGGCGAACAACGGCTCAAGATGTGCGGCCGGCGCCCATACGTCAAGGTCGGAATGTTCTCGCGTCTGCTCCCCGAGCAGCGCATCCACGCCCCACCCGCCACCAATACACGAATCTACGCCGTGGGCATCGAGCCGCTCCACGAGCGCGACTACATCCTTGGCCGACATCGAATAATCACTCACCGCACCAGGGTAGAGGCCGGCCCGACCTCACACCCGGCCATTTCTACGGCCTCAACGAGACGGTGGCGGCCTCCGACCGGTTCAGCCTGTCGGCGTCCAGCAGGGGACTTCCATATCCGGCCAGATCGGAATGAGATGCCCCTCCCGCTTCGCCGTGGGCGGCTGCACTTCACACCGCGCCAGCGGGTTGCCTTCACCGGGTTCGCGGCCGGTGAACTGACGGGGTCCGTCTGACGGATCGTCGGCCCATGAGACCCCACGACTCGGTACCTGTCGTAGAGCTCGTAACACGATCATGATCGGTGTTTCTTGAGGCGTCTCCAGCAGATGAGTGCGCAGGCGAGGGATACGAATGCGTCGTGCAGTTCGGTGCGGCGTTCCCAGCGGACGGCGAGGCGTTTGAAGTGGTGGAGCAGGGCGAAGGTCTGCTCCACGACGTAGCGGAGTTTGCCCAGGCCCTGGATGTTCGGCGCTCCTCTGCGGGGGATGACGGGCAGGATCCGGCGCTTGCGCAGTTCGAGGCGGTTGGCCTTGGAGTCGTAGCCCTTGTCGCCGAGCAGGGCGTCGGGGCGACGGCGTGGCCTGCCGGGGCGGCCTGCGACGGGCGGGATGCCGTCGACGAGGGCGAGGGTCTGGGTGATGTCGTTGACGTTGGCCGCGGTGGTGATGACTTTGAGTGGGGTGCCGCGTCCATCGCAGATCAGGTGGTGTTTGCTGCCCGTTTTCCGCCGGTCGACCGGCGACGGACCGGTGTCTGGGCCCCCTTTTTCGCGCGGATGTGGGAGCCGTCCACGCACGCTCTTGACCAGTCGAGCTCGCCGGCGGCGTTCAGTTCGGCGAGCAGGATGCGGTGCAACTGGTCGAAGACATCGGCCTGCTGCCATCGCTCCAGCCTGCGCCAGCAGGTCTGCCCGGAGCCGAACCCCAGCTCCAGGGGCAGGAGTTGCCAGGCTATGTCGTTGTAGAGGACGTACAGGACGCCCTGCAGGCAGAGCCGGTCCGCCACCGGCCGCGGCCCCGGCGACCGCTCCGGCCAGGGTGGCAGCAGGGGTTCGATCAGTGCCCACAAGTCGTCATCGACGATCCACGGCCGAGTACTCACACCATCCCGAACGGCCGAATCGTCACATCGGTCACGCCCGACCAGGACACATCAACAAGATCGTGTTACGAGCTCGTAGGGGCACCGAATCGTGGGGCCGCTCTGTGTCGCCCACGAGGGCATTGGCAGGGTCTCACGCCAGGCTGACCCGGACCCGCACGCCGTCCTTGTTGGCCTCGTAGACGCGGTCGCGGCGGCGAGGTCAGCCTCGTTCATCTGGGCAAGGCCAGCCGCGTAGAGGACGACGTCTGCGAATTCTTCTCCCAGCTCCGAGGGGTTGCGGCGCCAGCAGATCAGTCTGGACGCCGACCAGTTCGGCACGGAGAAGTTCCTCGAACCACTTGCCCACCATGCCGCCGCCCCTAGAGAACGCCACCGCTCGCACATAAGCGGCGACGTTCTCTAGGGAGATGATCACCCACTGGCAGGCGCAGCCGCTCGTCGCTCCCCCAAGAACCGGAGAGAGCCTGCCAGTTCGTCCGTAACTCCGGATATCCAGCGCGGCAGCTGGTCGTGAAGTGTGGCCAACAGGAAATTTCGCCGCGAGATGTCAAAACAGATCACGCAACATCTACAACATTCTACGCAAATTCCCATACGGACGCTCATGCACCTTGGCAGTTCGCCCACGGCAGACCGCCAGTCCGCAGAGGGACTGGAATAACCCTGTCACACCATGTCAACGTACAGATGCCGGAAAACCAGAGCCGTCAGCCCTCGCTACACAAATCTGCAAATGAGCTATGCGCGTGCCGAAATCGCCAGCGACTCATCACCAAGGGACCGTCACCTCATGCAACAAGCCCAAGTCCTGATCCAGGCTTGACCCCTGCACCTTCCCCGTCGACACGTTGCGGGCTTATCTCCAGGACACGAAGCAGATCAGCGGTAACTACACGATAAGACTGACCGACCCTCAGCACCTTGCAAGGGTACTGACCTCGCTTCGCAAGGTCGTATCCCATGCTACGCCCAAGCCCGAAGGCCCTATTCGCGACAGAGATGCTGACGGCCGCCGGAAGTTTTAGCAGTTCCTCTTCGGTCAACGCCGCTGCCGGCACAGCTTCGCTATCTGTCATCAGCTTTCCTCCTCAAGAGAGACCCGTGGAGGAGAAGGTCTACCACAAAACCGCGCCGTAGCGTTCCGAACAGCTAGCGTCCCCGTCATACCCAAAACGAGCATCTGCCCCCTCTTGCCACCTCCACCTCGGACGACCATTCGACCTCGTGGCCCCAAATCTGGAACCGCAAGGAACTCAAACTCCCCCCAGACACTCTGCCGGTTTTTGCTGCTTTGAAAAGCAAGCTGGAATACCTGGATGAAACATGAGCGGACCCACTCGACGTTGCTCCTGCCGAAACCCTGCGACAGGAAAGAACTATGGAAAGGCATGCCCGAAACTTTCCAACAAGAGACACGGAACCTGGTCGATACGTGTCGAGTTGACCAACCGGCCCGACGGAACCCGTCGAGAGTTTCGGCGCAGCGGGTTCCCCAGCTCTACCGATGCCTCCGACGAGTTGAAGAAGGTCCGCGCCCTTCTCGACATTCCTGATTCCGATGACGCCGCCGGACTCATAGCAATCAGCGACATGCTGGAAAATTGCTCCAACAGCAAGGACCCCCTGCCGGACTACGACGAGACACGTCGACGCCTTAGCGCGGGGCAGGCGCTCAACCCCAAGATGACAGTGGCCGAGTGGCTCGACCTTTGGCTCGCGGGGAAGAAACGTCTCCGCACATCCGGGGCGAAGCGCTACGAGGTCGATATTCGTGTCCACCTGAAGCCTCACCTTGGGCAGATACGGCTCGATCGGCTCAACGTCCCCCACTTGAGCAAGATGTTCGACTCCATCAACGAGAAAAACATCGAGATCCAGGAAGGGAACTCCCAGCGGCGTTCCGCACTCGATGAACTCGACGCTATTCCGTGGAAGGGAATTGAGAACCGCGTCCGGCGCAAGTGGCTGAAGGCCGCGATCGACGAGATGCTACCCTTTCGTCGAGTGACCAGCGTTAATACGCAACACCATATTAAGGCTACGCTACGGGCGGCCTTGAATACGGCAATTGCACAAAGGGTCATCCCTAACTACAACCCCGCCGAGCATGTTGAGTTGTTGCCCGGAACTAAGCCGAAGGCCCTCGTTTGGACCGCCGAACGAGTGGCCCACTGGCAAGAGACGGGACTTAAGCCTTCGCCCGTGATGGTCTGGACACCCGAGCAGACTGGGACGTTCCTCGACCACATCGTCGGCGACCGCCTGGAAGTCATGTGGCGCATGATCGCCTTCCGGGGCCTACGGCGCGGCGAGGGATGCGGCCCTCGTTGGGTCGACTACTCCGCCAAGTCCCGATCGCTCACGATCGCCACTCAACTCGTTCAGGATGGCTGGGCGGTACTCGAAGGGCCGCCGAAGACCAACAGCGGCATCCGCGTCATCCCGCTCGACGAGGAAACCGACGAACTCCTCGAAGCACACCGGCTCCGCCAAGAGGAGAACAAACGCGAGTTCGGCGAGGCGTGGAAGGACACCGGCCGCATCTTCACTCAAGAGGACGGATCATGGCTGCACCCTGGCAAGATTTCTGACCTCTTCGAACGGCTCGTAGCCGCAGCGGGACTGCCGCCCATCCGGCTACACGATCTTCGTCACGGTGCCGCGACGCTTATGCTCGCTGCAGGAGTCGACATCAAGGTCGTCTCGGAGACTCTGGGCCACAGCGACACCCGCATCACTCGGGACATCTACCAGTCCGTCCTGGACGACTTGGCTCGGGCCGCAGCAGAGGCTGTGGTCAAACTTGTTCCCCGTGCTCCGCGCGCCGTCCGCACTGCGATCGAACAAAGGGCTCTGCGGCCTGTTCCCGCTATCGGAACCGCGGATGGCTGCACATGTATATGCACGTGTGGGGCCATTGAGATGGGAATCAGCACCGCTAGCTGACAGAGCCGTTACAGCGCCGAGGGGGCTCTCCTGTACTGGAGAGCCCCCTCGGCACGACCACCTACGGTCCCAACTCGCGCCCTTGGACAGTTGGTTGTTCTATACACGGCCCCTCATGAGTTACGAGTGGGGCCCTTGTCGGAAGGCTGCCGGGCTGCCGGCCGCCGGGCATCCAGCGCCCGCGCCGCACCGAGACGCATTAGGCGGACCACGTCGAGGTTCGTTTCTTCCTGCTCGTGCTGTTCACCGCAGGCGCATACAGTCCAATCGTTGGCTTGAAGGCGAACAGCCACCGCCTCGACCAGCTGGGCCGCCTCATCCATCGCTCCTACGGGAATCTCTACCTGCCCGCCGGGACGATGCTCGATCAGGGCAGCGCCGATTTCTGTGGCAAGGTCCAGGAGATGTGCTGCGTCCGAGGTATCCCCGTTGAAGCTGGCGTACTTACCCGCCTGCGCGGTGGCCATCACGAGGTGTCCCAACGATTCGACGGACGAGTTGACAACGCGATCGTCGTTTCTCGTCGGTCGTACGGCGTGTGGTGCAGCGACCCCCTCGTGGCCTTCGGTGGACGCCTTCATGATGACGTCGGCGACGGTCGCCGGAACCACCAGATGGACGGCTTCCTCCTCGTCCATGCCCACTTGCCTGGCCATCACGCTGACGACGTGCGCGACGACTTTCCGCACCGCCGTCGGTGCCACCTGGACTCCACGAGTCCGCAGCAGAGCGCTCGTCTGTGTCACAAGGGTCTGGAAGGGAACGGAGTCCGTCGGGTTGGCCACGGACCCCAGCTTAGGAGGAGCCGTTGGAGTATTTCCACAAAACGAGCTTGCTCACGAGGCGGCCCAACACGCTCTGGTTTCGAGCTCTCCGGCGATCCCCGCGCGCGCCCCTCCGCACCCGCGCTGCGCTGATGCGCTCCCCTCGCGCTCCCCTTGGGCTAGGCGGCATGATCCGGAGCATCAGCTATGACCTCATCAGCTATCTCCTCAAGAGAAAAGCCAGGTCAGATGGGGTCTGACCTGGCTTCCACAGAGCCGCCTTCGGGATTCGAACCCGAGACCTACGCATTACGAGTGCGTTGCTCTGGCCATCTGAGCTAAGGCGGCGCGCTGCTCGCACTCATGGTGCGTTCGGCGACGTCGGAAAGTCTACACAGTTTCCGGGGGTGCTCCGACCACGCCCCGGGACGGTCGGTCCCGGGGCGGGCGGTGGGGGTCCGGACGGCTACGAGCAGCGCTTTCCGTCCGTCGGGGGTGTGCCGCGGAGCAGGTAGGTGTCGATCGTCGTGTCGATGCACGTGCTGCCGCGGCCGTACGCCGTGTGGCCGTCGCCGTTGTAGGTGAGGAGGCGGCCGGAGGAGAGCTGGGCGGCGAGGGACTTCGCCCAGGGGTAGGGGGTCGCCGGGTCGCGGGTCGTGCCGACCACCACGATCGGGGCCGCACCCTTCGCCTGGATGCGGTGTGCGCTGCCCGTCGGCTTCACCGGCCAGTACGCGCAGTTCAGGGACGCCCACGCCAGGCCGTCGCCGAACACCGGCGACGCCTTTTCGAACGCCGGGAGCGCCTTCTCCACCTGCTCGGGGGTCGTGAACGCCGCCGGCAGGTCCAGGCAGTTGACCGCCGCGTTGGCGTACATCAGGTTGGTGTATTTCCCGTCCGCCTCCCGCTCGTAGTAGCTGTCGGAGAGGCTGAGCAGGCCCGCGCCGTCGTTCTCCTTCATCGCCGAGGTGAGCGCGTCGCGCAGCTGGGGCCAGGCCCCTTCGTCGTACATCGCCGCGATCACGCCGGTCGTGGCCAGCGCCTCGCCCAGCTTGCGGCCGTCGGCGTCGCCCGCGGGGATCGGGTGCGCGTCGAGCTTCTTGAAGAACGCCGACAGGTTCCGGCCCACCTGGTCGGGCGTCGTGCTCCGGCCGCCCAGCGGGCAGTCCTTCTGCCGTACGCAGTCCTTCGCGAACGACTGGAACGCCGTCTCGAAGCCCGCCGTCTGCTGCTCGTTGAGCTGCCGGGCGGTCAGCGACGGGTCCATCGCCCCGTCCAGGACCAGCCGGCCCACCCGCGCCGGGAACAGCCCCGCGTACGTCGCCCCGAGGAACGTCCCGTACGACGCCCCCACGTAGTTCAGCTTCGCATCGCCCAGGACCGCGCGCAGGATGTCCATGTCCCGGGCCGCCTCGACCGTGGAGACATGACGCAGGAGGTCCGCCGAGTGCTGTCCGCAGCCTTCCGCGAACTTCTTGTACGCGTCGACCAGTTGCGTCACCTCCTTCGTGTCGTCCGGTGTCAGGTCCGTCTGCGTGTACGAGTCCATCTGGCGGCCGGTGAGGCACTCCACCGGCTCGCTGCGGGCCACGCCCCTCGGGTCGACGGCCACCATGTCGTAGCGGGCGCGGACCTCGGTGGGGTAGCCGATGCCCGCGTACTGCTCCAGGTAGCCGACCGCCGAGCCGCCCGGTCCGCCCGGGTTGACCAGCAGCGAGCCGAGCCGCCTTGCCGCCGGTCCGGTGGCCTTCTTGCGGGCCACCGCCAGCCGCACGTCCCCCGAGGCCGGTTTGGCGTAGTCGAGCGGCGCCTTCATCGTGGCGCACTCGAAGCCGGGGATTCCGCAGGAACGCCAGGTCAGCTTCTGGGTGTAGTAAGGGGCGAGCGTCGTGGGGGTCGCCTGCGGCAGCGCGGCCAGGACCGCCTCCGCCGCCGGCGCGGTCGCCCCGCTCGGCGAACTCCCGGCGGAACACGCGGCGGAGACGATCAGCGCCACCGCGGCCAGCAGGGTGCCGGTCAGCCGCACCGGACGCTTCGGGGGCGTCGCCTGCGCCGGAAGCACCGGGGGCGACGACGTGCCGGGGGTGTGCGCGACACGCGGTGTGCAGAGGGACCGGAGGAGGCGGATCGGCCCGGGAGGGCGCCTGGTGTGCATCCCGCGAGCGTAACGCTGTGCGATGCAACGATCGCCGACAGTCGCCGATCATCCTCGTAAGAGTGAACGGTCGACCGGTGGACGGTCAGCGGCGAACGCTTCGATCCGCATCGGCCAGCCCCTGGCCCTGCCACCTGCCTCTGCCTCTGCCTCTACCTCTGCCTACGCCTACGCCCGCAACGCCCCGCCCCGCCCCCTCACCCCGCCCGCAACGCCATCGTCATCGCCTCCACCGCGAGCAGCGGAGCCACGTTCCGGTCCAGTGCCACCCGGCACGCGGCGATCGCGTCGATGCGGCGGAGCGTGGCCTCCGGGGTGCTGCCGCGGGCCAGCCGCTCCAGGGTGTCCTCGGCGTCCACGTTGGCGAGGGCTACGCGGGAACCGAGCTGGAGGGCGAGGACGTCGCGGTAGAAGCTGGTGAGGTCCGTGAGTGCCAGGTCCAGGCTGTCGCGCTGGGTTCGCGTTCTTCGGCGCTTCTGCTTGTCCTCAAGGTCCTTCATCACACCGGCGGTGCCGCGCGGCATCCGCCCGCCCTGGACCGCGCCGAGCGCCGCCTTCAGCTCCTCGGTCTCCTTGCCGTCCCGCTCCTCCGCCAGCTGCTTGGAGTCGTCCGTGGCCGCGTCGACCAGCTCCTGCGCCGCCTTGAAGCAGCCCCCGATGTCCTCGATACGGAGCGGGAGTTTGAGCACGGCCGCCCGCCGGGCCCGCGCGCCCTCGTCCGTGGCCAGGCGCCGGGCTCGGTCCACGTGCCCCTGCGTGGCCCGCGCGGCGGCGGCCGCGGCCCCGGGCTCGATGCCGTCGCGCCGCACGAGCATGTCGGCGACGGCGTCCACGGACGGTGTGCTCAGGTTCAGATGACGGCAGCGGGAACGGATGGTCGGCAGGACGTCCTCCAGGGAGGGCGCGCACAGCAGCCAGACCGTACGGGGGGCGGGCTCCTCCACCGCCTTGAGGACGGCGTTGGCCGACTTCTCGTTGAGCCGTTCCGCGTCCTCGACCAGGATCACCTGCCAGCGGCCGGTCGCCGGCGAGGTGAACGACTTGCGGACGGTGTCCCGCATGTCGTCGGCGAGGATCTGCGTGCCCACGGCGGCGACCGTGGTGACGTCCGCGTGCGTGCCGATCAGCGCGGTGTGGCAGCCGTCGCAGAACCCGCAGCCGGGGACGCCGCCGAGCGCCCTGTCGGGGCTCACGCACTGCAACGCGGCGGCGAAGGCCCGCGCCGCCTGGTTGCGGCCGGCGCCGGGCGGTCCGGTGAACAGCCAGGCGTGCGTCATCTTCGACGCCTCGGGCGGCGCGGTGCCGGTGACCGCCGCGGTGACCAGGGCGTCGGCGTCCCGGGCAGCCGCGCCCAGTTGCGCGCTCACCCTCTCCTGACCCACCAGGTCGTCCCATACGGTCATGGGGCGCCGTCACCACCTTCCGTTCCCAAGGCCGACGACCGTGCCGTCGCCGTTCCGCGTCGCGGTTCGTCCCGTCGCGTCCCATTGTGGGGGGTACCACTGACAACGAGATCCGAGACCGGCATCCCCGCAGGTCAGACGTGCTACGGCGGCTCCGCGCGACCGAGGAGCCGACCGGCACCACCACCGGTTCGCGCCCCCTCAGCCAGCCACCACCCTCAGCGGTCCCTCGCACGCACCATCAGCGGCGCCGACCACCCCGGCCCCGCCCCCGACCACCGCGGTCACCACGATCGCCGCCGTCGTCGTACCCCTGATCGAAGTCGTCGTCCTCGCCGCGCGGGCCCAGGAGTTCGTCCGCCAGGGTCGGCAGATGGTCCAGAGGGGTCTCCTCCGCCCAGTCGGAACGGGGACGGCGGCGCGGGGCGTCCTCGACGCCGACCTGCGGGAGTTCGCGGGTACGGTCGTCCGCCCCGTCCGGATCCGGCACGGGACGAGCGTCGCGCCCGTCCCGCCCGCCGTCGCCTTCCCCACGTTCCTCACGGAAGAAGCCCGGCGGAACCCGATCCGCAGGCTCCTCCCCGTCCCCGGCGCCCGCACCCCCCGCGCCCTCCGCGTCATCGCGACGCGCCCAACTCGGCCCCCTGCCCCGCACCGGCGGCACCGACGGCAGTACCGCGGTCTCGTCGGCCGCACCCGGTACCGCCTTCGGCAGCACCGCCGTCTCGTCCGCCGCGCCCGGCGGTACCGGCGGCTGCGGCACATGGGTGGTCGTCTCGGAGTCCGGGTCGTCCTTCGTCATCCGTACGGGCGGCAGGACAACCGTCTCGTCGGAGGCACCGTCCGGCGACACCATCGGCGTACGCAAGGTCGTCTCGGCGTCCGCACCGGACCCACCGGCGGCAGACGCCGCCGAAGCCGCCGCACTCGCTGCCGCCGCGGCCGACTCCTCCGCCGCCCGCCGAGCCGCCTCCGCCCGCAGCAGCGCCTCCTCCGACTTGCGCTGCTTCTCCAGGCGGCGCGCCTCGGCCTCCTCGCGCAGCCGCTTCTCCTCCGCGGCGCGCTGGCGCAGACGCTCCTGCTCGGCGCGGTGGCGGGCCTCCTCCGCCTCGCGGGCCTGTTCCTCGGCGAGCAGCCGGGCCCGCTCCTCCTCGGCGCGGCGCTGGGCCTCCTCGGCGCGCTTGCGGGCCTCCTCCGCCTGGCGCTCGGCCTCGCGGCGCTGGGCCTCCTCCAACTCGCGCTGCTTGCGCTCCTCTTCCTCCGTGCGCAGCTTGGCGAGGGCTTCCTGGCGCTCGCGCTCCAGGCGCTCCTCCTCGGCCTTGCGCGCGGCCTCTTCCTCCGCCTTGCGCCGGGCCTCCTCCTCGGCCTTCCTGCGCGCCTCCTCCTGGGCCTTCACCTCGGCCTCGGACAGCGGCAGCATCACGTCGAGCCGGTGCCGTACGACGGCGGTGACCGCCTCGGGCTCCTGGGCCGCGTCGACGACCAGGTAGCGCGCCGGGTCGGCGGCGGCCAGCGTGAGGAAACCGGAGCGCACGCGCGCGTGGAACTCCGCGGGCTCCGACTCCAGCCGGTCCGGCGCCTCGGTGAACCGCTCGCGGGCGGCCTCGGGCGACACGTCGAGCAGGACCGTCAGATGCGGTACGAGGCCGTCGGTGGCCCAGCGCGAGATGCGGGCGATCTCCACCGGGGACAGGTCGCGCCCGGCGCCCTGGTAGGCCACCGAGGAGTCGATGTACCGGTCGGAGATCACCACCGCGCCGCGCTCCAGGGCGGGCCGTACGACGGTGTCGACGTGCTCCGCGCGGTCCGCGGCGTACAGCAGCGCCTCCGCGCGGTGCGAGAGTCCGGCGCTGGAGACGTCCAGGAGGATCGACCGCAGCCGCTTGCCGACCGGGGTCGCGCCGGGCTCGCGGGTGAGCACGACCTCGTGGCCCTTGGCCCTGATCCACTCGGCGAGCGCATCCGCCTGGGTGGATTTCCCGGCGCCGTCGCCGCCCTCCAGGGCGATGAAGAAGCCGGTGGCGGCCTGCGCCTGGACGGGGTCGTCGCCGCGCAGCGCGTCCCGCAGGTCGTGCCGCAGGGGCACCCCGGAGCGGTCGTCGGCCTTGGCGAGGACGAGTGCGGCGACTGGCAGCAGCAGCGCGCCGACCAGCATCAGCGTGAAGGCGGCGCCGCCGTGCGCGAACACGAACCTGCCGCTCACCAGCCGGTGCGGGCCTATGGCGGCGGCGACCAGCGGCGCCAGTACGGCCGCGAGCGCCACGAACACCCGTACGACCGCGTGCAGGTGCTCGGTGAGCCGCGCCCGGCGGTGGTCCTCGGTCTCCTGGTCGAGCAGGCTGTGCCCGATGTTGGCGGCGACACCCGCGCCCGTACCGGCGAGTGCGTCTATCAGCAGCACGCTGGTGACGTCCGGTACGAGCCCGGCGGCCAGCAGCGCCACTCCGGTGAGGGCGATCGCGAGCGCGAACAGCCGGCGCCGCGACAGCGACGGCAGCACCTTGGGCGCCGTACGGATGCCGAGGACGACGCCGCCGGTGAAGGCGGCGACGAGCAGGCCGTAGAGGACCGGGCCGCCGCCCAGGTCCCGGGCGTGCAGCACGGCGACCGCGACGGCGCCGCCGCCCGCCCCGGCCACCGCGCCACAGGCGAGCACGAGCAGCGGGACGGCGCCGGTGCGCCCGGCGTCGACGCCCGTACCGGAGGCGGGCTTGGGGCGGCGCAGCCCTTCGAGCGGCGACCGCGCGCGCGGGGTGCGCGCGTCGGGCAGTTCCAGGGCCGTCAGCACCGACAGGGAGGCGGCGAACAGGCCGGCCGCGACGTACGAGCCGAGCGCCCCCTGGTGCATGTCGAACCAGTCGACCCCGGTGGCCAGCAGGTTGTTCACCAGCGACGCCACGACGAGCACGGTGGCCGCGATCGGCACGGACACGAAGCCCGTACGCAGCGACAGGCGGCGCAGCGCGTCCATGTGGTCCGGCAGCGGGCGTACGGTGGCGCCCTCCGGCGGGGGCGTGGGCAGCAGGGCGGGGGCCGCGCTGTCCTTGCACACCGTCCACAGCCGCTCGGCGACCCCGGTCACGAAGACGGTCACCAGGAGCACGGCGAGCGCGTCCTTGGGCGTCCAGTCGATCCAGAGGGGGGCGATGATCAGAAGAACCGCCCGCAGCCCGTCCGCACCGACCATGGTCCAGAGCCGGTCGAGCGGCCCGTCCTTGGCGGTGAGCGAGGTGAGCGGTCCGAGCAGTACGGCTCCGAACAGCAGCGTGGCCAGAATGCGTACGGCGAGTACGGCCGTCACGGCGAGCGCGGTGCCGCGGTAGCCGCCGCCGAAGGCGTCCTCGGCGGTGGCGGCCTGGAGCGCGAACACGAGCAGCACGAGCAGGCCGAGGGCGTCGCCCACCCCGCCCACGAGCTGCGCGCTCCACAGCCTCTTGAGCTGCGGCTGACGCAGCAGGGCGCGCAGGGCACGCTCGCGGGAGTCGGCCACCAGGGCGTCATCCGGCGCCGTGGTGAGGGCCGTTGGCTGCTCGGCTCGGGTCATGCTTTCAGCCTATCCGCACCCACTGACACTCCGAAGCCGCCACTGGAGGCGCGCACGGCCTCCGCACAACTTCGCACGCCCACGGGCACCTTCGGCACCGCCGCGCGGGTCACCCCAACTCCCCGCAGGCCAGGGCCCGTTGGGACACATCCGCGCGACGCCCTCCGCGGCGGCGCCGCCCGCGCGGCCGGGGCCCGCTACTCGGCCGGGGCCGCCTTCTTCGCCGCGGCCGTCGTCTTCTTCGCCGCGGTCTTCTTGGCCGTCGCCGACGTCGTCGTCTTCTTGGCTGCGGTCTTCTTCGCGGCGGCGGTCTTGGTCGCCGTCGCCTTCTTGGCCGGGGCCTTCTTCGCGGGCGCCTTCTTCGCCGTCTTCTTGGCGGGCGTCTTCGCCCGCTTCTCGGCGAGCAGTTCGTAGCCGCGCTCGGGCGTGATCTCCTCGACGCTGTCGCCGGAGCGCAGGGTCGCGTTGGTCTCGCCGTCGGTGACGTACGGGCCGAAGCGGCCGTCCTTGACGACGACCGGCTTCTCGCTGACCGGGTCGGTGCCCAGTTCCTTCAGCGGCGGCTTGGCGGCCGCCCGGCCACGCTGCTTGGGCTGGGCGTAGATCGCCAGCGCCTCCTCCAGCGTGATCGTGAAGAGCTGGTCCTCGGTCTGGAGGGAGCGCGAGTCGGTGCCCTTCTTCAGGTAGGGACCGTAGCGGCCGTTCTGCGCGGTGATCTCGACGCCTTCGGCATCCTTGCCGACGACCCGCGGCAGCGACATCAGCTGGAGCGCGTCCTGAAGGGTCACCGTGTCCAGGGACATCGCCTTGAACAGAGAGGCGGTGCGCGGCTTGACGGCGTTCTTGCCGGTCTTCGGGGTGCCCTCGGGGAGCACCTCGGTGACGTACGGCCCGTAACGCCCGTCCCTGGCGATGATCTGGTGGCCCGACTCCGGGTCGGTGCCCAGCTCGAAGTCGCCGCTCGGCTTGGCGAGCAGCTCCTCCGCGTACTCGACGCCCAGCTCGTCCGGGGCGAGATCCTCGGGCACGTCGGCGCGCTGGTGGCCCTCGGCGTCCTTCTCGCCGCGCTCCACGTACGGCCCGTAGCGGCCGACCCGCAGCACGATGTCGTTGCCCACCGGGAACGACGACACCTCGCGTGCGTCGATCGCGCCCAGGTCGGTCACCAGCTCCTTGAGGCCACCGAGGTGGTCCCCGTCGCCGTTGCCCGCCTCGGCCGCGCTGCCGACGCCGTTCGTGCCGCCGGCGGCCTCGCCGAAGTAGAACCGCTTCAGCCACGGCACGGACTTCGCCTCACCGCGCGCGATGCGGTCGAGGTCGTCCTCCATCCGGGCGGTGAAGTCGTAGTCGACGAGCCGGCCGAAGTGCTTCTCCAGGAGGTTGACCACGGCGAAGGACAGGAAGGACGGCACCAGGGCGGTGCCCTTCTTGAACACGTATCCGCGGTCGAGGATCGTCCCGATGATCGACGCGTACGTCGACGGACGGCCGATCTCGCGCTCTTCCAGTTCCTTGACCAGGCTGGCCTCGGTGTAGCGGGCCGGTGGCTTGGTGGCGTGCCCGTCGACCGTGAGTTCCTCGGCCGTGAGCGCGTCGCCCTCGGCGACCTGCGGGAGGCGCCGCTCGCGGTCGTCCAGCTCCGCGTTCGGGTCGTCGGCGCCTTCGACGTACGCCTTCAGGAAGCCGTGGAAGGTGATCGTCTTGCCGGAGGCGGTGAACTCGACGTCGCGGCCGTCGGCCGCCGTGCCGCCGATCTTGACGGTGACCGAGTTGCCGACCGCGTCCTTCATCTGGGAGGCGACGGTCCGCTTCCAGATCAGCTCGTAGAGCCGGAACTGGTCGCCGCTCAGGCCGGTCTCGGCAGGAGTGCGGAAGCGGTCCCCGGAGGGGCGGATCGCCTCGTGGGCCTCCTGCGCGTTCTTGACCTTCCCGGCGTACGTGCGCGGCGACGCCGGCAGGTAGTCGGCGCCGTAGAGCTGCGTGACCTGGGCGCGGGCGGCGGAGATCGCCGTGTCGCTCAGGGTCGTGGAGTCCGTACGCATGTAGGTGATGAAGCCGTTCTCGTACAGCTTCTGGGCCACCTGCATGGTCGCCTTCGCGCCGAAGCCGAGCTTGCGGCTGGCCTCCTGCTGGAGCGTCGTCGTACGGAACGGGGCGTACGGCGAGCGGCGGTACGGCTTCGACTCGACGGAACGGACCGCGAAGCGCGTGTTCTCCAGGGCGGCGGCCAGGGCGCGGGCGTTGCCCTCGTCCAGGTGCAGGATCTGCTCGCTCTTGAGTTGTCCCAGGGAGTCGAAGTCGCGGCCCTGCGCGACCCGCCTGCCGTCGACGGTCTGGAGGCGGGCGACCACCGACGACGGGTCCGACGGATCTCCCGCGCGGCCGGTCGCGAAGGTGCCCGTCAGGTCCCAGTACTCAGCAGAACGAAAAGCGATCCGCTCGCGTTCCCGCTCGACCACCAGGCGTGTCGCGACGGACTGGACGCGCCCGGCCGACAGCCGCGGCATGACCTTCTTCCACAGGACCGGCGAGACCTCGTAGCCGTAGAGGCGGTCGAGGATGCGGCGGGTCTCCTGGGCGTCGACGAGCTTCTGGTTCAGCTCGCGCGGGTTGCGTACGGCCTGCTGGATCGCGTCCTTGGTGATCTCGTGGAAGACCATCCGCTTGACCGGGACCTTGGGCTTGAGCACTTCCTGGAGGTGCCACGCGATGGCCTCGCCCTCGCGGTCCTCATCGGTGGCGAGGAAGAGTTCGTCGGAGTCGCGCAGCAGGTCCTTGAGCTTCTTGACCTGGGCCCTCTTGTCGGCGTTGACGACGTAGATGGGCTGGAAGTCGTGGTCGACGTCCACGCCGAGGCGGCGGACCTCGCCGGTGTACTTCTCGGGCACCTCCGCGGCGCCGTTGGGAAGGTCACGGATGTGCCCGACGCTCGCCTCGACGATGTAGCCGGGGCCGAGGTAGCCCTTGATCGTCTTCGCCTTGGCAGGCGACTCGACGATGACGAGTCGGCGGCCGCCCTGTGCGGTCTCGCTGGTCGGGGACAACTTCGCTCTTCTCTCTCCGGTCGACGCAGGGGGTCCTCCCCGGGCCCTCGGCCCCGGGGGTCGGTTCGTTCGGGTCATGCTGACGCTGCGGAGTGTGACGGTACATCCCGCCCCCGTGTCAAACGGGAAAAGTCCGCAACGGCCACTCGAACGGTAACCCGACTACTGCCCTTCCTGCCGCCCGGAGTCACCACCAGGCCGTTCGCGGACATCCGGAGCGCGACCTGTCAATTAACGGGGAAGGGTCCGGCCCCGGGTCCCGCGGCGGCCGTGGAACGCGCGTCCACGCGCGCGTGGAACAACACTCACGCGTGCGTGAAGCACCAGGCCGCGAGAACGAGCGCAATCGCCCCGGTGAGGGTCGTGAAAGTGGCGGACGCCACGGGGTGCACGCCGTGGGCGACGGGACGGCGCAGCCGCAGACAGCTCGCGGTCCAGGTCAGCAGGGCGACTCCGAACAGGGCGAACACCGTCCCCGCGAAGATCGCCGGCCCGCTCTCCATGCGCCTGTTCCCCTCCCTTGCGCCCCTCCCGCGCCGGTCACCCCGGCCGGGCACCCGAGCGGGCGTCCTGGCGGCTCCCCACCGGATTCCGACGGATTCCGGTCGACGGCCCACCGGACACCACCCGGCGACGGGAGGCTGCCACGAACGAACGGCGGGCACGCGAACACCGGGTGAACGTGGGGCGCACGACGTGGCAGGCATCACCTCCCGACCACACCGCCCCCGGCCGCTCCGGCAAGTCGGCCGGAACCCACCGCCGTCGACCGGAACGCACCACCACGCGCGCGTGCGGTCCGCCGGACCGGGTCCTCGACGGCGTCACCGCCCACGCGCGCGTGCAACCCCCCGCGCCGCCCCTCACCGCACCGGCTCGATGAACCCCTGCTCCACCAGCAGCCGGATCTGCGCGGGCGTACGGTCGCGCAGGGCCGTCGCGCTCTCGCCGACGAGCTGGGCGATGGCGTCCAGAATCCGCCCCGCGCTGAGCGTGCCGTCGCACACGCCCGCGAAGCCCGCGCCGACCGTGTCCACCTTGGTGGCACGGCGCATCCCGCGGTGCTGGCGCAGCACCACGTGTTCCGGGTCCTCCGCCCCGGGCAGCCCGACCTGCTCCTGGACGATCTCGGCGGCGAGCCGGAAGTGCGCGGCGAGCAGATCCGCGTCGTCGTGCGCCCGCAGCCAGTCGACGCGGTCGAAGTGCGCCCGTACGACGTCACCGAGCGGCTGTTCGACCGAATGCGGCCACTCCTCCACGGTCACCGAGGGCTCGGCCGCGTCCGTCCTGCGCAGCGTGATCCAGCCGAAGCCCACGGACTTCACCTTGCGCGCCTCGAACTCGTCCAGCCACGCGTCGTACCGCGCCCGGTACTCCGCCGTGTCGCCCCGGTGGTCGCCCGCGTCCCGGAGCCACAGTTCGGCGTACTGCGTGACGTCCTGGACCTCGCGCTGCACGATCCACGCGTCGCAGCCGCGCGGCACCCACGAGCGCAGCCGCTCCTGCCAGTCCTCCCCTTCCACGTGCTGCCAGTTGGCGAGGAACTGTGCGAACCCGCCTTCGCGCAGATACCCGCCCGCCTGCTGAACGAGCGAGCGGCACAGATCGTCCCCGCCCAGCCCGCCGTCGCGATAGGTCAGCCGCGCCCCCGGCGAGATCACGAACGGCGGGTTCGACACGATCAGATCGAACGTCTCCCCGTCCGTCCCCATCCCCGTCCCCCCGTCCCGGAGCGGCTCGAACAGCGACCCCTCCCGCAGCTCAGCGGCGGGCGCCCCGGACAGCGCGAGAGTGAGCGCGGTGATGTGCAGCGCGCGCGGGTTGAGATCGGTCGCGGTCACGCGCGTGGCGTGCCGGGAGGCGTGCAGCGCCTGGATCCCGGAGCCGGTACCGAGGTCGAGGGCGGCCTCGACGGGCGTGCGTACGGTGATGCCGGCGAGCGTCGTGGACGCGCCCCCGACGCCCAGCACGACGTTCTCGGCCCGGCTGCCGATGCCGCCCGCGCCACCGACCGCGCACCCGAGGTCGGACACGATGAACCAGTCCTCGCCGTCGGGCCCCCCGTAGGGGCGCACGGCGACGGTCGCGACGACCTCGTAGCCGGAATCACCGGAATCGCCGAGACCGCTGACACTCCCCGAACCGTCGGCATCCCCCGAACCGCCCGAGTCACCCGCGCCGTCCACCCGCGCGAGCCACCCGCCCTCCAGGCACGCCTCCAGGGGCAAAACTTCCGCCACGCGTGCGTGCGGCACGTTCTGCTGCAACAAGAAGAGCCGTACGAGCGCCTCCAGCGGCGTGTCGCCCCGCGTGGCGCGCAGCGCGGGCACGACCTCGCTGCGGGCGAGCGCCGCGTACGCGGGCGCTCCGAGCAGTTCGAGCAGCCCGTCGGCGGTGAAGGAGGCGGCGAGCAGGGCCTCGCGCAGCCGTACGGCGATGTCGGACCGGTCGGCGGCGGGCAGGGGGAACGGGAACGGCTTCGAGTCACTCACGGCCCCATTGTGGCCGTCCCCGCCGCGCTGTGACCGCCCCCCGCCGTTGTGGCCCTCCTTCACCGCCTCCCGCCGCCCACGGCTGCCCACGGCCGCCATACGGGCATCACCGCCGTACAGGCTTCGCCGTCGTACGGACCCGCAGAAAGGAATCAGCCGGTCGTCGGAACAATCAGCCGGTCGTCGACGAAGCCGTGCCGGACGGGGACGTCGGCGTCGAGGAGGACGTGCTCTTGCAGCTCGCCTGCTGGGCCATCGCCTGGCCGACGTCGCCCTCTTCGAGTTCCTTGAGGGCGTCGCTGCCGCTCTTGCTCAGCTCGTCCAGTTTTGCGCCGATGTCCTTGAGGCCGTCCGCGAACTTCGCCTGGTCCTTGGTGTCGAGAGCGTCCGTCGTCTTCTTCAGGGCGGCGTACGAGGTCGACAGGTCGCTCAGCTCCTTGACCGCGTTCTTCTGCTTGGTCGCGCCGTTGTCGACGTCCGGGACGCCCGCGTTGTCGACGGCCGCCGACATCGCCTTGTACGCGTCGGAGATGTCCTGGAAAGCCTGTGAGTCCGCCTGCTGGACCTGCTCCGGCTCCTTGTCCTGGGAGGTCTGGCTGCTGATCGCGTCGGTCGCCGCCTCGATCTTCTGGGCCTGCGGCTTCACACCGTCACACACCGTCTTGGCCCAGGAGTTCAGCTTGTCGTTGGTGTCGTCACCGCCGCATCCCGACAGGGCCAGTGCCAGTACCGCACCGCCGGACAGTGCGACCGCGAGCTTCTTGTTCACCGGATCGGTCCCTTCCATGGCTCTCGGCCCCGGAACATACACGCCAGATGGGCGACAACCTCACGGCGAACATCGGGTCCATCACCTTTTGCCGCCATTTGCACCAGGCGAGAGAAGGCTCACGAGCCGGGCCGCGCCTCCCTCGCACACACGTGCCCCGGCGCAGCCAGGAGCGGGCGGACGGCGCATCAACACGCGCCGCCCGCCCGCTCGTTGGGAACTTTTGTGGTCTACGACACGGTCCGGGACCCGATCACGGTCCGGCCAGGCCCCGGCCAAGGCCCGACCAGGACCCGACTAGGACCCGACCGACTTCACGACCGGCTCCCCGACCTCCGACTCCGCCGCCGCCTCCGCCGACTCCGGCACCGTCCCGACGTCGTCCTCGTCCCCCACGGCGATGCCACGCCGTTTGGAGACGTAGACCGCCCCGACGATGACCCCGATCGCGAGCACCGCGATCAGGATCCTGATGCCGACGTTCTTGTCGTCGCCGTAGGAGAACTTGATGACGGCGGGTGCGATGAGCAGCGCCACCAGGTTCATGACCTTCAGCAGGGGGTTGATCGCGGGCCCCGCGGTGTCCTTGAAGGGGTCGCCCACGGTGTCGCCGATGATGGTCGCCTCGTGCGCCTCGCTGCCCTTGCCGCCGTGGTGGCCGTCCTCGACGAGTTTCTTCGCGTTGTCCCAGGCGCCGCCGGAGTTGGCGAGGAAGACCGCCATCAGGGTGCCGGTGCCGATCGCGCCCGCGAGGAACGAGCCGAGCGCGCCGACCCCGAGCGTGAACCCGATGGCGATGGGCGCCATGACGGCGAGCAGACCGGGAGTTGTCAGTTCCCTGAGCGCGTCTTTAGTACAGATGTCGACGACACGCCCGTACTCCGGTTTCTCGGTGTAGTCCATGATCCCGGGGTGCTCGCGGAACTGCCGCCGCACCTCGTAGACCACGGCCCCCGCCGACCGCGACACGGCGTTGATCGCGAGCCCGGAGAACAGGAACACGACCGCGGCGCCCGCGATGAGGCCGACCAGGTTGTTCGGCTGGGAGATGTCCATCATGAGCGTCATGGGCGCGCCCGAGCCGGAGAGTTTCTCGCCCACGTCCTGTGCGCCGGTCGTGATCGCGTCACGGTACGACCCGAACAGCGCGGAGGCGGCCAGGACGGCGGTGGCGATGGCGATGCCCTTGGTGATGGCCTTGGTGGTGTTGCCGACGGCGTCCAGGTTGGTGAGCACCTGGGCGCCCGCGCCCTCGACGTCGCCGGACATCTCGGCGATGCCCTGCGCGTTGTCGGCGACCGGCCCGAAGGTGTCCATGGCCACGATCACGCCGACCGTGGTGAGCAGCCCGGTGCCGGCCAGCGCCACCGCGAACAGCGCCAGCATGATCGACGTACCGCCGAGCAGGAACGCCCCGTACACGCCGAGCCCGATCAGCAGCGCGGTGTAGACGGCCGATTCGAGCCCGAGGGAGATGCCCGCGAGGATGACGGTGGCGGGGCCGGTCAGCGAGGTCTTGCCGATGTCCTGTACGGGACGGCGGGTCGTCTCGGTGAAGTAGCCGGTCAGCTGCTGGATGAGCGCGGCGAGGACGATGCCGATGGCCACCGCGACCAGCGCGAGCACCCGCGGATCGCCGCCCTTGGCCGTGATCGCCGCGTCGGTGACGCCGTCGAGGTCGGCGTACGTCGACGGCAGATAGACGAAGACCGCGGCCGCCACCAGCACGAGGGAGATCACCGCGGAGATGAAGAAGCCCCGGTTGATCGCGGACATGCCACTGCGGTCGGACCGGCGTGGCGCCACCGCGAAGATGCCGACCATCGCGGTGAGCACGCCGATCGCGGGCACGAGCAGCGGGAAGGCGAGTCCGGCGTCGCCGAAGGCCGCCTTGCCGAGGATCAGCGCGGCCACGAGCGTGACGGCGTAGGACTCGAAGAGGTCGGCCGCCATGCCTGCGCAGTCGCCGACGTTGTCGCCCACGTTGTCGGCGATGGTCGCGGCATTGCGCGGATCGTCCTCCGGAATGCCCTTCTCGACCTTGCCGACCAGGTCGGCGCCGACGTCGGCGGCCTTGGTGAAGATCCCGCCGCCCACCCTCATGAACATGGCGATCAGGGCGGCTCCGAGGCCGAATCCCTCAAGCACCTTGGGAGCGTTGGCGGCGTACACGAGGACCACGCAGGACGCCCCGAGGAGGCCGAGCCCCACCGTGAACATGCCGACCACGCCGCCCGTGCGAAATGCGATCTTCATTGCCTGGTGCGAGACGGCGGTGAGATCCTTTTCCGGTTCGCCCGCCGCCGGGGTCGCTTCTCGCGCCGCCGCTGCCACGCGTACGTTGCTGCGTACCGCGAGCCACATGCCGATATATCCGGTGGTCGCCGAGAACGCGGCGCCGATCAAGAAGAACAGCGACCTTCCGGCACGCTGACTCCAGTCGTCCGCGGGCAGCAGCATGAGCAGGAAGAACACGACGACGGCGAATACACCGAGCGTGCGCAACTGCCGCGTCAGATATGCGTTGGCGCCTTCCTGTACGGCGGCCGCGATCTTCTTCATGCTGTCGGTGCCCTCGCCCGCCGCGAGCACCTGGCGGACCAGGATCCCGGCGACCACCAGCGCAGCGATCGCGACGATACCGATGACCATCACGAGCAGCCGGTTGCCGTCGGTCAGCACGGCGGCCGCGAGGGCCGCGGTGTGATCCGCTTCTTCAGGGGTGGTAGGAAGCCCCGCCATTCGTCCTCCTTGACGCTTGGACCGAGCTCAAGATTGTGGACGGATTGTAGGTAGCGGAAGCTGATCAAATCAGTACGCGGTAAACGATGAACAGTAATGCCTCAAAAGCGTTGGACGCGTTTTCCGCATAATCATGGCGAGAATTCTTGATCGTGAATTCATTCACGCAATACAGCGTACGTCGATATGTACAGGGGCGCACGGCGGAGAGTGGTACAGAAAAGCTGCCGTGCGGCCCTCTTGAGTAGGGCCGCACGGCAGCTTGACAAAAATGTTCCTGCTCCGCCTACGGGGCGAGCGCGGCCGGCGGAGCGGTGGGCCAGCTCATCCTGATGAGCCCGCCGTTCTCCCCGGCGGTGACCTCGACGTCGTCGACGAGGCCGCTGATGACCGCGAGGCCCATGTCGTCCTCGTCGCCGTCGCCGTCCGGTTCGTCGGCGCCCCGCGTGCCCGGTACCCGCTCGCCGGGGGCGTTGCGCGGTGCCTCGTCGCCGACCTCGATGGAGAACTGTTTCTCCTCCTCGATCAGCAGCACCCGCACCGGCGCCGAGACACCGCTGCTCTGGTGCAGTCCGACGGCCCGGGTGCACGCCTCGCCGACGGCGAGTCTGACCTCGTCGAGTACGGCCTCGTCCACTCCGGCCCTGCGCGCCACCGCTGCCGCCACCAGACGGGCGGTCCTGACGTGCTCGGGCAGCGCGCTGAATCGGAGTTCAACGGTGGCCATGCGTCCCCCTCGGAACTTCGGGCGTGCCACAGAGGGCCGGGCCGCCTGGCCCGGTCCCCCTCTTGCGTCTGCCGTCTCGTGCGTCTGCCGTCCGCCGGCCCGTCGGCCCACGGACGGGGTCGTCGGCCCACCGGCGGAACAACCGGTCGCCTGCGACAAGTTCGGTCGGTGGCCGCCGACGGCATCCGCCGGCGGGCTCCGACGGGGTCAGTCCGTTGCCTCCACCGCTTCGGCGACCGAGGTGTGGATCGGGAACACCTTGGTCAGACCCGTGATGCGGAAGATCTTGAGAATGCGCTCCTGGTTGCAGACCAGGCGCAGCGAACCCTCGTGGGCACGCACGCGCTTCAGGCCGCCGACCAGCACGCCGAGTCCGGTGGAGTCGAGGAAGTCCACGCCCTCCATGTCGACGACAAGGTGGAAACTGCCGTCGTTCACCAGCTCGACCAACTGCTCGCGCAGCTTGGGCGCGGTATATACGTCGATTTCGCCACCGACCTTGACGATCGTGCGATCGCCCACGGTCTCGGTCGACAGGGACAGGTCCACGGATCCTCCAGCACCTTGCTATCGAGCGGTCGCCCCTTGGGACACCTCGGCTTGAGCCCCCGGGACGGTTCGCCAGCCGCGATGGCATTCAATCACTTACCGGCAGGCGTGCACGACGCCTTGCGCCCATTGTCCGTCACGCCAGTGACACACTCGGTGCCGATGGCCAAGAATCTCCGATCCGAACGACCCTCGGCCCAGCCCGCTCCCCGCCCCTCGCCGGGCGCGATTCTGGACCGGCTCGCCGCAGGGCAGGATCGCGCTGCGCGCATCACCCATACGGAGCACTTGCCCCCGCGGGCGGGCCGGCATGCCGTCTGGCCCGACCGGATTCGCGCGGAGGTCGTCGCGGCCGTGCAGGCGGCGGGAATCGAGCATCCCTGGGCCCACCAGGCACTCGCGGCCGAACACGCCCTGGACGGCGAGTCGGTGGTCGTCGCCACCGGTACCGCCTCCGGCAAGTCCCTGGCCTATCTCGTGCCGGCCCTCTCCGCCCTCCTGGACGGCTCCGAGGCGCCCAACGGCCGCGGCGCGACCGCCCTGTACCTGGCCCCGACGAAGGCACTCGCCGCCGACCAGTGCCGTTCGGTGAAGGAAATCTCACATCCGCTGGGCACGGCGGTCCGCCCCGCGGTCTACGACGGCGACACCGCGCCCGAGGAGCGCGAATGGGTACGCCAGTACGCCAACTACGTCCTGACCAACCCCGACATGCTGCACCGCGGGATACTTCCCTCCCACCCCCGCTGGTCCTCCTTCCTGCGCGCCCTGAAGTACGTCGTCATCGACGAATGCCACACCTACCGCGGTGTCTTCGGCTCCCACGTCGCCCAAGTGCTGCGCCGCCTGCGCCGCCTGTGTGCCCGTTACGGCTCCTCTCCCGTCTTCCTGCTCGCCTCCGCGACCGCGGCGGAGCCTTCGGTGGCCGCCCGCCGGCTGACCGGGCTACCGGTCGTCGAGGTCGCGGACGACGCCTCGCCGCGCGGTGAACTGGTGTTCGCCCTCTGGGAACCGCCGCTCACCGAACTCCACGGCGAACAGGGCGCCCCGGTGCGGCGCACGGCCACCGCGGAGACGGCCGACCTGCTCGCCGACCTCGCCCGGCAGGACGTGCGCTCGGTCGCCTTCGTCCGCTCCCGGCGCGGCGCCGAGCTGATCTCGGTGATCGCCCAGGAGCGGCTGGCCGAGCGGGACCGCGCTCTCGCGCGCCGGGTGGCGGCCTACCGCGGCGGCTATCTGCCCGAGGAACGCCGCGCCCTGGAACGCGCCCTGCACTCGGGTGAGTTGCTCGGCCTGGCCGCCACCACCGCCCTCGAACTCGGCGTCGACGTCTCGGGGCTGGACGCCGTGCTGATCGCCGGATACCCGGGCACGCGCGCGTCCCTGTGGCAGCAGGCGGGCCGGGCCGGGCGCGCGGGCCAGGGAGCCCTGGCGATCCTGGTGGCCCGCGACGACCCGCTGGACACGTTCCTGGTCCACCACCCGGAGGCCCTGTTCGACCAGCCGGTGGAGTCCACCGTCCTGGACCCCGACAACCCCTACGTCCTGGCCCCGCACCTGTGCGCGGCGGCGGCCGAGCTCCCGTTGACGGACGAGGACCTGGACCTGTTCGGCCCCGCGTGCGCGGACCTGCTGCCGCAGCTGGAAGCCGCGAAGCTGCTGCGCCGCCGTACGCGCGCGTGGCACTGGACGCGGCGGGAGCGGGCCGCCGACCTGGCCGACATCCGCGGCGAGGGCGGCTCGCCGGTCCAGATCGTCGAGGAGGGCACCGGCCGGCTGCTGGGCACGGTCGACGCGGGCGCCGCGCACACGACCGTCCACGAGGGCGCGGTCCACCTGCACCAGGGCCGCACGTACCTGGTGCGCTCGCTCGACCTGGACGACTCGGTCGCCCTGGTCGAGGAGGCCAATCCGCCGTACTCCACGGTGGCCCGCGACACGACCGCGATCACCGTCCTGGAGACCGACGTCGAGATCCCGTGGGGCGACGGCCGCCTGTGCTACGGCTCCGTCGAGGTCACCAACCAGGTCGTCGCCTTCCTCCGCAGACGCCTCCTCACCGGTGAGGTGCTGGGCGAGTCGAAGCTCGACCTCCCTCCCCGTACGCTGCGCACGCGCGCGGTGTGGTGGACCGTCACCGAGGACCAACTGGACGCCGCCGGGATCACCCCGGAGATCCTCGGCGGCGCCCTGCACGCCGCCGAACACGCCTCCATCGGCATGCTCCCGCTCTTCGCCACCTGCGACCGCTGGGACATCGGCGGCGTGTCGATCCCGCTGCACCCCGACACGCTGCTGCCCACCGTCTTCGTCTACGACGGCCACCCCGGCGGCGCGGGCTTCGCGGAACGCGCCTTCCACACGGCCCGCGAATGGCTCACCGCCACCCGCCACGCCATCGCCTCCTGCGAGTGCGACGCGGGCTGCCCGTCCTGCGTCCAGTCCCCCAAGTGCGGCAACGGCAACGAGCCACTGCACAAGAGGGGCGCGGTACGGCTGCTCACGGTGCTGCTTCGGGGGGCGGAGGAGGCGACGACGGCCGGGGAGTTGGGTACGGCCTCGCTCGCGACCGCCGAGGTGGCGGGAGAGGCGGGTGCGGGCGGGAGGTCGGGCGCGACCGCCGCCGGGGGGCCAGGGGTAGCCACCGATACGCCAGGTGCGGGCGATGCGGGCGGGGAGTCGGGGGTGGCCTCCGAAGCGCCAGGAGCCCCCGATGCGGGTAGGGAGCCGGGCATGGCCTCCGAAGCGCCACAAGCGGCCGGTGCCGCCGAGGAAGAGGAACCGGACGACGTGGCCTCCGAGGGGCCGGGAGGCACCGGCGCCGCCGGGAAGCCGCGTATCGCCGCGCCCCGTGGTCATGGCGCCGCCTCCTCCGCCTGACGCCGGACGCCTACGACGGCCGAGCCGACGGGAGCCGCAGGGCCGACGGGAGCCGAGGGGCCAAGGGAAGCCACAGGGCCGACGGGAGCCGAGGGCCCGAGGGAATCCGCAGGACCGACGGGAGCCACGGGACCGACCGCCGTGTCCGGTGGCCCGCCCCGTGCCCGCACCTCCGCGGTGAACGGGCCGCGCCCGGCCGTCGCCGTGACGTCCGAGATCTCGCCCAGCACCACGCACCGCACCAGCCGTCCGCCCTGCGCGCGTGCGACGCGGTCCGCCGTACCGCAGGCCGCCTCGCCCCCGTCCGTCCAGCGGTCCGCCGCCGCGAGCGCCGCCAGGTCGGCCGCGGCGGCGGCCCGGTGCCGGGCGATCACGGCCTGCCCCGCCGCCAGCACGGCGCCGAAGACGACACACAGCCCGGCGATGGCACAGACGCACCACACGCTCGCGGACCCCCGGTCACGACGGCCGCCCCGCCCGGCCTCCAGGAACCGCCACGGCCACCCCGCGCGCGCCCGGAACCCCCGTTTCGTCACCGCGCCTCCCCCACCGTCTCCTCCGCCAACGCCACCGCCTGGTCGCCCAGTTCGAACGGCACCGCGTCCAGCCCCGGCGGGTGCGCCACCACGGTCACCCGCACCAGGTCGCCCTCCCTGCCCACGGTGACCCTCGCCCCGTCCGGCGCGGCCCGCCGGGCCACCTCCGTGACCGCGCCGGGCGGATCCTGCCGTGCCGCCGCCCGCGCCCCCGCGCGGGCCGCGTCCACGCACTGGAGCTGCGCGTTGGCGGCCAACAGGGCACAGACGAGAGCCATCGCGAACAGCACCAGGGCAGGCAGCACCACGGCCGCCTCGGCGGTCACGAAGCCCCGGTCCCGCCACCGTCCGCCCACGCGCCGTCCGCGGACGCCTCGCTCACATCCGGACATCGAGCGCCCGCTCCACGATGCCCTGCAACGCCGCACTGACCTCACCACTCGTCAGCACCTTGTACAGCAGTGCCGCGAACCCGACCGCCGCAATAATTCCTACGGCATATTCGGACGTCACCATTCCGACGTCCCGCCGCACCACCGCCCGCACCCTGCACACCTTGTGCACCTCGCGCGCCAGCATCCGCACCCGCACTCGTACCGTCTTGCTCATCTCAGCCCCCGTAGGTTCAGTTTCGTTTCGTTTCGTTTCACGCCGTCCACCGAACTCCGTCGTCCGCAGTCCGCGCGGCGCACTCGCGCATCCCGTCATCGCCCCCTCATCCACCACCCCCTCCCGGCACACCGCCCCCGCCCAGCAGCCCTCCCGCCAGGCCGATCACCACCGGCAGCACGCCCACCGCGAGGAACGCCGGCAGGAAGCACAGCCCCACCGGAGCGGTGATCAACACGCCCGCCCGCCGCGCCCGTTCGGTCGCCCGGCGCCCCCACTCCGCGCGGGCCTCGGCGGCGAACCGGACCACCGGCAGCGCCGCCGGGGCACCCGAGTCGCCGGCTCGTTCCAGCAGCCTCGCCAGCGCCCCGGCACCGGGCAGCGCGGCGAGCCTGCGCCACGCCTCGGCCGGCTCACCGCCGAGCCGGACCTCGGCCGCACCCAGCGCCAACCGCTCCCCGACCGGCCCTTCGAGCGCCTCCCCGACCGCCTGCGCGGCCGCCACGGGACTCGCCCCCGCCGCGATGCACGCGGCCAACAGATCCGCCGCGAGCGGCAGTTGCCGAGCGGCGACGGCACCGTCGTACTCCCCGTACTCCGGTACGACACCGGAAGCGCCGCTCCGCCGGACCCGCCGCCACTCCATCCCGGCGCCCGCGACGAGCCCGAGCAGCAGCCCGCCCAAGCCGCCGACCAGCACCCAGGCGGCACACACCACCCCGGCCACCGGCGCCCACCGCCGCAGCCGGGCCGGCGTCAGGAACCCCGGCCGTGCGCGTCGCGCCCCGGACGCCTCCGCTGCCCGCACGGTGTCCAGCGCCTCCACCAGGACCGCGCCGAGCCGCCGCCGGAACCTCCGCTCGCGCCGCGCCGCACACAGCCCCCGCGCCAGCCACCACAGGGCGGCCACGCCGACCAGCACCCACAGCCTGTGGACGATCTCCGCGCTCATGCCGCCTCCGCCGCCCGTACGATCCGCAGCGCCCACCACAGCCCCGCGGTCTCCAGCGCCCCGCCGACCGCCAGGCAGGCCAGTCCGGGGCCGGTGTGCAGCAGCACGTGCAGCGGGTCGGCGCCGAGTGCCGTGCCGAGCAGCAGGCCCAGGACGGGCAGCCCGGCAAGCATCACCGCCGTGGCCCGGGCGCCCGCCAACTGGGCGCGCAGGTCGGCCCGTTGGGTCCGTTCGGCGCGCAGCGCGGCCTCCAGACGGTCGAGCCCGGACGCCAGGCCCGCGCCCCGGTCGACGGCCACCCGCCAGCAGGCGGCCAGGCCGAGCAGCCCCTCGGCGCCCGGCTGCCGGGCCACGTCCGCGAGCGCGCCGGGCACGTC
>LJCV01000276.1 GCA_001298575.1 Actinobacteria bacterium OK074
GGTGGGGGGGGTGGGGGGCGGGGTTTGCCTGCGGGCCGGTGGGGGCGGGTCGCGCAGTTCCCCGCGCCCCTAAAAGCGGGCGGGTGCCCGGGGGTTGAAAGGTGGGGGTGCCTGCGGACTTGAAGCGCGCAGGTGCCTGCCGCCCCGATGCCCGCAGGCGCCCGCCGCCCGGAAAAGCGGGGCGCAGCCCCAGCTTTTTAGGGGCGCGGGGAACTGCGCGACCAGCCCCCACCGGGCCCGCAGCCGAAGCAAACGCCCCCACCGCAAACGCAGCCCGAGGCTAAAAGTCCTCGTCGAACCCCACAGACCCCTCCACCGCCACCTGATACGCCGAAGGCCGCCGCTCGAAGAAGTTCGTCAACTCCTGCACCCCCTGCAACTCCATGAAGGAGAACGGGTTCTCGGAGCCGTACACCGGAGCGAACCCCAGCCGCTGCAAGCGCTGGTCGGCGACGCACTCCAAGTACTGCCGCATCGAGTCGGTGTTCATGCCCGGCAGACCCTCACCGCACAGGTCGCGCCCGAACTGCAACTCCGCCTCGACCGCCTCGCGCAGCATGTCCGTGACCTGCTGCTGGAGTTGGTCGTCGAACAGCTCCGGCTCCTCCTTGCGGACGGTGTCGACGACCTCGAACGCGAAGCTCATGTGCATCGTCTCGTCACGGAACACCCAGTTGGTGCCGGTCGCCAGGCCGTGCAGCAGACCCCGGCTGCGGAACCAGTACACGTACGCGAACGCCCCGTAGAAGAACAGGCCCTCGATGCACGCCGCGAAGCAGATCAGGTTCAGCAGGAAGCGGCGGCGGTCCGCCTTCGTCTCCAGTCGCTCCAGCTTCTCGACCTCGTTGATCCACTTGAAGCAGAACTCGGCCTTCTCGCGGATGGAGGGGATGTTCTCCACCGCGTCGAACGCCGCCGCACGGTCGTCCGGGTCGGGGAGGTAGGTGTCCAGGAGGGTCAGGTAGAACTGGACGTGCACCGCCTCCTCGAACAGCTGACGGCTCAAGTACAGCCGCGCCTCGGGGGAGTTGATGTGCTTGTACAGCGTCAGCACGAGGTTGTTCGCCACGATCGAGTCGCCCGTCGCGAAGAACGCGACCAGCCGGCCGATCATGTGCTGCTCGCCCGGCGTGAGCTTCGCGAGGTCGGCGACGTCCGAGTGGAGGTCGACCTCCTCGACGGTCCAGGTGTTCTTGATCGCGTCCCGGTAGCGCTCGTAGAAGTCCGGGTAGCGCATGGGGCGGAGGGTCAGCTCGAAGCCCGGGTCGAGCAGGTTCTTGGCAGGCGCGGACTTGGCTTCGGTGGTCATTACTGGCATGCCTCGCATGACTCGGGGTTTTCCAGGGAGCAGGCGACCGCGTCCTCGTCGGGCGTCGACTGCTGTACGGGGACGGTGGGTTGGGCCTGGGCCGCGCGGGCGATGCGGGTCGCCGGGCGCGAGCGCAGGTAGTACGTCGTCTTCAGGCCCGACTTCCAGGCGTACGCGTACATCGAGGAGAGCTTGCCGATCGTCGGCGTCTCCAGGAACAGGTTCAGGGACTGGGACTGGTCCAGGAACGCGGTGCGGGCGGCGGCCATGTCGATCAGGCCGCGCTGCGGGATCTCCCACGCCGTGCGGTACAGGTCGCGGACGTCCTGCGGCACCCAAGTGAAGCCCTGCACCGAGCCGTTGGCCTCGCGCAGCGCCTCCCGGGTCTGCGCGTCCCACACGCCGAGCTTCTTCAACTCGGCGACCAGGTACGAGTTGACCTGGAGGAACTCGCCCGACAGCGTCTCGCGCTTGAACAGGTTGGAGACCTGCGGCTCGATGCACTCGTACACGCCCGCGATGGACGCGATGGTGGCGGTGGGCGCGATGGCCAGCAACAGGCTGTTGCGCATGCCGACTTGGGCGATACGCGCGCGCAGCGCCGCCCAGCGCTCCGGCCAGGTCAGCTCGACGTCGTAGTGGTCGGGGTGCAGGACACCCCGCGCCGTACGGGTCTTCTCCCAGGCGGGAAGCGGGCCGTTGCGCTCGGCGAGGCCGGCCGACGCCTCGTACGCGGCGAGCATGATGCGCTCGGCGATCCGCGTCGATAGAGCCTTCGCCTGCGGGGAGTCGAAGGGGACACGCAGCTTGAAGAAGACGTCCTGGAGGCCCATCGCGCCCAGACCCACCGGGCGCCAGCGCTCGTTGGAACGGCCCGCCTGCTCGGTCGGGTAGAAGTTGATGTCGACCACGCGGTCGAGGAAGGTGACGGCGGTGCGGACGGTCTCGTCCAGCCGCTCCCAGTCGATGTCGCCGTTGGCCTGGTCGACGAACGCGCCCAGGTTCACCGAACCCAGGTTGCAGACCGCCGTCTCGCCGTCGTCGGTGACCTCCAGGATCTCCGTGCAGAGGTTGGAGGAGTGGACGGTGTGGCCCGGCTCGGCGGTCTGGTTGGCGGTGCGGTTGGCGGCGTCCTTGAAGGTCAGCCAGCCGTTGCCGGTCTGCGCGAGGGTGCGCATCATGCGGCCGTAGAGGTCGCGGGCCGGGATGGTCTTCTTGGCCAGCCCCGCCGCCTCCGCCTTGCGATAGGCCGCGTCGAACGCGTCGCCCCAGAGGTCGACCAGTTCGGGCACGTCGGCGGGGGAGAAGAGCGACCAGACGCCGTCGGCGTTCACGCGGCGCATGAACTCGTCCGGGATCCAGTGCGCGAGGTTCAGGTTGTGCGTACGGCGGGCGTCCTCACCCGTGTTGTCGCGCAGCTCCAGGAACTCCTCGATGTCGGAGTGCCAGGTCTCCAGGTAGACGGCGGCGGCCCCCTTGCGCCGGCCGCCCTGGTTCACCGCGGCGACCGAGGCGTCCAGCGTCTTCAGGAACGGGACGATGCCGTTGGAGTGCCCGTTCGTGCCCCGGATCAGCGAACCGCGCGAGCGGATGCGGGAGTAGGCGATGCCGATGCCGCCCGCGTGCTTGGAGAGCCGGGCGACCTGGTGGTAGCGGTCGTAGATGGAGTCCAGCTCGTCGAGCGGCGAGTCGAGCAGGTAGCAGGACGACATCTGCGGGTGCCGGGTGCCGGAGTTGAAGAGGGTGGGGGAGGAGGGCAGGTAGTCGAGGCGGCTCATCAGGCCGTAGAGCGCGGCGACTTCGTCGAGGGCGCGGACGCTGTCGTCCTCGGCCAGGCCGCTCGCGACCCGGAGCAGGAAGTGCTGCGGCGTCTCGATCACGCGCCGGGTGATCGGGTGCCGGAGCAGGTAGCGGCTGTGCAGGGTGCGCAGGCCGAAGTAGCCGAAGCGGTCGTCGGCGGCCGGGTCGACCAGCGCGTCGAGCCGGGCGGTGTGCAGGCGGACGAACGCGGCCGTACGGTCGGCGATCAGGCCCTCGCGGTGGCCGACGGCGACGGAACCGGAGAACGACGTGACGCCCTGCGAGGCGGCCTCGGCGGCGATGGAGACCGTCAGCAGCCTGGCGGCCAGCTTCGAGTACGCCGGGTCCTCGGAGATGAGACCGGCGGCTGCCTCCGTGGCCAGTTCGCGCAGCTCGGCAGCGACATCCGGCACGGCCCCGTGGGCGGACCGGCCGCGCAGCGCGGCGGCGGCGACCCGGCCGGGGTCGACGTCGGGGAGGTCGGCGGTCAGCTCGGCCAGGGTGCGCAGGAGCGCGGTTCCGCGGCTGTCGGTTCCGGCCGCGGTCGCCTCGGTCGCCTGGGCTGTCTGGTCCGCCTGCTCTGCTGAAACCGGCTCTGCTGGCGCGATGGTCACGGTGGGACTCTCCCTCGCTCGGCACGGGGCCTTACGGAGGGCAGGCGGCAGCTCACGAGCGCACGGGGCGTCGCGTCCACCGGCCCATTCCACGAGGCCCGGACGTCATGCGCCCTGACCGGGTGGCCGGGCGCACTGTCGACAGGTCCTCGGACTGAACAGGCGTACGGACACGGCTGCGGAGACAGCTGTGGACACACGCGAGTACACCGTTGCGGGACAGTTCCGGATTCGCACCGGATTCCCCTGCGGCGACAGCGAGCATGAGCATACATCTAGTGTCCGGTTGCGGAGGCACCCCCAGATGTTGTGTCGCGGTGGCTGTGGAGCGGACGGAGCGGGGGCCCTGGCGGAGCGTGTCGGAGCGCCAACTCGTAGGTGAGCAGCAGGAGGTCGTCGTGGTCCGGGAGCGGTTTCCAGTCCCGCTCCGGGGCGCGGACGAAGCCCAGGCGCTCGTAGATGCGGTGGGCGGCGCGCATCATTGCCTGCGTCGACAGGACGATGCCCGTGCAGCCGTCCGCCGCCCGCGCCCGGTCGACGCACGCCCGCACCAGCGCCTCCCCGGCGCCCTGCCCGCGCGCCGTCTGCGCCACGGCCAGCATCCGTATCTCGGCCTCGCCGGGCCGCGCGACGTCGGCCATGGGACCGCCGGACGGCACGAAGGTGACCCCGCCGAGCACCTGCCCGCCCCGCACGGCCACCAGCACGTCCGCGGCGGCGGCCCGCTTGGCCACGTCCCGCAGCTCGCCGAGGTACCAGTCGTCCTCCCCGAACGTCAGCAGCCCGTCCCGCAGATACGCCTGCGCGGTGATCTCCCCGAGCTCACCGAACTCCCCGGCCAGCGCCTCCCTGATCACGATGTCCATGATCCGAGTGTGCACCAGGGGTATGACAACGGGGGTGGGCGATATCCGCTTAGGGCCCGTCGGCGCCCCGTAAGGGGCGCGGGGAACTGCGCGAGCAACCCCCACCGGCCCGCAGCCAACCACCGACCCCCCCCGGCGAAGCAGCGCCTAGTGCGAAGCCCCCGCCGCCGCAGGCAACTCCGCCGCGACACCCGAGTCCCCCGCATCCGCCGTGTAATCCCCGGGCGACGTCTCGTCCACCCCCTCCGGCGCCTTCACCGCCCGCAACACGAACGTCAACACCACGGTCACCACCACGTTCAGCACGAACGCCGTCAGCCCGATGTACCCGATCTCCCCGATCCCGGGAATCTCCTTCGCCGACCCACCGAAGTGCCGCTGCGTCGGCGAGGCCACCCCGTACGCGGCGGCCGTGCCGTAGACCATGCCGACCGCCCACCCCGCGAGCAGCGCCCAGCGGTGGCACCAGCGGGTGAACAGGCCGCCGACGAGGGACGGGAAGGTCTGGAGGATCCAAATGCCGCCGAGGAGCTGGAAGTTGATCGCGACCGTCTTGTCCATGGTGAGGACGAAGACCAGCGCGCCCACCTTCACCAGCAGCGAGACCAGCTTGGAGACCTTGGTCTCCTGCTCGGGGGTCGCGTCCGGCTTGATGAAGTCCTTGTAGATGTTGCGGGTGAAGAGGTTCGCCGCCGCGATGGACATGATCGCCGCCGGTACGAGCGCGCCGATCCCGATGGCCGCGAAGGCGACGCCCGCGAACCAGGCCGGGAAGACGTTCTCGAACAGCTGCGGGATGGCCAACTGCCCGTTGGTGACGGTGACTCCGTCCGCGATGGCCATGAAGCCGAGCAGCCCGAGCAGACCCAGCATCAGCGAATACAGCGGCAGGATCGTGGTGTTGCGCCGGATCACCTCGCGGCTCTTGGAGGAGAGCGTCGCCGTGATCGAGTGCGGGTACATGAACAGCGCGAGCGCCGAGCCCAACGCCAGTGTGGCGTACGTCCATTGGGCGGCCGGGGCCGGTACGAGCCCGCCCGCGCCCGCCGCGGTGAACTTGGCGTCGGCCTTGGCGAAGATCTCGTCGAAGCCACCGAGGTGGATCGGGATGTAGATGATCGCGACGGTGATGACGACGTAGATCAGCCCGTCCTTCACGAACGCGATGAGCGCGGGGGCCCGCAGGCCCGACGAGTAGGTGTACGCGGCCAGCACACCGAACGCGATCAGCAGCGGCAGGTCCTTCACGAACCAGTTGGTGTTCTCCCCGCCGCCGATCCCCATGACGTCCAACACGGCCTGGATGCCGACCAGTTGGAGCGCGATGTACGGCATGGTCGCCAGGATGCCGGTGACCGCGACCGCGAGCGAGAGCCCCTTCGAGCCGAACCGCCCGCGCACGAAGTCCGAGGTCGTGACGTACCCGTGCCGGTGCGAGACCGACCAGAGCCGGGGCAGGAAGGTGAAGATCAGCGGGTAGACCAGGATGGTGTACGGCACCGCGAAGAACCCGGCGGCCCCGCCCGCGTAGATCGCCGCGGGCACCGCCACGAACGTATAGGCCGTGTAGAGGTCGCCGCCGAGCAGGAACCAGGTGACCCAGGTGCCGAACGACCGTCCGCCCAGGCCCCATTCGTCCAGGCTCTGCTCGTCGGCGGCGCGGCGCCAGCGGGCCGCGAGGAAGCCCATGACCGTGACGGCCAGGAAGAAGAAGATGAAGACGGCGAGTGCGACGCCGTTCACGCCGTCCTTCACAGCGACGCACCGCCCGTCGCGTCCCCGCCGGCGGCCGTGCGGGCGCGCCGATCGCGCTGGTCACGCTGGTCGCGCTTCCACAGCTGGTACGCGGTCATCGTCAGCGCGGTGGAGATGAGCACCCACAGCATCTGGTACCAGTAGAAGAACGGGATGCCGATGAAGGCCGGGTCGACCTTGGCGAACGAACCCACCCACAGCATCGCCACGAAGGGCGCGACGAGGCAGAGGGCGATGACGACCCGGGTGGGTGTCACCACCACTCCGCTCGCCTCGGGGGTATCTGACATGCGGCGGCTCCGTCTTCTCACTGATCATCAACGCTGACCATCACTGATCACCTGTGTAACGCGCAGGCAATCTAGGTCATTTTGTCGACCGAGCGAAAGCCCTCGTCCGCCTAACGGAATGTCGATTTGGTGAAGTACGCACACAAGACCGAACGAAGCCCGTGCCGTGGCACCGGAGTCGCCCTCAGCAGCAGCCCGCCCGCGCCCGCGGGTCGGCCTCGCGGCGGGCCATGCGCATCCGCTCGAACTCGCGCCGGGACGGCACCTCGCCTCCCGGGTGGTGCAGGCGCAGGTGGGCGACATAGCGGTCGTACGCCGACTCGCCGGTCAACTCCCGTACGTACCAGCGCAGTACGCGCAGCGCCCGGCGCCAGTGCGTGCGCCGCAGCACCACCGCACGCACCGCCCTACGTGCCTGCCGGTACGTCGGCCGTCCCATGCCGTACCGCCTCCTCCGCCTCCGCCTTCTCCTCCTTCGTCGGCAACAGCCCGGCCGGTGCGACGATCGTGGACTCGACGTACGGCGCCTCGTTCAGCGTGGACAGCGCGGGGCGGCGCACGTGCCGGACGCAGACCCGCGCGGAGTCCGCGATCACGACCACGATCAGCACGGCGAGCACGGCCGAAACGACGCCGTCCACCGTGGAGTTGGTGACCACCGTGTGCATGTCGTCCATGGTCTTGGCGGGCGGCAGGACCTTGCCCGCGTCGATCGCGTCCTGGAATACCTGCCGTTGCTTGAAGAAGCCCACCTTCGGGTCGCCGGAGAACACCTTCTGCCAGCTCGCCGTCAGCGTGACCGTCGCGTCCCAGGCGAGCGGAATCCCGGTGATCCAGGCCCACTTGAGGCGCCCGGACTTCACCAGCAGGGTCGTGCAGACGGCCAGCGCGACCGCCGCGAGCAGCTGGTTGGAGATGCCGAAGACGGGGAAGAGCTGGTTGATCCCGCCGAGCGGTTCGTGCACGCCGACCCAGAGGAAGTAGCCCCACAGCGCGCACACGGCCGCGCTCGTCAGCACCAGCCCCGGCTTCCAACTCACGTTCTTGAAGGGCCGGTAGACGTTGCCGAGCAGGTCCTGGAGCATGAAGCGGCCCACGCGGGTACCCGCGTCCACGGCGGTGAGGATGAACAGCGCCTCGAACATGATCGCGAAGTGATACCAGAAGGCGCGCAGCCCGCCGCCGGTCACCTTGGAGAAGATCTCCGAGACGCCGACCGCGAGCGTGGGCGCCCCGCCGGTACGGGAGAGCAGACTGGCCTCGTCGACGTTCTTCGCGGCCTGGGCGAGGTCGGCGGGGGAGATGGAGTAGCCCCAACTGGTCACCACCTGCGAGGCGTTCTGCACCGTCGTACCGATCGCGCCGGAGGGGGCGTTCATCGCGAAGTACAGGCCCGGGTCGATGATGCTCGCCGCGACCAGCGCCATGATCGCGACCGCCGACTCCATCAGCATGGCGCCGTAGCCGACCATGCGGATCTGTGTCTCCTTCTGGATCATCTTCGGCGTCGTACCGCTGGAGATGAGCGCGTGGAAACCGGACAGCGCGCCGCACGCGATGGTGATGAAGACAAAGGGGAACAGGGATCCGGCGAAGACCGGACCGTCGCCGCGCGAGGCGAAGTCGGTGACCGCGTCCATCCTCAGCGTCGGCAGCACGGCCACGACACCGAGGGCGAGCAGGCCGATCGTGCCGATCTTCATGAAGGTGGAGAGATAGTCGCGGGGCGCGAGCAGCATCCACACCGGCAGGATCGACGCGACGAAGCCGTACGCCACCAGCCAGACCACCAGGGTCGAGGGCGCGAGCGTGAAGGTGCCGGCCCACGAGGACTCCGCGACCCACCGCCCCGCCACCAGCGCGAGCAGCAGCAGCGCCACCCCGATCAGCGAGACCTCGGTGACCCGGCCGGGCCGCAGTACCCGCAGGTAGAAGCCCATGAGCAGGGCGATCGGGATGGTCATCGCGATGGAGAAGGTGCCCCAGGGCGAGGCGGCCAGCGCGTTGACGACGACCAGGGCCAGCACGCCGAGCAGGATGATCATGATGGCGAACGCGGCGACCAGCGCGGCGGCGCCGCCGAACGGGCCGATCTCCTCGCGCGCCATCTGGCCGAGCGAACGGCCGTCCCGCCGGGTGGAGAAGAACAGCACCACCATGTCCTGGACCGCGCCCGCGAAGATCACCCCGGCGATGATCCAGATCGTGCCCGGCAAGTACCCCATCTGCGCGGCCAGTACGGGCCCGACGAGCGGTCCGGCGCCCGCAATCGCGGCGAAGTGGTGGCCGAGCAGCACGCGCCGGTCGGTGGGGTGGAAGTCGATGCCGTTGTCGAGACGTTCGGCCGGGGTGGCCCGGTTCTTGTCGAGCTTCAGGACCTTCTGGGCGATGAACTGGGAGTAGAAGCGGTAGCCGATCGCGTACGAGGCGAGGGCCGCCGCGACCATCCAGGCGGCCGAGACGTGCTCGCCACGAGCGAGCGCGAGCACGGACCAGCCGACGGCTCCGACCAGCGCGACGAGGGTCCAGATGACGATGGTTCGAACGTTCGCGGTGCGCACCGGGTCGTCCTCCCGTCCACATGCGATGACGGAAGGACCGTAAGCCAGGTCGGTCGGCGGCGCTACACCGTGTGCGCGACTCGTTGCGGGTTTCGCCTTTGCCCGCCCGCCAGTTGCTACTCCTGTGGCCGCTTCGGCGACTATTCCTGCGGCCGCTTCAGCCGGGCCACGAACTTGTAGCGGTCCCCCCGGTACACCGACCGCACCCACTCCACCGGCTCCCCGGTGCGGTCGAGGGAGTGGCGGGAGAGCATCAGCATCGGCAGGCCCACGTCCGTGCCGAGCAGCCCCGCCTCGCGCGGGGTGGCCAGCGAGGTCTCGATGGTCTCCTCGGCCTCGGCGAGATGGACGTCGTAGACCTCCGCCAACGCCGTATAGAGAGACGTGTACTTGACGAGGCTGCGGCGCAGGGCCGGGAAGCGCTTGGCGGACAGGTGGGTCGTCTCGATCGCCATCGGCTCGCCGTTGGCCATGCGCAGCCGCTCGATGCGCAGGACCCGGCCGCCGGGCGCCAGGTCGAGGAGTTCACCCAGGCGTTCGTCGGCGGTGACATAGCCGACGTCCAGGAGCTGCGAGGTGGGTTCGAGACCCTGGGCCTTCATGTCCTCGGTGTACGAGGTGAGTTGGAGGGTCTGCGAGACCTTCGGTTTGGCGACGAACGTGCCCTTGCCCTGGATCCGCTCCAGCCGCCCCTCGACGACCAGCTCCTGCAACGCCTGGCGCACGGTGGTGCGCGAGGTGTCGAACTCGGTGGCCAGCGTGCGTTCGGGCGGGACCGGCGAGCCCGGCGGCAGCGTCTGCGTGATGTCGAGCAGGTGCTTCTTCAGGCGGTAGTACTTGGGCACGCGCGCGGTACGGACCGGCGCCCCGCCCTCGCTCTCCGCACTGCTGACGTCGGTGCTCATGCTCTGCCTTCCCGCCTGAAGAGTGTGCCCACAACGGCTGACATCGTGGCACGGCCCGCCATGAGGGGTGACCCCCGCACGCCTGGTGATCCCCTCTGTATACCTTCGCGTCCGCATCTGGTCCAGACCACCCCTCTCCCGCCCCTTTCAGGGCGGTTCCGTCGCGTGCGACCCCTTGACACTCCCAAAGGTCTAGGCCAAGCTCCCGGTACTGGTCTAGGCCAATAGCGGCGAGTTCCGGCCAGGGGGGTTCGTGGCATGCCCGCAGGGTTCTGAGCAGCCCCGGGGAGTTCTGAGGAGGGTGACGTGAGGCGCAAACTCATATCCGCGATCGGTGTCGCGGGCGCGATGGTCGCGGTCGCGGCGTGCGGGGGCGGAAGCGGTGACGGCTCCGCGCAGGGCGCGGACGCCAAGGAACTGACCGTCTGGCTGACCGTGGACGCGCAGAACAACTGGCCGAATCTCGTCAAGGCCGCGGACAGCGCGATCGAGAAGAAGCATCCCGGCATCAAGATCAACCACGAGTACTACGGCTGGCCCGACAAGAACACCAAGCTCGACGCCGTCCTGGCCACCGACAAGGTGCCCGACGTGGTCGAGATGGGCAACACGGAGATGCTCTCCTACATGGTCAAGGGCGCCTTCGCGACCGTCGACCCGTCCGAGTTCGACAACTCCGCCCAGTGGCTCGACGGCCTCAAGTCCTCGGTCACCTACGACGGCAAGACCTACGGCGTCCCGTACTACGCCGGCGGCCGTGTCGCCAACTGGCGCAAGGACATCGCGACTTCGGTCGGCGTCACCTCAACACCCAAGACGTACAAGGAACTCACCGCCGACCTGGACAAGATCCAGAAGAAGTACGGCGACACCTTCAACGCCTGGTACCAGCCCACCCGCGACTGGTACGCGGCCATGTCCTTCGTCTACGACGAGGGCGGCGCCATCGCCAAGGAGAGCGGCGGCCAGTGGCGGGCGACCCTCTCCTCGCCCCAATCCCTCAAGGGGCTCACGGAGTTCAAGAACATCATCACCAAGTACATGCACGGCGACCGGACGAAGGACGAGTCCGACCGCTACATCGTCTACGGCCAGGGCAAGTCCGCCATGATCTTCGGCGCCGCCTGGGAGGGCGCGACCGCCGCGGACCCGAAGAACGACAAGACGGGCAAGCTCAAGAACAGCGTCGAGAACTTCGTCATGCCCGGTCCCGCCGGTGACAACATGCCGGTGTTCCTTGGCGGTTCGGACCTCGCGATCCCGGTGAAGTCGCACGCGCAGGCGGTGGCGGCGGAGTGGATCAACGCGTTCACCGGCGCCTCCGGCCAGAAGGGCCTGATGGCCAAGGGCAACCTGCCCAACAACAAGACCGACCTCGCCACCCTGAAGAAGGACCCGGCGACGGCGGTCGCGGCCACCGCGGCCGAGTCCAGCTGGTTCGTCCCGACGGCACCGGGCTGGGGCCAGGTGGAGAAGGAGCAGATCCTCCAGACCATGCTCCAGGACATCGGCACGGGCAAGAAGTCGGTCCAGTCGGCGGCGAAGACCGCGGACGCGGCGATCGACGCGGTCATCAACACCAAGTGAGGTGCGGCGGGGCCCGGTTGAACACGGCCGGGGTCCCGCCTTCGTAGCCTTCGCGGCTTTGGTACGAGGAGTGCGTGATGAGTGCCGCATATACGAGTGGTCAAGTGGAGGCGCCGGGCGAGGGGGTGCGGCCCGAGGTCGTCAACGGGCCTGATGGTGGCCGGAGTTGGCGCGGGTCCGGTGGCGGTGGTAGCGATGGTGGCCGGAACCGGCGGCCGGGCCGAGGCGCTCGGCTCGGCTCAGGTGCCGCCGTACCGTGGCTGCTGCTGGCCCCCTGCCTCCTGATCCTCGGGCTGGTCCTCGGCTACCCGCTGGTCCGGCTGGTGACGCTGTCCTTCCAGACGTTCGGGCAGACGCAGCTGTGGGGCTTCCGGCCCGCCGAGTGGGTCGGGTTCGCCAACTTCGACAAGGTGCTGGGCGACGGGGAGTTCTGGGCCGTCGTCGTCCGCACGATCGTCTTCGCGGCGGGCTGCGTCGGCTTCACGATGGTCGCCGGGATGCTGATCGCGCTGCTGCTGCGCGAGGTCTCCGGCTGGGTGCGCACGCTCGTCAACATCGCGCTGGTGGCGAGCTGGGGCATGCCGGTCGTCGTCGCGACCACGGTCTTCAAGTGGCTCTTCGACTCGGACTACGGCATTTTCAACGCCCTGTTGAGCAGACTGCCCGGTGTCGACCTGATCGGCCACAACTGGTTCGCGAGCGGTCCGCAGGGGCTGGCCGTGATCATGCTGCTGGTGGTGTGGGGCGCGGTCCCGTTCGTCGTGATCACCCTCAGCGCCGGACTCACCCAGGTTCCGCAGGAGTTGGAGGAGGCGGCCCGGCTCGACGGCGCGGGCGCGTGGGGCGTCTTCCGGTTCGTCACCCTGCCGGTCCTCAAGCCGGTCGTCGTCATGCTCACGACCCTGTCGGTCATCTGGGACGTCGGCGTCTTCCCCCAGGTCTTCGTGATGCGCGGCGGCCATCCGGAGGCGGAGTTCCAACTCCTGACCACCTACTCGTACGACCGCGCGTTCGTCGTCAACGACTACGCGCAGGGCTCGGCGATCGCCCTGATCACCGTGCTGTTGCTGCTGGGCGTGATCGCCGTCTACATGCGGCAGATGCTGAGGATCGGAGAGGTCGAATGAGTACGGCTGCTGTGGCGGGTCGCGAGCCGAAGGCGGAGGCCCGGAAGGCGCGGAAGCCTCGGCCGGGTTCGAAGCCGGGGTCGAAGTCGGGCTCGAAGTCGGGTTCGAAACCGGTCTGGAACCTCCTCGGTCTCCTCGTGTTCGTGACGGCCGGGTTCCCGGTCTACTGGATGCTGAACACGGCGATCAAACCGGCGAAGGACGCCATCGACCCCGACCCGAGCCTGCTGCCCACCGGCCTCACGCTCGCCAACTTCCGCCGGGCGCTGGCCATCGCGGACTTCTGGGGCCCGGTCGGCCGCAGCCTGATCGTGTCCCTGGCGGTGGTGGTGATCGGCATGGCCGTCGGCCTGCTGGCGGCGCTCGCGATCTCGCGCTTCACGTTCGCCGGCCGGAAGGCGGTGATCGTGGCGATCCTGGCGGTCCAGATGATCCCACTGGTCGCGATGATCATCCCGGTCTTCCTGCTCCTCAACGCCCTCGACCAGTACGACCGCCTCTCCGGCCTGGTCCTCACCTATCTGACCTTCATCCTCCCGTTCACGGTGTGGACGCTGCGCGGCTTCGTCGTCAACATCCCGCGCGAACTGGAGGAGGCGGCGATGGTCGACGGCTGCTCCCGCACCGGCGCCTTCCTGCGCGTGGTCTTCCCGCTGCTGGCCCCCGGCCTGGTGGCGACCTCCGTCTACGCCTTCATCCAGGCGTGGAACGAATACCTCTACGCCCTGATGCTGATGAGTCAGGAGCACGAGACCGCGACCGTGTGGCTCGGGAACTTCACCACCAAACACGGCACGGAGTACGCCCCGATGATGGCCGGTGCCACGATGATGGCGGTACCGATCGTCGTCCTCTTCCTCCTCGTTCAACGCAAGATGGCCGCGGGTCTCACCGCGGGCGCCGTGAAGGGATAACGCCCCCGATGACCACACTCGCCGGCGGTACGACCACGCCCGACGCCTCCGGAAGCGACCGGAACAGGACAGCCACGGACAGCGGGGGCGGTGGGGGAGCCGGGGGAACCGGGGGAACCGGAAGAGGTGGGGGCGGCGCGGGCAGTGAAGCCGCGCTGCGCCGCGACGCCCTGACCGTCCTCCAGCCCGGCTTCACCGGGACGACCGCCCCCGACTGGCTGCTGCGCCGCCTGGGCGAAGGTCTCGCCGCGGTCGGCCTGTTCGGCCGCAACATCGCCTCGCCGGACCAACTGGCCGCTCTCACCGCCCAGTTGCGCGCGGAACGCGAGGACGTCCTGGTCGCCGTCGACGAGGAGGGCGGCGACGTCACCCGCCTCGAAGTACGCACCGGCTCCTCCTTCCCCGGCAACCACGCCCTGGGCGCGGTGGACGACGTCGATCTCACCCGCGAGGTGGCCCACGAACTCGGCCGCCGCCTCGCCGCCTGCGGCGTCAACCTCAACTGGGCCCCCTCCGCGGACGTGAACGCCAACCCGCGCAACCCCGTCATCGGCGTCCGCGCCTTCGGAGCCGACCCGCACCTGGTGGCCCGCCACACCGCCGCGTACGTCACCGGCCTCCAGTCCGCGGGCGTCGCCGCCTGCACGAAACACTTCCCCGGCCACGGCGACACGGCGGTCGACTCCCACCACGCCCTGCCCCGCATCGACGTGGACAGGACACTGCTGGAACAGCGCGAACTGGCCCCCTTCCGCGCGGCCATCGCCGCCGGCACCCAGGCGATCATGAGCGCCCACATCCTGGTCCCGACCCTGGACCCGTCCCGCCCGGCAACGTTGTCCCCCCTCATCCTCACCGACCTCCTCCGCGGCCGACTCGGCTACGACGGCCTGATCATCACCGACGGCATGGAAATGCAGGCCATCGCGGGCACCTACGGCATCGAGCAGGGCACGGTCCTCGCGATCGTCGCGGGCGCCGACGCCATCTGCGTGGGCGGCGGCCTCTCGGACGACGAAACGGTACGAAGCCTGCGCGACGCCCTCGTCACCGCCGTCCGCACCGGCACCCTCCCGGAAGAACGCCTGGCCAACGCGGCAGAACGAGTCCGCCGCCTGGCAACTTGGACGACGAGCAACGGGGCCGGGGCCGAGGTCGGGAGAGGGAGCGGGAGCGAGGCCGGGGATGAGGCCGGAGACGGCACCCCCGGTGGCACCGCCAGTGGCACCGCCGCTGGGACCCCTGCTGGAGCCGCTGCCGGTACGCGGGGAGCGGCGACCCTGTCCCGCACGGACATCGGTCTGATCGCGGCCCGCCGAGCGCTCACCCTCACCCCCGCGACCCCGTACGAGCCCCTCACTCCCCTCGCCGAACCCCCGTTCGTCGCCGCCTTCACCCCGGTCGCGAACATCGCCGTCGGCGACGAGACCCCGTGGGGCATCGCGGCCGAACTGCACCGCCTGCTCCCCGGCACCACGACCGCGAGCTTCGCCGGAGAGGACGCGGGCGAGGCGGTCCTGGCAGCCGCGGGCCCCCGCCGCATCGTCGCCGTGGTCCGCGACGAGCACCGGCACCCTTGGATGGCGTCGGCCCTCGACACCCTCCTGCGCGAACGCCCCGACACGGTCGTGGTCGAGATGGGCATCCCCCAGGCCCCGCCCCGAGGCGCCCTCCACATCGCCACCCACGGAGCGGCGAGGGTCTGCGCACTGGCGGCAGCGGAGGCGCTCACGGGCCGCGAGCACCACCGCCACCCCTGAGCCGCCAGGGCTTCCGCCCCTGAGCCGCGCCGGCTTCCGCCGTAGCCCTGGTCCCGCCGAGCCCTCCCACAGGGCGAGGCGGGACAACGGCGAAACGGCTGAGGCGCCGCCGCCCCCGAAGAGCTAAATCCCCTGCCAGGCCGGCTTGTTGGAGTACGTGTACCGGAAGTAGTCGGCCAGCTTGAGCTTCGACGCCGCCGACTCGTCCACGATCACCGTCGCGTGCGGGTGCAACTGCAACGCCGACGCCGGGCACACCGCCGCCACCGGCCCCTCCACCGTCGCCGCCACCGCGTCCGCCTTGCCCTCACCCGTGGCCAGCAGCACCAGGTGGCGGGCCTCCAGGATGGTGCCGATGCCCTGGGTGATGACGTGGTGCGGAACCTGCTCGATGTCGCCCTCGAAGAACCGCGCGTTGTCGACCCGGGTCTGCTCGGTCAGCGTCTTGATCCGAGTGCGCGAGACCAGCGAGGAGCACGGCTCGTTGAAACCGATGTGCCCGTCGGTCCCGATCCCCAGCAGTTGGAGGTCCACCCCGCCCGCCTCGGCCAGCGCCCTGTCGTACGCGGCGCACGCACCCGACACGTCCTCGGCGGTGCCGTCCGGACCCATGAACGCGTCCATGCTGATCCCGAGCGGTTCGAGCACCTCCCGCCCGATCACCGAACGGTACGACTCCGGATGCTCGGCCGGCAGCCCCACGTACTCGTCGAGCTGGGCTATCCGCGCCCGCGACACGTCCACCGCGCCGGATCCCACCTTGGTGGCGAGGGCCCGGTAGACGGGCAGCGGCGTCGAACCGGTGGCCACCCCGAGCAGGGCGTCGGGCTTGTGCCCGAGCAGCTCGGCCATGGCCTCGGCGACGATCTCGCCGCCCGCCGCGGCGTCCGGGACGATGACAACTTCCACTCTGGGCCTGCCGATCTGCGAAGAGCACTCAAGGAACTCAAGGGATCCATATGTGGTTTAGACCAATCTAGCAGAGTCGGATTATCGGGAAATAGGCGAGAGTGTGACTTCCGGTGCACCGCAGCTTGAACGCTCGGGGTGGCGGCGGGGGTGAGAAGGCGGCGGGGCGCCGGGCAGCGAGAGGTGAGGTGGCGAGGCGACGGGGAGGCGGAGGGGATGGGATGGCGCGGCGGCGGAGGAGGCGAGAGACGAGGAGGTGGGGCGGTGGGGCGGCAGTGTGGGCCGGACGGTGGGCCCGCACTGCCCGCCCCCCCCCCCCCCCCGACGGAGCCCCGGGTCGTACCAGCGCCCCCCGCCTCCCCCCGGCCGCGCCGCCGAGCTGCCCCGCCGCGCCGCCGAGCCGCCCCGTCACGCCGGCAAGTCACCCCGTCACACCAGCGAACCCCCCGTCACATCCACCCAACTCCCCGTGACCCACCGGCCGCCTTCCGATGCCAGGAACGCCACCACGTCCGCGACGTCGGACACATCGCCCACCTTCCCCAGCGCCGAGTAGGCCGCGGCCCGGTCCCACGCGTCCTCGTCCGCGTGCAGCAGCTCGGCCGTGTTGTCGGTGGCGATGATGCCCGGGGCCACCGAGTTCACGGTGATGCCGCGGGGGCCCAGTACCTTGGAGAGGTCGCGGGAGAAGACGTCCAGTGCGCCCTTCGTCATCGCGTAGGCCATGTTGTTCGGCATCGCGGCGGTCCGGGCCAGGCCCGAGGAGATGTTGATGACCCGGCCGTCGTCGCGCAGCCGTCCCAGCCCCTGCTTGACGATGTGGAAGGGTGCCTTCACGTTCACCGCGAAGACGCGGTCGAACTCCCCCTCCTCTATCTCCTCGATCGGCTGCGAACTGCCGATGCCCGCGTTGTTCACCAGGATGTCCAGCCCGTCCGCGTGCCGGTCGAACGCCTCCCACAGCGCCGCCGCGTCCCCGGGGCGGCCCAGCTCCGCGCCGATCGCGAACGCGGAGCCGCCCGCCGCCTCGATCGCGGCGACCGTGTCCTTCGCCGCCGCCTCGCTCCGCCCGTAGTGCACGGCGACCCGGGCGCCGTCGCGCCCCAGCCGCTCGGCGATGCCTCGCCCGATCCCCCTGCTCGCCCCCGTGACCAGCGCAGTCCTGCCCGTGAGCACGCCCATGTCTGCTTCCCTCCACATTGTCTAGCGGTCGCTACAGAAAGAACCGTATCGCACGCCGCCGACATTTCTCTAGCGCCCGTTATAAAATCACCCGTGACGGTGAACGGCCGGGAGGCGACGACATGAGCAACCAAGACCCACGACAGCCGCAGGCCCACGCCCCGGCTCAGGCCCCGGCCCAGACTCGGGCCCCAGCCCCAGCCCCAGCCCAAACCCTGGCCGGGACTCGGGCCCCGGCCTCAGCCCAGACCCAGGCTCCGACCCCGACCCCGCCCCCGACCCCGGCCAAACCCCGCGGCCGCCCCCGCTCCTTCGACCGTGCGACGGCGCTGGAGAAGGCGGTCCTCGCGTTCTGGGAGCACGGCTACGAGGCGACCTCCGTCTCCGACCTCACCCGCGCCATGGGCATCGGCGCGCCCAGCCTCTACGCCGCGTTCGGCGACAAGCAGGCGCTCTTCGCCGAGGTCGTCCACGAGTACGGCGTCCGGTACGGCTCCTTCGGCGACCGCGCGCTCGCCGAGGAGCCCACGGCCCGCGCCGCCGTCGGGCGGATGCTGCGCGAGGCCGCCGCCGAGTACACGGACCCCGCGCACCCGCACGGCTGTCTCGTCATCCACGCGGCCGTCAACTGCACGACCCCCGAGGTCGAGGAGTCACTGCGGGAGCGGCGCAACGCGAACATCGCCGCGTTCGAGAGTCGTATAAGAGCGGACGTCGCGGCCGGCGTACTGCCCGCCACCGTCGACCCCGCCACGCTCGCCCGGCACACCGGCGCGATGATCCAGGGCATGTCCCAGCAGGCGCGCGACGGCGCGAGCCGGGCGGAACTGGAGGCGCTCGCCGAACTCGCGATGGCGATCTGGCCCCCGGCCTGAGCGGGACGGGCTACGCTGCCCCTGCGCCTGGCGTTCCCGCTGTATTACCGGATGTACGCATCATCGGACGGGTGGCCTGTTCGGCCATCAGATGTTCGACAAAGAGACAACGACAAACATCCGCCAACGCATGGACACGGGCTCGCGCGCGCGGGAACATGGGAATCGCGCACGTGGTCTAGTCCACGGCGCCCCAGAACGGCCGACCCCGCGACCCCACATCCGGACGAGGCCCGCTCGTGCACTCCGTCCGACCATGCTCCGTACAGCCCGTTCGACGCGGTCTCCATGTTCCGAAGCCGGTGAATCCGTCTCGCGATCGAGCTGCAAAGAACAGGCAAAGTAAGTAAAGTGTGCAAAGTCAAGCCTCCGCCTTCCCCGCACAGGAAGACGGACTGAGGAACCGGTGCTCTCTGCCCTGACTGCTCCGGCTCCTCACCATCGGCCGACCGGGACCGCACAGCCCGCGGCCGTTGCTGCTCCGGGCTGCGGTGCCGGGAGGGTTGAGGGTCCCTCTCAGGCGCCGCGGCCCGCGGGTGCTTCCGCGTCGGCCGAAGCCGAAGCCGACCCCATCGGCCGAAGCCGAAGCCAACCCCATCGGTAGCCCGCCATCACGCGCAGCCCCCATCGGCAGCACGTCCGCCATCACGAGCAGCCCCCGTCACCCCCTGCCCCCCGGCGAAGCCCATCTCCGTGTTCTGCCCCTGTCAGAACCCCCAGGTACGCTCACAGAGTGCCCTCCATGAACGAACTCGTGCGCCAGCACACCTCGCTCGGCCCCTCCGACCTTGAGTGGCTGCACCTGCTGGTCTCGGAGTGGCAGTTGCTCTCCGACCTCTCCTTTGCCGACCTCGTCCTCTGGGTCCCCACCAGCGACGGCACCCGGTACGTCTCCGTGGCCCAGATGCGCCCCAACACGGGCCCGACCTCGTACCAGGACGACATGGTCGGCCACCTCGTCCCGCGCGGCCGGCGTCCGCTCCTGGACGCGGCGCACGACGAGGGCCGGATCGTGCGCGAGGGCGACCCGGAGTGGCGCGAAGAGGTGCCGGTGCGCGTCGAGTCGATCCCGGTGCGGCGCGAGGGGCGCGTCCTCGGGGTGATCGCCCGCAACACCAACCTCCTGACCGTACGCACCCCGAGCCGGCTGGAGTTGACGTACCTCCAGAGCGCCTCCGACCTCGCGCAGATGATCGCGGCCGGCTCCTTCCCGTTCCCCGGCCAGCAGGTCGACATGGACGCCTCGCCGCGCGTGGGTGACGGGCTGATCCGGCTGGATGCGGACGGCATCGTCCAGTACGCGTCCCCGAACGCCCTCTCCGCCTACCACCGTCTCGGCCTCGCCGCCGACCTGGTGGGCCAGCACCTGGGCGTCACCACGGCCGAACTCGCCCCCACCCGCGGCCCGGTGGACGAGGCGCTGTCCAAGGTGGCCAGCGGCTGGGCGCCCCGCGAGTTCGAGATCGAATCGGGCGGTGGGGTCATCCAGTTCCGCGCGATCCCGCTCAAACCCAAGGGCACCCGCATCGGTTCGCTCGTGCTGCTCCGGGACGTCACCGAACTGCGCCGCCGCGAGCGCGAGTTGATCACCAAGGACGCGACCATCCGGGAGATCCACCACCGGGTCAAGAACAACCTCCAGACGGTTGCCGCCCTGTTGCGTCTGCAAGCCCGCCGGATCGATTCGGAGAGCGGCCGTGAGGCCCTGGAGGAGGCCGTGCGGCGCGTCGGCTCGATCGCGATAGTCCACGAGACGCTGTCCCAAAACCTGGACGAGCGCGTGGAGTTCGACGAGATCGCCGACCGGGTGCTCGCCATGGTCGCCGAGATCTCCCCGGGCACGGTCACCGGCCGTCGCAGCGGCCGCTTCGGCATCCTGGACGCGGAGGTCGCCACCCCGCTGTCCATGGTCCTCACGGAGATCCTGCAGAACGCCCTCGAACACGGCTTCCGCCAGGGCGAGACGGGCATGGTCGAGGTCTCCGCGGTCCGCGGTGGTACGGCGAAGGAGGCCCGTCTCCTGGTCACCGTCCAGGACGACGGCGTCGGCCTCCCCGAAGGCTTCGACCCGCACACCTCGGGCAACCTCGGCCTCCAGATCGTACGGACGCTGGTGGAGGGCGAGTTGGGCGGCACGTTCGACATGGTCCGGGTCCCCGAGGGCGGCACCCGCGTGATCCTGGACGTACCGGTCCAGGCCCACAAGTAGCCGCGGCACCCCAACTGCCGTCCCTGAGAAGGGAACCGGCCGCGGCCACAGGCATCCGCACCCGCACACAGCAATGAACCCCGGCGAACGCCGGTACAGAAACGGCCCGGTACAGAAACGGCCCGGCACAGCAATGAACCCCGGACCATCAACTGGTCCGGGGTTCAAGCTGCTTGATTCAAGCGCATCGGGGGTACTGCGCGCTGCGGCTCGGGGGCGGGAGATGCGTACTCGCTGTACGCGCCGCCAAGCTCAGGCTGTGCGGGGCGGGTGTGTCAGGCGGATGCCTGACGGGCCCGGTTGCGGGCGGCGCGGCGCTTCATGGCGCGGCGCTCGTCCTCGCTGAGACCACCCCAGACGCCGGAGTCCTGGCCGGACTCGAGCGCCCACTGCAGACACTGATCCATAACGGGGCAGCGACGGCAGACGGCCTTGGCTTCCTCGATCTGCAGCAGCGCAGGACCAGTGTTGCCGATGGGGAAGAAGAGCTCGGGGTCTTCCTCGCGGCAAACGGCGTTGTGACGCCAGTCCATGGCTGCTACCTCTCCTTGGTATTACGTGCAGATTGCTTGTGAATGTGAACGCTTTCACGAATCCCTCAACAAGTGAAGGGCCGATCGTCAGACGAGCTGACGTTGGTCCTGTGGATTGAGGAGGGGTTCGGGCTCTTCGTGGGGCCGATGTTGCGGGCCGTCCCGATCGCCACGTAGAGACTCGCAAACCTCAGCGGCGGATACAACCCCTTCTGGAAAGTTTTTTTTGATTCCTTGGTGTCGACTCCGTCACAGCCGTACTTCCAAGGGGTGGATCCTGGCCTAAACGTTCGAGTGAAAGGACTTTAGCCGGTTCTGCTCACACAATCACACGCAGTGCACGGCGTACGCCTGTGAACGTCACGCTGGTTCGCAGTCCGAGGTGGTCGCCGTCCATCTGAAGGGGGAGGGGCACCTTCGATTGCAAGGTGAACTCGCTCAGGTCGTGCAGGGACACGGCATGCTTGCCCTGGGGCCCGCGCTCGGGGGACGAAGTGAGCAACTGGGTGCCATACCGGGCGACAGCGGGCGTGGTCATGCGGCTGAGACCGAGTACGTCGAGCCCTTTATCGAACGACGCCTTAGGTGACGTGTACATCGGACGATTGCCGAGATACGTCCAGGGAGACGTGTTCGAGACTATGGCCACCACAAGATCGGAAACCGCTTCCTCACCGGGTCGCTCCACGGTGATCGTTCCGTGCCGCCGATTCGCCTCGCCGAGGAATTGCCGGACCACTTGACGCACGTAGAGCGCGTGAGTCGATCTTTTCCCCAACTCGCGTTGCTGTTCGACGCGTCCGACCACGCCCGCGTCGAAACCGAGCCCCGCGTTGAAGGTGAACCAGCGCGCCGGCACCGACTCGTCCTCGGTTCCGGGAGTACCCGAGGTCAGCCCCAGTCCGACCGTACGTTCGCTGCCCTCGCGGATGGCGTCGAGGAGCGCGCCGGTTGCCTCCACGGCGTCATTGGGCAGCCCGAGGGCGCGGGCGAACACGTTGGTGGAGCCGCCGGGGACCACGGCGAGCCGGGGCAGCCGTTCGGGGTCGGGGCCCTGGTGCAGCAGGCCGTTGACGACCTCGTTGACGGTGCCGTCGCCGCCGAGCGCCACGACCAGCTCGATGTCCTTGCTCTCCGCGGCCTGCCGGCCGAGGTCCCGGGCGTGGCCGCGGTACTCCGTGGTGACGGCCTCCAGCTTCATTTCGCTCGCCAGGGCGTGAATCAGGACATCGCGCGTACGTGCGCTTGTGGTGGTAGCCGCCGGATTGACCACGAGAAGTGCACGCATGCGATGCAGGGTACCTACTGGGGGGTACTCGTCCCAGACCGGATCGGGGATCGGGTAAGAGATCGGTGCGTGGGCTTGCGCACACCGGACCCACGAGTCCGCACCCATCGAGCCGTCCGGCCCGTCCCCATCGAACCGTCCGGTCCGCCCTCACCGAACCGTCAGGCCCGCCCCCATCGAACCGTCCGGTCCGCACACACCGGGCCGTCAGGCCCGCCCCCATCGAACCGTCCGGTCCGCACACACCGGGCCGTCGGACGTACGGCGCCCGGAGTGCCGACGTACGGATTTGTCGACGCGGCGGCCTGCGGTTGCCCTCGGCGGTCTACGGCGGTCTACGGCGGTCTACGACGGTCTACGGCGCCGGGGGGCGACCCGGGGCTCGGGCGCCGCGCACCGCCGGGGCTACCCTGCAAGGGTGAGCGCTGAGCAGAAATCCGCCCCCGACGCTGCCCCCCGCACGGCCCGCGGTACGGCCCCGGAGACCACCTCCGCCGACGCCGCCACCGAGGGGCCCCGCCCCGGCCGGCTGACCCTCGCGGCGGGGCTGGCCGGGCTGGAGGGGGTCGCCCTGGTCGTGGGCGGTGTGTGGATGCTCGTCCTCGGGGTGGCCGGTGACGGGTCCGACCGGAAACAGGCGGTGACCCTGGGCGTCACGCTGCTCGTGCTCGCCCTGCTGCCACTGGTGGCCGCGCGCGGGCTGCTGCTGCGCCGGAGCTGGAGCCGGGGCCCGGCGATGATCACGCAGATCATGGCGCTGCCGGTGGCGTACAGCCTGTTGCAGGCGGACAGCGTGGCGATCCCCGCGGGCATCGCGCTCGCGGCGGTCGCGGTGACGGCCCTCGTCCTGCTGGTGAACCCGGCCACGCACCGCGCCCTGGGGATCCGGGGGCCGGGGCGGGCGGACGAGGCGAAGTAGGGGTTCAGGGGGTCAGGTCCAGGGGGCGGCAGGGCAGGGGCGCCGCCCGGCGTGTTAGGCGGTCGCCGGATCCGGCACAGCACCCACAGGGCCCCGGCGTACAGCCCCACGGCCCCACAGCCCTCGGCGCGGCCCCGGCGCAACGCCCGCCAAGGGGGCCCCAACCGTTCAACGGCCCCCTGCGCGCCCTACTCCTCCACCAACAACTTGTCGCGCAGCTGCGCCAACGTCCGCGCCAGCAGTCGTGACACGTGCATCTGGGAGATGCCGACCTCCTGGGCGATCTGCGACTGCGTCATGTTCCCGAAGAACCGCAGCAGCAGGATCCGCTTCTCCCGCGGCGGCAGGTCCTCCAGCAGCGGCTTCAGGGACTCGCGGTACTCGACGCCCTCCAGGGCCTCGTCCTCCGCGCCCAGGGTGTCCGCGACCGCCGGGGACTCGTCGTCCGTGTCGGGCACGTCCAGCGACAGCGTCGAGTACGCGTTCGCGGACTCCAGGCCCTCCAGGACCTCTTCCTCGGAGATCGCCAGCTTCTCGGCCAGCTCGTGCACCGTGGGGGAGCGGCCGTGCTGCTGGGACAGCTCCGCCGTCGCCGTCGTCAGCGAAAGACGCAGTTCCTGAAGGCGGCGCGGTACGCGGACCGCCCAGCCCTTGTCGCGGAAGTGCCGTTTGATCTCGCCGACCACGGTCGGGGTCGCGTACGTGGAGAACTCCACGCCGCGGTCCGGGTCGAACCGGTCCACCGACTTGATCAGACCGATCGTCGCGACCTGCGTGAGGTCGTCCAGCGGCTCGCCGCGGTTGCGGAACCGGCGCGCCAGGTGCTCCACGAGCGGCAGGTGCATCCGCACCAGCTTGTTGCGCAGTTCCGCGTACTCGGGGCTGCCGTCCTGGAGGCCGCGCAGCTCGATGAACATGGCCCGCGCCCCGCTGCGGTCCTGGGGACCGTGCTGTGTGGCTCCCTGCACGCTCTGCTGCTCAGCGTTTCGCTCGTGCTCGCTCATCGTCCCGCCCGTCGCCCTTCCCCCAGCTCTGGCCTCCTCCCCGACTCTCGGCTTCTCGCGAGCGGGGGGACCTCCGTGAACAGGGGAGTCACCGATCCGTCCGTCCAGCGACGTACCCGGCACGGCGCCGTCCTGGCCCTGCCGTCCGCCGTCCGGGAAGCCGGGCGTCGTGGAGGGTTCGTCCTCCGGGTGCGGCCGGGCCTGCTCGGGGATGCCGTCCGCCGCGCACCGCAACCCGGCGGTCCCGCCGACGCCGCTCGGGCGGGGCGGACTTCCGTCCTCGGCGGGAGGTTTCCATGTGCCGCGCTCTTCGTCCCGCACCGGCCCGTCCCCGTCTTTCACGCCGGCCCGGGTCCCGCGCCGCGCTGTTTGTAGAGGCTGATCGTTACGGTTTTGTCGTCGGAGACCGCGGAGGAGACCTTGCCCGCGAGGGCCGACAGCACGGTCCAGGCGAAGGTGTCGCGTGACGGTGCGTGACCGTCCGTGGTCGGGGCCGAGACGGTGACCTCCAGCGAGTCGTCGACCAGGCGGAAGACGCAGCTGAGCACCGAACCCGGCACGGCCTGTTGCAGCAGGATCGCGCAGGCTTCGTCGACCGCGATGCGCAGGTCCTCGATCTCGTCGAGGGTGAAGTCCAAACGGGCCGCGAGGCCGGCCGTGGCCGTACGCAGCACCGACAGGTAGGCACCCGCGGCCGGCAGCCGGACTTCCACGAAGTCCTGGGTCGCGGGATCGCCTGCGATCTGGGACACCCTCACCTCCAAGGTGGTACAAGCTTTTTCGGGGCCGAGGGTCGCCCCCCGGGGTAACGCGCTACGTGGTTCAGCGGTGACGCTACCGCGCCTCAAGTTTCCTGTCCCCGGGACCCCAACCCCTCGCCGTCACTCATAGTAAACACCCATATACGCACAGTGGCTAGGGGGTGCGCGGGCCCAATTGGGAAGAGCGCGCGCCGCATTGACGTACCCAGGCGTCAGCCCGCCGAACCGTCCGGAACGGGAGTCACACGAGAACGTGCCGGGCCCACTCCGGCGGTAGCCCCACCAGTATGGGTCACACCAGCACGTGGTCGACGAAGCACCAGCGCCAGCTCTCCCCGGGCTCGAAGGTGCGCATCACCGGGTGCCCGGTCTCGTCGAAGTGCTTCGTCGCGTGCCGGTTCGGGGAGGTGTCGCAGCAGCCGACGTAGCCGCAGATGAGGCATTTGCGCAGTTGTACGGGGTGGGTGCCGAGCGCGAGGCACTCCGGACAGGTCCCGTCGAGCGGCTCGGGTTCCGGGAGCGGCAGCGCGCCGGCGTGCGTGCACTGTTTCATGATTGCCAGATTACGACGGCTCCGCGCCGGGTCGCGCGGAAAAAGAGGGCGGGCTGAAGACGATGCATGTGGTGCCACTGCTGCTCCTGGTCGCAGGGAGCGCGACGATCGCGGGCGCGGCCCGCCGCACTCCGGTGCCGGCACCGCTGTTGCTGGTCGCGGTCGCCCTCGCGGTGTCGTACGTCCCCGGAGTGCCCGACTACACCCTCGACCCCGACGTCGTCCTGCCGCTGATCCTGCCGCCGCTGCTGTACACGGCGGCCAGCGACAGCTCCTACCTCGACCTGCGGGCCCAACTGCGGCCGGTGGCGCTGCTGTCGGTGGGCTACGTGCTCTTCGCGACCCTGGTGGTCGGCTGGGCGGCGTACCTGCTGGTGCCGGACCTGCCGCTGCCCGCCGCGCTCGTCCTGGGCGCGGTGGTCGCGCCGCCCGACGCGGTCGCCGCGACGGCCGTGGCCCGCCGCGTGGGACTGCCCTCGCGGCTCACCACGATCCTCCAGGGCGAGTCCCTGGTGAACGACGCGACCGCGATCACCGCCTACAAGGTGGCGCTCGCCGCGGCCGTCGGGGAGGGCGCCACCTGGGGCGGCGGCGTGCGGGAGTTCCTGCTGGCGGCGGTCGGCGGCGTGGTGACCGGACTGGTCCTGATGGTGCCGATCCACTGGCTGCGCACCCACATAAAAGAGGCGCTGCTGCAGAACACGCTCTCCTTGCTGATCCCGTTCGTCGCGTACGGCGTCGCCGAGCAGGTGCACGCCTCCGGGGTGCTCGCCGTGGTCGTCGTCGCCCTCTATTTGGGACACCGCAATTGGCAGGTCGACTTCGCCACCCGCCTTCAGGAGGAAGCCGTCTGGAAGATGGTCGCGTTCCTGCTGGAGTCCGCCGTCTTCGCCCTCATCGGCCTCCAACTGCCCGTCGTCCTCAAGGGCCTCGGCGAGTACGAGGGCATCCAGGCCGCCTGGTACGCCGTCGCCCTCTTCCTGGCGGTCGTCGCCGCCCGGTTCGTCTGGATGTATCCGGCGGCCTTCTTGCCGCGTTTCCTGTTCCGGCGCATCCGGGAGCGGGAGGAGAACCCCACCTGGAAGTCGCCGATCGTGATGTCCTGGGCGGGCATGCGCGGCGTGGTCTCCCTCGCCATCGCGTTCTCCATCCCGCGCACCGTGGACGGCGGCGAGCCCTTCCCGGAGCGAAATCTCATCCTCTTTCTGACGTTCACGACGGTCATCGGCACCCTGGTCGTCCAGGGCCTCTCCCTGCCCGCGCTGATCCACCGGCTGCGGCTGCCCGCGCGCGATGCCCAGTCCCATACGCTCGCCGAGGCCAACGCCCAGGCCCAGGCGTCCCGTACCGCCGAACAGCGCCTGGACGAGCTTCTCGCGGACGAACGCAACGCCCTGCCGCCCCCGCTCGCCGACCGCCTCCGCGAGGTCCTGGAACGCCGCCGCAACGCCGTGTGGGAGCGGCTCGGCTCGGTCAACCCGGTGACCGGGGAGACGGTCGACGACACCTACCGCCGCATGTCCCGCGAGATGATCGGCGCGGAACGCGAGGTGTTCGTACGCCTGCGCGACCACCGCCACATCGACGACGAGATGCTGCGGACGCTGCTGCGCCGACTGGACCTGGAGGAGGCGGCGGCGTACCGCGAGACGGCGTGACGGCCGCGGTTCCGCAAGGGGCGGGTGGAGGCCGAGGAGCTCGCTTCCACGGGCCCGCACAGTCGGCGTCAGTCCGTGATCAGCCCTTGATCAGCCAGTGATCAGCCCGTGAAGGGCGACCCCGTGATCACCGCCGCCACCGTCGTCCCGCGCGCGAAGGCGTCCTCTTCGGCGAGTGCGGCCAGGCCGTAGAGCAGCTTGGCGACGTAGAGGCGTTCGACGGGCAGGGCGTGGCGCTGCTCGAAGTCCTGGGCGAATGCGTCGAGTTCGGGGGTGGTGCGGGCGTAGCCGCCGCAGTGGAAGCGGTCGTCGAGGGTCCAGGTGCCGCGGAGGCCGCCGAATGCCTGCTGCTGGAGCCGGCTGGTTTCCGCCTCCAGGAAGGCGCCCTTGAGGACCGGGATGCCGAGGGCACGTGGGGTCCGCGGGGTGTGCGGGGGGCGGGGGGTGTGCGTGGCGGGGGCCAGGCCCGCCGCGAGGCCCGCGAGGGTGCCGCCGGTGCCGCAGGCCACCGCCGCCACGGCTGTCGCCTCCAAGTGTCCCCGCAGCTCCTCGCCGAGGGCACGGCAGCCGCGTACGGCAAGGGAGTTGCTGCCGCCCTCGGGGACGACGTACGCGTCCTCGGCGGCCACCGCGCGCAGGACGGCCGCCAGGGTCGCGGGCTCGGTCTTGCGACGGTATGTCGATCTGTCGATGAAGTGCAGCCGCATGCCGTCGGCCGCGCAGTGGGCCAGGGAGGGGTTGAGCGGGCGGTCGGCGAGTTCCTGGCCGCGGACCACCCCGATCGTCGACAGGCCCAGCAGACGGCCCGCGGCGGCCGTGGCCCGCAGGTGGTTGGAGTACGCCCCGCCGAAGGTGACGACCACGCGCGCGTGGGCCGCGGCCCGCTCCAGGTTCGGCGCGAGTTTGCGCCACTTGTTGCCGACCAGCTCCGGGTGGATCAGATCGTCCCGCTTGAGCAGCAGCCGCACGCCGTGACGCTCGAAACGGGGGTCCGTGACCTCTTGGAGGGGCGAGGGCAGTCGGGGGCTCAGGCCGGGGAGGGCGGGTGCGGGCACCGCGGCCGGGTGCGCCGGATGTGCCGGGTCCGGGGTGGTGGGGCTGGTCACGTCACCATTGTCGGACAGGGGTGGGCGTCCGGGCGCGGGGGAGCGGCCCCTCGGGCGGCGCCGAGGCGTCAGGGCCAGGACGTCGGGGCGTCGGGGCTGGGACGCCCTCCCGGGAGCGGCCGGGTTCCTCCGCTCAGCCGCGCAGGAACCCGTCCCCGTGGGCCGCGATGTGCTGTTCCAGGGCCTGTACGGCCTGGCTGGTCCTGTCCGGGGAGCCGCTGCCGGTGCGCTCCGCGTAGTACGCCGCACCCAGTTGGCGGAGCAGATCGTTGCCCGCCCGCTGCGCCTGCACCTCGTCGAGCTTCTGCTTGCCCTGGGTCAGTCCGCGCTGCGCCTGCTCCTTGGCGCGGTCCAGAAAGCCTGCCATCACCGTCTCCCGTCCGTCTCGACGCTCGCATCGGAGTCGTCTCGGAGTTGTCTCGTCCTGTCCATGTTGCCCCGTATCGCCGGTCCCGCCGGATCTTGGACCGGATTCCTCAGTGTGCCCAGTTCACGGTGATCCATTCCCGCTCTTTCGGGTAATAGCACGAGCACGCTCCGCGATGAGACCGTTGTCCTCGCAGGTCGGACACGGGTCGAGCGGCCGATGCCGTGCCCGTGGACGACTGTGTGATCAGTGCACTATGGGGAGGGCTCATTTCATGTCGGTAGGCGAAGAGGTCCGCTCGGAGCAGGACAGGCCCCAGCAGAGTCTGGGCACGGCGGCTGCGCGGAACCTGGCCACCACCACCAAGTCCGTGCCGCAGATGCAGGAGATCAGCTCCCGCTGGCTGCTGCGGACGCTGCCGTGGGTGAATGTGCAGGGTGGCACGTACCGCGTGAACCGACGGCTCACGTACACCGTGGGGGACGGCCGTGTGACGTTCGTGAAGACCGGCGACCAGGTCACCGTCATCCCGGCGGAACTGGGCGAACTGCCCGCCCTGCGGTCCTATGAGGACGAGGAAGTACTCGGCGAACTCGCCCGGCGCTGCCGGCAGCGCGAGATCTCCGCGGGGGAGGTCGTCGTCCCCTTCGGCAGCCCGGTCGACGAGGTGTACTTGCTCGCGCACGGCAAGGTCGAGAAGGTCGGCACCGGCCCGTACGGCGACGACGCGGTGCTCGGCGTCCTGGCCGACGGAGCCTACTTCGGCGACCAGGGCCTGCTCGACGCCGACGCCATCTGGGAGTACACGGCCCGCGCGGTCACCGCCTGCACCGTGCTCACCCTGTCGCGCGACGACTTCGAGCAGGTCGCGGAGCGCGCGGACTCGTTGCGTGAACACCTCCAGGAGCGGCGCGCGATCCCGGATCAGCGCACCAACAAATACGGCGAGCGGGAGATCGACCTCGCCGCCGGCCACACCGGCGAACCGGACATCCCGCACACGTTCGTCGACTACGAGGCCAGCCCCCGCGAGTACGAACTGAGCGTCGCGCAGACCGTCCTGCGCATCCACTCGCGCGTGGCCGACCTCTACAACCAGCCGATGAACCAGACCGAGCAGCAACTCAGGCTCACGGTGGAGGCGCTGAAGGAACGCCAGGAGCACGAGCTCGTCAACAACCGGGAGTTCGGGCTGCTCCACAACTGCGAGTACGAGCAGCGGATCCAGCCGCACGACGGCGTGCCCAGCCCCGACGACATGGACGAACTGCTCAGCCGGCGGCGCGGATCCAAGCTGTTCCTCGCGCACCCCAAGGCGATCGCCGCGTTCGGCCGCGAGCTGAACAAGCGCGGTCTCGTCCCCGAGAGCGTCGACATCGCGGGCAACCGCATCCCGACCTGGCGGGGGGTGCCGATCTACCCGTGCAACAAGATCCCGGTCAGCGAGGCCCGGACCACGTCGATCATCTGCATGCGTACCGGGGAGGACGAACAGGGCGTCATCGGCCTGCGGCAGTCGGGCATCCCGGACGAGATCGAGCCGAGCCTGTCGGTGCGCTTCATGGGCATCAACGAGCAGGCGATCATCAAATACCTGGTGACCGCGTACTACTCGCAGGCGGTGCTCGTGCCCGACGCGCTCGGGGTCCTGGAGAACGTCGAGATCGGCCGCTGGGGATGACCCTCCGCGCAGGTGGCACGCCGTGGTCCCGCCCGCAGGGGCGGGACCACCCCCGGGGCACGCCCCCGGCCAAGACCCTGACCCTGGAAAGGCGAAGCGCCATCGCGAGCCCGATAGGTCCCGTAGGCCCCGCGGACCCGGTCGGACGGCACGGTCCACAGGCCCCGCTCGACGGCCATGAGGCGGCCGCCATCCTGGAGCGCACCCGCGCGGTCGTCGACCCCGAACTGCGCCGGGCCATCGACTCCCTGCCGGGCTCCATGCGCCGTGTCGCCCTGTACCACTTCGGCTGGGAACACGCGGACGGCACCCCGGCGGCGGGCAACGCGGGCAAGGCGATACGGCCCGCGCTGGTGCTGACCGCGGCCGCCGCGCTCGGCGGTCCGGAGTCCGCCGCGGTACGGGCCGCGGCGGCGGTCGAACTGGTCCACAACTTCACGTTGTTGCACGACGACGTGATGGACCGGGACACCACCCGGCGCCACCGGCCCACCGCGTGGACCGTGTTCGGCGACGCCGACGCGATCCTCGCGGGGGACGCGCTCCAGGCGCTCGCCGGGCGGCTGCTCGCCGAGGACCCGCATCCGGCCGCCGCGGCGGCGGCAGCCCGGGTCGCGGCCTGTGTCATCGAGCTGTGCGCCGGACAGCAGGCGGACACCGCGATGGAGCGGCGCACGCCCGAGGAGGTCACCCTCGACGAGGTGCTCGCCATGGCGGAGGCCAAGACGGGGGCGCTGCTCGGCTGCGCGTGCGCGCTGGGGGCGCTGTACGCGGGGGCGCCGGAGGAGGACGTCGAGGCGCTCGACGCGTTCGGCCGCCAGGCCGGGCTCGCGTTCCAGCTCATCGACGACGTCATCGGGATCTGGGGGGACCCGAGCCGCACCGGCAAACCGGCCGGGGCGGACCTCGTCGCCCGCAAGAAGTCCCTGCCGGTGATGGCCGCGCTGTCCTCCGGCACACCGGCGGCGGCCGAACTCGCCGAGCTGTACGGGGCGCCGTACGACAAGGCGGGAGGGCCGGAGGAACTGGAACGCACGGTCCTGGCCGTCGAACGGGCGGGCGGCCGGGACTGGGCCCAGGCCCAGGCGGCCGACCGGATGGGGGAGGCGATGCACGAACTGTCCCGGGCGGTGCCGGATCCGGCCGCGGCGGGAGGTCTGCTGGCACTGGCGGAGTTCGTGACGCGTCGGAGCAACTGACGCGAGGGGGTGGGTGGTTGATGCGGCGGGTGGCCGGTCCGATGGGGCGGCTGGGGGCCTGCCGGGGACGGGGGACGGGGGTCCCGGCTCGGCGGGCGGCTGTTTTCGGCCGGGTGGAGGGCCGGGGCGGCTCGGGCGGTGGTCCGTGGCCGGAGTGGGGTGGGGCGGTGGACTGCCGGGTGGAGGCACGCCCGGTGGGGGTGTTCCGGGCGTGGCCTTGGTGCCCGGCGGGCGGGAAACAGCAGGACAGAGGCCGTTGGTGAGGTTCCGGGAGCATCGGTGGCCGTGCGGTCCCTGACGCCGTGCGGGTGCGGTGGTCCCGGCCGGGGCGGGGGCCCGCGCATCCCCACGGTGTGCGGGAACCCGCCCCTCTCCGCTCGCCCCACGGCACCTGGAGAACACCTCCGTTAGGCTCAACCGCCTTACGCAGAAGGCTGGTTGACGCGAAGGAGCGGGCGTATGGGTGTGGTGATCCGGGCGGCGGACGCGGACGACCGGGAGGGGATCGTCCGGGTCCTGGACACCGCCTTCCAGGGCGACCCGGTGAGCGGCTGGGTCTTCCCGGAACCGGCCCACCGTCGAATCGCACACCCCCGGCTGATGGCCGCGTTCACCGACATCGTCCTCGCCGAGGGACGCGTGGACCTGGCCGAGGACGGCGCGGCCTGCGCCCTCTGGCTGTCCGTGCCAGCCGACCCGCACGACGATGACGACGGCGCGGACACCGCCGTACAACTGCGCGAGGCCGTCGACCCCGGCAACGAACGCGTCGAGCAGATCGCCCGGCTCACGGCCGCCGTCCACCCCGTGGGCCGCGCCCACGCCTACCTGTGGATGATCGCCGCGGCCCCCGACCGGCAGGGCACGGGGCTCGGCACGGCCCTCATCCAGTCCGTCCTCGACCGCTGCGACCGCGAGCGCCTGCCCGCGTACCTGGAGGCGAGCAACGCGCGCAGCCGCCGGCTCTACCAACGGCTCGGCTTCGTCGACCGCCCGGCGCTCGACCTGCCGGACGGGCCGCGGATGTGGCCGATGTGGCGGGAGCCGCGGGGGTGACATCGGTCGGGCGGGCCCGCGGTCCGTCCGGCAGCCGGTGCGGGGGCGCCGTCGGCCGTTATCGGGGTGCCGCCGGGGCGCCCGCGTCGTAGGTTGGCCGGATGTCTGAACTGCTGCTGCACATCACTGAACGGTCGTTGTGGGACGCGGCCCGTGACAAGGGCGCCTACGAGATGTCGACGCGGGGCAAGACCCTCCAGGAGGAGGGCTTCATCCACTGCTCGCTCCGCCCCCAACTCGCCCGGACCGCAAGCTTCTTGTACGGCTCCCACGACGGCCCCGACGACCTGGTCGTGCTCGTCGTCGACCCGGCGCTGCTGGACGTACCGCTGCGGTACGAGGAGGCGACCCCGGGCGGGGAGGTGTTCCCGCACGTGTACGGGCCGATTCCGGTCTCGGCGGTGGTGGATGTGGAGGTCTGGGACGGCCGGGGAGACGGTCAGCCCGGCAGTCCGCCCGAGTGAGGGTTTCGCTCCGTGAGGCAGTACGTACTGCCCGCCGGGTCGCGCATCACCAGCCACCGGGCGCCGCGGGCCAGGTACTGCGCGCCCAGCTCCTCGTGCCATGCCCGGGTCGCCTCGACGTCCGCGCAGGCCAGGTCGAGGTGGGCGGAGGTGGCGCGGGCGGTGTCCAGGCGTTGCAGCAGGACGCGGACCGGGAGTCCGGCGGGCTGCTGGACCACGTGGAACTCCGGCCGCACGCTCGGGTGCGAGGCCCAGCCGGTGAGGGCGCCCCAGAAGGCGACGTCGGCGGCGTACGCGTCCGGGGCGAGGTCGACGCACACCTGGTCCAGCCGCGATCCGGCGCCGTCCGGACCCGCCACCACCGGCGGCCGTACCGACTCCCCGTGCCACGGCACCGCGCAGAACGGCTGCCCGCCGGGCGAGCGCAGGACCGTCCACTCGCCGTGGTCGGCCACCACGCCGGCGCCGAGCCGTACCGCGTCCGCGACCAGCGGCCGTACGTCCTCGACGGCGAGGTCGAGATGCGCGCCCCCGGCACCCGACACCACGCCCTGCGCCTTCACGCACGCGTCCCCCTTCCCCGGCACGAGGGTCACGAACTCGCCCCGCTCGCCCCGGGGTTCGGACAGCCGCGTGCCGGTGACCGCGGTCCAGAAGTCACAGGCCGCGGCGAACCCCACGAACGGCCGGTCGACAAAGGCGTAGGCCCAGCGGATGGGTTGGGACACGAGCGGTCACTCCCTGAACGAGCGGACGAGCGAGCGGGCGGACGAGCAGGCCGGCAGCCGGACGGGCGGCTGCGTCCGTCACCGTTCCCCATGACGTGCCCGCCACGCAACGCCGTTTCCCCGAAGCCTCAGCCCTCCCCCAGCCCCCAACCCACCTCCCCCAACTCCCTCTCCCCTCACCCACCCCTCCCCTCCGTGAACCGCAGCAGGTTGCCCGCCGGGTCGCGGAACGCGCAGTCGCGGACGCCGTACGGCTGGTCCATCGGTTCCTGGAGCACCTCCGCCCCGGCGGCCTCCACGCGGGCGAAGAGCGCGTCGCAGTCCGCCGTCGAGAAGATCACGCCGCGCAGGATGCCCTTCGCGAGCAGCTCGGCCATGGCCTGCCGGTCCGCGGGGGAGGTGTCCGGGTTGGCCGCCGGGGGCTCCAGGACGATCTCCACGTCCGGTTGCAGCGGCGAGCCGACCGTCACCCACCGCATGCCCTCGAATCCGACGTCGCCCCGGACCTCCAGGCCCAGCACGTCCCGGTAGAACGCGAGCGCCTTGTCGTGGTCGTCCACCGCGATGAAGCACTGCGAGAGTTTGACGTCCGTCGCCGGGCCCTTGTCGGTGTCCATGCCCATGCCCACTCCCATGTTCTGGTCCATGCGGCCACGCTAGGGGCGCCTCGCCGGACGCGCCCGCCGTCGGCCCCTGCTACCGCTGCCCGGTGGCCATGTCGCCGGGCCCCGGCCGAGGTCCGCCCCGCCCCGGCCGGGTCATCGTCTTCACCACGCACGGCGGTATCGCCGCCCCCGCCTCGTGCGACCGGGCCCGGTACGCGCTCGGCGTCTCGCCCACCAGTTCCGTGAAACGGGAGCTGAACGAGCCCAGCGACGTGCACCCCACCGCGTGGCACACCTCGGTCACGGTCAGGTCCCCGCGCCGCAGCAGGGCCTTCGCCCGCTCGATCCGGCGGGTCATGAGGTGGGTGTACGGCGTCTGCCCGAAGGCCGCGCGGAAGCTGCGCTGGAAGTGCCCGGGCGACATCAGCGCGGTGCGCGCGAGCGCCGGTATGTCCAGCGGCTCCGCGTACTCGCGGTCCATCCGGTCGCGCGCCCTTCGCAACCGCACCAGATCGTCCAGTTCCACACCTTCACCTCCAGGCCCGCACCTCGTCGAGAGCACAGTCCGCCGCGTCCACCCCCGCCACGAGCGGACCGCCGGTGTCCTTCCTGCCTCCAACACCATCGCACGCACCACTGACAACGCGCCCCGACCAGCGAAAACGACGTACGCGACGTCCGGCCGCACCTCGCGTACGGACAAACACCGTCACGCGAAACGAAAAACGGGCCGGGTTCCGTCCTCCAGAACCCGGCCCACTCCTTTAGGCGCTACGTGGCACCACCACAGGCCGCCCATCGGCGAATTACCGCGAGCACCGCGTTTTTGTGGATGACCGCACGCGCCATGTCACATTCGTGGATTACTTGTGAATGGTCACGCACGCCTTGCTGTCCGGGTAGTTGGACCAGCTGGCGCACGCCTTGGTGCCGTCCTTGAAGCTCTTGTTGACCGCGATCGGACCCCAGGAGAAGGACCGGGCCTTGCATATCTTCCCGCTGGTCTTCTTCCAGGAACCGATGGTGATGGTGGCCTTGCCGCAGTTGTCGGCGTGGTTCTTGGTCAGGGTGGCCTTGACCGTCTTGACCTTGAGCTTCGTGCCGGTGACGTAGATGCACTTGGACCCGTTGCCGCCCGCGTTCCCGGTGCAGCCGCTGGAGGAGGCGTAGGCGGGCGGCGAGATGGACAGGGCCGCGGCGACGCAGAATCCGGCCATGATGGTGCTGCGAGTGCGATTACGCACGTGAACTCCCCGTTGTTTTCCACTGATTGATGTGGCGGGGAGTGACGTTAGTGTCTGTGGATCTTGCTCGGCAAGAAATTATTTGGTGCGGTGTGAGGCGCAGTGTGTCGATTTGTGGCCGCGGCCCGGTAATTCTTTGCCGCCGTTTTGCCGAGGTGCTTCGGGTAATTGTTCGCGCGGTGCCCGGCGTTGCCGTCGCCGTAGAGGCGGGCCAAAGACGACCGCACCCGGTCCGTCACGGACCCCCTGTGGGAGGCCGCGCGGACCGGGTGCGGTCTGACAAACGGACGCCGCTACCGAGGAGGTCGCGGGTCGCGGGCGTGATCGAAGATCAAGCCTTCTTCGTCTCCCAGAAAATCTTGTCGATCTGGGCGATGTAGTCGAGCGCCTTCTGGCCCGTCGCCGGGTCGGTGGACGCCTTGGCGGCCGAGAGGGCCTTCAGGGTGTCGTTGACCAGCGTGTGCAGCTCCGGGTACTTCTCGAAGTGCGGGGGCTTGAAGTAGTCGCTCCACAGCACCGAGACGTGGTGCTTGGCGAGTTCGGCGCGCTGCTCCTTGATGACGACGGCGCGGGCCTGGAAGTGCGGGTCGTCGTTGGCGGCCATCTTTTCCTGCACGGCCTTCACCGACTCCGCCTCGATGCGGGCCTGGGCCGGGTCGTAAACGCCGCAGGGCAGGTCGCAGTGGGCGCTGACCTTGACCTTGGGGGCAAACAGGCGGGAGAGCATTGAGCTGTCCTTCCTCGTGATCGTCTTCTCACGTGGGAGATTACTCCGTGGGTGAGGGGATTTCGCGAGTGCCCCCATGGGCTTAGGACAAAAGTCCGGGGTCAGACTGAGACTGGTGGAGGACGACCGGGGAGGTGCCGGCGATGCCGGAGCTGTCGCAGGAGACCGAGCGTGGGAAGGCTCTGCTGCCGTTCGGGGCGGCCGAGGTGACGGGGCCCTCGATGGTGCCCACGCTCAAGCACGGGGATCGTCTCGTGGTGCAGTACGGGGCCCGGATCCGGGCCGGTGACGTCGTGGTGCTGCGACATCCGTTCCAGCAGGACCTGCTGGTGGTCAAGCGGGCCACCGAGCGGCGCGAGGGCGGCTGGTGGGTGCTCGGGGACAACGCGTACGCCGGTGGCGACTCCACCGACTACGGGACGGTCCCCGAGGAACTGGTGCTCGGGAAGGTCTGGTTCCGCTACCGGCCGTGGGCTCCCGGCGGCCGGTCCGGCCGTCAGCGCTCGGTGCTGGCCGCGGTGCGTTCGCCGCTGGCGGCCGTGCGCTGGGCGTGGGGCGCCGCCAGGCCCGTACCGGCCGACCGTTCCGCCTCCAGGCGTTTGCGGGCCCGGTAGGCGGCCACGTTCGCGCGCGTGGCGCAGCGGTCGGAGCAGTAGCGGCGGGAGCGGTTGGTCGAGGTGTCCAGGTAGGCGTTGCGGCACGGCGCCGCCTCGCACAGGCCCAGGCGGTCGACGCCGTACTCGGTGAGGTGGAAGGCGAGCCCCATCGCCGCGATTGCCGCGTAGCCCGCGGTCGCGTTCGACGGGTGGTCGGCGAGGTGCATGTGCCACTGCGGGCGGCCGTTGTCGTCGCGGAGGTGGTGGCCGGAGATCTGCGGACTGACCGGGAACTCCAGCAGCAGCGAGTTCAGCAGGTTCACCGAGAGGGTCTCGTCGCCGCCGTCGGCCGCCTCGAAGACCGTCCGCAGCCGCGCCCGCACCGACCGGAAGCGGGTGACGTCGGCGTCGGTGGCGCGGCGGGCCGCCTCCTGGTTGGTCCCGAAGAGGTCGCGGACGGCGTCCACCGAGGTGAGCGTGTCCTTGCCGCGGAGCGGTTCCTCGGTGTTCACGAGACGGACGGCGTAATCCGAGTAATAGGCCAGTTCCACTTGTAGTCCTTACGAAGGGGCTCTATCGTCGTGGGTGCGGTCGGGTAATGGCTGATCGTGCGTTCAGGGTATTACGCGGTGATGCTTACGGCACTGGAGGCGCCGGCGGAATCGGCGGCGCGGGGAAGAAGGGGTTCGCGTCCATGACCGGTACGAGCGAAACGTCCACGGGCGCCGACTGGGCCGCCTGGCAGCAGAGCTGGGACCGGCAGCAGGAGGTCTACCTGCCCGACCGCGAGGAACGCCTCCGCGTCATGCTCGACATGGTCGAGGCGTGCACCGGAACGGAACCCCGCGTCCTCGACCTCGCCTGCGGCACGGGCACCGTCACCGCCCGGCTGCTCGACCGCTTCCCCGGCGCCACCAGCACCGGCGTCGACCTCGACCCGGCCCTGCTGACCATCGCCCGCGGCACCTTCGCCGGCGACGACCGCGTCACGTTCGTCGAGGCCGACCTCACCGACCCCGCGTGGCGCTCCCTGCTGCCGTACGACGGCTACGACGTCGTACTGACCGCCACGGCCCTCCACTGGCTGCACAGCGAACCCCTCGCGGCCCTCTACGGGCAGATCGCGGAGCTGGTCCGCTACGGCGGCGTGTTCATGAACGCGGATCACATGATCGACGAGACCACGCCCCGGATCAACGCGGCCGAGCGCGGCCAGCGGGTCGCCCGTATGGATCAGGCCATCCGCGACGGTGCCCCCGACTGGGCCGAATGGTGGCAACTGGCCGCCCAGGACCCCGTTCTCGCCGCGCCCACGGCCCGGCGGTTCGAGATCTACGGCAGCGATCACGCCGACGGCGACATGCCGTCCGCGGCCTGGCACGCGCGCGTGCTGCGCGAGAGCGGGTTCGCGGAGGCCCGGCCGGTGTGGTGCTCCCCGGCGGACACGCTGCTGCTGGCCCTGAAGTAGGCCGGGGGGCAAAAGGGGCGGTACGGCAGACCCGTACCGCCCCAGGAACAGTCAGGAACCGTCAGGGATCTACAGCACCTTGGACAGGAACGACCGCGTCCGCTCGTGCTGCGGGTTCGTCAGGACCTCGCGCGGGTGGCCGGATTCCACCACCACGCCGCCGTCCATGAAGACGAGGCTGTCGCCGACCTCGCGGGCGAAGCCCATCTCGTGCGTGACGACGACCATCGTCATGCCGGACTCGGCCAGGTCGCGCATGACGTCCAGGACGTCGCCGACCAGCTCCGGGTCGAGGGCCGAGGTCGGCTCGTCGAAGAGCATCAGCTTCGGTTCCATCGCCAGCGCGCGGGCGATGGCGACCCGCTGCTGCTGGCCGCCGGAGAGCTGCGAGGGGTAGCTGGCCGCCTTGTCGGCCAGGCCCACGCGCTCCAGGAGCTGTGCCGCCAGCTCCCGCGCCCGCGTCTTGCCGACGCCCTTGACCTGGACCGGGGCCTCCATGACGTTCTCCAGCGCCGTCATGTGCGGGAACAGGTTGAAGCGCTGGAAGACCATGCCGATGTCGCGGCGCTTGACCGCCACCTCGCGGTCGCGCAGTTCGTACAGCTTGTCGCCCTGCTGCCGGTAGCCGACCAGTTCGCCGTCGACGTAGAGCCGGCCGGCGTTGATCTTCTCCAGGTGGTTGATGCAGCGCAGGAACGTCGACTTGCCGGAGCCGGACGGGCCGATGAGGCAGAACACCTCGCCCGAGCGCACCTCCAGGTCGATGCCCTTGAGGACTTCGAGCGGGCCGAAGGACTTGTGCACGCCCTCGGACTTCACCATCGGCGCGAGCAGGGTGGGCCCGTCCGCCGTCTTGGTCGTGTCGGTCATGGCGTCAGCGCCTCCAGCTTCCGAGGGACAGCATGTTCGCCTTGACCTTCTGCCACGGCGTGGCCGGCAGCTGGCGGCTGGAGCCACGGGCGTAGTACCGCTCCAGGTAGTACTGGCCGACGCTGAACACCGAGGTGAGCAGCAGGTACCAGGCCGCGGCCAGGAACAGCATCTCGGCCGGGGCGCCGGAGGTCTGGCCGATGTCCTGGGCGACCCGGAACAGCTCGCTGTACTGGACGACCGAGACCAGCGAGGTCGTCTTCAGCATGTTGATGACCTCGTTGCCCGTGGGCGGCACGATCACCCGCATCGCCTGCGGGATCACGATCCGGCGCAGGGTCTTGGTGTGGCTCATGCCGAGCGCGTGGGCGGCCTCGGTCTGGCCCTCGTCGACCGCGAGCAGGCCCGCACGGCAGATCTCGGCCATGTACGCGGCCTCGTTCAGACCCAGGCCGAGCAGCGCCGTCAGCAGCGGCGTCATGAAGCTCGACCAGTAGTCCTTGTAGATCGGACCGAGGTTGATGTACGTGAAGACCAGGCCCAGGTTGAACCAGACCACCAGCTGGACCAGGACCGGCGTACCGCGGAAGAACCAGATGTAGAACCAGGCAATCGCCGAGGTCACCGGGTTCTTCGACAGCCGCATCACGGCGAGCAGGATGCCGCCGACGATGCCGATCAGCATGGACAGCACCGTCAGGAGCAGGGTCTTGCCCATGCCCTTGAGGATGCGGTCGTCGAAGAAGTAGTCGGGGATCGCACCCCAGTTGATCTTGCCCTGGGAGAACGCGTAGACGATCGCGGCGAGCAGCGCGATCGCGACGACGGCCGCGATCCAGCGCCCGTAGTGCCGGACCGGGATGGCCTTGATGGCCTCCGGACCGGCCGGGGGCGGCGTGTCCGCCGGGTCCGTCGTCTTGTCGTCGGTGTCAACAGTCACGGATGTCGCCTCTCAGCGCCGCGGTGCCGCGGTCACTTGCCGCCGTTGACGGTCGACTCCGTCACGGCGCCGGCCGTGACGCCCCACTTCTTGAGGATCTTGTCGTACTCGCCGTCCTTGATGATCGCGTTCATCGCGGCCTGGATCGCGTCCCGCAGCTGGGTCTGGTCCTTGGCGACGGCGATGCCGTACGGGGCCGCCTCGACCTGCTCGCCGACCAGCTGGAAGTCCTTGCCGCCACCCGAGGTCGCCACCGCGTACGCGGCCACGGGGAAGTCGGAGGAACCGGCGTCCGCGCCGCCCGCACGCAGCCGGGTCTGGGCCTGCTGGTCGTTGTCGAAGGACTGGAGGGAGATCGTCTTGCCGCCCGTACACTTCTTCGACTCGGACTTGGCGAGGTCCTCGGAGACCGTGCCGCGCTGGACGACGAGCTTCTTGCCGCACAGGTCCGCCCAGGTCTTGATGCCCTGGTCCTTGCCCTTCAAGGTGTAGATCGAGACACCCGCGGTGAAGTAGTCGACGAAGTCGACGCCCTCGCCGACCTTCTTGCCGGTGTCGGGGTCCACGCCCTCCTGGCGGTCCTTGGTGTCGGTCATCGCGGACATGGCGACGTCGTACCGCTTGGAGCGCAGGCCGGTGATCAGCGTGTCGAACGTGCCGTTCTGGAAGTCGAACGTCACGCCCAGCTGCTTGCCCATCGCGGCGGCGAGGTCGGGGTCGATGCCCGCGGTCTTGCCGGAGCTGTCCTTGTACTCCACCGGCGCGTACGCGATGTCCGAGCCGACCTTGATGACACCGGCGTCGCGGATCGCCGTGGGGAGCTTCGAGGCCAGCGGGGCGGAGGAGGTGGAGGCGTCGGAGCCCTTGTCCTTGGTCTGGTCGCCGCAGCCGGCCAGGAGCAGGGTGCCCGCGACCGCGACGGCCCCGACCGCGGCGATCCGGGAGCGCGCGGTGGTCCTGCGAGGGGTGAAGCGTGCGGTCATGGTGGGTTCCTCCGGCGGAAAGCATGGGGTGAAGCTGCCGACGGGTCGACGAGAACACACGTCAGCGGGTGTCGCGACCGCGTGTCGGCCTTGTGTGATTAGGGCATCTTGCCATTCGGACGCAGGTAAACAGATGACCAGCCATGTCAAAAATGGATAACGAGCGACCGTGCAAGTGCTCTGGATGATCTTTTTGGGCCGAATCTTCTGTCGGAGGTGATCGACTCGGCCGGAAAATCTTCGTGGGGCCGTGGACGGCGGTCGGCGCGGGGGGGGACGTGAGGGCGGAGGTTGCCGGGGGATCGCCGGGGGCCGGGCGGGTACATCCGGGGGTGTTCGGCTTTTCGGGGGAATTTTGGGATTCTTGTCCGACTGTGTGAGAGCTTGGCGCTGGTACCGGCCGGTAGCGGTGTGACGTTTCCGTCATGCGCCGTCCGGTTCCGTTTTACGGACTCGTGCCCGACGCGGTCCGTCCGGTAAGAAGGTTGCTGACACCCCTCATCCGGGGCTTCAGGGCGCGCGTGCGGCGCGCCCGTCGCGTATGCCCCCTGCGGCACGTCGTATCGACGAACAGGGCCATACGCGGTCCCCGCCCACCCCTCGACCGGGAGTGGACACCCTCGAAACCATGCAGACTTAAGGGGTAAGACACAGTGTCAGCGGAGATCGTCAATCCTCGCAGTGACAGCGACACCGGTACCGACCAGGGCAACGGAACCGAGTCGCTCGCGTCCGGCGGGCCTCTGGACACCTTCGACCCGGCGTTCGCGCTGCACCGCGGGGGCAAGATGGCCGTCGAGGCCACCGTGCCCGTCCGCGACAAGGACGACCTGTCCCTCGCCTACACGCCCGGTGTCGCCAAGGTGTGCACCGCCATCGCCGAACAGCCCGAACTCGTCTACGACTACACGTGGAAGTCGAACGTCGTGGCCGTCGTCACCGACGGCACGGCCGTGCTCGGCCTCGGTGACATCGGCCCCGAGGCGTCCCTGCCCGTGATGGAGGGCAAGGCGATCCTGTTCAAGCAGTTCGGCGGCGTCGACGCCGTGCCGATCGCGCTCGACACCACCGACACGGACGAGATCATCGAGACCGTCGTCCGGCTCGCGCCGTCCTTCGGCGGCGTCAACCTGGAGGACATCTCCGCGCCGCGCTGCTTCGAGATCGAGCGCCGGCTCCAGGAGCGCCTCGACATCCCGATCTTCCACGACGACCAGCACGGTACGGCGATCGTGACGCTGGCCGCGCTGCGCAATGCCGCACGGCTGACCGGGCGGGCGCTCGGCGAACTGCGCGCGGTCATCTCGGGCGCGGGCGCGGCCGGGGTCGCCATCGCGAAGATGCTGGTGGAGGCGGGGATCGGTGACGTTTCCGTCGCCGACCGCAAGGGCATCGTCTCCGCCGACCGGGACGATCTGACGCCCGTCAAGCGGGAGTTGGCCTCCTTCACCAACAAGGCGGGGCTCTCCGGGTCGCTGGAGTCGGTGCTCGCCGGTGCGGACGTCTTCATCGGCGTCTCCGGCGGTACGGTGCCGGAGCCGGCCGTGGCTTCCATGGCCAAGGGCGCGTTCGTGTTCGCGATGGCCAACCCGAACCCCGAGGTCCACCCCGACGTCGCGCACAAGTACGCGGCGGTGGTGGCGACCGGGCGCTCCGACTTCCCGAACCAGATCAACAACGTGCTGGCGTTCCCGGGGATCTTCGCGGGGGCGCTGTCCGTGCGGGCGTCCAGGATCACCGAGGGGATGAAGCTGGCGGCGGCGGAGGCGCTGGCGGCTGTGGTGGGGGACGACCTTGCCGCGGACTACGTGATTCCGTCCCCCTTCGACGCGCGGGTCGCACCGGCGGTTACGGCGGCGGTGGCAGCGGCGGCCCGAGCGGAGGGTGTTGCTCGGCGCTAACTTTTTTTGCCCGCCCGCCCACCCGATCGGCCTGGTTTCAAGGTGCCCTTGGGCGCCTACTGGGGGGCCGCCTTGGGTGTGTGGGCGGGTGCGTGTTTGTGCGTGGCTGGGCGCGCCGTTCCTCGCGCCCCTTTGGGGCGCGTTGGTGTGCGGGGTGCGAAGGGTGCGGCTCTTGCAGTGATGCCTTGCGGGACACGCGTCACAGGGCTCGTTGGTTCCGTCCCTGCCGTCGTGGACCCTATCGTCGATGTCATGTTCGCTGCCTACGCTGCCCGAATTGATCGTGATCAGCCGCTCGACGGCCTGGAGTTGGGGGAGCGGCCCGCCCCCGGAGCACGGCCGGGGTGGGTGACCGTGGATGTCAGGGCCGCCTCGCTGAACCATCACGACCTGTGGTCCCTGCGCGGAGTCGGGCTGCCCGAGGAACGGCTGCCGATGATCCTCGGCTGCGACGCGGCCGGTGTCGACGAGGACGGCAACGACGTCGTCGTCCACTCCGTCATCGGGCAGACCGGGCACGGGGTCGGGCCCAAGGAGCCGCGCTCCATCCTCACCGAGCGCTACCAGGGCACCTTCGCCGAACAGGTGTCCGTGCCCGCGTGGAACGTCCTCCCGAAGCCGAAGGAACTCTCCTTCGTGGAGGCCGCCTGCCTGCCCACGGCCTGGCTGACCGCCTACCGCATGCTCTTCACCAACGCCGGCGTACGCCCCGGTGACTCCGTCCTCGTCCAGGGCGCCGGGGGCGGGGTCGCCACCGCCGCGATCGTGCTCGGCCGGGCGGCCGGGCTGCGGGTCTTCGCCACCAGCCGCGACGAGGCGAAGCGCAAGCGGGCCGTCGAGCTCGGGGCCGTGGACGCCCTGGAGCCGGGGGCGCGGCTGCCGCAGCGGGTGGACGCGGTCATCGAGACCGTGGGCGCGGCCACCTGGTCCCACTCGGTCAAGTCCCTGCGTCCCGGCGGCACCCTCGTCATCTCGGGCGCCACGAGCGGCGACCGGCCCTCCCACGCGGAACTCACCCGGATCTTCTTCCTGGAACTCAAGGTCGTCGGCTCCACCATGGGCAGCAAGGACGAGCTGGAGGACCTGCTCTCCTTCTGCGCCACGACCGGCGTACGGCCGGTGATCGACGAGGTACTCCCGCTCGACCGCGCCCGCGAGGGGTTCGAACGGATCGAGTCCGGCGACCAGTTCGGCAAGATCGTGCTTACGCCGTCGGCCTGACCCTCGCCGACCCCGTACGCCTTCAGCTTCAGCCGGTCTGCTGGGCGTCGGCCGGCATCGATTTTGTTGTCAACTTTGGTTGACATGACTGTCGTGTCAATGTAAGTTGACGTCATGGCCGAAGCAACGGATCTCGCCGAGCGCGCCGGCGATCGCGATCCACGGGTCGGGCTGCGCGCCGTCACCGCCCTGCGCCGACTGCTGGAGCAGTTGGAGGCGGTTCAGGTGCGCAGTGCGCGCAATCAGGGGTGGTCGTGGCAGGAGATCGCCACCGAACTCGGAGTCAGCAGGCAGGCCGTGCACAAGAAGTACGGGAGGCAGTGATGTTCGAACGGTTCACCGAGGATGCCCGCGCTGTCGTCGCCGGCGCGATCACGCACTGCGAACGTGCCGGAGACCGTGAGGTCGGCGAGGCGCACCTGTTGCTTGCCCTGCTCGACCGGGAGGGCAGCCGTGCGGCGTTCGCGCTGGCCGCGCTCGGGTCGGCCGATCTGGGCGATCCCGCTCGGCGGCGCGAGGCCGTCGCCCGGGATCTTGCCGAGGCTCGCCGTCGGGGTGGTCTGACCCGTGCCGACGCGGATGCGCTCTCCGGGCTTGGCATCGATCTGGCGGAGATCGTCTCCAGGGTGGAGGAGGCTCACGGGGAAGGGGCGTTGGCGCCCGAGGGTACGGGAGTAGAGCCGCGGGGAGTGGGGTGGGAGCACGACGGTTGAGGCGGCGGCCGCTTGCCACCGGGGCCAAGGAGGTGCTGGGGCAGTCCCTTCGTGTGGCCGCTGCTCATGACGACCGTCGCATCGGTGATGAGCACTTGTTGCTGGCGCTTGTTGCGCGGCCTGGGGTGCCGTCCGAGGTGCTTGCCGATCATGGGGTGACTTATGCGGGGGTGGAGCGGGTGTTGTGGGGCGGGGAT
>LJCV01000277.1 GCA_001298575.1 Actinobacteria bacterium OK074
GGGAACGATCGGGATCACGAGGGTCTGCATCAGCGAGACCACGATCCCGGCGAGCGCCAGCACCGCCACGATGACGTTCGGCCTCGGCGGTGGCGGTGCCGGGGGGGGCGGCGGCGGGGGGGGGGGGGGCGGGGGGGGGGGCGGCTGGTGGGGGGGGGGGGGGGGGGAGTGCGAGGGGCGGTGCCCGTCGGGATTACGGTCCCGGCGGGCACCGTCGTGTCGAGGGGCGCGGTGGCGGTGGCATACCAGCGTGTACGGCTCTTCGCGGCACGCTCCGGGCGCACGCCGTGGTTGAACAGTTGAGCTGTGGAGCCCTCGGGGGGATGGAAACCCCACGAATTTGGGTAAAAACGATGTGGCGGCGCCACCGTTCATGATTCCCTCTAAATCACCGAAACAGCCCGTCGGACGTGCGGCGGACACTCCCGTCCCGCGCACGACCTCCGGAAACCGACACTTCCGGAACCAGGGCTGACCCGGACGTCCTGCCCGACCGGCCAGGGCCTGCCCACGACGGCAGGTCCGCGCCGGTGTCACGGGCGCCGACGGGGACGCGCCGGTCCCACTCTCCCCTTGCGTGCTAGCGGAGCCGATCCATGCTCACGACCCTGAAAACCTCCTACACCGACACGCGCGCGGCCGACCTCGCCTGGGCCCTGGGCAGCGAGCCACTCCCCGCCCTCGCCACCCTTGACCTGCAACTATCGGGTGCGAAGCTCCAGTTGAGACTCCTCGGCGCGTCCCACCAGGTGCTCCTGGAGGAGGAGCAGAGCAGTTGTTCGGAGACCGTCGCGTGTATTACGGGCTCCAGAACGCCACTTCCCCTCGGCGTCGCCAAACGCGTGGGCGACTGGGAGTACGAGTTCGCCGCGCGCGTGGAGGTGCTGTCGCCGGGGCAGTTCGCCGGGCGCGCACAGGAACTGCTCGCCCTGGTCTCCGACCATCCCAACGGGCTGGCCGGGGTGTTCCCCGGCTCGCCGCACGCGTTCACGGCGATGCTGGCGCAGCGGTCGGAGGGGCAGGTGCAGTGGCGTACGTGGCATGCGTATCCGCAGGACGGGCAGTTGGTGGCCACGCGGACGCGGGTGGGGGTTCGGGTTCCCGTACCCGTGCCTGTGCCTGCGGCGCTTTAGCGGCGTCGGTTCGGGGTGCGCTTGGGCGGCGTATGCCGGGTGCGGGTCGGATGTGGTTGCTCGCGCCGTTCCCCGCGCCCCTTGAGTCGCGCACCCGCCGAGTAGCGTCCTACGTAAACCTCCTGTTCCTCGGAACCCGCTTCTTCCACACTTGTGGGTGACGAAGCGAAGTTGTGTGGTGACGTAGCGTTCCCGGTGTGATTGATCCGCACGCGCCTGCGCCCCCCGGGGCCCCGCCTCCCTGGGGCGGGCCCGGGCGGGCGCCGTTGCCCGTGCGGCCCGCCACAGGGCGGTTCTTCGTGCTCGCGTGTGTGTTCGTGTGCGCGGCGTGCGGGCTGGTGTACGAGCTGGAACTCGTCGCGCTGGCCTCGTACCTCATCGGGGACTCGGTCACGCAGGCGTCCGTCGTGCTGTCCGTGATGGTCTTCGCGATGGGCATCGGCTCGCTCGCCGCCAAACGGCTGCGGCCCCGCGCCGCGGCCGGGTTCGGGGCGGTCGAGGCGGCGCTCGCGCTGGTCGGCGGGTGCAGCGCGATGGCCCTGTACGCGGTGTTCGCCTGGACGGGCGCCTGGGGCGGCGTCTGGGCCGACGGGCCGCGCGCGCTGCTCGTCGGCTTCTCGCTCGCCATCGGCGTGCTCATCGGCGCCGAGGTGCCCCTGCTGATGGAGCTGATCCAGCGGATCCGGCGCCAGGACGCGGGCGGCGCGGTCGCCGACCTGTTCGCCGCGGACTACGTCGGCGCGCTCGTCGGCGGGCTCGCCTTCCCGTTCCTGCTGCTGCCGTGGCTCGGGCAGCTGGAGGGCGCCCTGCTGACCGGCACGGTCAACGCGGTGGCCGGCGGCGCGCTCGTCCTCGGCCTGTTCCGCCGCGACCTCACCCGCCGCGGGCGCTGGCTGCTGCTCGTCGCCAACGTCACCGTCCTCGGCCTGCTCGCCTCCGCCGCGCTCCTCGTCGACGACTTCGAACGGGCCGCACGGCACGCGGTCTACGGCAACGACGTCCGCGTCGCGCTCCAGAGCGACGTCCAGGAGGTCGTCCTCACGGGCGGCGAGCCCGGCCGCCCGGTCGACCTCTTCCTCGACGGCCGGCTCCGGGTCAGTGGCCGCGACGAGTACCGCTACCACGAGGCCCTCGTGCACCCCGCGATGGAATCGGGCCCCCACGCGCGCGTGCTGATCCTCGGCGGGGGTGACGGTCTCGCCGCCCGCGAAGTCATGCGCCACACGCGCGTGCGGCGCCTCGACGTCGTCGAACTGGACGCCGAGGTGCTGCGGCTGGCCCGCCACGACCGGGCGCTGTCCGCGCTGAACCGGCACGTCTTCGACAACCCGCGCGTACACGTGCACACGGCGGACGCGTTTCGCTGGCTGCGGCAGGACCGGCGCCAGTACGACGTCGTCATCGCCGATCTTCCCGATCCCGGGATCACGGCGAGTACGAAGCTGTACTCGCAGGAGTTCTACGGGCTCGCCCGGCGGGCGCTGGCCCCCGGGGGACGGCTGGTCGTGCACGCGGGGTCGGTGACGTCCCGGCCGCGGGTGTTCTGGACCGCGGAGGCGACGATGCGGGCGGCGGGGTTGCGGACCGTGCCGTATCGCGTGGACAGCCGGGCGCCGGGGCTGGCCGCCGGGCCCGACCGGGCCGCCGCCGCGGGGGCGTTTCGGGGGCCGCGGGACTGGGGTTTCGTGCTGGGGGCTGCGCGGGCTTGGCCGGAGGTGCGGTTGGACCCTCGTGGGCCTCGGCTGCGTACGTTGAATCAGAAGGCTCTGGTGGCGGATGTGGCGGCGGCCGAGGGGATGCGGATTGGGGGGGTGGCGGCTTCTACGCTTGTGCATCCTCGGTATGGGGATTGAGCGCCTGGTGGGGTGGAGGTGCTTGTGCGCTGGCGACTGCGGGTGCGTTGTGGTTGCTCGCGCCCACGCGGCGGAGCCGCATATCAGGCACAGCCCCGCGCCCCTTAAAGGCGGGGCTGCGCCCATTGGGGTGGGGCGGTTCGGCGTTGGCGGGTGCGGGTGCGGGTGCGGGTGCGGGTGCGGGTGCGTTGTGGTTGCTCGCGCCGTTCCCCGCGCCCCTAAAGGCATTGGGGCTGCGCCCCTGCCTTTGTCGGGCGAAGAAGCCGCCAGGTGGTGGGGCTCTCTTGTGAATAGGGCGATGTGGGCTTGTGGGGTGGGGGTGGTGGGTAGGGTCGGGTGGCATGGAGCATGACGTGTTCGTTCCGGTTTCCGGGGTGCGGCTCAGGGAGGCGCTGGGGGATCCCGTGCGGGTTGCGCGGGCGGTGCCCGGGCTTCAGCAGGACGCGGGGGCGGAACCGGTCGCCGGGCGCGTGAAGGTGCGGGTGGGCGGCCACACGATCACCTATCGCGGCAGCCTGCGCGTGACCGGCCAGGACGACGGCACCTACGCCGTCGAGGGCGACGCCGTGGAGTCCCGCGGCAGCGGCTCCGTGAAACTCGCCCTCGCCGTGCGGCTCGTGCCCGCCGAGGGCGGTACGACCGTGTCCTTCGAGGGGACGGCCGGCGGGGACGGGCGCGTCGCCGAGCTTTCCCCGGACGCCGTCGCGGCGGCCGGGACGCGGTTGCTGCGGCGGTTCGCGGAGAACCTCGCGGCGGATGCCGCCGGTGCCGCCGGCGCCTCCGGTGCCTCCGGGGAGTCCCAGCCGGAGCCTCAGCCTCAGCCTCACTCCGAGTCCGGGGGGGATGCGGACAGCGCTTCCGAAGCCGTCGAGCCGGAGTCGGGAACCGAGGTCGTAGAACCCGAGGTCGTAGGACCCGAAGTCGTGGAACCCGGGGGCGTTGAACCCGACGTCGAGGCTGATTCGGTGCCGCTGCCCCCTGCCCCCGCCGTTTTCGACGCCGATGTGCCCGCTCCGGCGCTGGATCCCTTTGCCGGGCGGGACGACGACGTCGTGGGGCCGCCCGCCGAGGCCGCTCATGCGCGGCGGACGATGATCGGGCGGAGTGCGGAGGAAGTGGATCACTCGCCGCCGCGTGGGCGGTACGCGCCCGTGCCCGCGCCCGAGGCGACGAGCGCCGGGGACACGCTGCGCTGGGCGGCGCCCGCGGCGGCGCTCGTGGTGGCGTCGGCGATCGTGCTCGGGCGGGTGCTGCGACGGCGCCGGTAGCCGCGTAGGGCGGACGGTGTGGCCGACCAGTAACCTCGTGGCGTGAGCGACGACAAGATCACGCTGGCCGCGGGAGACGCGGAGGTCACGTTGGTGCCCGGGAACGGGGGGCGCGTCGGCGGGCTGCTGGTGGACGGGCGCGAACTGCTGCGGCAGGGGCCGAAGTTCGGGTGCTTCCCGATGGTTCCCTGGTGCGGGCGGATCCGCGACGGAAAGTTCCGTGACGGAGGTTTGGTTCGGCAGATGCCGCTTAATGCCGCGCCGAACGCCATTCACGGCACCGCGCGCGACGGCGCCTGGAGCGTGGCCCGGGTCGACGACGCCGAGGCCGTGCTCACGTACGACCTCGTCGAGCCCTGGCCGCATCCCGGCCGGGTCACCCAGGTCGTCGCGCTCACCCCGGACTCGCTGACCCTCACCATGGCCGTCGAGACGTACGGGTCCTCCTTCCCGGCGCAGATCGGCTGGCATCCCTGGTTCAACCGGAACCTCGGGGGGCCGGGGGAGGGGGAGGACGTGCGGCTCTCCTTCCTGCCCGCCTGGCAGGAGGAGCGCGGGGATGATCACCTGCCTACCGGGCGGCGGATCGAGCCTCGGCCCGGGCCCTGGGACGACTGTTTCGGGATGCCCGACGGGGTCGACGTCACTCTCACCTGGCCGGGGCAGCTGGAGCTGACCGTGGCCTCGCGCGAGCAGTGGGTCGTCGTCTACGACGAGCAGGAGGCGGCCGTGTGCGTCGAGCCGCAGACCGGGCCGCCCGACGGGCTCAACTCCCAGCCCCGGCTGGTCACGCCGATCGAGCCGCTGGAGGCCACCACCACCTGGAGCTGGCGGCGGCCGGAGGCTGTCTAAGCTGGCGGGCATGACTGACGTTCGAGCCGCCCTGAAGCAGCAGATCCTGGACAAGGCCGTCGTGCACGGCAAGGTGACCCTCTCCTCCGGGCTGGAGGCCGACTACTACGTCGACCTCCGCCTGGTCACCCTCGACGGCGAGGCCGCGCCGCTGGTCGGGCAAGTGCTGCTCGACCTGACGGAGGGGCTTGAGTTCGACGCCGTCGGCGGGCTGACCATGGGCGCGGACCCGGTGGGCACGTCGATGCTGCACGCCGCCGCCGCGCGCGGACGCCGGCTGGACGCCTTCGTCGTGCGCAAGGCGGCCAAGGCGCACGGCATGCAGAAGCGGGTGGAGGGGCCGGACATCGCGGGGCGCCGGGTCGTCGTGGTCGAGGACACCTCCACCACCGGCAACTCGCCGCTGGAGGCCGTGGCGGCCGTGCGGGAGGCGGGCGCGGAGGTCGTAGCCGTCGCGACGATCGTGGACCGGGCGACCGGGGCGGCGGAGAAGATCCAGGCGGGTGCGGGGGTGCCTTACCTGTACGCGTACTCGAAGGACGAGTTGGGCCTGGACTGAGGGACTGGGTTCGGCGGCTGCGGCGGCTCTGGTTGGCCCGGTCGGCTTCTGTCGGCCGCGGTCGTTTCGGGCGTCTTCTTGTGGGTGACGGAGTTGTCCACAAGCGCTCGGTTGTCCACAGGGTCGAACACCGCGGCGAGACCATTCGGCCAAGTCTGGAAAGATGGGGACGACGATGACGTCGCCAGCAAGGTCTAGGTCAGGGCCACCGTAGTACGCGTAGAGATCTATACAGATCGCCCACCCGCACATACAAGGAGCGGACAGATGCCCATCGCAACCCCCGAGGTCTACAACGAGATGCTCGACCGGGCGAAGGCAGGCAAGTTCGCCTACCCGGCCATCAACGTGACCTCGACCCAGACCCTGCACGCGGCGCTGCGCGGCTTCGCGGAGGCGGAGAGCGACGGCATCATCCAGATCTCCACGGGTGGCGCCGAGTTCCTGGGCGGCCAGTACAGCAAGGACATGGTCACGGGCTCGGTGGCGCTGGCCGAGTTCGCGCACATCGTCGCCGAGAAGTACCCGGTGACCGTGGCCCTGCACACCGACCACTGCCCCAAGGACAAGCTCGACGGGTACGTACGGCCGCTGCTGGCCGTGTCCGAGGAGCGCGTGAAGGCGGGCGGCAACCCGCTGTTCCAGTCGCACATGTGGGACGGCTCGGCCGAGACCCTCACCGACAACCTCGCCATCGCCCAGGAGCTGCTCGCGCGCGCCGCCGCAGCGAAGATCATCCTTGAGGTGGAGATCACCCCGACCGGCGGCGAGGAGGACGGCGTCTCGCACGAGATCAACGACTCCCTGTACACGACGGTCGACGACGCCTTCCGTACGGTCGAGGCGCTGGGCCTGGGCGAGAAGGGCCGCTACCTGCTGGCCGCGTCCTTCGGCAACGTGCACGGTGTGTACAAGCCGGGCAACGTCGTGCTCCGCCCCGAGCTGCTCAAGGAGCTGAACGAGGGCGTCGCCGCGAAGTACGGCCAGCCCGCGGGCAGCAAGCCGTTCAACTTCGTCTTCCACGGCGGCTCCGGGTCGACGGCCGAGGAGATCGCCACCGCGCTCGAGAACGGCGTGATCAAGATGAACCTCGACACGGACACCCAGTACGCGTTCACGCGACCTGTCGCCGACCACGTCCTCAAGAACTACGACGGTGTTCTCAAGGTGGACGGGGAGGTCGGGTCGAAGAAGACGTACGACCCGCGGACGTGGGGGAAGTTGGCGGAGGCGGGGATGGCGGCGCGGGTGGTTGTCGCGTGTGGTGACCTGCGGTCGGCGGGGACTCGGATCAAGTAGCCGGGGGTTTGGCGGGCGCGGGTGCGTTTGCGACTGCGGGTGATTCGTGGTTGCTCGCGCCCACGCGGCGGAGCCGCATATCAGACGCAGCCCCGCGCCCCTGAAAAGCCGGGGCTGCGCCCCAGGCTTTTCATAAAAAAGCGGGGCGCAGCCCCAGCTTTTTCAGGGGCGCGGGGAACTGCGCGACAAGCCCCCACGCACCCGCACCCAACCAACGCACCCCACACCCGCCCCCCGCCGGCAGGCCCATGTACCAGACTGAAGCCATGACCCTTCACGAAAACCTTCTCGGGGGCCCGCCCCCGACCCACCTCCCGGACGACCCCGAGCCCCGCGAACTCCTCGCGACCGGGACGGCCCCCGCCGACGTCGCCGCGCAGTACCCGACCTCCTCCCTCGCGTGGGCGCAACTCGCCGATGACGCGTTCGCGCGCGGCAGTGTCGTCGAGTCGTACGCCTACGCCCGGACCGGCTACCACCGCGGTCTGGACTCGTTGCGGCGCAGTGGGTGGAAGGGGCACGGTCCGGTGCCGTGGGAGCACGAGCCGAACCGTGGCTTCCTGCGGGCCCTGCACGCGCTCGCCCGCGCCGCGGGAGCCATCGGCGAGCAGGAGGAGTACGCCCGCTGCACCCAGTTCCTGAAGGACTCCTCGCCGACGGCGGCGCAGACCCTCGGCTAGGGGCCTGTCCGGCGGATCATGCCGCAGACGCGGGGTCTGGCACGCCCATCTGCGGCGTTGTCGTCGGTCAACGACGCTCCGCGTCGCTTCCCTCCTCCGCCTTGCAGCTGCACGCACCAGACCCCGCTCACCGGTAGCTACAAGGCACCCTTGCATTCCTGCGACCTGATCCGCCGGACAGACCCAGCCCTGCCGGTGACATCGCTCACTTACGGGCCCGGACCCGCCTGGTGTCGCCAGGCGGGTCTTGCGTTTTCGGGGGATGATCGAAGAGGATGCGCGGCGGGGACCGGGGCGTCCTGTCGATGACGGCAGGTGCGGACCGCTACCCGGAGTACATAGCAGGAGACAGCGATGTCGCACGAGGCTCATGAGCCCGAGGCCCCGCATCTCGACTTCCATGGCACGACGCCGTACGAGGACTACGTCAAGGCGGACGTGCTCACCCATCTCCAGCAGACCCGTTCCGGCGACCCCGGCGAGATGGTGTTCCTGGTCACCACGCAGGTGATGGAGCTGTGGTTCACGGTCGTCGTGCACGAGTGGGAGACCGCCGCGCGGGCGCTGCGCGAGGACCGGGTGCCGGTCGCGGTCGCCGCGCTGAAGCGTTCGGTACGGGAGCTGGAGGCGCTCAACTCCTCCTGGAAGCCGCTCGGTCAGCTCACCCCGGCCCAGTTCAACTCCTACCGTGCCGCGCTCGGTGAGGGCAGTGGGTTCCAGTCGGCGATGTACCGGCGGATGGAGTTCCTGCTCGGTGACAAGTCCGCGTCCATGCTCGTCCCGCACCGCGGGGCGCCGCGCGGGTACGCCGAGTTGGAGAAGGCGTTGCACGAACCGAGCCTGTACGACGAGGTGTTGCGGCTGCTCGCCCGGCGCGGGTACGCCGTTCCGCGGGCGGTGCTCGACCGGGACGTGTCCCAGCGGTACGAGCCGTCCGACGCCGTCGAGGAGGTGTGGACCGCCCTCTACTCCGGCGACGAGAACGACGAACTCGCCCGGCTCGGCGAGGCGTTGACCGACGTCGCCGAGCTGGTGTGGCGCTGGCGCAACGACCACCTGGTGGCCACGCGGCGCGCGATGGGCGCGAAGTCCGGCACGGGCGGCTCCGCCGGGGTGGCCTGGCTGGAGAAGCGGACCCGCAAGAACGTGTTCCCCGAGCTGTGGACGGCGCGGTCCCATGTCTGAACTCGCCGTAAAAGCAGCTGAGTTGGATGCCGCGGATCAACTTGCCTCCGCTCGCGGGAAGTTCGTCCTCGACGACGTTGTCTATCTCGACGGGAACTCGCTCGGCGCGCTTCCCGCCGTCGTGCCCGGCCGGGTCGAGGACGTCGTACGGCGGCAGTGGGGCGAGTTGCGGATTCGGTCCTGGGAGGAGAGCGGGTGGTGGTCGGCGCCCGAGCGGATCGGGGACCGGATCGCTCCGCTGGTGGGGGCGGCGGCCGTGCAGGTCGTCGTCGGGGACTCCACAAGTGTCAACGTGTTCAAGGCTGTTGTGGGGGCGGTCCGGCTCGCGGGGGAGGGGCGGGACGAGATCCTCGTGGACGCGGCCACGTTCCCCACGGACGGGTACATCGCCGCCTCCGCCGCGCGGATGACCGGGTGCACGGTGCGGGCGGTCGCGCCCGCGGAGGTGCCGGGGCTGGTGGGGGAGCGGACCGCGGCGGTGCTGCTCAACCACGTCGACTACCGCAGCGGGCGGCTGCACGACCTGCCCGCTCTGACCGCTGCCGTGCGGGCGGCCGGGGCCGTGTCGGTGTGGGACCTCTGCCACAGCGCGGGTGCCCTGCCGGTCGGGCTGGACGAGCACGGGGTGGACCTCGCGGTCGGCTGCACGTACAAGTACCTGAACGGGGGGCCGGGTTCGCCCGCGTACCTCTACGTGCGGCGGGAGCACCAGGAGCGGTTCGACTCGCCGTTGCCCGGGTGGAACTCGCACGCGGAGCCGTTCGGGATGCGGCCGTCGTACGAGCCGGCGTCCGGGGCGGCGCGGGGGCGCGTGGGGACGCCGGACATCCTGTCCATGCTCGCCTTGGAGGCGGCGCTGGAGGTGTGGGACGGGGTGTCCGTCGCGGCCGTACGGGCCAAGTCGCTTGCCCTGACCGACTTCTTCCTCGAATGCGTCGCCGACGTCGTCCCTGCGGGGCGAGTGGAGTCTCTGACGCCTGTCGCGCACGGGGAGCGGGGAAGTCAGGTCGCTCTGCGGTGCGATGACGCCGGGGAGGTCATGAAACGGCTTGTCGAGCGGGGAGTTGTGGGGGACTTCCGGAGCCCGGATGTACTGCGGTTCGGGTTCACGCCGCTGTACGTGGGGTTCGGGGATGTGGAGCGGGCTGCGGGGGTGTTGGGGGAGGTGCTCTCTTAGGGGGTGCGCCTACGGGGGTGGGGGTGTCTGTGCGTTGGCGGGTGCGGGTTCGGTGGGCGCGACCAGCCCCCACCGGACCCGCACCCGCCAACGCACCCCCACCCCCTTCACCCAGCGTCACATCCGCGTGTCCGCGCACGTCACCGTGCTGATAACGTCCCGGCGGTAGGCCGAATCGCCAACGCTTCGGCTGACTCGAAGTCAATTGCGTTTCGCCGCTGAGAGGTTGGAGCATGCCGGACGAGGCCGCCCGCGACATCGCCCGCGACGAGGCCGAGCAGGTGTCCTGCTTCTCGCACGCGCCCGTCGAGCCCGACGCCACGGCCGCGTATGGCGATCACCCCGATCAGGTCGTCGATTTCTATGTGCCGCGCGGTGCCCCCGGCGAGGCGCTCGCCCCCCTCGTCGTCGTCCTGCACGGCGGTGCCTGGCGGCAGCCGGTCGATCGTCAACACATCACCCCCTTCGCCGACTTCCTCGCCCGCAACGGCTTCGCCGTCGCCAACGTCGAGTACCGGCGGGGGGTCGAGGCACCCGGCCTCGGCGAGAGTGAACTTCCCGCCGCCGGCCGCTGGCCCGACACCTTCGACGACGTCGCCGCCGCCCTCGACGCCCTCCCCGCCCTCGTCGCGCGGCTCCTCCCGCAGGCCGACCCCCGGCGGACCGTGCTCACCGGGCACTCCGCGGGCGGCCATCTCGCGCTGTGGGCCGCCGCCCGGCACGTGTTGCCGTCGGGCTCGGGCTGGCGTACCGGCGGCCCCGCACCCCTGCGCGGTGTGGTCGCGCTCGCGCCGATCGCCGACTTCGACACCGCCCGGAAGCTGCACGTGTGCTCCGGGGCCGTCACCCAACTCCTGGGCGGGGATGAGGCGTTCGAGCAGCGGCAGCCCTACGCCGACCCCGCCCTGCTGCTGCCCACCGGCATCGCGACGACCCTGGTGCAGGGGCGCACCGACGTCGTCGTACCGCAGGCGGTGGCCGAGTCGTACGCGGACGCGGCGGCGAAGGCGGGCGAGGTGGTGGGGCTCACGCTGCTGGAGGAGGTCGGGCATTTCCCGCTGATCGACCCGGCGGCGGACGCGTGCGCGGTGGTTTCGGAGGAGATCGCTCAGCTCGCGTGGTGAGGTGGACCGCGCTCCGCCCCGGCCGTGGGGGACGGGATCACGGCATCGCCCCGCCGACCTGATCGGCCGGGCCCAGCGAGGTGAGGCGGTCGATCGCGCGCAGGGGGACGCGCTCCCAGCCCGGCCGGTTTTGGGCGTCGTAGACCGCTTCGTAGACCGCCTTGTCCAGTTCGTAGGCCCGCAGTAGCGGCAGGACGGCTTCGAGGTCGGTGCCGGAGACCGCGGTGTATCCGGACAGGAAGGCCCGGCGGCAGGCGGCGGCCCATTGTCCGGCGCGCGGGCCGTGGGCAGCCGCGTCCGGGCCGGGTGCGCTCGTCACATGGTCGGCTGCGTAGTCCAGGGAACGGAGCATGCCGGCCAGGTCGCGTGACACCGGTTGCGGTGCGCGGCGTTCGCTGATCGGGACGGTGGGCTCGCCCTCGAAGTCGATCAGGAGCCAGCGTGACGGTGTGCGGAGCAGCTGTCCGAGGTGGAGGTCCCCGTGGACGCGCTGGATGGTGGTGCCCACGGTGGCCGTCGCCGCGGTGAACGCGGCTTCCAGCGCGGCCCGGTGGACGCGGAGGGCGGGCACCAGCCGCTCGGCGGCGTCCAGGCGGGCGAGCATCTCGCGGGCCCTGGAGTGGGCGCCGGAAGGCGGTGTGAGGGCGGTGCCCAGTGCCTCGGCCAGGTCCTGGTGGACCCGTGCCGTGGCCCGGCCGATCCGCTCGGCCTCGCGGACGAAGCCGGGAACGGTCTGATCGCCCGTCAGGTAGGTACGGAGGTCCGTCCGGGCCAGGGTCCAGCCGTCGGTGGCGTCGGGTTCGAAGCGGTGCAGGACGGCGTAGGTGACGGAGTCCGACTCGATGCCGCCCAGCAGTGGTGGCACGTGTCGGGAGGCGAACCTCCCCAGTGCGGCGTGGAGTTCGGCGTCCGGGTTCCGGCCGTGGGTGATCCGGCGGAAGCACTTGAGCAGGTAGCGCTCACCGACCACGACCGAGGTGTTGCTCTGCTCGGCGCCGAGCGGCCGGCTCATCGTCGGCCGCGTGTCCAGCGGTTCCAGGTGCGGGCCCGGGTACGTGCGGAAGCGGGTGTCCGCGCGGTGGGCGCCGGTGGAGATCAGCCGCAGGATCGCGCCGACGGCGTCGGGGTCCCGCAGGGCGTCGTACACCGTCAGGCCGTCGGACCGGTGGATCACGGCCGACCGGTCGGGCACGGTCCGCGGGAGCGGCGCCGTCCCGGGCCGGGTGCTGAGTGGCACGTGGTAGTCGGTGTCGGGGCCGTTGTCGCGGAAGGAGACACGGGCGAGGGCCAGCACCGCGTGCGGACCGTCGCCGACGGGGACGTCGGTCAGCGGGACCTCGTGGACGATGTGGACGGCGCGTATCCGCCGTCCCTTGTCCGAGAACCAGCGCTGCCGTGGCAGCCAGTCGGCGAGCGCGGTCCCGGTCCGCCGCCGGAGTTCCGGGTGGCCGGTCATGCCCGCCCCCTCGTCGGCACCGTGAACCAGACGAAGGCGTGTCCGGGCAGGGCGAAGCGGTGACCGTCCGCGGCGTCGGGTGTCGCGGGGTGCCCGGCCAGGTGGACGGCGGGGCCGTCCGACAGTTCGGTTCCGGGCAGGGTCAGGTGCTGGGTGGTGCGGGCGAAGTTGTGGAAGCACAGGACGGTGTCGGTGTGCTCGCCGTCGGTGTGCCGGCGGACGAAGCCCAGGACGGCGGGCGGGCAGGCGACGAGTTCGTCGAATGTGCCCAGGCCGAAGGCCGGATGCTCGCGGCGGATGCGTAACAGGTCACGGTTGAAGTGCAGCAGCGAGGAGGTGTCGTCGGCCTGGTCCCGGACGTTGACCGCCCCGGGGTCGTATCCGGGGTCCGACACCGTCGGCAGGTACAGCCGGGCCGGATCCGCGGTGGAGAACCCGGCGTTGCGCTCCGGGGACCACTGCATGGGGGTGCGGACCCCGTCCCGGTCCGGGAGCCAGATGTCGTCGCCCATGCCTATCTCGTCGCCGTAGTAGAGGGTGGGCGAGCCGGGCAGGGCCAGCAGCAGGGCGGTGAGCAGTTCGATCTGGCGGCGGTCGCCGTCCAGGAGCGGGGCCAGTCGGCGCCGGATGCCGATGTTGGCGCGCATGCGTGGTTCCCGGGCGTACTGCGCGTACAGGTAGGAGCGTTCATCCTCGGTGACCATTTCGAGGGTGAGTTCGTCGTGGTTGCGCAGGAAGGTGCCCCACTGGCAGCCGGACGGGATCGGCGGCGTACTGGCCAGGATTCCCGAGACCGATCGGCGATTCCCCTGGCGCAGGGCCATGAAGATGCGGGGCATGAGCGGAAAGTGGAACGCCATGTGGCATTCGTCGCCGCCGGTGAGCGGGTCGCCGAAATATGCCACGGAGTCCACCGGCCACTGGTTGGCCTCGGCCAGCAGTACCCGGCCCGGGTATTCGTCGTCGACGACCTTCCGGACCAGCCGCAGGAATTCGTGGGTGGCCGGGAGGTTCTCGCAGTTGGTGCCCTCCTCGGCGAAGAGGTAGGGCACGGCGTCCAGCCGGAAGCCGTCCACTCCCAGATCGAGCCAGAACCGCAGACTCTCCAGCATCGCGTCCTGCACACGCGGGTTGGCGTAGTTCAGGTCCGGCTGGTGGCTGAAGAACCGGTGCCAGTAATACTGTCCGCGGGTCTCGTCCCAGGCCCAGTTGGAGGTTTCGGTGTCGACGAAGATGACCCGCGCGTCCCGGTACTTGAGGTCGTCGTCGGACCAGACGTAGAAGTCCCCGTACGGTCCCTGCGGGTGGCGGCGGGACTCCTGGAACCACGGGTGCAGGTCCGAGGTGTGGTTCATCACCAGGTCGACGATGACCCGCAGGCCCCGGGCGTGCGCGGCGTCCAGGAGTGCGACGAAGTCCTCGATCGTGCCGAACTGTTCGAGGACCTTGCGGTAGTCGCTGATGTCGTACCCCCCGTCCTGTAGCGGGGAGGCGTAGAAGGGCGGCAGCCACAGGCAGTCCACCCCGAGCCATTCCAGGTAGTCCAGCTTCTCGGCGAGACCCTTCAGATCGCCGATGCCGTCGCCGTTGCCGTCGTAGAAGGCGCGGACCAGGACCTCGTAGAAGACGGCCTTCTTGAACCACTCGGGCTGGGCGGGCAGGCTCCGGGCGTGCCGGAAGTCGCCCGACTCGGGCTGCGGGACCCGGCCGTCAGCCATGGTTGGACTCACGGGTGCTCCAGGTGAGGATGCGGGCGGCGGCGATGCCCGGGTCGATCTTCACGGTGTACGGCCCGTCCAGGAGGACCGTCTCCCCGGCCAGTTCGTCCCACGCCTGTGGGGCAGGATCGGCGGTGTCCAGGAGCACGGTGCCCTCCTGGGGGCGGGCGGGGTCGAGGCTGACGACGCACAGGACGTGGTCGCCGCGGGCGGGGTCGGACTTCGTGTAGGCGACGAGGCGGTCGTTGTCCACGTCGTGGAAGGTGACGTTCCGTAACTGTTGGAGCGCCGGACGGCGGCGGCGGAGGTCGTTGAGCCGGGCGATCCAGGACGGCAGTCCGTCCTCCTGTGCCGTCGCCGCGGCGAAGTCCCGGGGGCGCAGTTGGTACTTCTCCGAATCCAGGTACTCCTCACTGCCCTCGTGCAGCGGGCGGTTCTCGCCCAGCTCGAATCCGGCGTAGAGGCCCCAGGTGGGGGAGAGCGTGGCCGCGAGAGTGGCCCGCATCGCGAAGACCTCCGGGCCGGCGCCGTGCAGTTCGCTCTGCAGGATGTCCGGGGTGTTCACGAACAGGTTGGGCCGCAGGAAGTCGGCCGACGCGGCGAGTTCGACGGCGTATTCGGTCAGCTCCTGCTTGGTGTTGCGCCAGGTGAAATAGGTGTACGACTGGGTGAAGCCGAGCTTGGCCAGACCCTTGAGGATTGCCGGACGGGTGAATGCCTCGGCGAGGAAGAGGACATCCGGATGGTCGTTCTTGACCTTCCAGATGAGCCAGTGCCAGAAGTCGGCGGGCTTGGTGTGCGGGTTGTCCACACGGAAGATCCTTACTCCGTGCCCGATCCAGAAAAGGACAATGCGCAGCAGTTCGGCGTACAGACCGTCACGATCGCCGTCGAAATTGAGCGGCTGGATGTCCTCATAGGATTTCGGCGGGTTCTGGGCGTGCGCGACGGTGCCGTCGGGCCGGTGGTGGAACCACTCCGGATGCTCTTGCGACCAGGGGTGGTCGGGGGCGCACTGGAAAGCCAGGTCCAGCGCGACGTCGAGCCCGAGACCGGCGGCGGTGCGGACGAAGTCGTCGAAGTCGTCCAGGGTTCCCAGGTCCGGGTGCACCGCGTCGTGGCCGCCCTCCCGGGCGCCGATTCCCCACGGGGATCCGACGTCCCGCGCCCCGGCGGTCAGCGTGTTGTTGGCTCCCTTGCGGTGGACTCGGCCGACGGGGTGGACGGGCGGCAGGTAGACGACGTCGAAGCCCATGGCGGCGATGCGCGGGAGCTCCGCGGCGGCCGTGGCGAACGTGCCGTGGACGGCGCGGCCCGCCTGGTCGACGCCGCCGGTGGAGCGCGGGAAGAACTCGTACCAGGCACCGAACAGCGCACGCGCCGGATCGGCCCAGATCCGGTGGGTGGAGCCACGGGTGAGCAGTTCGCGCACCGGGTTCGCCGCGACGAGCCGGGCGGTGGCCCCGGACAGCACCTGCTCCGTCCGGTCCCGCAGATCCAGCGCCGGATCCCGCAGGGCCGCCGCCGCCGCGCGCAGCCGGTCCCGGGCCGGGCGGCCGGACACGCGCCGGACGTGTCGGTCGACCAGCCGGGCGCCGGTCTCCAGCTCGTTGGCCAGCTCACCGGCGGTCCGGCCCGCTTCCAGATGGGCCAGCAGGCCGCCGCGCCAGGTGCTCCACGGATCGCTCCACGCGTCGACGCGGTAGGTCCACATCCCTTCCCGCGGCAGTGTCACCCAGGCCACCCAGCGGTCCTCGCCGGGATCCTCCAGGGCCATCCGCAGGCTGCTGCCACCGCCGTCGGGGCCATGGAGTACGAGGGTGGCGGCCACGGCGTCGTGTCCCTCCCGCCAGACGCAGGCCCGTACGGGGAGGCGTTCGCCCACGACCGCCTTCGCCGGATATCGCCCGCGGCTTACGACCGGCTGTTCGTCGTCAACCACCAGTCGACGTGCCATTATCCGCTCCTTCCATCCGCCGGATACGGCAGAGAGATTCCCGTGGGAGGACGATGCAGGACTCATCGACCGCCCGCAAGCAAGGAAATCTTATTCGTGCAACTCGCCGTTTTGGACTGGCCTCGGCCAACTGCTGGAATCATTCCTTCCGCTCCGAGGTCGGGTGGCTGCGAATACGTCAAGTTCGCTTATTCGTGGCGGTAGTCGGGCTGTTCGTTGCCAGTCCTGTCATCACTGCATTTCACTCGTCACGGCAGGCGCAGCGGGATTCCGGACAGTTCGGCCTCCACGCGCGCCGGGCCATCACTGCTCAGTTCACCCAGTCCAGGAGGACAACCGTGTCCAAACGCATTCTCATCGTGCTTTCCGAGTACGGGTATTGGGGTGAGGAACTGGTCGGCCCCGTCGAGGCATTCGACTCCCGCGGCTACCGCACCACGTTCGCCACCGCGACGGGCAAGCGGGCGCACGCCCTGCCGCCGAGCCTCGACCCCGACTACGTCGACCCCCCGCTGGGCCGCTCCGTCACCACGCAGGACATGGCTCGCCGGGCCCGGGAACTGGACGACTCCAGCCGCCTGGACAGCCCGCTCAGCCTCGCGGCGCTGATTCCCGAACGCCCCTACTACAGCGCGTTGAACCACCTGCGCGAGGTCGAGGAGTACCACCGGCACCTGGGCACCGCTGTCGGGGACCTGGTGGACAGCTTCGACGCGCTGGTCATCGTGGGAGGCAGCGGGCCGATCGTGGACATGGCCAACAACGAGCGGCTGCACGAGCTGACCCTCGCGTTCGTCGCGGCCGACAAGCCGATCCTGGCCGAGTGCTACGGCGTCGCGGTGCTCGCCTTCGCCCGCAGCCTGGAGAACCGCACCAGCCTGCTGTGGGGTCGGCACGTCACGGGCCACCCCAAGGAGTACGACTACAAGGACGGGACCGGCTTCCTGGGCGTCGACTTCAACATGGGTCCGCCGCCGTATCCGCTGGAGTACATCCTGCGCGACGCCACCGGCCCCGACGGCGCGTTCCACGGCAACGTCGGCCACGAGACGTCCGTGATCGTCGACTACCCGTTCATCACCGCCCGGTCCACTCCGGACTCCGTGCCGGCCGGTGAACTGACGGTCCAGGCACTGGAAAACGGTCTGCGCCGCTACGGCTGGTAACACTCCATCGAGCAAGGAGAATCACCATGCGAGCCAGGCCAGGCAAGGCCGCTCTCTTCGAGCAGTTCGCGGTCGACGGGCTCACCCACATGTTCGGCAACCCGGGCACCGTCGAGCAGGGATTTCTGGACGCCGGCACGACGTCCGCCACACAGTACGTCCTGACGCTGCACGAGAGCGTGGCGGTGGGCATGGCCGACGGCTATGCCCGCGCCGGGCAGCGGCCGGGCCTGGTCCAGCTCCACAGCAGTGTCGGTCTGGGCAACGGCATCGGCATGCTCTACCAGGCCAAACGCGGCGGGACACCGCTGGTGGTGGTGGTCGGCGAGGCCGGGATCCGCTACGACGCCACCGACGGCCAGATGGCGGCCGATCTGGTCGCCATGGCCGAACCGGTGACGAAGTACGTGACCCGCGTGGTCGATCCGTCGTCGCTGCTGCGTGTCCTGCGGCGGGCCGTCAAGATCGCGATGACCCCGCCGCGCGGCCCCGTCGTCGTCGTACTCCCGGCGGACGTACTGGACCAGGTCACCGCCGAACCCGCCGTCGCCACCCCGCTGCCGGACACCCGGGTCGTGCCGCAGGACAGCGCCGTGAGCGAGGCGGCGCGGCTGCTCCTGGGCGGTGAACGTCCGCTGATCCTGATGGGCGACGGCGTCGCCGTCAGCGGGGCACAGAGCGAACTCGCGGAGGTGGCCGAGCTGTTGCACGCCCCGGTGTGGGGGGTCAACTCCTCCGAGGTCAACTTCGACACCACCCACCCGCTGTACGGCGGGCAGTTGGGGCACATGTTCGGCAAGGACAGCGCCCGCGTGGTCGCGGACGCCGATGCGGTGCTGATCGTGGGGACGTACGTCTTCCCCGAGGTGTTCCCCCTGCTGGACAGCCCGTTCCGTGAAGGGGCCAAGGTCGTGCACATCGACCTGGACACCTACGAGATCGCCAAGAACTTCCCGGTGGACTCCGCGCTGGCCGCCGACCCCAGGTCCACGCTCGCCGCCCTGGCCCACCAACTGCGCAGGCTCGGCCCGCCGCGGCCCGCCGCGGAGCTGGGCGGCTATCCGGCGGGCGCCGAGCCCCTGGCGCTGCGCGGACCGGGGCCGGGCACCACCGACCCGGTGCTCGACGGCTTCGTCCGGGCCCTGGCCCGCTCGGCCCCGGAGAACCTGGCGGTCTTCGACGAGGCCCTGACCGCGTCCGCCCCGCTGGCGCACTACCTGCCGCCCCGGGTCCCCGGGCGGTTCTTCCAGACCCGCGGTGGTTCGCTGGGCGTCGGCATCCCGGGAGCCATGGGCGTCAAGCTGGCCCGCCCCGACCTGCGGGTCGTCGGGTTCACCGGGGACGGCGGCAGCATGTACACCTTCCAGGCCCTGTGGACCGCGGCGCGCCACGGCATCGGGGCGAAGTTCGTCATCTGCAACAACCGCCGCTACCGGCTCCTCGACCTCAACATCGAGCAGTACTGGCGGGACATGGGCATGGCCCGGCACGCCTACCCGGACGCCTTCGACCTGTCCCGGCCCGACATCCGGTTCGCCGAACTGGCCGCGGCACTCGGTGTGCCCGGCCGGCGGGTCGAGAAGCCACAGCAGATCGACGACGCGGTCGAGGCAATGCTCGGCCACGAGGGCCCGTTCCTGATCGACCTCGTCATCGACTGACGAGTCCACCCCCACGTCGGCCGGCCACGGAAAGCGCCACGGAAAGGATCCCCATGTTCCCCCACACCCCCCGCCCGGCTCTGGCGGAAGCGGACATCCATGACCTGGTGCGGCGCTGGCTGGCCGACGTCAACGGGCGCCGGTCCGCGGAGCGGCTGCCGGAGTTCACCGCAGCCAGCGGTTTCGCCCTGCACCTCCCGGACCGGATCATCCGCGGGCGGGAGGAGTTCGCCGCCTGGTGCGCCGGACACACCGGCCCGCGTCCCGGGACCGCGGGCCGGATCTCCGCGGTGGAGGTGAGCGTCCTCTCGCCCCTGCACGCGGACGTCTCCTTCACCTCCGACTTCACCTTCGACCGTACGGCCCGGCAGCCGCTGCGCCACGAGTGGTCGGTGGTGCACCAGCAGGGTGCGCCGCGAATCCGGTTCTGGGCCGTCAAAACACTGGCCCCGCACACCGCGCCGCAGGTCCTGGCCGCGTGAACGGTGGCGCTGCGCCGCCCTCTTCCCCTCCCCTCTCCCGCTGTGAAGGGCGACAACCATGAGTGATGTTCTGGCGGCACCCCGGCTGGCGGGCCGCCGCATCGGGATCCTGATCGAGAGCGACTTCGTCGAGGACGAGATCGCCTACTACCGCAAGCGTTTCGCCGAGGAGGACATCGAGGTCGTCCTGCTGACCCGGCTGTGGGGCCAGGAGTCCCTGACCTTCACCGGGCACGAGCACCAGGCCACCCTGGACGTCAACGGTGACCTGGAACAGCTCGACTACGGCGAACTGCACCAGTTCTCCGCGCTGGTGGTGCCCTCGGGCATGGTCGCGGACCGGCTGCGCTACAGCGAGGACCTGCAACAGGCGGCCCCGGCAGTGGCGTTGATGCGGCGCGCGTTCCGGATCCCGTCGCTGCTCAAGGCGTTCTCCTGCCACGGTCTCTCGCTGCTGTCCGCCGCGCCCGAACTGGTCGGCGACCGGGAGGTGACCTGCCACAACAACCTGGTGGGCGACGTCCGCAACATGGGCGCGCGCTACCTGGATCAGGACATCGTGATCGACCGCGATCTCATCACCAGCAGGACGGTCGAGGAACGCCATCTGCTGGCCCGCGCGGTGATCGAGACGCTGGCCGCACCGGCAGCGGAGGCCGCATGAGGTCCCCCGACACCGCCCCGGTGGACTTCTCCTTCTCCGACACGGTCACCGGCTACGTCGTCGACTCCCGCCCCGGCTCCATCGACCTGCGGACCCTGGACGGCCGCCCCGTCACCGTCCACCCCACCGAGACCACCTCCGCCCAGCTGCTGCGCAATCTGGGGGAGCCCTACCGGGACGTGACCGGGACCATGGCGGACCATCTGCGCCCCGGGCGGCTGGTGTTCAGCCACGGGCCGGTCTATCCCGACAGCGGCGCGCTGCACTTCCAGGCGGCCCAACTGGTCATCGTCGGAGAGGAGAACTCGCCCTACCCCTTCGAGGAGCCGGGCTGGTGGACCCGGCAGCTCCACCAGATCGCGGCCTTCTACCGCCTGGCCCAGTTCGGCACCGGAGCCGTCGACTTCGCCGACTACCGGACGGAACTGCTGAGCGCGGGCGGCAAGACGGGGCTGCGGATCCAGGAGACCGACACGATCTCCCGCCTGCTCTACGGGATGGCCAGCGCCTACACGCTCACCGGCGACGAGGACCTGCTCGACGTGGCCGAGCGCGGCTCGCGCTACCTGCACGACCACATGCGCTTCCACGACCCGGACGCGGACGTCGTGTACTGGTACCACGGCATCGACATCCAGGACCACCGGGAACGCAAGCTGTTCGCCTCGGAGTTCGGCGACGACTACCGCGCCATCCCGGCCTACGAGCAGATCTACGCCCTGGTCGGACTCGTCCAGACCTACCGGCTGACCGGCGATCCGCGGATCAAGGCGGACATCGAGGGCACCGTCCGGCTCTTCGAGCGCTACTTCGCCGACCCGAAGCTCGGCGGCTACTACTCCCACATCGACCCGGTCACCCTCAGCCCGCACCAGGACTCCCTGGGCCCCAACCGCGCACGCAAGAACTGGAACTCCATCGGCGACCACGCTCCCGCCTATCTGTTCAACCTCTTCCTGGCCACCGGCGAGGACCGCTACCGGCGCATGCTGGAGCACACCTTCGACATGATCTGTACCCACCTGCCGGAGCGGGGCCCGGACGCCGGCCCGTTCGTCCAGGAACGTTTCCACGGCGACTGGACGCCGGACCGCTCCTGGGGCTGGCAGCAGGACCGCGCGGTCGTCGGCCACAACTTGAAGATCGCGTGGAACCTGATGCGGATGGACGCCCTCCAGCCCAAACGGGAGTACCGCGAACTCGCCGAACGCATCGGCCGGACCATGCCGGACGTAGCTCGCGACCCGCAACGCGGCGGCTGGTACGACCTGTTGCAGCGCCAGAGCGAAAACGGCCGGCACTCGTTCGTGTGGCACGACCGCAAGTCCTGGTGGCAGCAGGAGCAGGCGGTGCTCGCCTACCTCATCCTGGCCGGACGCACCGGCGGCGAGGAGTACCTGCGCCAGGCCCGCGAATCCGCCGCGTTCTACAACGCGTTCTTCCTCGACCACGACGAGGGCGGCGTCTTCTTCACCGTGCTCGCTCAGGGGCTGCCCTTCCTGTTCGGCAACGAACGTCTCAAGGGCAGCCACGCGATGAGCATGTACCACAAGGCCGAACTCTGCTACCTGGCCGAGGTCTACACCCGCCTGCTGGTGCACCGCGACCCGCTGGACCTGTGGTTCCGGCCCCGGCCCGACGCCGACTTCCCCGACCGCACCCTGCGGGTCTCGCCCGACGTGCTGCACGGCAGCGGTGTCGTACTGGAACAGGTCAGGATCGACGGCGTCCCCTACGACGACTTCGACGCCCGGACGTTGACCGTACGGCTGCCGCGCAGCGAGCACCCGGTCACCGTGCAGGCCCGGCTGCGCCCACCCCGGGACCCACGGTGACCTGGTCGAGCCCGACGCGGACGCGGGCCGACGCGCCGCGGGTCGGACCGGGCCGGGCGGACGTCATGGGGGCACACCCGGTCCCCGGCGGCGTCACCTTCTCGGTGGCCTCCGCGTCCGCCGAACGGATGTGGCTGGTGCTGCTCGACGCCGGTGATGGCGGCGAACCGGCCGAGATCGAGTTCCCGCCCGAGTACCGTACCGGCGACGTCTTCACGATGACGGTCCTCGGCCTCGACCCGGCCGGCACCCGCTACGGCTACCGGGTCCAGAAGCCCGGCGCACCGCCCGACGGGCGGCTGCTGCTCGACCCCTGGGCCCGCGCACTGCCCGGCGGCGAGACGTGGGGGGTGCGGCCCCGGTACCATTGCGCCCTGCCGACCGGGGACTTCGACTGGCAGGGCGACCGCGGACCGGACATCCCCGCCGGGGACCTGGTGATCTACGAGGCCCACGTCCGCGGCTTCACCCGTCACCCCTCCTCGCGGGTGAGTGCCCCGGGCACCTACGCGGGACTGCGCGAGAAGATCCCTCATCTGCGGCACCTCGGCATCAACTGCGTGGAACTCCTGCCCGTCTTCGAGTTCGACGAGACCGACAACACCTTCACCTCGCCCGCGGACGGCCGGCCGCTGCCCAACTTCTGGGGCTACAACACCGTCGGCTTCTTCGCGCCCAAGGCCGCCTACGCCCGCGGGCCCGCACCCGACATGCCCGACGCGCCCGCCGGGGAGCTGAAGGAACTGGTGCGGGACCTGCACCGCGCCGGGATCGAGGTGATCCTGGACGTGGTCTTCAACCACACTGCGGAGGGCGACCACCGGGGCCCCGTCCTGTCCTTCCGCGGTCTGGACGAGGACGTCTACTACCTGCTTGACGAGTCCGGGGCCCACCGCAACCTCACCGCGACCGGCAACACGGTCAACGCCAACCATCCCCGGGTGCGCTCGTTCATCCTGGACTGCCTGCGCCACTGGGTCACCGAATTCCACATCGACGGCTTCCGGTTCGACATGGCCCCCATCCTCGTCCGGGACGCCACCGGAGCGCTCCTGGACAACCCTCCCCTCATCGAGGCCATCACCCACGACCCGGTCCTGGCCCGGAGCAGACTCATCGCCGAGGCCACAGACGCCACCGGCCTGGACCAGGTGGGCGCCTTCCCCGGCCACGGCCGCTGGATGGAGTGGAACGGACGCTACCGGGACGACCTGCGGCGCTTTCTGACCGGTCGTGCTGGACCGGGCCCCGCCGCCACCCGCCTGGCTGGTTCGGCCGACCTGTACGCCGGCCGCCCCACCACTGCATCCGTCAACTACCTCACCTGCCACGACGGTTTCACCCTCGCGGACTGGACCACCTACGAGGTCCGGCGCAACCACGCCAACGGCGAGGGCGGCCAGGACGGCATCGCGGACGACGACAGCTGGAACTGCGGGCACGAAGGGCCCACCGACGACGCGGACGTCCTGCTCCTGCGCCGCCGTCAGACCCGCAACGCCCTGGCTCTGCTCCTGGTCAGCCACGGCGTGCCGATGCTGCTCGCCGGTGACGAGTTCGGCCGTACCCAGCAGGGCAACAACAACGCCTACAGCCAGGACAACGCCGTCAGCTGGCTGGACTGGAACCTCGCCGACAAGAACGCCGAACTGGTCGAGTTCGTCCGCCGATGCCTGCGCTTCCGCGCGGCCCACCCGGTCCTGCGCCGTACCGCCCACCCGACGGGCCGGACGGCCGACGGGGCCGCCTACCCACCGGTGAGCTGGCACGGCCGGACCCCCTGGCAGCCGGACTTCTCCGACGACTCCCGGCTGCTCGTCATGCTGCTGCATCAGTCGGCCGCCGACGGCCCGGACGACACCGTCCTGGTCGCCGCCAACACCGCCGGCGTCGCGGTGCGGATCGAGCCACCGGCCGCTCCCGTGGGCACCCGCTGGCACCTGTTCATCGACACCGGTACACCCTGGGGCGACGGAGCACACCCTCACGGAAGGGAGCCCGCAGTCCCGTCCGGCGCCCGCGTGACCCTGTACGGCCACTCCGTGGTCGTACTCACCACTCACCCCGAGGAAGGAACGAGTCATGCCCTGTGAAGTGTCCCTGGGTTACACCGGAACCGCCGTCACCCTCCGTCTGGCCGGACAACTCGGCGAACCGGACGTCCCGCGACTGCGCTCCGCGCTGGAACAGGCCGAGGGACGGCCGCTGCGGCGGCTGATCCTGCGGCTGCACGAACTGGAGTCGATCGACGTCGGCGGGGTGCGCTCGCTCGCCTTCGCCCAGCAGCGGCTGCGGCCCGAGTCGGAGGTCGTGGTCGACGGGGCCCGTGAACGCGTCCGGCAGGCGTTCCGCAGCGGTGGCCTCGACCCGGCGCTGACCTACCTGGAGACGCCGCTCCTGTGACCGACAGACCGACCGGACCGAATGCGCCCTCCCGGCCGGAGCATTCCCGGCCGGGAGGGCGCTCGCACCCCCGGCGCGGCCCGGCCGTCGACCCGCGTGACGGCTCGGAGGAAACGTTTCCGTTGACCAGTACGTCCGAATGGTTGGTGACACTGTGAGCTGGAATCTCATAGCCATGGAGCGGCCTCGGGAAAACACCCGGTCCGCGCTGCCGTCGTTTTCCGGCAGGATATTTTCCCAGATTTCCCGCATCGACCAGCGCGGCTGGGCGGAGGCTTATCTGCGCGGGCTGCTGACGACCAAGGGAAAGAAGTCGCTGCGGAACATGGCCGAGCAGCTCGGCCTGCCGGACGCGATCCAGTCGTTCCAGCAGTTCATCAACCAGAGTCCCTGGGACTGGGAGCCGGTGTGCCGAAACCTGGCATCGGAGGTCCTGGAGGCGCTGAATCCGGAATTGTTGGTCATTGACAACGTGGTCATACCGAAGCGCGGCAAGTGCTCCGTCGGCGTCGATCGGTACTTCGTGCCCCAACTGCGGAAGTCCGTCAACGGGCAGATCGGCATGGGACTGTTCCTCGCCGCGGAAACGGCGAGCGTTCCGGTGGCCTGGCACATTCTGCTGTCGGACCGCTGGATGAACGACTGCAAGCTGCGCGAGAAGACGTACGTGCCCTGCCAGTACGGTACGAAGACGGCCTGGCAGGCGGCGCTGGCCCTGCTGGAGACGGTGAACGAGAGCTGGGGAGCGCCCGCCCGGCCCGTGGCGGCGGACTTCCGCGGCCTACGGGGCGCGGAGCAGCTCATCGGCGGGTTGCTGGACCGGCGGCTGGAGTTCCTGCTGGAACTGGACCCGTCCGTCCGCCTGCTGGAGGCCGTCCCGCGCAGGCTGCCGCGGGCCGCCCCACAGGGAGTCCCGGAACCGAGGTGCCTGACGGACCTTCCCGTCGTGCGGGAGTTCCGCAGGCGGGCCGGTACGCGCGGCGCCTTCGCCACCGGCGGGCGGCCCCACCCGCCGGTGGCGACCACGACCGTCCGGCTGCCGGGGCCCGGGCGCGCCATGGACCTGCGCCTGCTGACGGAGTGGCCGGCCTCGGCGCGTGCGGGGGCTCCCCGGTTCTTCCTGACCAACGTCACCGGCTGGGACACCCGTGGGCTCGTGCGGGCACGGCAGATCTGGCACCGCCACAAGAAAAGCCGCCAGGTCTTCCAGAGCGACTACGGCGTGGACGACTTCGAGGGCAGGTCGTTCCTGGGCTGGCACCACCACATGGCACTGGCGTCGGCGGCGTTCACCTTCAACCGGCTGGGGACGTCCACCGCTCACCGCGAACTGCTGGGCGCGCGGCAGGGCCCGCACGAAGAACACTGAGAAGAGCGCCGAGGGACGTCGTCGCCGGATGGCGACGACGTCCCTCGGTGTGTTCCCCGGGTGCCGGGCTCAGTCGCCCAGCGTGGTCCACACGGTCTTGAGCTCCAGGTAGGCGTCGAGGTTGGCGTGCCCCATCTCCCGCCCGATCCCGGACGACTTGAAGCCGCCGAACGGGCCTGCGGGGTCGCCCGCCGCCCAGGTGTTCACATAGACCGAGCCGGCGCGCAGCCGGGCGGCGACGCGGTGGGCGTGGGCCAGGCTTCGCGTCCACACGCCGGCGGCCAGCCCGTACTCGGTGTCGTTGGCCAGCGTGACGGCCTCGTCCAGGTCGTCGAAGGGGGCGGCCACCAGGACGGGGCCGAAGATCTCCTCCCGGCTGACCTTCATGTCCGCGGTGACGTCGGTGAACAGGGCGGGCCGTACGAAGTAGCCGCCCTCGGGCGAGGCCGCGGGCAGTTCGCCCGCGCGCAGGGTGGCGCCGGCGGAGAGGCCGTGCTCGATGTACCCGCGCACGCGGTCGTACTGAGCGGCGGAGACCAGCGGGCCGTACTGGGTCGAGCGGTCCAGCGCGGACCCGACGACGGCCTCCTCGGCCAGGGCCGCCAGCCGGTCGGTCACCTCCGCGAACAGGCTGCGGTGGACGTAGAGTCGGGACGCGGCGTTGCACGCCTGACCGCTGTTGAAGTAGATCCCGTTGAACGCGCCGGTGACGGCGGCGTCGACATCGGCGTCCGCGAGGACGATGTTGGGGCTCTTGCCGCCGAGTTCCAGGGTCACCCGCTTGAGCCCGCTGCCCGCCCGCGCGCCGATCTCCCGCCCCACCTCGGTGGAGCCGGTGAACGCGATTTTGTCGACGCCCGGGTGGCCGACCAGGGCCGCGCCCGTGGTGCCGTCCCCGGTCAGGACGTTGACCGTACCGGCCGGGAAGCCCGCCTCGTCGACGAGTTCCGCGAGGCGCAGCGCCGTCAGCGGGGTCTGCTCGGCGGGCTTGAGCACCACCGTGCACCCCGTGGCCAGCGCGGCTCCCATCTTCCACGCGGCCATCATCAGCGGGAAGTTCCAGGGGATGATCTGCGCGCAGACGCCGACGGGCTCCTTGCGGGTGTAGGTCAGGGTGTCGGGCAGGGAGACAGGGATGACCTCGCCCTCGATCTTGGTGGGCCAGCCGCTGAAGTACCGGAAGTGGCCGATGGTGGCCGGGATGTCGACCAGTTCGGTCATGGAGATGGGTTTGCCGCCGTCGAGCGACTCCAGTTCGGCCAGTTCGGCGGCGTGTTCCTCAAGGAGGTCGGCGAGCCTGGCGACGAGCCGGCCGCGGGCGGCGGCCGGCAGGGCGCCCCAGGGGCCTTCGAGGGCCGCGCGGGCGGCGGCGACGGCGGCGTCGACATCGACGGGACCGGCGTGGGCGACGTCGTCGATGCGCGCGCCAGTGGAGGGATCGAGCGTGGCGAACGTCCTGCCGTCGGCGGCGGGGACGAACCGGCCCCCGATGTAGAGCAGGTGCGGACGGGCCAGGAAGCCGCGGGTGAGTGTGCCGTTCGCGGAAAGCGATGTGGTCATGGAACGTGTCTCCTCATGGGCGTCCGGGGGCTCAGAAACGGTTGATGACGGTGAGTCCGGTGGTACGGAACGTGCCCATCTCGCCCAGGACATCGGTCGCCCGGTCGAGAGAGACGGTTCGCTGGACGAGCGATTCCGGGGTGAGCCGGCCCGCCGCCACCAGGGAGAGCAGCGCCGGGTAGTTACTGTGCGGGTTGCCGTGCGACCCGACGACGGTCAGCTCGCCGGTGGTGATCGCGTCGATGGGCAGCGCGACCTCGCCCGCCTCGGCGGATCCCGTCAGGCCCACCTGTACGTGCCGGCCGGACTTGCGCAGGCACCGCACGGAGTTCACCACGGTGGCGCGGATGCCCAGGGCGTCGATCGAGACGTGCGCCCCGCCCCCGGTGGCGTCCTTGACCGCGGCGGGCACATCGGTCGACTCCGTGGCCAGGACGGTGCGGGCCGCTCCCTGCTTCTCGGCCAGGGCCAGCTTGAGCGGGTCGATGTCGACGGCCACGACGTTCGCGCCGGCGGCGCTCGCGATCTGCACCACCGAGAGACCGACCCCGCCGGCGCCGTGGACGGCCAGCCACTGGCCGGCCCGCACCTGACCCTGGTGGGTGACGGCGTGGAAGGCCGTCATGAAGCGGCAGCCGATGGCGCTGGCGGCGAGCGGTGTGACCTCGTCGGGCAGTTGGACGCAGTTGAAGTCCGCGACCGGGATCCTGACGTACTCCGCGTACCCGCCGTCCTCGGACAGGCCCAGGGCCCGCATGTTGTCGCAGAGGTTGGCCCGACCCGAGCGGCACTGCGGGCAGGTGCCGCATGCCTCGTGGAAGGGCACGGTGACCCGGTCGCCGACGCGCACGGAACGCACCGCGGAACCCACGGCGACGACTTCGCCCGCCAGCTCGTGGCCGGGCGTGCGGGGCAGTTCGATCTGCCCGCCGAGCCAGCCCCAGTCGCCCATCCACGCGTGCCAGTCGCTCCTACAGATGCCCGACGCGATGACGCGCAGTACGGCATCGTCCGGACCCGGTGCGGGTTCGGGAAGGTCGCGTATCTGGAGCGGTTTGCCGTATTCGACGATTTGCGCAGCCTTCACTGGTCAATCTCCCTAACAGGATTCGGAACAATCTCGGTGCCGGGGAAACTCGGCCCCGGTCGATCGCTGTGCCGTCAATCTCTGCGCCGGTCGGAAATCAATCCCCGACGGATAATGCGCCGATACCCGTGACCCTAGGTACGCCCGTGCGAGGGTGTCAAAGTTTCCCCGACCCATCACTTAAGTTAACGAAGTGTCAACTGCGGCCTTTGTCGGTGCCCGGCGGAAAGCGTACGGTGATAATCATCAGGTCGCCGATGCATTCGGACCGTGAAGGGTAAACCATGCCGCGAGTCATTGCTTCGTCATTCGCCCCGCCGGAAGAGCTGGTGGTCGACTCCGCCGCTTCTCCCGTCGTGACGCCGCAACCAGGAGAAGTCGTCGTGGAGGTCGCGGCGGTCGGCGTGAATTTCGCCGATCTGCTCACGGTCACCGGGCAGTTCCATCTGCCGACCGAGCTGCCCATGACACCGGGCAACGAGTTCAGCGGCACGGTGTCCGCCGTCGGTCCGGGCGTGACCCGGGTCGCGCCGGGCGACCGGGTCATGGCGCTCACGCCCCGGGGCGGGTACGCGGACCGGGCCGTGGTGCCCGAACTGCTCACCGTCCGGCTGCCGGTCGACATGGACCTGGTCACCGCCGCCGCCGCGCCCGTCGCCTACGCCACTGCCCATGTCGCCCTGGTGGCACACGGCCGGTTGAAGGCGGGGCAGACCGTGGTGGTGACCGGGGCCTCCGGCAGCGTGGGGCGGGCCACCATGGAAAGCGCCCGGGAACTGGGCGCGACGGTTATCGGGGTGCGACGCACCGCCGCCGCGGGCCCCGGAGCGGCCCATCACAGCGTGTTCACCGCGGACCGCACCGGCGACGAGGTGACCGGGGAGATCCGGGCGCTGACCGGGGGCAGGGGCGCCGATCTCGCGGTGGACCTGGTGGGCGGCCCGCTCACGGCGTCCCTGCTGGACGCGGCGGCCTTCGGCGGCACGGTGCTCACGGTGGGTTTCGCGAGCGGCGAGGTGCCTCAGGTGAGCCTCGGCACACTGCTGATGAAAACCGTGGGGATCGCCGGCTTCGACCTCGGCCTGTATCTGCGGGAGCGGCACGAGTTCCTCGCCGGGGCCCTGGACCGTACCGCACGGCTGATGGCCTCCGGTGTCTTCCGCCCCGGCTGCGCGCAGAGCCTTCCGCTGCACGCCGCCCCCAAGGTCCTCTCCGCGATGCAGCGCGCGGAGTTGCCGGGGAAGACCGTCCTCGTCAACGAGTGACCCCGCCCATATCCCGGTCCATATCCCGAAGGGAACATGTTCGTGACCGACACAGATTTTGCGACGCTTTCCGTGGCGTCGACCCGCGACCTGGTTTTCAGCTGGTTCGCCGCACTCGACCGGCGTGACGACATCGAGGACATCGTGCCGTTCTTCGCTCCGGACGGCCTTGAGATGGAATTCCCGGAGGGAAAGATATCCGGCCGGGATGGACTCCGGAATTGGTACGCCGATATCACGGGTATTTTCTTCGACCAGAAGCACGAGATACGGAGCATCTCCGTGATCGACCCGGGACGTACCGCGGCGACGGTCGAGGTCGTCGTGCACTGGTACGCCCGCACCTGGGAGCCGCCCGCCGCCAAGAGCACGTCGATCGCCGCCGAGGCGCTGCAACGCTGGATCGTGGTCGCGGGCCGGGATGGCCGCCCGGTGGTGAAGGACTACCGCGTGGTGTCACTGACCCCGCTGTCGGACCCGGCCTGAAACCCGGTCCGGAATCCGGCTGAAGGAAATCCGGTCCCGGAGGGAAACCGATCCAGAAGGGAAATCCATGACGAACGTCAGCAAGGAACGTCTGCTCGCCGCGTACGCCGCGCTCGAATCCGCGGACCGCGGCCGTATCACCGAGTTCTGGGACGAGGACCTGCGCTGGGAGGTGCCCGGCCATCAGCCGAACTCGGGCTGGTACGAAGGTCTGGACGCCTACCTGAGCCTGCGGGAGACGGTGGCCAAGGCCGCGGGCGGCACCTTCACCATCGAGATCTCCGGCATCTTCGTCGACGCGGAGGCGGGCCGCACCGTCGACGTCCGCCACACCACCGCACGGCGGGCGCACGCCCCCGAGGACAGCCGCTCGCCCTTCCACTGGCTGGACATCGAAGGAGTGCACTTCCTGACGTGGCGGGACGGCCGTGTCGTCGAAGGGCGGGGCGCGGTCATCGGCCACGGGGAGGCGAACTTCAACCTGTGGTGGTCCCCGGTGGACCCCGACGGGCGCCGTTTCCCCGCACACGCCTGAGCGCTCCGCCGGATCCGCGGTTCGTTCACCGCGGGCCGGTGGGTGCTGGTCGCGCCCACGCGGCGGAGCCGCACATCGATACAGCCCCGCGCCCCTTTGGGACGCGGTTGCATCCCCCGTAGATCCCCCCCCCGAAGAGAGGCAGAGCATGAACACCCGAGACGTCGTGACGCGTTACTACGAGCTGGCCAACACCGGGGACTGGGACCGGTGGTGCGACCTGTTCGCGCCGGAGCAGGTGATGGACGAGCAACTGGCCGGGCATGTGGAGGGCCGCGAAACCCTCCGCGAGATGATGAAGGGATTCCCGTCGATGTACGCCCGGTTCGCCAACGTGCCGGTGCATGTGGTCGTCGAGGGCGAGCAGGCCGCGGTGATCTCCCACATCTCCGCGCAGAGCGTCGGCGGAGCGAGCGTCGAGGCGGACGTGTGCAACTACTTCCGGATCGTCGGCGGACAGATCACCTACATGTCCAACCACCACGACAGCGTTCCGTTCGCGCCCGTGCAGGGGAAGTGAGGTAGCGCCATGCCGAACCGACCGAACATCCGCTGGTCGCACGTCGGGCTCAACTGCCGTGACCAGCAGGCCACCGAGGAGTTCTACACCCGCTGGCTGGGTTTCCGGCGAGCCCGCGTCGTCGAGGCCGACGGCAGCCGGGTGGTGTTCCTCCGGCACGGCGACGTGTACCTCGAACTCTTTCCCACCACCGCGGGCGCGGCCCTGGACACCGAGGCCGACGGTCCGCAGAACCCCGGCATCGCGCGCCATCTCGCCTTCCAGGTGGATGACGTGGACGCGTTCCTCTCCGTCGACGCCGCCGGTGAACTGCCGGTCTCGCTGGGACCCCTCACCTTCGACGAGTTCATACCGGGCTGGAAGACCGTCTGGGTCACCGACCCGGACGGGGTGGTCGTCGAGATAAGCCAGGGCTACACCGACCAGGCAGCCGAGGAACTCGCCCGCATCGCCTGAGCGGGCTTCACCCGGCGGGGTTGGGGATCCCGTCGGCAGCAGGCACCCTGGAAGGGGCACCGGCGGGGCCGTTAGGCTCCGGGGCCGGGGTGACTGTCAACCCGTCGCGCCCGCCCGGACCGCGTGGGTCCGGGCGGGCGCGACGGTACGGAACAGCTGGAGGCATCGTGGAGAACGCGGCCCGCCGCAAGGAGCTGTCGGCGTTCATCAGGTCGCGGCGTGAACGGCTGGCCCCCGCCGCGGTCGGCCTGCACCCCGGTCCCCGGCGGCGTACCCCGGGGCTGCGGCGCGAGGAGGTCGCCCAGCTGTCCGGGGTGAGCGTGACCTGGTACACGTGGCTGGAGCAGGCCCGCAACATCAGGGTGAGCCCCCAGGTGCTCGACGCCGTGGCGCGGACCCTGCAGCTGACCGCGCAGGAACGCCGGCATCTGATGGAACTCTCGGGTGTGCCGCTGGCACCGGCCGACGCGACCGCGTACCGCAACCCGCTGCTGGACCGTCTGGTGGCCGAGCTCTCCCCCAGACCCGCGTACGTGCTCAGCCCCTGCTGGGATCTGCTGGCGTGGAACGACGCCCAGGCGGGGCTGATCGGGGATCCGCTCCGGTGGCCCGTGAACGAGCGCAACATGCTCTGGCTCTTGTTCACCCAGCCGTGGATGCGCGGCCTGCTCGTCGACTGGCACGATGACACCCGACGGCTGATCGCCGAGTACCGGGTCGCCGCCGCACGCCACGCCGGACATCCGCGGTTCGACCAGCTGACGCAGAGCCTGCTGGACGCGAGCGGCGAGTTCCGGGAGGGCTGGGCCGAGCACGACGTGGGGGTCTTCCGGCCGACGCGCAAGGAGTTCGACCATCCGGCGCTCGGACGGTTCACGTTCGACTACGCGAAGCTGGCCTCGGGGGAGGACTCGGAGGCCAAGGTCGTGGTGTACCTCCCGTCCGACGAGGAGACCCGCGGCAAGCTCCCGGCACTGGCCGAGTCCGGCCGCCTCGCGGCCGACCGGTCCGCAGACTGAACCCGTCGGGCCCGAGGGTCGGTTGGCCGGCACGGTCCGTCGAGCCGCCGACCGCCCCTCCGGCGGAGCCTGTTGAGTTCGGTACCGGCATAACCGGCAATCTGGTACCCGCCTGGCCCCGCGCACATGATGATGGTCATGGAACCTGCTCGAACCAACAGCCCGCCGACGGGTACGACCACGCTGCCGGACGTCGGACCCCGGTCGGTACGCAGTCCCTGGCCCGGAGCGCTGGTTTCGATGGCCGGCACGTTCATGGCCATCATGAACGTCTTCATCGTGCTGATCGCCGCCCCGTCGATCCAGCAGGATCTGCCCGCCTCGGACACCCAGTTGCAGTTCATCCTGGTCGGCTACCAGATGATCTACGCGGTCACCCTGGTCACCGGCGGCCGGCTGGGGGACCTGTACGGCCGCAAGAAGGTCTTCCTGCTGGGCATGGGGCTCTTCACCCTGGCCTCGCTGGCCTGCGGTCTCGCTCCGAGCGCGACGGCGCTGATCGTGGCCCGGCTGTTCCAGGGCGCCGGGGCCGCGCTGATGTTCCCGCAGGTGTACGCGATCGTCCGCGTGCTGCTCGCGGCCAACCAGCGCGGCCGGGCCTTCGGGATCCTGGGTGCCGTGGTCAGCCTCGCCTCCGTGACCGGCCAGGTCGTCGGCGGGCTCCTCATCCAGGCGGACCTCTTCGGCACCAGCTGGCGGCCGGTGTTCTGGATCAGCGTGCCCATCGGGGTGGCCACCCTGATCCTGGCCGCCGTACTCCTGCCCGAGTCACGCGCCCCGCAGGCCCGCGGGCTGGACGTGCCCGGCACGGTCGCGTTGACCGTGATGCTGTTCCTGCTGATCGTGCCCATCGTCGTGGGGCGCGACCAGGGCTGGCCGCTGTGGGGCTGGCTCTGCCTCGCGGCCTCCGTTCCCGCACTGCTGGGCTTCGTCGCCGTCGAGCGACGGGTGGCCCGCACGGGCCGTTCCCCGCTGCTGGACATCGCCCTGCTGCGCCAGCGCACGCTCAGCATCGGCACGGGGCTCGTCCTCGTCTACTACGCGGGGCTGAACTCCTTCTTCCTGGTGCTGTCCCTGCTCCTGCAGAACGGTCTGGGGCTGCCCGCCTACCAGGCCGGTCTCGTCTACATGCCGCTGGCTGTGACCATGTTCGCGGCCAGCCTGGCCTCCAGCCGCCTGACGCCGCGCTACGGCCGCCGGGTGCTCGAAACGGGCGGCGCCGTCGCCACCGTGAGCACCGTCATCACCGTCGCCGCCGCGCTGCTGGGCCCCTCGCGCATGTCCATCGGGGTGCTCGTCGGCTGTCTGCTCCTTCAGGGGATCGGCCACGGACTGCTACAGGCGCCGCTGATCGGCGTCATTCTCGCCCCCGTGGACGAGGACAGCGCCGGGCTCGCCTCCGGTGTGCTGTCCACCGCCCAGCAGGTCGGTGGGGCCGTGGGGACGGCGGTCATCGGGGTGATCTTCTACAGCGCCCTCGGCTCGGCCGCGCCCGGGGACGCGGCTGCTTTCACCCACGGGTTCGGGATCGCCGCGGTGTTCAACGCCGTCGTTCTGGCCGCGGCCACCGCCGTGGTCTTCGCCCTGCCGTATCGGCGTTCCAGGGAAAAGGCAGTCTGAACCGGACTCCATGCCTGCGTCTTTTCTTGGTGGCTTTGGTGGCTACATCGGTGAGTTCACGTAATGGCCGTCATGAACGGGAAACACGCAATACGAGCGCCTGTTGTCCGGCTCAATGGAGAGAGGAACACAAGAACCACGCGGACTACAGGGACAGGGAAGGGGAATCCGGTGATTCGCCACATCGTGCTCTTCAGGAGTGCCGAGATCGACAAGGTCGACGCCGTACTCGAAAAGCAGCTCATGCCGCTTGTCGGCAAGGTTCCGGGCGTGGAGGGAATCGAGGTGGGGTACGAGAACATCAGCTGCTCGGGTCGCGGGGGCGGCTGGGACCGTGCGGTCCTCATGACATTCTCCGGACCGGCCGAGCTGCGGGCGTGGATCGAGGGCCCCGAGAATCGCGACATGCACCGGGCTATGGCGGAACTGACCGAAATGCTGGTCTGGGACTTCGTCTGCTGAAACGAGACTGGAGTGAAGTCGAAGCGAGACGGGGGGGCGGGATCCCGCCCCCCCGTCTCGCTTCGACTTCACTCCAGCCCTTGCTGGGCAGGGGCTGGAGTCCTTCGGCGGTGTCCGGTTCCGTCGGCCGGCCGCGCGCTCGGACGAGGGCGGTTCGCCGCAGCGATGGCCCGGCGTGAATCGCGGTTCACAGGCCGAGGAAAACTTGGAGGTTTTTTTACCTGCGACCGGGATGGTGCGAACTCCCCCTTAATACGGTACTTGCGGTACCCCTTCGATGAGCCACGCTTATGGCACTGCGTTAGGTGCGGGCTTGCTAGCGGCTCTTGGATCCGGTGAGACTCGTTGAACACCGGAACTCTGTGGAGGCCGCATGATCCACATGTTGGAAAGACTGCCGGACGTCGAACGGCGTGCAGAGCTCGCCGAGTTTGTCTGCTCTGCTTTCGACTCGTTACCCAGGGCTGATCAGCGCAGGTGGGCGGCCTTCTATGTCAACGGTTTGCTTACCGTGCCGCGCCGAAAATCCATCAGGAACATGGCCGACGGGCACCTTGTCGACTCGACGGTGCAGTCACTTCAGCAGTTCGTCAACCAGAGTCCGTGGGACTGGTCCCCGATACGCGGGAAGCTGATTGATTTCGTGGCGGAAAAAGCTTCGCCACAGGCGTGGATACTCGATCGCATGGTAATTCCCAAGCGTGGTGCGCATTCGGTCGGCGTGGCCAGGAGGTTTATTCCGGAACAGGGGCGCACCATGAACTCCCAGCTGGGTGCCGGACTCTTCCTCGCCGGTGCGGGGTACAGCGTCCCGGTCGACTGGAGCATCGTGCTGAGCGGCAAGTGGGCCACTGACGAGGGCTGGCGGGCCAAATCCAGGGTGCCCGGCGAGGTGGTCGGCGCCGACGAGGCGGGGACCATGCTCGGCCTGGTCGGGACGCACCTGCCCGCCGAGACCGGACGGTTGCCCGGGATACTCCTCGCCGACTTCTGCGGCAACCCGGCGGCGACCCAGCTCGTCCCGGCACTCGCCCGGCGCGGCACCCCCTTCCTGGTCCAGGTGGACGAGGCCCAGGAGGCGGTGGGGATGCCGCGCCCCATGACCCGTCCGGCGCGGCACGCCGAGCACCAGCACTCCCGTACGACGGTGGGGGAGCTGTTCCGGATGCTGGGCCGGCAGCGCGCCCTGAGCCCGCTGCGCGGCACCGACGACGCCTGCACCCTGGTGCTGTCGGCCCTGGTTCGGCTGCCCACGAGGATGCCCGCCGGTGACGGACCGCGGCCCTACGTCACCCAGCGGCTCGTCGTCGAGTGGCCGGTGTGCGAGAACGAGACCGTGCGGTACTGGCTGACCAATCTGGGGCACGACCGGTTGGCGGAGCTGCCGGGGTTCATTTCGCTGCTGCGCGGACACCGGTCCGAACTGGCGGCGCTGCGCAACGATTTCGGTGTACTGGACTTCGAGGGCCGGTCGTTCCCCGGCTGGCACCATCACATGACGCTGGTGTCAGCGGCATTCACCTACGATCGGCTGGCCCGGCGCGGGACACCCGGGGTTGTCCGCCGCCGGGAAATCAGCCGCATCGGCCCGGAGTGCGGGGGCGAACCCGTGACACTGGCCGGATGAGTCCTGACGGGACGGGTGCCGGCCGGACGGGTCCTGGCCGGGCAGGTCCGGGTCCGGCACGCAGCGGGCGAACCCGCGGATGCGCGCGTTCTCCTCGGCCGTGCACCACAGGAGTCCCGCCGACACGAGGGGCAGATCATGGACCGGACTGGACGCGAGACCTGTCGCCGTCGGAGGTGGTGTCTCCGACGCTGGGACCAGGGCGACAGGTCTGTCGTCCGACAGTTCTGACAACAGGGAGTGCCATACGTCTCCCGTGCCGGCGGCCGTCCGGTAGCGCAGCCGTCTGCCCAGCGGGGTCACGCGGGGGTAGTGGAGGTCCTGCCACAGGTGCGCGGCGTCGTCCGGTGGCCGGATGATCGTCTCGCCCGCCAGTTCCTCGACGGACACCGACGGGCGGCCGGCCAGCGGATGACCGGGGCCGGTCACCAGCATCCTCGGCTCGCGCAGCACCACCGGTCCGGCGGTCAGACCGGGGTCCCGCACCGGCAGCCGGGCCAGCGCGAGATCCGTCGTACGGCTGTGCAGACTGCCGAGCAGTTCACCCGGCCGCAGGGGGACGATCCACACCTCGCAGGTCGGATAGCGCTCCCTGAAGGACCGCACCACGGATGCCGCCACGGACAGCAGGGAGGGATCGGTGATGCCCAGGCGCAGGGTGCCCTCGAACCCCTGGGCGACCGCCACCGCTCCCTCGTAGGCGTGGGTCAGTTCCGTGTACAGCGGGCGCAGCCGGGACACCAGTCGTTCCCCGAGGGAACTCAGGCGTACATGCCGATTCGACCGCTCGAAGAGCGGCGCCCCGATCCGTTTTTCAACGGAACTGACTACTTGGCTCACACGTGCCTGGGAAATATTCAAATGCTCGGCGGTGCGGCCGAAGTGCAGGTTGTCGCTCAAGGTGAGCAGACACTCGATCTCACGGATTTCCAGCATGTCACCCGGCATCTGTCTCAGCGGAGGGGAGCGTGGTCATGGGGGCGGACGCGCTGTCGTAAGAGCGCGTGCAGTTGCCCGAAAAGGCGCGGCCGCGCGGAGGCGGGGCGGTACTCGCCGGGATGCCCTACGGAATGGGGGTGGGGGGACGGGGCGCCTTGCGGGGTTCCGCAGCCGGGAAAGCCCTTTGATGCTATTGAACGGGCCATGAAATGTGTATGGTGCACATTTGGCCAAACCGGGGCGCACGCCCGCGGTACCCCGCCGTACGCACGCCGGGTACCGCAATGCCGGACGGCGCCCCGTCCCGCGCCGCCGGCGGCCGCATCGCCCGCCCGACCGGTGGACGCCCCTGGTCAGGGGGCGGACCGGCGGACTAACGTCCCGGCATGGCTGACTTCGACCCCTGGGACCCGGCGTTCGTGGCCGACCCGTACCCCGCCTACGCCGAGCTGCGCGCCCGGGGGCGGGTGGTGTACTACGAGCCCACCAACCAGTGGCTCGTCCCGCACCACGCCGACGTGGCCGCGCTGCTGCGCGAGCGGCGGCTCGGGCGGACGTACCAACACCGGTACACCCACGAGGACTTCGGGCGTACGGCACCGCCGCCGGAGCACGAGCCGTTCCACACCCTCAACGACCACGGGATGCTCGACCTGGAGCCCCCGGACCACACCCGCATCCGGCGGCTGGTGTCCAAGGCGTTCACCCCGCGCACGGTCGAGAACCTCAAACCGTACGTCGACGCCCTCGCCGGAGAGTTGGTGGGTCGGCTGGTCGAGGCGGGCGGCGGCGACCTCCTCGCGGACGTGGCCGAGCCGCTGCCGGTCGCGGTCATCGCCGAGATGCTCGGCATCCCGGAGGCGGACCGGCCGCTGCTGCGCCCCTGGTCGGCGGACATCTGCGGGATGTACGAGCTGAACCCGTCGGCCGACACGGCGACCCGCGCGGTCCGGGCCTCGGTCGAATTCACCGAGTATCTACGCGAGTTGATCGCCGTACGGCGCAAAGAGCCCGGCGAGGACCTCGTCTCCGGGCTCATCGCCGCGCACGACGAGGGCGACCGGCTCACCGAGCAGGAGATGATCTCGACCTGCGTGCTGCTGCTCAACGCGGGCCACGAGGCGACCGTCAACGCCACCGTCAACGGCTGGCACGCCCTCTTCCGCCACCCGGAGCAACTCGCCGCCCTCCGCGCCGACCACTCCCTGATCCCCACCGCCGTCGAGGAGTTGATGCGCTACGACACCCCGCTCCAACTCTTCGAACGCTGGGTGCTCGACGACATCGAGATCGCCGGTACGACGGTGCCGCGCGGCGCGGAGATCGCGATGCTCTTCGGTGCGGCCAACCGGGACCCGGCCGTCTTCGCCGAGCCGGACGCGCTCGACCTCACCCGCCGCGACAACCCGCACATCTCCTTCAGCGCGGGCATCCACTACTGCATCGGCGCACCCCTGGCCCGTATCGAACTCGCCTCGTCCATGCGGGCGTTGCTGGAACGGGCACCCGGGCTGAGCCTTAGCGAGGAGCCGGAGCGGAAGCCGGGGTTCGTGATCCGGGGGCTGGCGGGGCTGGCCGTGGAACCGTAACGGGCGGTAAAACTATGTCAATCCGGGACAATTGGGGCTAGTCCGGGTCTCGTGGGGCTCGTGCCAGCAACCGGTCCGCCGCCGCCCACACCGCCAGCCCCACCGCCGTTCCGCCGATCACGAAGACCGGCAACTCGGCGTAGATCAGGGACCAGTCGGGGCCCTGCTCGAACTGGTACCAGCGGCCCGGGACGCGGGCGTACCACCACGTGGCGAGGCCCGCCCCCGCGCCCGCGACCGTGACCAGACATCCGGCCACCGCCTGCATCCGTTGCCCCATGCCCCTGACGGACGCGGGGGCGCCGTCCGGCGGTTCCGCACCCCGATCAGGCGGTTAGTCCGTCGGTCAGTCGGTCAGTCGGTCACGTGATCAGGTCGCGGCGCCGCAACCCCGCCAACCCGCCGGCCGTCAGCACCACCGCGATTGCCGTCAGGGCCAGGAGCGGGCCCCAACCCATCTCACCCCCCGGCAGTTTCGGCACATGCCCGAACGGCGAGACGTCCAGGGCCACTTGGGGCACGTCCAGGGCCGGGCCGAGCCAGCCCAGCAGCAGGACCGCGCCCGCCGCGCCCCAGGCCGCCGGGGCAAGGCGGGGGGCCAGGCCGTACAGGAGGACGGTCAGGGCGCCGAGGGTCCAGACGGCCGGGACCTGGACGAGGCAGCCGGCGAGCAGGGCGCCGGGTTCGTGGCCGTGGCCGAGGGCCAGGCCCAGGCCGCCGAGCGCGAGGATCAGGGCCGTACCGCCGAACGCGATCAGCAGGTGCCCGGCGGCCCAGCGCAGCCGTGCGACCGGGGCGGCGAGGAGGGGTTCGGCGCGGCCGGTGGTCTCCTCGCCGTGCAGGCGCAGCACCGACGCGACGATGTACAGGGCGGCGACCAGGCCGAGCATGCCCGTCATCGTCGCGAGGAACGCGTCCGTGAGGCCGCTGCCGCCGCCCATGCGTTCGATGATCTTCCGGGTCCGGGCGTTGTCGCCGACCAGGTCCGCCGCGCCCTTCGCCATCCCGCCGAAGACGGCCCCGGCGGCGAGGAAGGCGAGCCCCCAGCCGAGGACGGCGCCGCGCTGCAACCGCCAGGCCAGCGCGCCCGCCGAGCCGAGGCGGCCGTGCGCCGGTCCCGGGCGCGCGGGCCAGAAGCTCATGCCCACGTCACGGCGGCCGGCGAGCGCGTACGCCACCGCGCCCTGGGCGAGGGCCGCCACGGCGAACAGGAGCAGTACCCACCAGCGTTCGCCCGCGAACGGCCGCAGGTTCTCCGCCCAGCCCACCGGTGAGACCCAAGTCAGCGGTGAGGAGCCGTCGTTGACGGCCGCGTCGGCCGCCGCGCGCAGGACGAAGGCCGCGCCGAGCAGTCCGCCGGTCAGCCCCCGGGCCAGCCGCGCGCTCTCCGTGAACTGCGCGACGATTGCCGCGAGCGAGGCGAAGACGACGCCGGTGGCGCCGATGGCCAGCCCCAACGCGAGGGCGCCCGCCGCGCCTTGGCCCGCCAGTCCGGCCGCGATCAGCAGGGCCAGTACGGCGTTGGCGACGGCCGCGGTGAGCAGGGCGGCGGTCAGCGGGGCGCGCCGCCCGACCGCGCCGGACGACACGATCTCCTGCCGCCCGCTCTCCTCCTCGTCCCGCGTGTGCCGGACCACGACGAGCAGGCTCATCACCCCGGCGAGCACGGCCGCGTAGCCGCCGATCCGCCAGGCGGTCAGCGCCCCGAGCGAGTCGCCGAACACCGGGCCGTACAGGGAGCGGAGGGAACCGTTGGTGAGCAACTGCCGTGCCACGTCGGCGCGTTCGGCGGGGGTCGAGTAGACGCTCGCCAGCGACTTGGGCAGGGAGAGCACCAGCAGGGCGACGACGGCGATCCAGAGCATGAGCATCAGGCGGTCGCGGCGGAGGTTGAAGCGCAACAGGGTGGTGGTGCCGGTGAGTTGGCCGGAGCGGGGTGTGGGGAGAACGGCGGTGGTGGTCATCGAGCCGCCCCCTCGTTCGCGTTCTCGTTCTCGTTCACGTTTTCGTTCCGGGGCCCGGCCGTCCCGTCCTCCTGGTAGTGGCGCAGGAAGAGTTCCTCCAGGGTCGGCGGGCGGGAGACCAGGGACCGTACGCCCGCCGTCGTCAACGCCCGCAGGACGGCGTCGAGTTTGTCGGTGTCGACCTGGAGGTGGACGCGGCGGCCCTGGACGTCGAGGTCGTGCACGCCGGGCAGCGAGCCCAAGTCGCCTGCGGGGGCGGCGAGTTCGGCGGTGACGCTGGTCCGGGTGAGGTGGCGCAGCTCGGCGAGCGAGCCGGACTCGACGGTGGCGCCCCGGCGGATGATGCTCACCCGGTCGCACAACTCCTCGACCTCGCTGAGGATGTGGGACGACAGCAGCACCGTACGACCGCGGTCGCGCGCGTCCGTGACGCAGCGCTGGAAGACCTCCTCCATCAACGGGTCGAGCCCGGAGGTGGGTTCGTCGAGGACGAGCAGGTCGACGTCGGAGGCGAAGGCGGCGACGAGGGCGACCTTCTGGCGGTTGCCCTTGGAGTAGGTGCGGCCCTTTTTGGCGGGGTCGAGTTCGAAGGCGTCGAGGAGTTCGGCGCGGCGGTGCGCGTCCAGGCCACCGCGCAGCCGCCCGTAGAGGTCGATGACCTCCCCGCCGGAGAGGTTGCGCCACAGGGTGACGTCGCCGGGGACGTAGGCGAGACGGCGGTGCAGGTCGACCGCGTCGGTCCACGGGTCGCGGCCGAGCACCTGGGCGGCGCCCGCGTCGGCGCGCAGGAGGCCGAGGAGGACGCGGATGGCCGTCGACTTTCCGGCGCCGTTCGGGCCGAGGAAGCCGTGCACCTCGCCGGTGCTGACGGTCAGGTCGAGCCCGGCCAGGGCCTGGGTCGTACCGAACGACTTGTGCAGGCCCGCGACCGTGATGGCGTTCGTCATGCATCTGAACGTACGCTGTATTCAGAAATTTGTGAAGTTAAGGAAGCGAGTGAAGGCCGGGTAGGGTGGGAGACGGTGGCCGGCCAGGGGAAACCGGTGAGGTCGGCGAGGTCGGCGGGATCGCAGGGGAGATGATCGGCGGATGGCGGGACCGGGGCAAGGGCCGGAGGAGGCGCCGGAGTTGGTGGCGCGTGACCCCGAGGTGGTCTCGCGGTTCGTGGAGCACTTCGCCGCACAGCTCGTCGAGGCGGGCGTGCCGCGCATGCCGGGCCGTGTCTTCGCCGCGCTGCTCGCCTCCGACACGGGCGCGCTCAGCTCCGCCGAACTGGGCGAACAGCTGCGGATCAGCCCGGCGGCGGTGTCGGGCGCGGTCCGCTACCTGGCCCAGGTGCACCTGGTCTCGCGCGAACGGGAGCCGGGGTCGCGGCGCGAGCGCTACCGCGTCCACAGCGACCAGTGGTACGAGGCGCTCACCAACCGCGAGGCGATCATCAAGCGCTGGGAGGAGGCGCTCCGGGAGGGCGTCACGAGCCTCGGCAGCGATACCCCGGCGGGCCGCCGACTCGCCGAGACACTGGCGTTCTTCGAGTTCGTGGAGGGGGAGGTCGAGGAGATGATGGGGCGGTGGCGGGTGCGGAGAGATGAACTCTTCGGGGGGTGAAGAGTTCGTCACGGGCGAGGTTCCGTCCCGGAAGAGTTCCGCCGCACCCGCCGGCAGGTCACCTGTCGACAGATCATCCGCCGACGAGTGCCGTCAGACTTCGTACGGCGGCCACAGCTGGTCGTAGACGTTCTCGCAGGTCCATTGGATGGCTTCGGTGCCGTTGGCCGTGCTGGAGTTGGGGATCGCGAGGCATTTGTCGCTGTGCAGGTTCCGCAGGCGGTAGGAGCTGTCCTGGATCCAGATCTGTTCGCTGTCGCCGCTGCAGGGCCACTGGACGGCCTGAGTTCCGTTGGCCGTACTGGCGTTGGGCATGGCGAGACACATGCCGCTGTTCAGGTTCTTGATTTCGTAGCGGTTGTTGTCCCCGCCCGCGACCTTGTAGAACCCCCACAGCTGATCGTAGTTCGTCGTCTCACAGGTCCACTGGATCGCGCCTTCGCCGCTGGCCGTACTGGAGTTGGGAATGGCCAGGCACTTCTCGCTCCAGGAGTTCTCCAGGTTGTTGTAGATGGTGGTGTCCGCGTTGGCCGGGGTGGACAGGACCAGCACGGACGCGGCCAGGGCGGCGGCCATCGACAGACGTGTGATCGTCTTCGTGGTGATGGGCATGGGTGGGGAATCCTTTCGGGTCCGCTGAATCAAGAGCTTTTCGAACGGCCGCCCGATGTTCTCAGCGGACCTCGGCGTGATCAACGGGGAATTTCCCGCGCGGATCTCTCCCGCTCGCCGGGGATGTGAACTGCCGGTGGATGGTTACTGTCGTCGTGGTGAATGGAATTCCGCGCGGCCGTTTTCGACGGGCGTCGGATTCGGCAAATAGGGGCAATGGCTGCGGAATAAAGTGATCCAGTTCTTGGGTGGGCGTGAATGAACGTGGCCGATTCGCGGCGCTTCGGACGTGGGAATGTGATCCTCCGGTACGGCTGGGGCAGGGCGGGGGGGGGCGAGATGGGGCGGCCAGGTCGGGCGGGGCGTTGCGCGGGGCGGCGCACGGGGGTCCGGGCAGTTCGCCGTGCGTTTATAGTTCCGGCCATGATTTCTCTGGACGACCCGCGCTGGCCCGCACTCGACCACCGGGGCTGGTCCGAGGGGCGGGGCGCGCCGGACGCGCCCTTCGTGCCCGACGAGTTGCGGCAGTTGGTGGTCCGTCCCACCGACTGCGGGCGTTTCGGCGAGCTGTGGCCGTACCTGTGCTCCGAGGGCACCGCCTGGCCGGCCGCCTACGCCGCCGTGCCGCATCTCGTCGCCATCGCGCGCGGTCTGCCTGCGGCCGGGCGTGACGACTACCTGTACGTCGTCGGCCTCGTGGTCATCTGCTCCGGCGAACTCGGGCAGACCCCGGACGACCTGCCCGACGACATCGCGGACGCCTACCGCCGGGCCCTCCCCGAGGCGCTGACCCTCCTCGCCGAGACGCTGGCCACGGCGGAGCACGACCAGGTCATGACCCGCTACCTGCTCGCCGCCATGGCCGCTCTCAAGGGCCACCCCGAGTACGCCGAGATCCTCAACGAGCTTGATGTGTATGCCGAATGCCAGTCGTGCGGTGAGCCCATGCTCGAACTCGCGGAGTAGCGGAGTAGTCGCGCAGAGCGGATGGGTTCAGCGTGGCCCGGCTCCGGTGAACCCGGTGTGCCCCAGCGTGCCCGGACCCGTGAGCCCGCCCATGTGCCAGATCTCGTTCAACTCGCAGCCGAGGCCGTGCGCGTCGCCGGGGAACCGCTGGTTGACGTCGGTCTCCATCAGTGTCACGCCGTGCTCGTCGAGGATCCGATGCCCGCCGTACGTACCGCCGTTGAGGATCGTCCGGGCGAGGACGGCCAGGTCGTCCACGGTGGAGAGCACCCCGGCGTGCCCGGCGACGCCGCCCATGGCTCAGGCGTTCTCGTCGTGCACGCTGCCGCGCAGCATGCCGCGGGCCGGGGTGGACTCGGGCAACCCCGAGGTGTGGGTGAGCAGTTGGCGGACGGTGACGGCATCCCGCTCGACGACGACGACACCGTCGTGCGCCCGCGAAGGAGTCGATGGGGGCCGGGTCCAGCCCGGGGGCGGCCGGCGTCCCCGTCCGCAACTCCGTGTCCGCCGGGGCGAATCCGGGGCGAATCCGGGGCGGGGGTGGTCGAAACGGCCGTCGGTGTGGGCGCTGCCGGTGAGGGTGACGGCGGTTGTGAGGGCCGGCGGTATGACGGCTGTGAGGTTACGGCGGCGGAGGGCGAACGGGTCCCCCGGTCCCCCGGTCCCCCGGGTCCGCCGCCGGGCAGGGTGTCCAAGCGATTTGCACAGGACCGTAGGGGTGGCGTGGCCGTTGTTCCCCCAGTCGGCGGTGCTGTTGTGGGGTTACTTGGGCTAGATGAGTGTTTTTGAGTTACCTGGCGCAGAATCGTTCCGTTCTTACTCATGCGTGATCGCGTCAATCTCGCGATGTTCCTTTCACCCCTCGAACGCAGGAGTAATCCGATGATCAAGACGGTGCTGGCCGGTGCGGCCCTCGCCTCCGTAGCGACGATCGCGGCCAGTGGGGTCGCCTCGGCGACCACCGACGGTGTCGGCGCGGAGAACATGACCGCCACCAACGCGGCCGAGGCCAACCACGCTGCCCGGGTCGCCTACGGCGAGACCGCCAGCGGCTCGGGAACCGCCTCCGACTTCGCCACCCGCAACGGCGACACGGCCATCGGCGGCGACGCCAGCGGCATCCTCAACACCTACGGCGCCCCGCTCGTCAACGTCGACCTGCGCTGCGCCGTGCCGAACGCGCAGGGTGTCGGCGGCAACGTCCTCGGTGGCCCCATGGCCGCGTGCCCGGTCGCCCCGGTGGACCAGTTCGACGGTCCCGAGCGCATCATCTGACCCTCCCCGCGGGTCCCGAACCCGGAGGCGGCAGGCGCAAGTTGCCCGTGGCCCCTGCGTGATCACTTCTGTTCTCTGCTGTTCTCTGCACAGAGGTGGTCATGCGGGAGCCGCGGGCTTCCTCAACTTGGCGGCGGCTCCTCCCGTATGTCGTCGTCCGTTCCGGTCGCGCGCCCCCTCGGCCTGAGAGAATCCCGGGGCCGGACGAACGCGAACGCGGAGGCAGGGAACATGATCGTGGTTCTGCTCGGGGTTCTGGTGCTTGCCCTCGGCGGGTGCGTCTGTGTGGTGTGGGCGGCGCGTGGCGGCCCCCGCTGGGTCCGTGCCGTGGCTACCGCGACGCTTGCGGTGGGTGAACTGGTGCGCGCCGCCGAGAAGTTCGGGGGCCGGGGTGGGAACCGGTCCGGCGGCGGCGACAGTTGAGCCGCTTTTTGTCGCGCCGGACCTGTGTGCTGCCGTCGCCCTCTCAACTCCCGTGTCGGGTACGGGACATGGCCGCGTGCGGGATGTAGGGGCGTACGACGTCGTCGGCGTCGTCCCAAGTGGGGGTGGTCCGGGGTGGGCGAGCCGGTCGGCGTGGCCAGCGGGACTCCTCGTCCGTGAACGGCCAGACGCGGCCCGCCGTACGGCAGCGGCGGGCCCAGCGGCGCCAGCGGGCCTCGCGGGGGTCCGGCAGGCGCCAGACGTAGGGGGGGGGGGTGCGGGGTGGGCGGTTGAGGTCGGGGGCTCGGGTTGCCACAACTCGCGTGACCGGCGGTGGAGTTGGGGGCTGGAACGGGAGCGGCGGGGGGGGGGGGGGGGGGGAGGGGCCCGGGGGGCCGCCCGCCCCCCCGGGCCGGTCGTGGCGGGGGGCCTTCCCGGGTCCGGCGGCCGCGGGGGGGGGGGGGAGGGGGGGGTGGCCGGCCGCTCGG
>LJCV01000278.1 GCA_001298575.1 Actinobacteria bacterium OK074
CGGGTGCGCTGCTCGCCCGGCTGCTGCGCGACCTGCACGCGGTTCCGGCTCGGAGCCGCGCCGACCCGGCCGTACGTGGCCCGTGACGTCCTCGCGGAGGCGTTGCGGCGGCGTACGGTTAATCCGACGCTCAGTGTGCGGGAGGTGCAACTCCTGGGAGCTGCTGGGGAGTTGATGCGGGAGTTGTGGTTCTCGTCTTTTTCCCGGGTACGGCGACGCGGGCCGCCGCGGGATGCATACAGTGGGCCGACCGTATGAGCCGCGACATGGGGGCGGGCAGTGTTCTTGGTAACCGGAGCAACCGGCAATGTGGGCTCCGCGCTGGTCGCGCAGTTGGCCGGGGCGGGTGCGCACGTCCGTGCGCTGTCCCGAACTCCCCGCAATATTCCGGGGGTCGAATCCGTCGTCGGCGACCTGAACCGTCCTGCGACCTTCGCCGACGCCCTCGCCGGCGTCCGCGGTCTCTTCCTGCTCCCCGGCTACGACGACCTTCCCGGTCTGCTCGCCCTCGCGGTCAAGGCCGGGGTCGAGCGGGTCGTGCTGATGTCCGGCGGCTCCGCCGCGACCGGGGACCTCGACAACGCCGTCGCCGCCTACATGATCCACTCCGAGCGCGCGGTCCAGCAGTCCGGCCTCGGCTGGACGCTCGTCCGGCCCGGCGCCTTCATGTCCAACGCCCTGCGCTGGCTACCGCAGTTGAACGCCAGCAATTTCGTCCGAGTGCCCTTCCCGACGGTCCGGGTCGCCCCGATCGACCCCTACGACATCGCGGCCGTCGCCGCCCAGGCACTCCTCAACTCCGGTCACGAGGGCCGCATTTACCCCGTCTCCGGCCCCCAGTCCCTGCTGCCCGAAGAGCAGATCACCATCCTCGGCGAGGTCCTCGACCGCCCCCTGCGCTGCCTCGGCCTCACCGACTACGAGGCCAGGGCCGAGATGGAGGCCACCATGCCGATGGAGTACGTCGACGCCTTCTTCAGCTTCTACGTCGACGGCACCCTGGACGAGTCCCAGGTGCTGCCCACGGTCGAGCAGGTCACGGGGCACCCGCCGCGCACCTTCGCCGAGTGGGCGCGGGAGCATGCGGCGGAGTTCCGGGCGTAGAGGCTCCAGCCAACTTGCTTATGCCGGTGTGCCGGTGGGTGCCTGGCGCGGCGTCGGGCCGCCGAAGGGGAGATGCAGCGTGCGGGCCGCGAGCAGCCGGACGCCGTCCACCTCGGTGAACTCGTCCTCGTAATGGCCTACTTGGACCGGCGGGCCCGGCGGGACGATTCCGCCCGTGTAGCCGTCGATGCGGTACGTCGAGAAGTACGAGGTCGCCGTCGCCCGGGTTTCGGACTCCACCGAGACCAGGACGTTCGACACCGGGCGGCGCCAGAGCCAGGTGCCGCGACCCACGAGCGAATTACCCCGCACGCCGGCCACAACACCGTCACCCTCACACCGCCACAAACACCCCCGGCTCACTCCCCGCAACCCCCTCCGCCCGCCCCAGCTTCACCAGGCGTCGTACGTGCGCCTCCGCCTCCGCGACCGCGATGTTCCGGGACTGGTAGGGGATCTGGTCCCAGGGGCGGTTCCACTCCATGCGTTCCGCCAGTTGCCACAGGGTGAGGGGGGTGGTGAGGAGGGCCAGGAGGTCCCGTAGGCGGTCCTCGTGGTGGGTCAGCAACTCCCTTACGCGGGCGGGGGCGTTGGCGAAGGTGTGGCGGTGGGCCGGGAGTACCTCGGCGGGGGAGAGGCGGCCGATGCGTTCGAGGGAGTCGAGGAAGTCGCCGAGGGGGTCGGCGGTACCGGGGTCGTCCGGGTCCTCGTAGAGGCCGACGTGTGGGGTGATCCCGGGGAGGAGGTGGTCGCCGGAGAACAGGCGGCCGTGGCCCGGGAGTTGGGCGGGGTGCTCCTCCTCCAGGTGCAGGCAGACGTGCCCGGGGGTGTGGCCGGGGGTCCAGATCGCACGCAGGCGGCGGCCGGGCAGGTCGAGGAGTTCGCCGGGGACGACCTCCCGGTCGGGCAGTGCGGGGGAGAGGCCGACGGGACCGCCGCGGCCGTACTGTGCGCGCAGGAACCCCACGTGTTCCTCGGGCGCCCCGGCCGCCGTCAGCTTCGCCGTCATGTGCGTGAACCAGCGGTCCGGCGGGAACTGCCGGGCCCGGCGGACGATGTCGATGTCGGCGGCGTGCATCGCGATCCAGCCGCCGGACGCCTCGCGGACCTTGTCCGACAGGCCGTGGTGGTCGGGGTGGTGGTGGGTGATGACCGCGCCGTACACCTCCGCGACCGACGTGCCGCAGGCGGCCAGCCCCGCCACCAGGGCGTCCCAGGAGGCCGGGTCGTCCCAGCCCGCGTCGATCAGGACCGGGCCGCGGTCGGTGTCGACGACATGGACCAGGGTGTAGCCGAGGGGGCTGTTCGGGATGGGGACCCGGATGGAGCGAACGCCCCCGCCTTGCTCGGTGACCAGTGCGGTGACCTGTGCCATGGGCTCCCCCGTCTCCGTGTACCGGCCACTATAACCGGCCATCCAACTGGCCCTCTTTTACCGCCGGTTGGGTTCGCCGCGTGCGTGGACTGTGCTCGCCGGACCTGGTATCAGTTTCAGCATCCGAGTATCTGATGAACCGTCAGAGAAGGCATGGGTGCCGGACATGGCCGAGACCGAACTCGTGGAACACGGGCAGCTGTTCATCGGCGGGGAGCTGACCGACCCCCTGGGCAAGGACGTCATCGAGGTCGTCTCGCCGCACACGGAGGAGGTCTTCGGCCGTGTCCCGCACGCCTCCCCGGCGGACGTCGACCGGGCCGTCGCCGTCGCCCGGCGCGCCTTCGACGAGGGGCCCTGGCCCCGGCTGACCCTCGACGAACGCCTCGCCGTCGTCACCCGCATCAAGGACGGCATCACCGCCCGCCACGAGGAGATCGCCCGGGTGATCTCCAGCGAGAACGGCTCGCCGTACTCCTGGAGCGTCCTCGCCCAGGCGCTCGGCGCGATGATGGTGTGGGACGCGGCGATCACCGTCGCCCGCGGCTTCCCGCACGAGGAGCGGCGGGACGGGGTCTTGGGGCCCATCCTCGTGCGCCGGGAGCCTGTGGGAGTCGTCGCGGCCGTCGTGCCCTGGAACGTGCCGCAGTTCGTGGCCGCCGCCAAGCTCGCCCCGGCGCTGCTGGCCGGCTGCGCCGTCGTACTGAAACCGTCGCCCGAATCCCCCCTGGACGCCTACCTGTTGGCGGAGATCACCCAGGAAGCCGGGCTGCCCGAAGGGGTGTTGTCGATCCTGCCCGCGGGGCGGGAGGTCAGCGAGTACCTCGTCGGGCATCCGGGCGTCGACAAGGTGGCGTTCACCGGGTCGGTGGCCGCGGGGAAGCGCGTCATGGAGGTGGCGGCCCGTCATCTCACGCGCGTGACACTGGAGTTGGGCGGAAAGTCCGCCGCGATCGTGCTGCCCGACGCGGACCTCGCCACCGCCGTCCCCGGCATCGCTTCGGCGGCCTGGATGAACAACGGGCAGGCATGCGTGGCCCAGACCCGCATCCTTCTCCCCCGCTCGCGCTACGACGAGTTCGCCGACGCCTTCGTCCGGGCCGCGAACGCCCTCGTCGTCGGCGACCCGCTCGACCCGGCCACCCAGGTCGGCCCACTCGTCGCCCAACGCCAGCAGCGGCGCAACCTCGACTACATCCGCATCGGGCAGGAGGAGGGCGCCAAAATCCTTGCGGGCGGCGGCCGTCCACCCGGTCTGGACCGCGGCTGGTACGTCGAGCCGACGCTCTTCGGCGACGTCGACAACTCCATGCGCATCGCCCGCGAGGAGATCTTCGGCCCGGTCATCTGCCTGCTGCCGTACGGCGACGAGGACGAGGCCGTGAAGATCGCGAACGACTCCGACTACGGCCTCAGCGGCAGCGTCTGGACCGCGGACACGGGCCACGGCGTCGACATCGCCCGCCGCGTCCGCACCGGCACCTACTCCGTCAACACCTTCAGCCTCGACATGCTCGGCCCCTTCGGCGGCTACAAGAACTCCGGCCTGGGACGGGAGTTCGGGCCCGAGGGCTACGGCGAGTACCTCGAACACAAGATGATCCACCTGCCGGCCGGTTGGGAGGGGTGAACGGGGGGATGGGCGACCGCTGGCACGTCGAAGTCGACCGGTCCGTCTGCATCGGCTCCGCCCAGTGCGTCCACCACGCCCCGGGCGGCTTCCGCCTCGACACCGCCATGCAGTCCCACCCCGTCGAGCCGGACACCGACGCCAACGAGCGGATCCTGACGGCCGCGGAGGGATGCCCGGTGGAGGCCATCGCGATTGCCCTGCTGGGGTCGGGGGAGCCGGTGTTCCCGCCCGAGGAGTAGAGCAACGGCGTATGCGGCTACGGCTGTTGCGGTCCCGGATCCGTCAGGTCGATCAGGCGGCACACCGTCTCGATGTCGATCCGCACCTGCGCGATCGACGCCCGCCCCGACAGCCACGTGATCAGCGCCGAGTGCCAGGTGTGCTCGATGACGCGCACCGCGGAGAGCTGGGCCGGGGTCGGGTCGGCGGTCAGGCCCATCGCCTCCAGGATCAGGGCCGTCGTCTGGCGGGAGACCTGGTCGACCTCCGGGCTCACGCTGCGGTCCGCGAAGGTCAGGGCGCGGACCATCGCGTCCGCCAGGTGCGGCTCCCGTTGCAGCGCGCGGAACGCCCGCATCAGCGCCTCCGCGACCCGCTGCGCCGCCGTCTCCCCAGCCGGCGGCTTGCGCCGCAGGGTGCCGTGCATGTGCTCCAACTGCGCCTGCATCGTGGCCACCAGCAGGTGCACCTTGGAGGGGAAGTAGCGGTACAGCGTGCCCAGCGCCACCTGCGAGGACTCCGCGACCTCCCGCATCTGCACCGCGTCGAACCCGCCCCGGCTCGCCAGTTGCGCGCTCGCGTGCAGGATCCGGCGCCGCCGGGCCTCCTGCCGCTCGGTGAGCGGGGGGCCGCCGGGCGCCGCGCCCAGCGGAGCCGCGGCCCTGTTCGTACGTGCCCTGGCCCCGGCTTCAGCGGTGGCTTCGGCTTCCGCAGGCATGGATCGGATCCCGTTCGTGACAGTCGGTGAGGGGTGTGCGTGGGGGAGTGATCGGACAGCATGGCAGGGCGGTGTCCGTGGCGCGAATCACCTGATCCACCGCTCACACAGCTCTTACCTGCCGGTAGATTCGGAGCCCCTTGAACGATCAAGGAATGATCAAGTCTGAAACTTGTTCTAGATTAGCCCTCCCGCGTAGTCTCGCGGGAACGCGCAGGAAGAGAGGGGCCCGGAGTGACCGCTGAGGCCAGGGAGGCGGGTCCCCTCCAGGACCTGGCCGCCGACGGCATGCGACCGCTCGACATCGCCCTCCTCACCTACAAGGGCAACCCGTTCTGCGGCGGCCAGGGCGTCTACGTCAGGCACCTGTCACGGGAGTTGGCCCGTCTCGGCCACCGCGTCGAGGTCATCGGCGCGCAGCCGTATCCGGTCCTCGACGCGCTCGCGGAAGACGCGGACGACGACGGTGACGGCCTGCACGGGCCGACCCTCACCGAGCTGCCCAGCCTGGACCTCTACCGCTCCCCGGACCCCTTCCGCACGCCCGCCCGCGCCGAGTTCCACGACTGGGTCGACGTCCTCGAATACGCGACCATGCGCACCGGCGGCTTCCCCGAGCCGCTGACCTTCTCGCTCCGCGCGCGCCGCCATCTGCTGGCCCGGCGCGGCGAGTTCGACATCGTGCACGACAACCAGACGCTCGGCTACGGCCTGTTGGGCGACGTGGGCGCGCCCCTGGTCACCACGATCCACCACCCCATCACCGTGGACCGGCAGTTGGAGCTGGACGCGGCCGACGGCCTGCGGGCCCGGCTGTCCAAGCGCCGCTGGTACGGCTTCACCCGCATGCAGAAGCGGGTCGCGCGCCGGCTGCCGACCGTGCTCACCGTCTCCGGCACCTCCCGCGGCGAGATCATCGACCACCTGGGCGTCGACCCCGGCCGTATCCACGTCGTCCACATCGGCGCCGACACGAACCTGTTCTCCCCGGACCCCTCGGTGCCCCGGCTGCCCGGCCGCATCGTGACGACGTCCAGCGCGGACGTGCCGCTCAAGGGGCTGGTCTTCCTCGTCGAGGCGCTCGCGAAGGTGCGTACCGAACACCCGGCGGCGCATCTGGTCGTCGTCGGCAAGCGGCCCACCGAGGGCCCGGTCGCCCAACTGATCGAGCGCTACGGCCTCGAAGGCGCCGTCGAGTTCGTCAAGGGCATCTCCGACGCGGAGCTGGTGGGCCTGGTGCGCTCGGCCGAGGTCGCCTGCGTGCCCTCGCTCTACGAGGGGTTCTCCCTCCCGGCGGCCGAGGCGATGGCCACGGGTACGCCCCTGGTGGCCACCACCGGCGGCGCGATCCCCGAGGTCGCGGGCGCCGACGGCGAGACCTGCCTGGCGGTGCCGCCCGGCGACGCGGGCGCGCTGGCCGCCGGGCTCAGCCGCCTGCTCGGCGACGCCGACCTGCGGGCCCGGCTGGGCGCGGCCGGACGCGAACGGGTCCTGGAGCGCTTCACCTGGGCCCGGGCGGCCGAGGGCACCGTCGCCCGCTACCGCGAGGCCATCGACGCCGCGGGCACCACCACCGACAGGGCAGCCGCGGCCGACGGGGGAAGTCGGGCCGGGCGCGAGTCCGTACCCCCCACCCACGATGACTACCGCGAAAGCAGGGCCACGTGCTGACCGTCGACTTCTCCCGGTTCCCGCTCGCCCCGGGGGACCGTGTGCTGGACCTCGGCTGCGGGGCCGGGCGGCACGCCTTCGAGTGCTACCGGCGCGGGGCACGCGTCGTCGCGCTCGACCAGAACGCGGAGGAAATCCGCGAGGTCGCCAAGTGGTTCGCGGCGATGAAGGAGGCCGGCGAGGCCCCGGCCGGGGCGAGCGCCGTCGCGATGGAGGGGGACGCGCTCCAACTCCCCTTCCCCGACGCCTCGTTCGACGTCGTGATCATCTCCGAGGTGATGGAGCACATCCCCGACGACAAGGGTGTGCTCGCCGAGATGGTCCGCGTGCTCAAGCCCGGCGGCCGGATAGCCGTCACGGTGCCCCGCTACGGCCCCGAGAAGGTGTGCTGGGCGCTGTCCGACGCCTACCACGAGGTCGAGGGCGGCCACATCCGCATCTACAAGGCCGACGAACTCCTCGGCCGGATGCGCGAGGCCGGCCTCAAGCCGTACGGCACCCACCACGCGCACGCGCTGCACGCGCCGTACTGGTGGCTGAAGTGCGCGTTCGGTGTCGACAACGACCAGGCGGCGCCGGTGCGGGCGTACCACAAGCTGCTGGTCTGGGACATCATGAAGAAACCGCTCGCGACGAAACTCGCCGAGCAGGCGCTCAACCCGCTGATCGGCAAGAGCTTCGTGGCGTACGCGACCAAGCCGCACCTGCCGGCGGTCGGGACGGATGAGACGGGCGAGACGGACGAGACCGGGACGGACGCGGTCGGGGCCGCGGGCGCGGCGGGCGGGGCGGACACCAAGTGACCACCCCCCGGACAGAACACCTCGTCCTGCCCGGGGTCCTCACCGCGGACGAGGCCGCCGACACCGTCCGCGGCATCCTCGCGGTGCAGCGGGAGGACGGCGCCATCCCGTGGTTCCGCGGGCACCACCTCGACCCGTGGGACCACACCGAGGCCGCCATGGCCCTGGACGCGGCGGGCGAACACGACGCCGCCGAGCGGGCGTACACGTGGCTGGCCCGGCACCAGAACGAGGACGGCTCCTGGTACGCGGCCTACGCCGACGGGGACGCCGCCGAGGTCACCGACCGCGGGCGCGAGACCAACTTCGTCGCGTACATCGCGGTCGGCGTCTGGCACCACTACCTGGCCACCGGCGACGAGGCGTTCCTCGACCGCATGTGGCCGCACGTCTACGCCGCCGTCGAGTTCGTGCTCCGGCTCCAGCAGCCCGGCGGGCAGATCGGCTGGAAGCGCGAGGACGACGGCACCCCCGTCAACGACGCGCTGCTGACCGGCTCCTGCTCCGTCCACCACGCGCTGCGCTGCGCCCTTGCCATCGCCGAGTACCGCGAACAGCCGCAGCCCGACTGGGAGTTGGCGGTCGGCCAGCTGCGGCACGCGATCCGCAGGCACCCGGAGCGGTTCCTCGACAAGGACCGCTACTCGATGGACTGGTACTACCCGGTGCTGGGCGGGGCGTTGACCGGTGTGGACGCCAAGTTCCGCATCGAGGAGGAGTGGCACCGCTTCGTCGTGCCCGGCCTCGGCGTGCGCTGCGTGTCGCCCAACGCCTGGGTCACGGGCGGCGAGTCCGCCGAACTCGCCCTGGCCCTCTGGGCGATGGGCGAGTCCGACCGCGCCCTGGAGATCCTCCAGTCCATCCAGCACCTGCGCGACTCCGACAGCGGCCTGTACTGGACCGGTTACGTCTTCCAGGACGGCACCGTCTGGCCCCGGGAACTCACCAGTTGGACGGCGGGCTCCCTGCTCCTCGCGGTGGCCGTCCTGTGCGGCGACGAACCGACGTGCGTGATCTTCGGCGGACGGCTGCCGCAGGGCCTGGACGCGGAGTGCTGCTGACCAACCGCCCTTGTCAGTCGCGTCGTTGCAGCCGCCCCCCGATCGCGTGCCCCACGAAGAGGTACACGACGGCGGCGAGGCCGTAGCCGACCACCACGCGTTCCCAGGCCCGGTCGAAGGTGAACAGGTTTCGGGACCAGCCGGAGAGCCAGTTGGCCGTGTCGTGGACGAACGCTACGAAGCCGTTCGCGCGGTTCGCGTCCAGGAGGTACAGCAGGATCCAGAGGCCCAGGACGAGGGCCATGATGTCGGCGACGGCCGCGATGACCGCTCCGACCGGATTGCCGCCAGTGCGATATCCGGAGGACATGCTGTACGAGTGCCCGCTGTCCCGGGGTGAAACCTGCGGGCGGGCCCGGGTGCCGGGCGCGCTCAGGTGCTGAGGTCCGCGAGTACCCGCAGGGTGTGCGGGTCGGGGGCCAGCGCCAGCAGATCCGTGACCGGGCCGGTGCGCCACAACTCCAGGCGTTCCGCGATGCGTTCGCGCGGGCCGACCAGGGAGATCTCGTCGGCGAAGGCGTCCGGCACGGCCAGTACGGCCTCCTGGCGGCGGCCCTCGCGGAACAGGTCCTGGATGCGGCGGGCCGCGTCCGCGTAACCCATGCGGGCCATCAGGTCGGCGTGGAAGTTGCGGGTCGCGTGGCCCATCCCGCCGATGTAGAAGCCGAGCATCGTCTTCACCGGCAACAGCCCCTCGGCGACGTCGTCGCAGACCCGCACCTGGGCCATCGGCGCGATGCGGAAGCCCTCCTGACGGTCCTTCAGGACCTCCCCGTACAGCTCGTCCGCGCGCGTCGGCGACCAGTACAGCGGCAGCCAGCCGTCCGCGATCCGCACGGTCTGCGCGACGTTCCGCGGGCCCTCCGCGCCGAGCAGCACGGGCAGTTCGGCGCGGAGGGGGTGCGTGACGGGCTTCAGTGGCCGGCCCAGGCCGGTGCCGTCCCCGCCCCGGTACGGCAGCGGATGGAACCGGCCCGCCAGCTCAACGGGGGCCGCGCGCCGCAGCACTTGGCGGACGACGTCCACGTACTCCCGGGTCGCCGTCAGCGGCGAGGCCGGGAACGGGCGGCCGTACCAGCCCTCCACCACCTGCGGACCGGACAGGCCGAGCCCGAGCAGGACGCGCCCGCCGGAGAGGTGGTCGAGGGTGAGGGCGTGCATCGCGGTGGTGGTGGGGGAGCGGGCGGCCATCTGGGCAACGGCCGTGCCCAGGGCGATGGTTGAGGTGTGCGCCGCGATCCAGGTCAGCGGGGTGAACGCGTCCGAGCCCCAGGACTCCGCCGTCCACACCGACCCGTACCCGAGCCGCTCGGCCTCCCGCGCCAGCGACACGTGCTCCGGGGCGGGCCCGCGCCCCCAGTAGCCGAGCGCGAGACCGAGCCGCATGGCACCCTCCCCGACCGGGTTCTGACGGATCGTCAGATGTGTGGTGTGTCGGCGACTGTACGACAACGGCCCCCCGCCCGGAAGGGGCGAGGGGCCGAACCGCGGTGCGGTGGGCGGGTGTTCAGCCGCGCTGGATGCCGCTGGTGTCCTGGAGCACGCCACGACGGCCGTCCTGGGTCTGCGCCACCAGCGCCGGACCGCGCTGCTCGACCGCCAAGTACCAGGTACCGGGGGCGAGTTCCGCGATCGGCGTGGGCGAGCCGTCCTCCGCGAACAGCGGCCGCGGCACCGGCACCGCGAACCAGAACGGCGAGAAGCCCGCGGCGGCCGGCTGCTGCGCCTGGGCCTGCGGCTGCGGAGCCCCGAACGACGGCTGCCCCGGCTGCGGCTGGTCCCCGTAGGGCGGCTGCTGCGCGGCGACACCCGGGTAGCCGTAACCGGTCGGCGGCTGCGCACCGTACGGCTGCGGGGCCACCGGCTTGGGCGCCGGCACCAGACCGGCCTGGAGCGCGGGGACCAGGGGGGTGGCGACCGCGCCACCGGCCAGCAGCAGCGCCGCGATCAGGCCGAGGATCAGACCCGAACCGGCGCTGATGCTCGAACTGACGACGGTGTCGCTGAACGCGCCCAGCGGGTCGAAGAGCGTCCACAGCGCCGTCCACGCCGAGAAGATCGTCAGGGCCACGCCGAGCTGGCCCAGGTCGAGACCGATGACCTTGCGCGGGGCCGGCAGCGCGCGGGCGACGATGATCAGGGCCGCGCCGATGATGCCGCCGACGTACTCGCTCATCACGAGGCCGAGATTGTCCCAGGCGTTGGGAATGTTGCCGCCGGAGCCGTCGTACGTGTCGAGGAGCGACGCGATGAACAGCAGTACGGCTGCTCCGATCACCACGCCGTCGCCTCTAGTGAGGGAGCGGATGTTCACTTCAGGGGTCCTTCGTCGTTCGTCAGTCACGTGCGTCGGTCACCCGCGCGCACGTGCGGTCAGCGGGTCGTCTGCGCATCAGGGCGTCGCCTGCTCCTCGGCCGGTCGCCGTCATGCCGGTCGCCGTGGCTGTCGTCACGGCCGGCCGCATGGCGTCATGGCGTCGGCAAAACATAAGAACGACCCTATCGTCAGCCTCACGGACGTGTCCGCCCGGTGTGGCCCGCCGATCATCACCCCCGCAGGAAACTCACGATTCCCTCAGAGATCCCCACCGCCGCCCGCTCTCGCCACGCGCCGCTGGTCAGCAGGGCCGCGTCCTTGGTGTCGCGCATGTTCCCGCACTCGATGAAGACCTTCGGGACCGTCGACAGGTTGAGACCGCCTAGGTCGGTGCGTACGTCGAGTCCGGTGCCGCCGCCGACGTAGTTCGACGGAGCGGTTCCGGTAGCGCGTGCGAAGGCGTGTTCGACGCTCGTGCCCAGGGCGCGGGACGGGGCCACGATCGCGCGGGTGTCGGCGGCGCCCGCGTGCACCGCGCCCGGCAGGATCACGTGGAAGCCGCGGTCGCCCTCGGGGGCACCGTCGGCGTGGATGGAGATCGCCGCGTCCGCGTGCGCCGTGTTCCCGATCCGGGCCCGCTCGTCCACGCACGGCCCCCACGCGCGGTCGCCGTTCTGCGTCAACTTCACGGTGGCGCCCGCCTGTTGCAGCAGCACCCGGGCCCGTCGCGCCACGTCGAGCGTGAACGCCGCCTCCGCGTAACCGGAGTTGGTGGCCGTCCCGGTCGTGTCGCACTCCTTGGCGTTGGTGCCGATGTTCACCTGGCGGTTGATCTCCGCCGTGTGCCGGTAGTTGGTGGGGTTGTGGCCGGGGTCCAGGACCACCACCTTGCCCTGCAACGGGCGGGACGACGGGGTGGGCGTCGCCGAGGAAGCGGCGGAAGCGGCCGGTCTGCCGTCCGCCGTCGTCCGCGGTGCGGCGGACTTCGAGCCCGAGTCGCCGACCGCCGCGTACACCCCCCACCCGGCCGTCGCGCCCACCGCGAGCACGGCGACGGCGATCAGTGGCACCCGCCGGGAACGGCGTGGGCGGTGCGGGTCGAAGGCGGGATCCGGTCCGTAGTACGACACGGGGGTCACCCTACCCGGCGGCCCGGGTCCGCAGAGGGATTGCTCGCGAACAGGGAAAGTGCAGGTCATGGCCTTGATACGGGCTGTGGACCGGGTTACGTTGGCGTCCTGAAACGGGTCCGTCGACGCGCTGGTGGCTGGGTAGCGCGTCTCCTTGACGTGCCTGTGGAGACGACCCTTGTCGTACCGTTCCCTGCTGCGCCTCGCCGGCGTCGGCTTCTTCCCGCTGGGTTTCCTCGCCCGGCTCCCCTACTCCTCCTCCGCCCTGGCCATCCTCGTCCTGCTCCAGGGCACCACCCACTCCTACGCCTTCGCGGGGATCGGGGGCGCGGTCCAGAGCATCGCCGTGGCCGTCGGCGGTCCCGCGGTCGGCGCGCTGGCCGACCGGTACGGTCACCGGACCGTCGCGGTCACCGCCGCCTGCGCCAACTTCCTTGCCTGGGCAGCCCTGTTGACGGCCGCCGAGGTCGGCGGCCGGAGCGGCATGCTCGGGGCGGGGGTGCTCGTGGGGCTCACCCAGCCGCCGGTCGGCGCACTCGTCCGCGTGCACTGGGCCCGTCTCGTACGGGCGCGCGGCCGGGGCGAGTTGCTGCCCGCCGCCCTGTCGTACGAGGCGTCCGCCGACGAGTTGAGCTTCGTCGCCGGACCCGCGCTCGTCGGGCTGGCGGCCACCGCCGGTCCGGCGGCGCCCGTCGTCGCGGTGATGCTGCTGCTGGCCACGAGCACCCTGCCGTTCGCGCTGCGGCACACCGGTGCCGCCGTCAACTCCGGTACGGGGACGGTGAGTTCCGCACGCGACCTCCCGTACCGTCCGCTGGCCGCGATGTTCCTCGCCATGGCCGCCGTGGGGGCGGTCTTCGGCGGGGTGCAGACCGCGGTGACCGTGTACGCCGACGCCGTCGGGCGGCCCGGGACCGCCGGGCTGGTGTACGCCGGGTTCGGGGTCGGCAGCGCGGTGACCGGGGCCGCGTGCGCCTGGCTGCCCGCGCGGTTCTCGACGCGGGCGCGGTACGTGACGTTCGCCGCGCTGCTGTGCGTCGGCATGCTCGTCCTGTTCGTGGGCGCCCGGCTCGGCTCGCTGCCCGTCGCCGTCGCGCTCGCGAGCTGCACCGTGGCGCCGTACATGATCACCCTGTATGCCCTCACCGAGCAGCTCGCCCCCGCCGAGCGGCTGGCCACCGCGCTGACCGTGCTGTGCGCGGGCGGCCCGCTGGGCACGGCCGTCGGCCAGGCGGTCGCGGGCGGCCTCGCGCAGGACCACGGCGTCGGCGGGGCGCTGCTGGTGGCGGTGGGCGCGGCGGCGGGGGCGTTCCTGCTGGCGGCGGGGGTGGTGCTGGCCGGCCGGACCTCGAGAGAGCCGGTGGCAGGACTTCAGGAAAGCCGTACGTCCCGCTGAAGTAACGCTCGGCTCCCCTGAAGTAACGCTCGGCTCCCTTGAAGCACCGCTCAGATCCCCGCCCCCGTCCGCCGCAGCACCCGCAGCGACCCCTCCGCCGCGATCTGCGTGAACGCGCCCGAGGCCAGTGCCCGCAGGTGGACGCGGTGCGGGGCCTGGCCGGTGAACTCGTCCTCGGGGACAGGGAAGACGTCGTGGATGGCGAGGAGGCCGCCCTCGGCGACGTGCGGGGCCCAGCCCTCGTAGTCGGCCTGCGCGTGTTCGTCCGTGTGGCCGCCGTCGATGAAGACCAGCCCCAGCGGACCGCCCCAGACCGCGGCGACCTGCGGCGAACGGCCGACCAGCGCCACCACGTGGTCCTCCAGGTCGGCCAGGAACAGCGCGCGCCGGAACAGCGGCAGGGTGTCCATCACGCCCAGCTCGGCGTCGAACGTGTCCGGGTCGTGGAACTGCCAGCCGGGCTGCTGCTCCTCGCTGCCCCGGTGGTGGTCGAGCGTGAGCACACTGACGCCACGCGCGCGTGCCGCGTCCGCCAGCAGGATCGTGGACCGCCCGCAGTACGTGCCGATCTCCAGCAACGGCAGCCCCAGCCCGCCCGCCTCGACCGCCGCCGCGTGCAGCGCGAGCCCCTCGTCGGCGGGCATGAACCCCTTCGCCGCCTCGAACGCGGCCAGGGTCTTGGGGGCGGGCGCCGTCGTCGGCATGGGGGTCCTTTCGGTCGGTACGGTCACGCCGTCGTCGTAGAGGAGTAGAGGAGCTGCGGGATCTACGGGATCTACGGGAGCGTGGGCGCCCCATGCTGCCGTACCCCCCGCCGCGGCTGCGACGAGGGGTACGGGAGATGGGGTGTGACCAGGCGTTACGGGTGTTACGCGGTGACCGTCTCGCCCGGGAGGGAGAGGTCCAGGTCGACCGGGCGGTCGTCGCCCGCGTGCGTGGCCGAGGAGGCCAGCGGGCCGTGGCCGGTGGCGCGGGCGGCGACGACGTAGGCGCCCTGGGCCGGGACGGCGAGCGCGTAGCTGCCGTCGTCGGCGGTGAGCGCGGCGCCCGCCTGGCGGCCGCGGCGGTCGATCAGGGTGACCTTGGCGCGCGGCACCGGCGTACCGGCCGCGTCCAGCACCCGGCCGCGGAAACCGCCGAGGATCTCCTGGGCCCGCTCCAGGGCCGCGTCCTCCTCGCTGGAGGCGATCAGCTGCGGTGCGGTGGCCTGGCGGCGGGCCGGGAGGAAGAACGCGAGGACCGCGCCGAGGACGACGGCCGCCATGCCGATGCCGTAGGAGATGCGGAAGCCGTGCAGGGTGGGGATGGCGACGCCGTTCACGTGGTTCGCCGTGTTGGCCAGGATCATGCCGATCACGGCGCTGCCCGCGGACGTACCGATGGAACGCATCAGCGTGTTGAGGCCGTTGGCCGCGCCCGTCTCGGAGGCGGGGACCGCGCTGACGATCAGCGCGGGCAGCGAGGCGTAGGCGAGACCGATGCCGGCGCCCAGGATCACGGTGGTGATGATGGTCTGCCACACCGCGCCCAGCATGCCCAGGCCCGCGCCGTAGCCGATGCCGATCACCAGCAGGCCGGTGACCAGGGTGTACTTCGGGCCGTAGCGGGCCGACAGCCGGGCGTAGACGGGGGCGACGAGCATCATCGTCAGGCCGAGCGGGGCCACGCACAGGCCCGCGACGACCATCGACTGGCCGAGGCCGTACCCGGTCGCCTTCGGCAGCTGGAGCAGCTGCGGCATGACGAGCGTGACGGCGTAGAAGCTGACGCCGATCATGATCGAGGCGAGGTTGGTGAGCAGCACCTCGCGGCGGGCGGTGGTGCGCAGGTCGACCAGCGGGGCCTTCAGGCGCAGTTCGAGGACGCCCCAGGTGACCAGGACGACGACCGAGGCCGCGAACATGCCGAGGGTCGTGGCCGAGGCCCAGCCCCAGTCGGTGCCCTTGGTGATCGGCAGCAGGAACAGCACCAGGCCGAGGGAGAGGCCGAGGGCGCCGAGCACGTCGAAGGTGCCCTCGGCGCGGGCCGGGGACTCCGGTACGAGCAGCAGGGTCAGGACGATGGAGACGACGCCGACACCGGCGGCGACGAAGAACAGGGCGTGCCAGTCGAAGTGCTGCGCGATGAAGGCCGCGGCGGGCATGCCGAGGCCGCCGCCGATGCCTATCGAGGAACTCATCAGGGCCATCGCCGAGCCGAGCTTCTCGCGCGGCAGGGTGTCGCGCATCAGGCCGATGCCGAGCGGGATGACACCCATGGAGAAGCCCTGGAGCGTACGGCCGACGATCATCACCATCAGGTTGTCGGTGAACGCGCTGATCAGCGCGCCGATCACCATCAGGCTCAGGCTCAGCAGCAGCATCCGGCGCTTGCCGTAGAGGTCGCCGAGCCGGCCCATGATCGGCGTGGCGACGGCTCCGGAGAGGAGAGTCGAGGTCAGGACCCAGGTGGCGTTGCTGGGCGCGGTGCTCAGCAGCTCCGGCAGGTCCTTGATGACCGGGACGAGCAGGGTCTGCATCACCGCGACCACGATGCCCGCGAAGGCCAGCACGGGCACGACGGCCCCGCCGGTCCTCCGGGTGGGCTGGTCGGTCGACGAATGCGTCATGGGGTGGGGCCTCCAAGGCCGGGAAAGAACGAGAGACAGGTCACAGGATCGAAGAAGATCCGTGCGGATGCATGCAGCGTGCAACCCGTTTCCTCGGGCAGCTATTCCGGTGGGTTGACCGTCCGGTGAATTCTTGACCTACCCATGGGTATCTGACGGTCCATCAGGTGCTGTCCGGTTCTGAAACCCGTAGGGGGCTGGTCCTAGGACCCGCGGACCAGCCGTTGTGCGCCTATAAACCGATGGATCGCGCATGCCTGATGTGGGCACGATGACACCCATGTCGCGAGCCATCGAAGAGAGCCGTTCGGCAGCATCCCCTCCCACCGTCCCGGCCGCTCCCTGGCTGGTCGTCGCGCTCGCCTGCGTCGGACAGTTCCTCGTGGTCCTCGACGTGTCCGTGGTCAACGTGGCGCTGCCGTCGATGCGCGCCGACCTGGGGCTGAGCGTCTCGGGCCTGCAATGGGTGGTGAACGCGTACTCCATAGCCTTCGCCGGATTCATGCTGCTCGGCGGCCGGGCCGGCGACCTCTACGGGCGCAAACGGACCTTCCTCGTCGGGCTCGCCCTGTTCACCCTCGCCTCGCTCGGCGGCGGCCTCGCGCAGAACGGCACCCAGCTGCTGCTCGCGCGGGCCGTGCAGGGGCTCGGGGCGGCGGTGCTCGCGCCCTCCACGCTCACCATCATCACCTCCGCCGTCCCCGAGGGCCCCGCCCGCACCCGCGCGGTGGCGACCTGGACGGCCGTCGGCGCGGCGGGCGGGGCCGCCGGGGGAGTCGTCGGCGGAATCCTGGTCGACGTCCTGTCCTGGCGCTGGGTCCTGCTCATCAACGTGCCCGTGGGCGCCCTCGTCCTGCTCGCCGCCGCCCGCCTGCTGCCGGAGAGCCGCGCCGGGGACGGCCGCCGCCTCGACCTGCCGGGCGCGCTCCTTGCCACCACGGGGCTCGCGGTCCTCGCGTACGGCATCGTCCAGACCGAGACGGAGGGCTGGACGGCCGCCGCCACGCTGGTGCCGCTGACCGCCGCCGTCGCCCTGATCGGCCTCTTCCTCGTCGTCGAGACGCGGACGACGGCGCCGCTCATGCCGCTGAAACTGCTGCGGCTACGGGCGGTGGCCTCCGCCAACGTGGCCATTTTCGCGGCCGGTTCGGCGATGTTCTGCATGTGGTTCTTCATCACCCTGTACGCCCAGAACGTGCTCGGCTACTCGCCGCTGCGCGCCGGGTTCGCCCAGGTGCCCAGCGCCCTCGCGGCCCTGGTCGGATCCAAGACGGCACCGCGCGTCATGCGCGTGCTCGGGGCGCGGGCCACGGAGGTAGCCGGGGCGGCCGTCGCGGCGGTCGGGTTCGGCTGGCAGTCCACGATGACGGCCGACGGGACGTACGTCACCGCGATCCTGCTGCCGGGGATCCTGATGATGCTCGGCGCGGGCCTCGCGACGACCCCGCTGGCCACCCTCGCGGTGTCCGGGGCGGCCCCGCGGGACGCCGGGCTGGTCTCCGGCCTCGTCAACACCTCGCGCACGATGGGCGGTTCACTCGGCCTGGCGGTCATGTCGACGATCGCGGCGTCCCGTACGGACGGGGCGACGAGCGGGGTGGCGCTGACGGAGGGGTACGCGCTGGTGTTCCGGACGGCCGCGGGGGTGCTGGTGGTGGCGGGGGTGTTGATGGCGGTGTGGTTGCCGGGGCGGGGGGTGTCTGGGAGGGCTTAGGGCCTTACGGCGAGAGGGTGTGTCCGGGGGCGGGGGCCGGCAAAGGTTTGAGGCCGGTTGGCCTGCCCGGGGGTGGGAGCCCGTAGCGCCTTGGGGCCGGGGGCAGTTGAGGGTGCCCGGGGCCGGTTGAGGTTGCCCGGGGGTGCTACAGCCACCCCTGCTGCCGGGCCTCCCGCATCGCCTCCATGCGGTTGCGGGTGCCCGTCTTGCCGATCGCGGCGGAGAGGTAGTTGCGGACGGTGGACTCCGACAGGTGCAGCTTGGCGGCGATGTCGGCGACCGTCGCGCCGTCCACCGACGCCTTCAGCACGTCGCACTCGCGGGCGGTGAGCGGGCTCGGTCCGGCGCCGAGCGCTGCCGCCGCGAGCGCCGGGTCGATCACCGTCTCGCCGGTCAGCACCCGCCGGATCGCCTGCGCCAGTTCCTCCACCGGCCCGTCCTTCACCAGGAACCCGGCGGCGCCCGCCTCCATGGCCCGGCGCAGATAGCCCGGCCGCCCGAACGTCGTCAGGATCAGCACCCGGCAGTCGGGCGCCTGGTCGCGGAGGAGGGCCGCCGCGTCGAGACCGCTCATGCCGGGCAGTTCGATGTCGAGCAGCGCCACGTCCGGACGGTGCGTCAGCACGGCGTCCACGATCACGTCGCCCGCGCCCACCTGCGCCACGACCTCCAGGTCCGGTTCCAGGCCGAGCAGCAGCGCGAGCGCGCCGCGCAGCATGCCCTGGTCCTCGGCGAGCAGGACCCGTACGCACTTGGCGGGCCGGTGGTCGGTGGGCATCTCGTTCACGGCCCAAGGGTACGGGGCGGGCGGGCCCGGGAGGCTTATTAAAGAGTGGCTATTGTTCGGTGCCGCGCCTCTTGACGGTCCCTTGGGGCGGCTCAACAATCGGGTCGGCATTCAGTGATCGCGTTTGCAATTCACTGTTCCCGCTCCCGTTCTCGATCCCGCTCTCGCTTCGGTCTTCAAACGCCCCACCCTCGTCGAATTTATTTCGACAATTGTTCGGCATTTCGATCCGAACGGCGTTCGGTATTTCGACACCCGCAGGAACACCAGCAGGAAGCACCCGCAGGAACACCCGCAGGAACACCCGCAGGAACACCCGCAGACAGGAGAGGTACACCGTGCTCTCAAGACTCCGGCACGTGACCCGAGGCCGCCTCAGAAACGCCGTACTGGCCGCCCTCGCCGCCTTCGCAGTCGTCGCCGCCCTCGCCGTCGGCGCGCCCCAGGCCAGCGCCGCCAGTTCCCTCCCCTGCGACGTCTACGCCGCCGCCGGCACCCCCTGCGTGGCCGCGCACAGCCTCGTGCGGGCGCTGTACTCGTCGTACAACGGCGCGCTCTACCAGGTGCAGCGCGCCTCCGACAGCGCGACCGCCGACATCGGGCTGCTCGCGGCCGGCGGGTACGCCAACGCCGCCGCCCAGGACAGCTTCTGTTCCGGCACGACCTGCATCGTCACCAAGATCTACGACCAGTCCGCGCGCCACAACGACCTCACGGTCGAGGGCGCGGGCGGCGCGGGCGCGGCCGACGTCGGGGCCCCCGCGGACGCGCTGCCGGTGACCGTCGGCGGCCACCAGGTCTACGGCCTGGAGATCTCCGCGGGCATGGGCTACCGCGACAACTCGACCTCCGGCGTGGCCACCAACGGTGCCGCCGAGGGGATGTACATGGTCACCTCCGGCACCCACGTCAACGGCAGCTGCTGCTTCGACTACGGCAACGCCGAGACCAACAACAAGGACACCGGCAACGGCCACATGGACGCGATCAACTTCGGCACCGAGTGCTGGTTCGCGCCCTGCTACGGCTCGGGCCCGTGGGTCCAGGCCGACCTGGAGAACGGCCTGTTCCAGTCGGACTCCGGCTACAGCAAGAACACCGCGAACACCGGTACGGGCGCGATCCCGTTCGTCACCGCTTTGCTGAAGAACAACGGCCAGGACCATTTCGCCCTGAAATACGGCAACGCCCAGTCGGGTTCGCTCACGACCACGTATTCCGGCGGCGAACCCTCCACCAGCAGCGGCTACTCCCCGATGCACCAGGAGGGCGCGATCGTCCTCGGCACCGGCGGCGACAACAGCAACGGCTCCATCGGCTCGTTCTTCGAGGGCGTCATGACCGCGGGCATCCCGACCGACGCCGCCGACGACGCCGTCCAGGCCAACATCGTCTCCGTCGGCTACGGCGGCTCGACCGGCACCACCGGCACGCTCACCCCGGGCTCGGAGATCTCCTTGCGGGCGACCACCTCGTGCTGCACCGGCGACTACATCCGCCACCAGAACGGCAACGCGGTCATCTCCGCGATCACGTCGAGCAGTTCGACGCTCGACAAGAACGACGCCACCTGGATCGTCCGCCGCGGTCTCGCCGACGCCTCCTGCATTTCCTTCGAGTCGCGCAACTACCCCGGCGACTTCCTGCGCCACTACAACTACCAGCTCTACCGCCAACCCATGGTCGGCACCGCCCAGTTCAGATCCGACGCCACGTTCTGCCCGACCACCGGCAAGAGCGGCACGGGCTCGTCGTTCGCCTCGTACAACTACCCGACCCGCTTCCTGCGCCACTACAACTACAACGTCTACGCGGCGAGCGACGGCGGCTCGAACGCCTTCGACAGCGCCACCTCGTGGACGGACGACGTGAGTTGGGCGGTCACGGCTCCCTGGGCGCCGTAGTCACGAGGGCGGGTTACGGCATCGCGGGCGCCGGGGCCCCGACAGGGTTACGGCATCGCGGGCGCCGCGGTTCTGGCCGGGGCGCCCGCCATCGGTACTGTGCACGGGGTCAACCCCGGTGAATCCACCGTGAGTTCGGCGGTGACCGTGAAACCGCCGTGCGGCGACGGGCCGGCTCGCAACGAGCCGCCCGCCGCCGCGAGGCGTTCGGTCAGGCCCTTGATGCCGGTGCCGCCGATGCCCTCGACCTTGGGCATCGCCACCGCCGGTACGCCGTCCCCGTCGTCGCTCACCTCCAGCCGGACCCGCTCCGCGGTGCCGTCCAGCACGATCGAGCAGTGCGAAGCGCCGCTGTGCCGCACGATGTTGGTGACCGCCTCGCGCACCACCCAGCCCAGCAGCGCCTCCGTCTGCGGGGTCAACGGCGGCCCCGAACGCCGGAGTCGGCTCTCCACCCCGGCCGCCGACAGCGCCGAGCGGGCCCGGTCCAGCTCGGTGGCGAGGCTGCCCTCCCGGTAGCCGGTCACCGCCTCGCGGATCTCGGTCAGCGCCTGGCGGCCCACCGACTCGATGTCCTCGATCTGGGTCAGCGAGGCGTCCAGGTCCCGCCGGGCCAGCCGCCGGGCCGCCTCCGACTTGACCACGATCACCGAGAGCGTGTGCCCGAGCAGGTCGTGCAGGTCCCGGGAGAACCGCAGCCGCTCCTCCTCCACCGCGCGGCGCGCCAACTCCTCCCGGGCGTTTGCCAGTTCGCGTACCGCCTCGGCCAGGGAGAGGATCGCCGCCGTCACCATGGCGGAGATCCAGGTGGCGTACGCGATGGTCAGGGCGTCGGAGCCGTCGCTGACCCAGGAGACCGCACCCGCGAGCAGCGCCACGGCCGTCGCGGTCTCCCGGAGGGCGCGCCACCCGCGGACCACCGCGCCGGTGGCGAGGCCGAGGAGCGGGAAGAACATCACCCAGTCGTCGCCGTAGCCGAGGGCGAAGGCGCAGGTCACCACGGTCATCAGGCCGAGCGCCACCCGGGTGGAGGTGGACTCCCGCTTCTCCTTGTCGAAGACGCGGAACGACACATAGACGTAGAGGGAGTTGAAGGTGAGCAGGCCCGCGCCGCCGATCAGCGGATTCGGGGTGTGGCCCTGGAAGAGGTTCGAGAAGGCGCCCATGCCCATGAGCAGCCACGGCAGCAGGGTGAAACCGGTGGGGCTCGGGCCCGTGATCCGGAGCGGTCTCCCGGCCTTCCGGGCGGCCCGCTGCTCGGCCTTGAAGCGCTTGTTCTGCTCCTTCGCGCGCCGGAACTCCGTGCGCAGCCGCCGGAACCGGTCAACGGCCGGTCGGCACAGCGCCGTTCGCCACCAGGGCATCGGTCCTCCCCCTTCTATCGCCGTCACCTCAGCGTACGGACGGGGGCGGGGGCGCGGCAGAGCCGGTTGTACGGCGACGGGCAGGACAAATGTCATGGGTGGGCGCTCTCGGGGTGGGGCGCGGAACCGCACATCTGACATACCGTCAGGAGTCTTCACAACTCCCGGGCCCTGGGTTATACAGGCTGTGCCGCACTGGAACGCGTTGCAGAAACCCCACCACCGGACGGGTTCCGCGGCCCCGTGAGCGACCTCGGTGCGGCCGACGGTGCGGACGGCCGCACCGGGGTCCTGAACTGCCCGTCCCAGCCCGTCCGTTCCGATTCCGCCCCCGTCTTCCGCCCCCGTCAACGGTTCCAGGAGTCCCATGCCCATCGACGCAGAGCTGGCGCTCGCCGCCGCACCCCACCGCGCGGAGATCACCTGGGACCGCCGGGACGTCCAGCTCTACCACCTGGGGGTCGGCGCGGGCGCCAACCCCGACAAGGACAGCCCGGCCACCGACCCCGACGAACTCCGCTACGCCCTGGAGTCCCGGCTGCACGTCCTGCCCAGCTTCGCGACCGTCGCGGGCAACGGTTCCCCCGGCGTGATCAACGCCCTGACCATGCCCGGCATCGACGTCGACCTCGCCAAGGTCCTGCACGGCGGCCAGAGTCTGACCCTGCACCGCCCGATTCCCGTACGGGGCACGGCGGTTGCCACGGGCCGGATCGCCGCCGTGTACGACAAGGGCAAGGCGGCCGTCCTGGTCGCCCGCACCGAAGTCGCCGACGAGCAGGGCCCGTTGTGGACGAGCGACGCCCAGGTCTTCGTCCGCGGAGAGGGCGGCTTCGGCGGCGACCGGGGACCCTCCGCGCGACGGGAGCCCCCGGCCGGCGCCCCCGACAAGGTGGTCGAGCGCCCGGTCCGCGCGGACCAGGCGCTGCTCTACCGCCTCTCCGGCGACTACAACCCCCTGCACGCCGACCCCGAGTTCGCCAAGCTCGCCGGGTTCGACCGGCCCATCCTGCACGGCCTGTGCACCTACGGGATCACCCTCAAGGCGGTGGTGGACACCTGCCTCGCCGGGGACGTGAGCCGGGTGCGCGGGTACTCCACCCGGTTCGCGGGGGTGGTGTACCCCGGGGAGACCCTGCGCATCCGCATGTGGCGGTCCACGGACGCGGTGCGGGTGGAGGTGCATGTCGGCGAGCGCGACCATGCGCCGGTCCTCACCGACACGGTTGTCCAACTCGGCTGATCCGCAAGCCCATTGACTCACCCGCCCGACCCACCCGCTGAGGGGAGCCGCACCATGCGCGCAGCCGTACTGCACGAGATCGGCCAGGACAAGCTGGAGGTCCTCGACGACGTCGAGACGGCGGGCTTCGGCCCCGGCAGGGTGCGCATCCGGATGCGGGCCACCGGGCTGTGCCACTCCGACCTGTCCGCGATGAGCGGCGTCCTGCCGCAGCCCGCACCCTTCGTACCGGGCCACGAGGGCGCCGGGGAGATCCTCGAAGTCGGCGAGGGCGTAAGCCACTTGAAGCCCGGCGACCGGGTCGTGGTGTGCTGGCTGCCCGCCTGCGGCACCTGTCCCGCCTGCAAGCGCGGCCAGACCGAACTGTGCCTGGCCGGGTTCGTCAACGCGGGCACCCCCAACTTCCGCCGCCCCACCGGGGACGTCTTCGGCATGGCCGGCACCGGCATCTTCGCCGAGGAGGTCGTCGTCGACGCGGGCAGCGCCGTACCGATCCCGGACGACGTGCCCTTCGACATCGCCGCCCTCATCGGCTGCGGGGTCACCACGGGGCTCGGCGCGGCCCTCAACACCGCCGATCTGGAAGCCGGTTCGTCGGTCGCCGTGATCGGCTGCGGGGGCGTCGGCATCTCCGTCATCCAGGGCGCGCGGCTGCGCGGGGCCGCCGAGATCGTCGCCGTCGACCCGGTCGGCACCCGGCGCGAGGCCGCCCTCAAGTTCGGCGCCACGCGGGCCGTTTCGCCGGAGGAGCTGCCCGGCGCGAAGCAACTGGTCACCGGCGGCGAGGGGTTCGACTACGTCTTCGAGGTCGTCGGCAAGGCGGCCACCGCCCGCACCGCGTACGAGAACACCCGCCGCGGCGGCACCCTCGTCGTGGTCGGCGCGGGCGCCCTGGACGATTTCCTCCAACTCAACATGTTCGAGCTGTTCTTCGACGAAAAACGCATCCTGCCGTCCCTGTACGGCGGCGGCGACGTGCTGCGCTCCTACGAACGCACCATCGCGCTGTGGCGGGCCGGACGCATCGACCTCGCGGGGCTGATCACCCACCGCGTCCCGTTCGCCGAGATCAACGAGGCGCTCGACCAGATGCGTACGGGGGTCGCGCTGCGGACCTGCATCGAGATGTGAACCACCGGCCGGTGAGGGGTTGTTGATGTCACTGCCATTGGAAGGGCTGGCCGCGGTCGTCACCGGTGCCGGGCGGGGGCTCGGGCGGGCCGAGGCGCTCGAACTGGGCCGGCTCGGCGCGGCCGTCGTCGTCAACGACTACGGGCAGCCGGGGCGGGACGGCAGCGGGGCGGCGTCCGCCGGGCCCGCGGAGGAGGTCGCCGCGGAGATCCGCGCCGCGGGCGGCCGGGCCCGCGCCCACGTCGGGGACGTCGCCGACCACCAACAGGCCCGCGAACTCGTCGAGTTGGCGGTGGCCGAGTACGGGCGATTGGACATCCTCGTCAACAACGCGGGCATCCTGCGCGACCGCATGGTCTTCTCCATGGCGGAGGGCGAGTGGGACGCGGTGATCCGGGTCCACCTCAAGGGCCACTTCAACACGGTCCGCTTCGCCGCCGCGCACTGGCGCGACCGGGCCAAGGCGGTGGGCGGGCCGGTGTACGGGCGGATCGTGAACACCTCCTCGGAGGCGTTCCTCGCCGGGTCCGCCGGACAGCCCAACTACGCGGCGGCGAAAGGGGGGATCGTCGGGCTGACGACGTCCACGGCGCTGGCTCTCGCCAAGTATGGGGTGACGGCGAATGTCATCTGTCCTCGTGCGCGTACGCGGATGACGGCGGATGTGTTCGCGTCGCGGGCGGTACCGGTGGGTGGGCTCGATCCTCTCTCGCCCGAGCATGTGGCTCCGCTGGTGGGGTACTTGGCTTCGCCTGCGGCGGGGCGGGTCAATGGGCAGTTGCTGGTGGTGCATGGGGGGATGGTGGCGGTTGTTGAGCGGCCTCGGGTGGGGGCTCAGTTCGACAGTTCTCGGGGGGTGTTCACGTATGAGGAGTTGGATGCGGTGTTGTCGCCGTTTTATGCGGGGCGGGGGGAAGGGGAGATGTTTGCGGCGGCGGAAGTATTGCGGCTCCGCCGGGGGAGGTAGTTGGTTGTCTGTGGCTGCGTCGTGGCTGGTCGCGCAGTTCCCCGCGCCCCTAAAAACGCGTGGGCCTACCCCCGTTGAAGGCGCGTGTTAAAAACGCGTGGCCCCACCCCCGTTGAAAACTTCCCAAGGGGCAGGGCCAAGCGGTGAGTTGAAGTATCGTCAGGCAGCCGAATCGGTCTGCTGGCCGGCCGGTTTGCGGTGCCGCCCGTTGGGGGCCGCCTCGGTCTCCTGGGCGGAGAACTGACCGCGGTGTCGTCCGTGTGCTTCGGCCTCGTCGGCCTGGGCGTTCGGCGGCTGGATGGTGCTGGTCTCGCTGACGCTCATGGGAAGTGTCACCCCGTCGATCCGAACTGTCGTACAGACGGCCGATCTTATCGAGCGGATGTGACGGATGTGACGTCAGACACCTCGTCGCGCCCCTGTTGTTGCAGTTTTGTTGAACTCGCAGGCTTCCGCCCGGCCAACGGGGCCTGTTGCAGTGGTACAGGGCGCGGTGCGGAGCGTGGCGTCGTCGTGGGCGCCGCGGCCGGAGCCCTGAACACCCGTGCCGGAGCCGCCACCCGTGCCACCCCGCACGGCACCGCCCCGTTCGCGTACGGCAGGAGAAGTTCGCCCGTGCGGGTCCACAGCCCCGCGCCCGCCAACCACCCCTCGGGCGCCGCGAGATGGTGCACATGGCGCTCGGCGGGCCGCCACAGCCCCACCCAGCTGCCGCCCGTCCCGTCGTCGTAGTCGTAGCGGAGCGCCACCGCGCAGCTCTCCGGGGTCAGCACCTGGCCCGGCTGGATCGCGAACGGTGTCACCCGGGCCCCGTCCAGCCGCAGGCACTCCGGGAAGCGGACCGGCAGGGTGCTGCCCAACACCCCCCAGCCGAGCCGCTGTTGGCCGGGGGAAGGGGCGTCGGAGCCGATGAGGAGCAGGCCGCTGTCGGGGTCCGCGAGCAGGAGCCGGTCGTCGCTGTCGTCGGCGATCTGGAGCAACGGCGAGACCTCGCCGCCCCGTTCGAGATCGATCACCACCGTCTTCGTGCGGCCGTCGAGGGCGCGGTCGAGCGCGAGCAGCCGTCCTTCGCGGTCCAGCCACACCCCGCCCGAGCACTGCCCCGGCACCTCGGCCAGCAGTTCGGGCCCGAACGTGCCGCCCGCGACCAGCCACACCGCCGTCGAACCGCGGCCGACGGCGAGCGCGTAGGCCCGTTCCCCGGCCGGTGCGGGCGGCAGCAGCCACAGCGGGGCGTCCGGCTCCGGGCACTCGACCGCGCCGAGCGGCAGCTCGCCGGTGTCCGGCCCGGTCGGGTACAGCAGGGAGAACAGGTGCCGCCCGGCCGCGGTCCGGTGGATCAGCACCCGGCCGTCGGTCAGCGGCAGCACCTCCGTGCCGGGCTCCTCCGGCTGGTGCGCCGGCAGCGGCACGGCGTACGGCTCGGGGCCGTCCAGCGTCCAGCGTTCCGCGAACCAGCATGCGCCGCCGAGGGCGAGCCGGGCGGCGTAGGAGCCGTCGGCGGTGATCACGCAGCCGGGGCGGGGGTGGATGCCTTGCGGGGCGTGGGTGTGGGTGCGGGTGTCGTCATCGGCGGGCTCCGGTGTCGTGTCCGCGTCGACGGGCTCCGGCGTCGTCACCGAAACCCGGCGCGCGTCCCCTCCCGCGTCCCCTCCCGCGTCCCCTTCGGTGTCCGGATCCGCGTTCGGAACCGTGTCCGGATCCGTATCCGGGGTCGCGGATTCCGCATCCACATCCGTTTCCGTGGTGGCGGACTCGAACGTACAGGTCGTCATCGTTTCGTCACCTCCGGCGACGAAGCTAGTTTTCGCACGCACAGACGTGGGACGGCGGACGGCCGCTTCACACATAAGGGTGTCGGTCGGGCGGTTCGCCTGATGAAACGGGGGCGGTTGTGCTGGCCGGGGAGCAGGGGGCCCGGACCGGGCCCGGGTACGGCGGCGCCGGTACTGCCGCACAGAACACCCAGGTAGCCTTTCACCCGTGCCCCGTCTGTCTGAAGTCATCGCCGCGCTCGACGCCCTCTGGCCGGCCGAGCGGGCCGAGTCCTGGGATGCGGTCGGCACGGTCGTCGGCGACCCGGACCAGGACGTCTCCCGGGTGCTGTTCGCCGTCGACCCGGTCCAGGAGATCGTCGACGAGGCGGTCAAACTCGGCGCGGACCTGCTGGTCACCCACCACCCGCTCTATCTGCGCGGTACGACGACGGTCGCGGCCGACACCTTCAAGGGCCGCGTCGTGCACACCCTGATCAAGCACGACGTCGCGCTGCACGTGGCCCACACCAACGCCGACCGCGCCGACCCCGGCGTCAGCGACGCGCTCGCCGGCGCGCTGGACCTGCGGGTCGTCCGCCCCCTCGTACCGGACACCACCGACCCGGCGGGCCGCCGCGGCCTCGGCCGGGTGTGCGAACTCGACCATCCGCTGACCGTGCGCGAACTCGCCGCCCGCGCCGCCGAGCGGCTGCCCGCGACCGCGCAGGGCATCCGCGTGGCCGGCGACCCGGACGCGCTCGTCCGCACGGTCGCCGTCAGCGGCGGCTCCGGCGACAGCCTCTTCGACGACGTCCGGGCCGCCGGCGTCGACGCCTTCCTCACCGCGGACCTCCGCCACCACCCCGTATCCGAGGCCCGCGCCCACAGTCCCCTCGCGCTGCTCGACGCGGCGCACTGGGCCACCGAGTGGCCCTGGTGCGAGCTGGCCGCGAGCCAGCTCGACGAGATCTCCGACCGGATGGGATGGGACCTGCGGGTCCACGTCTCGGCCACGGTCACCGACCCCTGGACCGCCCACGCGGCATCCTCCGTCACCACTAGCCCCATGGGAGCCCCCAACTGAACGCCGCGCCCGCCGACCAGATCCGACTCCTCGACGTCCAGGGCCTCGACGTACGGCTCCAGCAGCTCGCGCACAAGCGGAGTTCGCTGCCCGAGCACGCCGAGATCGACGCGCACACCAAGGACCTCACCCAGCTGCGCGACCTGCTCGTGGCCGCGCAGACCGAGGAGAGCGACACCGCCCGCGAGCAGACCAAGGCCGAGCAGGACGTCGACCAGGTGCGCACCCGCGCCACCCGCGACCAGCAGCGCCTCGACTCCGGCGCGGTCACCTCGCCCAAGGACCTGGAGAACCTCCAGCGCGAGATCGCCTCGCTCGCCAAGCGGCAGGGCGACCTGGAGGACGTCGTCCTGGACATCATGGAACGCCGCGAGTCCGCGCAGGAGCGGGTCGCCGAACTGACCGCGCGGGTCTCGTCGGTGCAGACCACGATCGACGAGGCCACCGCCCGCCGGGACGCGGCGTTCGAGTCGCTGGACGGCGAGGCGGCGTCGGTCACGAAGGAGCGCGAGGTCATCGCGGCCTCCGTCCCCGCCGACCTGCTCAAGCTCTACGACAAGTTGCGCGAGCAGCAGGGCGGCATCGGCGCGGCCCGGCTCTACCAGCGCAGCTGCCAGGGCTGCCGCCAGGAACTCGCGATCACCGAGATCCAGGAGATCCGCAAGGCCGCGCCCGACACGGTGGTGCGCTGCGAGAACTGCCGCCGCATTCTGGTGCGTACGGGCGAGTCGGGGCTGTAAGCAGTTCGTCAAGTAGTTCGTCCGGTCCGTGATCGGCCGCTGAAGGGGCTTGTGGCGTGCGGGAGTTCGTGGTCGAGGCCGACGGGGGTTCGCGGGGCAACCCGGGCCCGGCCGGCTTCGGGGCCGTGGTGAGCGACGCGGTGACGGGGGAAACGCTGGCGGAGGCCGCCGAGTTCATCGGCGTCGCCACCAACAACGTCGCCGAGTACCGGGGGTTGCTGGCGGGCCTGCGCGCCGCGCACGAGCTGGATCCGACGGCGTCGGTGCACGTGCGGATGGACTCCAAGCTGGTCGTGGAACAGATGTCGGGCCGCTGGCAGATCAAGCACCCGTCGATGAAACCGCTGGCGCTGCAAGCGAGTCGGGTGTTCCCGCCGGACCGCGTGACCTACGAGTGGATCCCGCGCGAGCGCAACAAGCACGCGGACCGGCTGGCCAACGAGGCCATGGACGCGGGGACTTCGGAAGCCTCGGGCGCCGCCGGAGGTGGCACGAAGGCACTGGCGGACGTGCGGGCGGCCCGGGCGGTCGCGGGGCTGATGAGTGCGGGCACGGGTGCGGGTGCGGGTGCGGTGGTGAGTGCGGTGATGAGTGCGGTGGCGGACGGTACGACGGCGGAGGCCGCGGCGGTGAAGGGTACGACGGCGGAGGCCGCGGCGGTGAAGGGTACGACGGCGGAGGCCGCGGCCACAGATACGGCGAGCCCCTCCGCGAGCACGACCCCCTCCGCGAACGCCACCCCCGGCTGGTCGGCCCCCGCCGACCTCGGCGCCCCCGCAACCCTCGTACTCCTGCGGCACGGTGAGACCCCGCTGACGCCCCAGAAGCGCTTCTCCGGCAGCGGTGGCAGCGACCCTTCCCTCTCCGCGGCCGGGCGGGAGCAGGCCGAGCGGGTCGCGGAGGCGTTGGCGCGGCGCGGTACCGTCGAGGCCGTCGTGTCGTCGCCGCTGGCCCGGACCCGGGAGACCGCCGCGGCCGTCGCCGACCGGCTCGGGCTCGCCGTGAGCATCGAAGACGGCCTGCGCGAGACCGACTTCGGCGCGTGGGAGGGGCTCACCTTCGGCGAGGTCCGCGAGCGCGACCCCGAGGCGCTGAACACCTGGCTGGCCTCACCGGACGCCGAACCCCCCGGCGGCGGCGAGAGTTTCGCCGCGGTCGCGGTGCGCGTGGCCGCCGCCCGCGACAAGTTGATCGCCGCGTACGCGGGCCGCACGGTCCTCGTCGTCACCCACGTGACGCCGATCAAGACGCTCGTGCGCCTCGCCCTGGGCGCCCCGCCGGAGTCGCTGTTCCGCATGGAACTGTCGGCCGCGTCGCTCTCCGCGGTGGCGTACTACGCCGACGGCAACGCGAGCGTCCGCCTCTTCAACGAGACGTCTCACCTGCGTCCCTGAGCCCGCCCCGGCCCCGCAGGGCCCGCGCCCGCAGGATCTCGGCCGTCACCAGGTCCGCCGGCAGGAAGGCGGTGAGGTGCAGTTCGGCGAGGGTCACGTCGAGCGCGGTCGTGAACGACGTCAGCGTGGACAACAGCCTCAACTCCCCCTCCGCGCACCGCAGTCGCAGCGGCGCGGCGAAGCCGAGGTAGTCCTCGCCGGGTTCGTACGGCGGCAGGTAACCGGCCAACTCGTCCACCAGCGCGAGGAGTCGGGGGTCACCGCCGGGTTCGGCCCGGGCCCGCAGGCCCGCCAGGACGTGCCGCCCCCACACGTCGAGGTTCACGATCCGCGGTGCCATGCCGCGCGGATGCAGCGCCAGCCGGGGGAGGTTGGGGCGGGGGCCGAGCAGCTCCGGATCGGCACCCTCGGCCAGCACCTCGAACGCCGCGTTCGCCGCGACGACTTCGCCCAGCACCCCGCTCACCAGCACCGCCGGGTACGGCAGCTGTCCGGCGAGGACGTGCTCCAACGCCTCGCGCACGGGGTCGAGTTCGGCCGAGTCGAGCGGTGTCTGGGGGTACGCGGGCGTGTAACCGGCCGACAGCAGCAGCGCGTTGCGCTCCCGCAGGGTCAGCCCCAGCGCCTCGGCCAGCCGCAGCACGACCGCCCGGCCGGGCACCGACCGGCCGCGCTCGATCACACCCACATACCGCTGTGTCGTCCCGGCCCGCGCGGCCAACTCCAGCTGACTGACCCGACGGACGGTACGCCAGCGAAACAACTCCCGCGCGAAGGGCGGCGGTTCGACGGTGGCCATAGGGCAAGTTTTACGCCATGTGTGCGGTGGATTCGGCCGGGTGAGGCGGGCGGTTGCCTGCTCGCAGGGGTCCACCGGGGTTCACGGCGGTCAACTCCCCGCGTGCCAGCGGGACTTGAGGTCCCGTGAATTTATGCGAGTTCCTGCGAGTTGCCGCGAGTTCCCGTGGGTTCCCGGGAGTTCACATGATTCCTCTGCTTCCTCCCTCCCGCCAAGCCCGTCAGGCGAGCCCCCGCAGTCGCAGCCGCAACCCCGCCGCCTCCCGGGCCAGCGCCTCCACCCGAGCCCAGTCCCCGCTCGCGACCGCGTCCGCCGGCAGCATCCAAGTGCCGCCCACGCAGCCGACGTTGGGCAGGGCGAGGTACTCGTGCGCATTGCCGGGCCCGATACCGCCGGTCGGGCAGAAGCGGGCCTGCGGCAGGGGCCCGGCCAGTGACTTGAGATAGGCAGTGCCGCCCGCCGCCTGTGCGGGGAAGAACTTCATCTCGGTGACCCCGAGTTCGAGCAGGGCCACCACCTCCGACGTCGTGGACACCCCCGGCAGGAACGGCACCCCGGACGCCCGCATCGCCGCGACCAGCCCGTCCGTCCAGCCGGGGCTGACCAGGAACCGTGCCCCCGCCGCGAGACACCGCGTCACCTGGTCCGCCGTGATGACGGTGCCCGCGCCGACCACCGCGTCCGGCACCTCGTCGGCGATTGCCCGGATCGCGTCCAGCGCGCACTCCGTCCGCAACGTCACCTCGATCGCGGGCAGCCCCCCGGCGACCAGCGCCCGCGCGAGCGGTACGGCGTCGGCGGCGTCCTCGATGACGACGACGGGGACGACGGGGGCGAGGTCCAGCACGGAGACACCCCCGACGGGTGGGGGGGGGGGCGGCGGTGCGGAGGACGGCGGTGAGGAGGGCCGGGCTGCGGAGGGCAGGGCTGAGGAGGGCAACGGCGAGGTCATGGCCTCATCGTGCCTTCGGGAAGCGCTATGAGCAATGGTCGTTGCGCATGCTGCAACGCATGCGGGCTGTGCTTCTCAATGTGTGGGACGGCCCCGCACCGTATGGGCTGGGTGCCGTCAGTGAACCTCCGCCACCAGCACGTCCAGCGCCCAGCTCTGCCCCGCCCGCCCCGGCGCCTGAGCCTCGACCTCGTACCCGAGCCCGCGCAGCGCCTCCACCAGCTCGGCGGGGTTGGCAGGCGCGGCCCCGGCCGACAGCAGGCTTCGTACGATCCGCCCCTTGGTCGCCTTGTTGAAGTGGCTGACGACCTTGCGGGTGGGCGCGTGCAGCACCCGTACGGTCGCGGTCCGCCCGGCGACCTCCCCCTTCGGCTTCCAGGCGCCGGCGTAGGCCGAGGACCGCAGGTCGAGAACGAGCCCGCCACCGGCGACCTCGGGCAGCGCGTCGGCCATGGGCGCACGCCAGTAAGCACCCAACGCCCCGAGCCCCGGCAGTTTGGTGCCCATCGAACAGCGATACGAAGGAATGCGATCCGTCACGCGAACGGCTCCCCACAGCCCCGAGAAGACGAGCAGGGAGGCGGCGGCGCGGCGCTTGGCGGCCGGTTCGAGGGAGGCGAGATCGAGGGCGTCGTAGAGGACGCCGGTGTAGATCTCCCCGGCGGGCCGGGCCCCGGCCGTCCGCAACTCCGCGTTCTTGGCGACCTCGCCGCGCAGCCCCTCGCTCAGCCCGAGCACCTCGCGCGCCTTGTCCTCGTCGCCCAGGCACAGCTCGACGAGTTCGCCGAGCACGGCCTCGCGCGTGGCGGCGAGCCCCGGCAGGGAGAGGGACTCCGGCTTCAGCGGGGTGCCGCGGCCGGAGGGGGCCTTGCCTTCGGACGGAGGCAACAGGACAAGCACGCGCGATCTCCTTCGGTAGCCGCTGGAAGTGGCCCGGACAGCGTACGGCGTGCCGCCCCGCCGACCCCGTCCTACGCTCGCTACATGCCCCGCCGCCACTTCCGCGTGACCGGCGCCCGGGAAGCCCCCGTCCGGGCCGCCCTCACCACGCTGCGCACGGAACTCGACGTGCCCGATGCCTTCCCGCCGGAGGTCCTGGCGGAGGCGGCCCGCACGGCGAGGAAACCGGCGCTGCCCGCCGACGACGCCACGGACGTCCCCTTCTTCACGCTCGACCCACCCGCGTCCACGGACCTCGACCAGGCGATGCACCTGTCCCGCCGGGGCACCGGCTACCGCGTCCGGTACGCCATCGCCGACGTCGCAGCCTTCGTCGTACCCGGCGGCGCACTCGACGCGGAGACCCACCGGCGCGTCCTGACCCTGTACTTCCCGGACGAGCGGATCCCCCTGCACCCGCAGATCCTGAGCGAGGCCGCGGCCAGCCTCCTGCCGGACGGCCCGCGCCCGGCGACGCTGTGGACGATCGACCTGGACGCGGACGGCAGCACCCGCGCGGTCGACGTCCGCCGGGCGCTGGTCCGCAGCAGGGCGAAACTCGACTACGCCGCCGTACAGGGGCAGTTGGACGCGGAAACGGCGGAGGAGCCGCTCGCGCTGCTGCGCACGATCGGACGACTGCGCGAACAACTGGAACAGGACCGCGGCGGCATCTCGCTCGCGGTACCCGAACAGGAGATCGTGGAGCGGGCGGGCCGGTACGAGCTGACCTACCGGGCCGCGCTGCCCGCCGAGAACTGGAACGCCCAGATCTCCCTGCTCACGGGCATGGCAGCGGCGGAAATCATGCTCGCGCACGGCACGGGGGTACTGCGCACGCTGCCCGCGGCCCCCGACGGCGCGGTGGGGCGGCTCCGCCGCACCGCGACCGCCCTGCACATCGACTGGCCACACCACGTCTCGTACGCGGCCCTGATCCGCTCCCTCGACCCGCACATCCCACGCCACGCGGCGTTCCTCCAGGAATGCACGACACTGCTGCGCGGCGCGAGCTACACGGTGTTCCGCGACGGAGCCGTGCCGGAACACCCCACCCACGCGGCGGTGGCGTCCCCGTACACCCACTGCACGGCCCCCCTACGACGCCTGGTGGACCGCTACGCGACGGAGATCTGCCTGGCGGCGACGGCCGGGAAGCCGGTACCGGACTGGGTACTGACCGAACTGGACGCCCTGCCGGCCCGAATGACAGAGGGCACCCGACGCTCGAACGCGGCGGAACGCGGCTGCGTGGACCTGGTGGAGGCGGCGCTGTTGGCGGGCCGGGTCGGCGAGGTCTTCGAGGGATGCGTGGTCGACGTGGACGACCGCCAACCCACGGTGGGTACGGTCCAGTTGGAGACCCCGGCGGTGGTGGCACGGGTGACCGGCGGCCGGGACCCGCTGCCGCTGGGGGAGCGGTTGCGGGTCCGCCTGACGGAGGCGGATGCGGCGACGGGGGTGCGTTTCGCTCCGGCGGAGCCCGGTACCATGGTCGACACGGCAGACGAGCCGGGCGGACGGCCGCGTGGAGCCCCCTAGGGGTGCTTCCCGAGGAACGTCCGGGCTCCACAGGGCAGGGTGATGGCTAACGGCCACCCGGGGTGACCCGCGGGACAGTGCCACAGAAAACAAACCGCCTGGCGCTTCGGCGCCGGGTAAGGGTGAAACGGTGGTGTAAGAGACCACCAGTGCCCAGGGCGACCTGGGCAGCTAGGTAAACCCCACCCGGAGCAAGGTCAAAAGGAAACACCTTGGTGTTTCTGCGCGGACGTCCGAGGGCTGCCCGCCCGAGTCCGCGGGTAGACCGCAGGAGGCCGATGGCAACGTCGGTCCTAGATGGATGGTCGTCGCCCCGGGGACCGTGAGGGCCTTGGGGAACAGAACCCGGCGTATGTCCCGACTCGTCTGCCGCTTTTTCTATTTCCGCAGGTCGGCGGCCGTTTTTTCAAGTGTGCGCCCGCCGTCGGCCCCGCGTCGGCAGGCTCAGAATCCCGTCAGCGTCAGTTTGCCGATGGCCGTGCCCGACTCCAGGATGCGGTGGGCCTCGCGCAGGTGGACGGCGTTGATTGTGCCGAGGTCCCGGGTTGCCGTGGTTTGGAGGGTGCCCTTGTCTGTGAGTTGGGCGATTCGGGTGAGGATGTGGTGCTGTGTTGCCTGGTCCGGGGTCTGGTAGAGGGAGCGGGTGAACATCAGTTCCCAGTGGAAGGAGATGCTCTTTGATTTCAGTAGGCCGATTTCTACGGGGCCGAAGTCGTCGATGGCCAGCAGGTTTCCGAACGGCTTGAGGATGTCGGCGTATGCGGCGAGGTTGTGGTCCGTGGCCGCCGTGCTGAAGATGTGGTCCACTCCGGCGGGTGCCACCTCGGTCACCTGTGCGGGCAGGGGGCGGTGGTGGTCGATCACGTGTGTCACGCCCATCCTGCGGGCGAACTCGGCGGTTTCCGGGCGGGAGGCGGTGCCGATCACGGTCAGGCCGGTGAGGGCCCGGGTCAGTTGTGCCACCATCGCTCCTACGCCGCCTGCCGCTGCGGTCAGCAGTAGCGTGCCGGTTTCTTCCGCAGCACCTTCGCGTAGGCCCAGGCGTTCGAACAAACCCTCCCACGCGGTCAGGGAAGTCAGTGGCAGTGCCGCCGCCTCGGTGAAGGAGAGTGTGGTGGGCTTGCGGCCTGCGATGCGCTCGTCGACGGTGTGGAAGCGGGAGTTGGCGCCCGGCCGGTCGATCGCCCCGGCGTAGAACACCTCGTCGCCGGTCTTGAACAGTTCCACCGACTCACCGACCGCGACTACCGTGCCCGCGGCGTCCCAGCCCAGCACCTTGGGCTCGCCGCCCGGGTCGTTGTTCTGCCTGACCTTGTAGTCCACGGGGTTGACCGCTACTGCCTCCACCTGGACCAGCAGATCGTGCGGACCCGGCTGCGGCACGGGCAGTTCGACGTCCACCAGGCTCTCGGCGTCGTCGATCGGCAGGCTCTCGCGGTAGGCCACGGCCGGCATCGTCGCCGTCGGCTTCCAGGGCTCGCTCATCTTGGGTCTCCTCCTTGCGTGCGGTGGCCGATGGGGGGATGACGGCCACGGGCGGCAAGGTACCCGTCGAGAGGTAGTAACCATCAAGGGAGCTTGCTTCCCTTGGGGAACTATCCAGGTGGGGGCCCTGCGCGGTGTGAGGTCAGGCTGCTTCCGGGAAGCGGTCGATGTTCTGTTCCACCCACGTGCGCAGGTGGGCCAGCGGGGCGCAGGCGTCCTTGCCCAGTGGGGTCAGGCTGTACTCGACCCGCGGCGGTACCTCCGCGTAGATCCGGCGGTCGACCAAGCCGTGGTCCTCCAGGCGGCGCAGTGTCTGGGTGAGGACCTTGGGGCTCACGCCCTGGAGCCGGCCGCGCAGGGCTCCGAAGCGTTGCGGCCCGTCCTCCAAAGCTCCCAGCGCCAGAGCGCTCCACTTGTTGGCCAGCAGGTCCAGCATGTCGCGGCAGGGGCAGGCGGCGGAGTAGACGCTCTTGGGGTCCTCGCAGTGGCCCGATGTCTTCGATGTCCCCGGTGTCTTCGTCATGCGGCAACGGTACCCAATGGGTACCAGCCAGCCCCTGGCGGTAATCGCTCGTTCGCGCCCATATGTGTGAGCCTCGCCCATGTGTGAACCTCCTTGGTACGCACGTCAATTGACGTGCCGACGGCTCAACGCCCCTGCCTCTGGTGCCTGTTGCCGGAGCGGCTCGATGAACGATTCGACGAGCGATTCGACGAGCACTTCGGGGGCCCGACGGATGGACGGACTTGTGAAACCTGCGCACAAGCGGACCAAGAGATCTCCCGGTCGGCGGAACCTGTCGCGAGGCGCCGTGGTGGCGTGTTGCGCGATGGCCCTGTCCACCGCGGGGGTGACAGCGGCCAGCGCCTCGGTATCCACCGCGCGCACCGTCAACTACGTTGCGCTGGGCGACTCTTACGCCGCCGGGCCCGGCATCCCCACCCAAGTCGACTCCGCCTGCGCGCGGTCCGACCACAACTACCCGTCCCTCCTCGCGACCGCGAACAACTGGCGGCTCACCGACGTCAGTTGCTCGGGCGCCACGACCACGGCCCTTGCCGGGCCCCAAGGTTCGCAACCGCCGCAACTCGACGCGCTCGGCGCCCACACGGACGTGGTCACCCTCACCATCGGCGGCAACGACATCGGGTTCTCCAGCGACCTCGCCACCTGCGCCGGACTCGCGGCCAAGGACCCGACGGGCAACCCCTGCCAGACCTACTTCACCAGCGGCGGCACCGACCAACTCGCGCAGCGCGTCAACGACACCGCCCCCAAGATCGCCGCCGCGCTGGACGCCGTCCGACGCCGGGCCCCGCACGCCAAGGTCCTGGTGGTCGGCTATCCCGACCTCTTCCCTGACGACGGCATCGGCTGCACCAGCTCCGCCGTACCGCTCGCCGCCGGTGACTTCCCCTACCTGCGGGACACCGAGAAGAAGCTCAACTCGATGATCGCGCACCAGGCGTTGGCCCATGGCGCGCGCTACGTCGACACGTACACCTCGTCGGTGGGGCACGACATGTGTCAGCCGGTTGGCGTGCGCTGGATCGAGCCACTGGTCACGGTGGCTCCGGTTGCGCCCGCCCACCCCAATGCCCAGGGGCAGTGGGCCACGGCCGCCGCGGTGGAGCGCGCTTTGCGCTGCGGTGCGCATCGTCGCGTGGGTCTGGTCGGCTGACGTTCGGATACGCGAGAGCCCTGCCGCCCTAGGGGATCGGCAGGGCTCTCGCGGCCGTGCGGGCGCGTCAGACGCGCTGCTCCGACGACGAGGCAAGCCCGACGAAACCGGTCCATGCCTCGCGCGACACCGTGAAGACGGGCCCGGCGACGGTCTTGGAGTCGCGGACGTGCACGGTTGTTGTACTGGCCGCGACCTCTACGCACTCGCCGCCTTGGGCTCCGCTGTAGCTGCTCTTGCGCCAGGCGACCTCGACGCAATCGCCTCCCTCGGCTCCGCTGTAGCTGCTCTTGAACCAGACGAGGCCGGAAGCGACGGTCGAGGGTTCAGCGTTGTTCATAGCGATCCCAGCACTCCTTCGATCAACTCCATCGACTCTCGCGACGGGAGAGCCTGTGATCGGATGATCCCATAGCGGGCGGCGGCGAGAGTCGTATGCTCCGGGTCGGTCTGCAAGGTGCTGCTTCCCTGCGCCTCCGTGTACACGAACCTCTTCCCGTCCTTGCGGGTGACGACGGTGAACGGCCCGTCCACGCCCGCGTTTTCCTCGCGGCCGAGTGGCATGACTTGGATCTCGACGTTCGGCTTGTGGGCGAGTAGCAGCACGTGCTCCAACTGCCCGCGCAGTACGTCCCTGCCACCGTACGGACGCCGCAAGACCGACTCATCGAGCAAGAAGCTCAGTAGTGGTGCGGGCCAGCGTTCGAAGATGGACTGTCGTGCCAGACGTGCCGCCACGCGTTGCTCGATGGTGTCGTGGTCCAGTACCGGACGCCGCATGGCCAACAGCGCCCTCATGTACTCCTCGGTCTGAAGCAGGCCCTTGAACACGAGCGTGTCGTACGAGAGCAACTCGATCGCCGTCTTCTCCAGGGCGGCCATCCCCTGGAAGAACACCGGATACTGAGCCTTCTCCATCTGCTCCTTCCACACGCTCAACAACCCGTTCGCGTGGAGCACCTTGTCCGACTTGTCGATGGTCTTGCCGCTCGGGATGCGCCGTCCCTGCTCGTACGACGCGACCGTCGACGCCGAGTACCCGATCGCCCTCCCGAACGTGTCGCGGTCCATGCCCTCCCGCACGCGCAGCGTCTTCAGGCAGTGGCCGAACGCGGTGACCAGAGCCTTACCGGCCTCGTCGGCGGGCTGCTGTCCGTCCTCGTCGTCGTTGTCCCAGCCGTCTCCGATGGTTACGACCGTTGCCTCGTCCGTCGCATCCGCACGCTCTGTCATGGATCACCGTCCTTTCCGGACCAACGCCCCCGTGGGTTCGCTCGTCACGCCGCACGCCTCGTACCGGGACGGCCCCCACGCGTACAAAGGCCCGGGTATGCGCGTCACCGCTGGTCACGCTACGCCACGACCGCCACCGTAAGAGTCATGACGAGCGAACCCGGCAGCCCCACCTGCCCCACCCAACTCACCGACCCCACCCTCCACTTCCGCACCCCCCGCAACCCCGCGGAAGAGCGCGTCTTCGCCATGAGCTTCACCTCTACGCGTCGTGGGGCCCGGCTCGCCCGTCGGCTCGCTGCCGTGCGGCTGGATGACTGGGGGATCCCCTACGGGACCGAGGCGCACGACGCGATCCTGCTGATCGTCGCCGAACTCGCCGCCAACGCCGTACGGCACGGGCATGTGCCCGGACGGGACTTCCACCTCTGTCTGCATGTGGCGCCGCGGCTCGGGACCGCCCGGATCGAGGTCACCGACACGCGCGGTGAACGCGTGCCGCCCCGGCCGGGTGCCGTCAACGACGGGCGCGATCCGTATGTCACCCTCGGTGGTTGGGGGTTGCTCCTGGTCGGGGGGCTCGCCGCGCGCTGGGACTGGCACTTCAGGTCCGACGGGCCCGGCAAAACGGTGTGGGCGGAGTACGCGCTTCGCGGAGGGCGGTGAGGCCGGACCCGACTCACTCCCGCACCGGCAGCACGATCGCCGACGGGTGCTCCGGATCGTGCAGCACCGTCTGGTTCGCCACCCTCAACTCCACCGCCGTGCCCCGCGGTTCACCCGTGCCGGGGTTGCGGTTGTAGCGGGGGAAGGCGCCGCTGGAGATCTGGACGCGGATGCGGTGGCCGCGCTTGAAGCGGTGGGCCGTCGGCCACAGGTGTACCTCCGCGCGGGCGGTCGTGTCGGCGGACGTGAGGCCGGTCAGGCCGTCGCAGACGTTCGTCGAGCGGCCCTTCTCGTCGACGTCGCAGAGGCGGACGAAGACGTCGGCGTGCGGGCGGTCGGAGCGGAAGAAGATCTCGGCGCTCACCTCGCCGACTACCTCTACGTCCTTGTCCAGTACGGGAATTGTGTAGGTCAGGACGTCCGGGCGGGCCTCCAGGCGGGTGTTGTCGACCCTGCCGGACTTCACGCCCATGGCCATGCGGACGCCGCCCACCGCCGGGGTCGGGTCGGCGGCCGGGTCGTAGCGGTAGGTGTCCGGGGGCGAGGGCGGAGGGGTGGTGGGGGAGAGGGTGCCGGAGGGGTGGAGGTGGAGGCGCCTGGGCGTGTAGCCGGGTGGGGGCCAGGACGGGAAGTCGCGCCATTTCTCCTCGCCCATCACGAACAGCCGTACCGGGGGCCGGGTTTGAGGCCGCTCGCCGCGTGCGTGCGCTAGGGCGAAGTCGACGGCCTCGACGGTCGCCGTCGCGCCGATGCCCAGGGAGATGTGTGCCCAGGGGCCCACCGTCAACCGGGCCTCGCGGCCCGCCTCTTGCAGCGTGCGGAAGTCGCGGAGCTGGCCGGGCAGGAAGATGTCGTACCAGCCGCCGACCGTGCTGACCGGCACGGTGATGTCCTTGACGCGGTGGCTGTGGTCCACCGGTTGCCAGAACTCGGCGTCGGCGTCGTGCGCCAGGACGTTCTGGAAGTAGGCGGAGGGGTGGCCCAGCACCGCCGAGTCGGCCTCGCTCAACGGGAGTGTGTTCAGGGCCTGTCGGAGTCCGCGCATGCCAAGTAGCTGGCGCCAGCGGGGCGTTGGGCGTTCGTTGCCCGCCACCTGGACGCCCCAGCCGAAGGGCGCCTCCAGGGAGAAGCTCTCCGTGCGCAACTGCTCCAGGGTGAAGGCCGATTCGGAGACCGAGGGGATCATCGCCCGTACCCGGGGTGGTACCGCGTCGGCCACCGCCCACTGGGTGAAGCCGAGGTAGCTGCCGCCGTACAGGACGACGCCCTCGCCGCACCACGGCTGCTCCAACAGCCAGTCCAGGGTTTCCAGGCCGTCCTCGCGCTCGCGGCGCAGCGGGTCGAAATCGCCGCCGGAGCCGAAGGTGCCGCGCGTGCTCTGCACCACGACCTGGAAACCGCGTTCGGCCAGCGGGCGGGCCAACTGGGTGGCGATCATGCCCGTACGGCCGTAGGGGCAGCGCAGGAGTGCGGTCGGGAGGCCGTCGCCGCCGGACTTCGGGGTCCAGCGGTCGGCCAGCAGGACGGCGCCGTCGCGCAGGGGGACGCGCAGGTCGCGGGTGACGGTCAGGTCCCGGGTGGGGGGTGGTGGCAGGTGCAGCAGGCGTTGGAGGACGTGGCTGGTCAGGTTCATGGGGGGCTCTCCGGGGATCGGGCGTGCGGCCCGGTCCACGTTAGGAACCCGGCCGCCCGCGCCGCTGGTACTGGGGGAGACACCTCACTGCCGTAGTGGTACCCAGGTACCAGCCTCAGCGCGGCCGGACCAACCCCGCGTCGTACGCCATGATCACGGCCTGGACGCGGTCGCGGGCGCCCAGTTTCGCCAGGACGCGGCCGACGTGCTTCTTCACCGTGGACTCGGTCAGCACCAGTTGCTCGGCGATCTCGGTGTTCGTCCAGCCCTGGGCGACGGCGAGCAGGACCTCGTGCTCGCGTTCGCTGAGCGCCCGCAGCCTCGGGTCCGGGGGCTGCTCCCCCCGACGCTCCCCGGGTTGTCCGTCCGGCGAGAGCACCTGGTGGGCGTGGGCGTCCAGCAGCCGCCGGGTCAGGCGCGGGGCGACCACCGCGTCGCCGCTGGCCACCGCCCGGATGCCCGCGACGAGTTCCTCGGGGCGGGCGTCCTTGACGAGGAAACCGCTCGCTCCGGCGCGCAGCGCGGCGTACGCGTACTCGTCCAAGTCGAAGGTGGTCAGGATGAGTACGCGGGTGCGGCCGCCCGCCGCGACGATCCGGCGGGTCGCCTCGATGCCGTCCATGCCGGGCATGCGGACGTCCATCAGGGCTACGTCCGGGCGGAGTTCGGCCGCCATGCGGACCGCCTCCGCGCCGTGCGCCGCCTCGCCGACGCACTCCATGCCCGGCGTGCCCTGCAACAGCATGCGGAAGCCGAGGCGTTGGAGTGGTTGGTCGTCGGCGATCAGAACGGTGGTCATGGGCGCTGCTCTCCCGGTGTCTCTCCCGGCGGGTTTCCTGATGGCTTTCCTGGTGGCTTTCCGGGGGTCTCGCCTGGCGTGTCTCCCGACATCTCTCCCGACATCTCTCCTGGCGTCTCTCCCGGTGTTTCCAGTGTGACGTCCACGATCCAGCCGGGGCGGTCGGCGCGCGGCCCGGCGGTGACCGTGCCGCCGTACATCGCGGAGCGCTGGCGGATGCCGACCAGCCCGTGACCGGAGTCCGGGGTTCCGTCTCGCGGCACCCGGGGCGTGCCGGGCGGGGGGCCGGTGTCGGCGATCCGGACGTGGATCAGGCCGGCTCCGGCGGTCACCGTCACGTGCGCGGCCGTATCGGTGCCCGCGTGCTTGAGGGTGTTGGTCAGCGACTCCTGGACGATGCGGTAGACCGTCAGCTGCACCCCGCTGCCGAGGGCGCCCAGGTCGCCCTCCGTGCGGTACGAGACGCGCGGTCCGGCGGCGCGCACCCGGGTCAGCAAGGGGTCGAGATCGGCGAGACCGGGCTGGGGGCTCAGCGGGGCGGCGGCCGGTCCGGTGACCGTCTCGAACCCCAACACGCCCAGTACGCGCCGGAGTTCACCCATCGCCTGGCGGCCGGTGTCGCCCAGGATGCGCAGGGCCTCCGCGCTCTGCTCGCCCCGGCCGGCCGCGAGGGTGGCGGCGCCGTCGGCGAGCCCGACCATGACGGAGAGGTTGTGGCCGACGATGTCGTGCATCTCGCGGGCCACCCGGGACCGCTCGGCGGCGGCGGTCAGCCGTTCGCGCTGGTCCCGCTCGACCTCAAGCCGGGCCGCGCGGTCCTCCAGCGCGGCCAGGTACACGCGCTGGGTGCGCAGGGCCAGGGCTAGGGCGACCGCGGCGATCTCCTGGCTCACCAGCAGCACCGCGCCCAGCGCGGGATTGCCGGCGGGCAGCAGGAACCACACCGCCACGCACATCTCGACGAGCGTCACCGCCGCCGCCCAGCCCAGCAGCCGCAGCGAACCGTGGAGCGCCAGGTTGTGCAGGGCGGCGAGCAGGCAGGCGGCGGCCAGTAGCCACAGGTTGAGCGTCCAGGGCAGCAGGGCGAGGACGGCGACGGCCGGGAAGACGACTGCCGGAGCCCGGCGCCGCCACCACAGCGGCAGCACGAGTACGGCGGTCAGCGCGAGCAGCACCCCGAACGGCAGGTCGGGGCGGGGCGCGTCGGACGGCCCGCGCGCCGCCCCGAAGCGGGCGTCCAGCACGGTCAGCACGGCGATGCCGACCACGGCCACGGAGTCCAGCAGCCAAGGGTGGCGCCGGTCGGTTCGCCGCATGCGGCGCTGCCAACGGAGCAGCCATCCCATGAGGGGCTGGGACAGGACGGTCTCCATGCCCGGGGACGGAGATGGAGACGGGGATGGGGGCGGGGATGGGTCCGTCTTTGGCGGCGGCGGCTCGTTCGCCTTCGGGGCTCCGGTTCCGGACGGTCCCGCCGGGGTGGAGCGGATCATGCTCGTACTGTACGCACCGGCTGTGACCAGGGCGCCGAGCGCGCGCGGTTCTGGGAACTTCCTGAGCCCCGGGCCCGGCCGCGACCGTACGACCGCCCGTGACCTGCGGCCCCGCCCGCGGGCTCTCAGGAACCTCCCAGAACCTCTCCGGAACCGGGCAACCGCGTACGCAGGCTTGTGCGGACGACAGCCTCGTCGGCATCCCCGCCGACGTCCCCGTAGATGAGAAGCGGAGCGTTCCCGCCATGGCAGCTGCCACGTACGTCAAGCCCCGTCCCCGTTCCCGTCCCCATCCCCGGCCCGCCCCTCCGGCCGAGCGGGAAGGCCCGTGGGCGCACGCCTTCGAAGGGGCGGCGGCCGTGACGGCGATGGCCGTCGGCGGGTCGGTGAGCGCCGGTTCGGTCGCGGCGGCGGACACCGGGTCGTCGATGGGCGCCGGGCTCGCGAGCCTCTTCGGCGGCGGGGGCGGGACGAGCCCGTCGATGAGCGGGACCGCCGACGGGGTGCCGCTCGGCGTGACGCCGGTCGGTTCCGTGGTGCTGTGGCTGGCGTTCTCGCGACGGCTGCGCGACCGGCGGGTCGCGGGCGTCGAACGGGCCGCGCGGGCGGCGGGCGCCGGGGCCGCGGCCCTGGTCGCGTTCCTGCTGCTCACCACGCTCGCGCACGGCACGTTCAGCATGCCTACGGCGGCGATGAGCGGGCTCGGCGGCGAGCGGGGGGCGGCGGCCGGGGGCAGTGGCGGCGCCGGTGCCGGAACCGGGTCTGCCAGCAGCATGCCCGCCGAGTCGACGATGGCGTACGGCGTGCACGTCGGTCAGGCCGCGTTCGGTGCACTGTTGTGGGTCGGGGTGGTGCTCGGCCTCGGCTGTCTGGTCGGGCGACGCGGTCCTGGAGGTCGCGGACGAGGGCCCCGGCCTCGGCCCGGCCCAGACCGCGCGCATCTTCGAACGCTTCTACCGCGCCGACACCTCCCGCACCCGCACGACCGGCGGCGGTGCCGGACTCGGCCTGGCCGTCGTCGACTCCCTGGGCACCGCCCACGCGGGCCACGTCGAGATCGACTCGGCGCCGGGGTGGGGCGCCACCTTTCGGGTACGGCTGCCGGGCCATGCCGAACTGCCGCCGACAACAAGGGAGTTGGAGCCGGGGCTGGCGGCCCGACGCGTGTGACCAGGGGGCGCTCCCCGGCAACACCCCCGGCCCCGCCGCGCGTTCGCGACGGGGCCGGGGGGATACGGCACTTCAGTTACGCCGTCCCGCCCTTCTCTCGAAGTACCAGGCCAGCGCCAGGCTGCCGGTGGTGAGCCAGAACAGGGGGGCGCCGGAGGCCCGGCTCTGGGTCGCGGTGAAGACGATGCCGATGGTTCCTTCCAGGGCCGACAGCAGGACGAAGGTGGTCGCGGCGCGTCGGTTCACGGCCGGGGACCGCCGCGCCCGGTGCGCACTCTCTGCGCAGCAGCGCTCTGACACACGCGGGGGGGGCGGGCTCGCAG
>LJCV01000279.1 GCA_001298575.1 Actinobacteria bacterium OK074
GCCCCCGCGCCCCGCGCCCGCGGATCGGCCGCGGGCGCGAATGCGGGCACAGGCGCGGGCGCGGGTGCAGGGACCCCCGCGCTCGCCTGGGGCGGCGCCGCCGCCGCAGGCGGTGCCCCCGGATGCGCCCCCGCCCCCGGCACGTACCCCATCGCCGGTCCGCCCCCCGCTCCCGCCGGGGCGAAGTTGACCCCGCGTTCCAGGCGGTCGAGGCGGGCCATGACGGACCGCTCGTCGTCGTAGGCCGCGGGCAGCATCACGCGCGCGCAGATGAGTTCCAGCTGGAGGCGGGGGGAGGTGGCGCCCCGCATCTCGGTCAGGCCCGCGTTGACGAGGTCGGCGGCGCGGCTGAGTTCGGCGGGGCCGAAGACGCCCGCCTGGGCCTGCATGCGTTCGACGACGTCGGCGGGGGCGTCGATGAGGCCCTTCTCCGCCGCGTCCGGTACGGCCGCGAGGATCACGAGGTCGCGGAGGCGTTCGAGGAGGTCGGCGACGAAGCGGCGCGGGTCGTTGCCGCCCTCGATGATGCGGTCGACGACCTCGAACGCCGCCGCGCCGTCCCCGGAGGCGAACGCCTCGACGACCGAGTCGAGGAGCGAGCCCTCGGTGTAGCCGAGCAGCGAGGTGGCCATGGCGTACGTCACACCGTCGGCGGTCGCGCCCGCGAGGAGCTGGTCCATGACGGACATGGAGTCTCGTACGGATCCGGCGCCCGAGCGCACGACGAGCGGCAGCACGCCGTCCTCGACCGGGATGTCCTCCTTCTGGCACACCTCGCCGAGGTAGTCGCGCAGGGTGCCCGGCGGGACGAGCCGGAAGGGGTAGTGGTGGGTCCGCGACCGGATGGTGCCGATGACCTTCTCGGGTTCGGTGGTCGCGAAGATGAACTTCAGGTGCTCCGGCGGCTCCTCGACGACCTTGAGCAGCGCGTTGAAACCAGCCGACGTGACCATGTGGGCCTCGTCGATGATGTAGATCTTGTAGCGGCTGCCCGCGGGCCCGAAGAACGCCTTTTCGCGCAGGTCACGGGCGTCGTCCACACCGCCGTGCGACGCGGCGTCGATCTCGATGACGTCGATCGAACCCGGTCCGTTGCGCGCGAGGTCGCGGCAGGACTGGCACTCCCCGCACGGCGTCGGCGTGGGCCCCTGCTCGCAGTTCAGGCACCGGGCCAGGATCCGCGCGCTGGTGGTCTTGCCGCACCCGCGCGGACCGCTGAACAGGTACGCGTGATTGACCCGGTTGTTCCGCAGCGCCTGCTGCAACGGGTCGGTTACGTGCTCCTGCCCGATGACCTCGGCGAACGACTCCGGGCGATAGCGGCGGTACAGCGCGAGAGACGACACGCATACGAGGTTATAGGCGCCCACTGACAACGCGGACCGTCACGCCGCCACGGACCCCGCTCCGGGCGACGGCAAACGTTTTACTCACAGCAAACTCACCGGAACCAAACACCCACCACAATGAGCTTGAAACATCAAGCACACCCCCACCACACATCCCCCCTCCCCCCACCACCACGCGCGCGTGCTCCACATTTCCCCCCACCCAGCGCAAGGAAGCACCCCTCAGAGCGGGGGGCGACGCTCACCTCGGCCGATGCACGCGGGCATGCGCGCAGGTTCGTACACATCGACGAGATCCACGTATCGACGCTGACACGGGCCCGGCAGACGGCACGGGCGATAGCGGACCGCCCGACCAGTCGAGTCCTGGACGACAAGGGCGATATGGACGCTATAGGCCATATGACAGATCCTCCCGAAGTCGTAGTCGCCGAGGCGCTGATCGAGCGTGATTTCGGTGACTACAGCGGTCGTAACAAGAGCCTGGTGAACTGGTGAAGAAGCAGATCGGCTTCGCGGGGTACACGGAGGCGTTCCACTCGCCGACCGGCCGGCCGCCGGGCGGGGCGAGCTGGCGGGAGATGTACGAGCGGGTCGCCGCGTAACTACGAGGACGTGTTGCTGCCCGCCTCACGCGCGGGACGCACGATTCTGGTCGTGGCGCACAAGTACACGGTGGAAATGTTCGCGCTGGTGGCGGCGGGCGCGGACCCGTCCTCGTACCGCGATTTCAGGATCCCCAACGCGCGCCCGCTCTCCGAGGCCGACCTGCGCCGGGCGGTCGCGGCTCCGGCGACGGCGGGGCTGCTGAACGATCTGGGGGAGGTGGTGGAGATCCGGCTGTCGCCGCTGGTCGGGGCCGGGGCCGGGGCCGGGTGGGCCGCGGGTGACGTGGCCGTTGCTGTTGCCACGGGTGGGGCTGAGCGTCGTCATCCTGTGAACGAGCGTGTGGGCGACGGGCTGGACGGGCGGCGGGGCGGCCGGACGGGTCACCGGTTACGTGCCGCTGGAGCTGGCGGGCCTGTTCCTGCTGCTGCCGCCGGCGCTGATGGCACCCACGCTGTCCCTGCTCTGGGGCGGCGACTACTTCTTCGCGATACGGCACACGGTGGCGGCGTCGCTGGTGATGCCCGCGCTGCTGCCGGCGGCCCTGGGGGTGCCGTTGCTGCCGGCGAGCACGCCCGAGCCGCACAGCGAGCTGGTCGCCCTCGAACCGGCGCTGCTGACGTACGGGGCGGTGCTGGTGGCGGCGCTGTTCGCACCGGGCTGCGCCGCGCAGGTACTGCGCCGCCGCGATCCGATCCGCGCGGGCGCCCTGAGCACGAACTGGAACTGGAACTGGCTCGGCTGCCTGGCCCTGAGCCGTCGGCCGAAGTGGGTGGCATGGGCGCTGTGGGCAATACGAGTGCCGCGGGCGACACGGGCGCTTCGGGCGCCACGGCCGCCGTAGGCACGGGCGCGGGCGCTGGCAACGCGGGCGCGGGCGCGGGCAAACAGAAGACCCCCCACGCACCCGCCAGAGCCAACCTACCCTTGCTGCCTTCCGGCCCTGGGGGAGTTCAGTCAGATAGCGCCGCGTGAGGGGCTACCCCCAGCCTACCCGATCCCCGACCCCCCACCGGACCCCTCCCCGCCCTCCCTTCCACCCCTCTGAACGGGTTCGCGAGCACCCTCCAACGTCATGTAATGTTCCCGGCGGAGGATTCGCCTAGTGGCCTAGGGCGCACGCTTGGAAAGCGTGTTGGGGGCAACCCCTCACGAGTTCGAATCTCGTATCCTCCGCCAGTGCCTCACCGGGCACGATGTCGAAGGGCCCCACCGTTCGCGGTGGGGCCCTTCGGCGTTGGTGTCGGTGGGTGGGGGTGCCCCCCCCCAGAGGCCAGTCCGGCGTTGTCGGCGGGGCGGCCCGAAGGGGGCAGGGAAGCGCGGGTCAGGAACGGTAGGCCACGTTCGTCATCATTCCGGCCTCGCCGTGGTAGGCGTTGTGGCAGTGCAGCATCCACTGGCCGGGGTTGTCGGCGTCGAAGAAGACGGACAGTTTCTTTCCGGGGAGCACGATCGCGGTGTCCTTGCGGGGGCCGGAATCGCCGATCTGGTAGGTGTGGCCGTGCAGGTGCATGGGGTGCCACATGGTGGTGGTGTTGATGAAGTCGAGCCGTACGCGCTGTCCCTGCCGCACTACGACCGGGTGTGCCTCGGGATGCTTCATGTCGAACGGTGTGCCGTTGATGGACCAGTCGTACTTCATCATGTCGCCGGTCAGCTTGATCTGGTGTGTGACGTCGGTCTTGGCGGACTTCAGGCGTACGTCGTCGGCGGCCCGTAGGTGGGACGCGGTCATGATCATGCCGCTGAGTTCCTTCGGGCGGACCGTTGCCTTCGGGGCGCTCCCCGGGGCCGTGCGCACCAGGGCCAGGCCGTTCGCGTTCTTGCCCTCGGCCAGGGCGACGAGCGGGAAGACGCCGTCGCCGAGGGTGACCAGGACGTCGTACCGCTCGCCCATGCCGACCAGCAGGGCGTCGACCTCCTGGTGTTGGACCGGGAAGCCGTCGGTGTGGGTGATGGTCAGCCTGTGACCGCCCAGGGCGACCCGGTAGGCGGTGTCCGAGCCCGCGTTGATGATCCGCAGCCGCACCTTGTCGCCGGGCCTTCCGGTGTGGACGTCCGGGTCGGTCGCCACCCGGCCGTTGATCAGGTGGTGCGGGTACTTCACGTCGCCGGCGTCACCGCCGAGCAGCTTGCTGGTGGCGCCCACGAGCATGAACTTCTTTCCCATGCCGCTCATGTCCATACCGTCCATACCCCCCATGTCGCCCATATCTGCCATGCCCCGCTTGAGCTCGGTGAAGACCTCGTCGGGGGTGCCGGTGACGCCGTCGACCCAGTCGTCCAGGAGGACCACCCACTCGTCGTCGTAGGCGAGGGGTTCCTTCGGGTCGTCGACGATCAGTGGGGCGTACAGACCGCGGTCGAGCTGGACGCCGACGTGGGGGTGGAAGAAGTACGTGCCCGGGGCGTCGGCGATGAACCGGTAGCTGAACGTGGAGCCTGCCCGGACGGCGGTCTGGGTGGCGGGCGGTACGCCGTCCATGTCGTTGCGCAGGGCGATGCCGTGCCAGTGGATCGACGTGGTGGTCTTGTCCGGGAGCTGGTTGGAGAGCTCCGCGACGAGGGTGTCGCCGGCGGACAGCCGGACCTCCTTGCCCGGGGTTCGGCCGTCGAAGGCCCAGGTCCTGGGCGTGACGCCGCCGCCCAGGTCGATCGTGGCGGGCGCCGCGGTCAGGGTGAGCTTCTGCTGGCGTCCGGTGCTGGTCCGCCGCTTCTCGGCGGCGGCGACCGCCGCGCCGGACGGACCGACCAGGGCATCGGAGTCGCCGGAGCCGCTGCCGCCGGAGCCACCGCTACAGGCGGCGAGCGCGCCGGTGCCGACGGCTCCGAGCCCGGCGAACAGGACGGAGCGGCGGTTGATGCTGTTCATCTTTCGTTGTCCTCTGCTGTGCGACGCGGATGTGGGCGCGGAGGCACGGCGCGTCGAGCGCCGTGCCGCGCGGCCTAAATGCGCAGCTGGGAGAGGACGGACAGATCCGGCGGAGCTCGGCTCACCAGGGCGCCGGGCGCGCGGGCGGACAGCGCCCGCGGGAGGTTCACCGGTGGGGGAAAGCCGCTGTGGTCCGGTACGACGAGGTGCGTCGAGCCGACGTTCGCCGCGCCGCAGTGCTGCATGCCGGTCCCCGCGCACCCGCCGTCGTCAAGGGTGTGCGTCGAGGGGTCCGAGACGGACGGTGCCGCCGTGTCGGACATCACGTGTGCGGCGGGGGTCGCGGACGGCATGGCGGCGCGCGCCATACCGGGCATCGGGGGAACCCCGGGCATGGACACCTCGTGGTGGACGAGCAGGGCCAGCGCGGCGCACAGGGTGACGACCACCCCGTACGCCCAGCGGACGACGGCACTGCCGCCGCCCCTGCGCCCTGCCCGCATCGTCATGAGTTCACCTGTGTCGTGTTTGCCTGCCCGCCTGCCACCGGTCTACATCGTACCCCCCGGGGGTACCTGGCGGTCGGGACGGTCGGGGTGGTCGTGGCATCTCGGCTTCGGGGGCGCCGCCCCAGCGGCCTGACGTGCTGACGCGCGTCGCTACGATCGGCCGTCATGGACTGGCTGGAGCGGGTCGCGACGTTGCGGCAGTGGAGTCGGGACGGGGTGCGGGCGCCGCACAAGCCGTTGCTGTTGCTGTACGCGTTGGGGCGGTTTCAGGAGGATGCCGAGGGTCAACTGGCCTACACCGCCGTTGAATCCGATCTGCGGCAGCTGCTCGTGGAGTACGGGCCGGCGCGGGCGACCACGCCCGCCTATCCCTTTCACCATCTGGTCAGTGACGGGGTGTGGGAGGTGCGCAGCGATCGTGGTGGCGGCAGTCCCGGCACCGGGGTACGGGAGTTGCGGGCCAGTCGGGCCGTGGGGCGGCTCGCGCCGGAGTTGCGGGTGGCGCTTCGGCGGGAGCCCGCGTTGTTGGGGCGCATGGCCAGGGTGCTGCTGGATCTGCACTTTCCGCCGTCGTTGCACCAGGATCTGTGCGACGCGGTGGGGCTGGAACTGGAGTCGGCGGAGACCGCGGCCGTCTCGGTGACCGCCAGGCGGCGCCAACGGGACCGGCGGATGCGGGAGTTGGTGCTCACCGCCTACGAGTACCAGTGCGCCTTCTGCGGCTACGACGGCATGCTCGACACCATGCCCGTCGGGCTGGAGGCCGCGCATGTGCGGTGGTGGGCGTTTGACGGTCCGGACGACGTCGACAACGGGCTGTGCCTGTGCTCGCTGCACCACAAGCTCTTCGACAGGGGTGTCCTCGGGGTGGGCGACGGCCATCGTGTCCTCGTCTCGCAGCACTTCGTCGGCCGGGGTTCCGTCGCCCGCGAGCACGTCACGGCGCTCGCGCACCGTCCGCTCATCGGGCCTCGGCCCGGGGCTCCGTCCGTCTCCGCGGACCACCGGTCCTGGCACGCCAGGCAGGTTTTTCGGGGTTCCCCGCGGCCCGGACCGGCCCGATCCGGCTCCGGCTCCGGCTCCGGTTGAGCCCGTTTGCATACCGTCGGCCCGCCGGGAGAACCACCCCGGCGGGCCGAACCGTTCAGCGGGCGCGGGCGCGGACGCGGGCGCGGACCAACTCCCGTCCCGCTTCCCGAACTTCCGCTCTACTTACCGAAATACGCGTCGTAAATCGTCACCCTCGAACTGTCGCCCTTCGCGTCAGTAACCCGTGCCCACAACGAAATCGCCTTCCCCTTCGCCGGGTTCACCACCGTCACCTTGCCGTTCCTGACCTCCGCGCGCTTCCAGGTGTGGCCGTGGTCGTAAGACACATACACCGTCAGGGACTTGAGGTGGTGGCCGTGGGCCGCGCCCTCCACTGTCACCGGGAGGGTGGCTGTGCGGGCCGCCGGGACTCGGCTGGTCAGGTCTGTCTTTGTGCCGAAGTGGACTGTGGAGACCGGTAGTTGGACCGGGGCGTCCGTGGGCGGTTTTGTGGAGTGGAAGGTCCAGGACACGTCTATGCGCGACGAGGCCGTCGCCGCCTTGGTGTTGCGGTGGACCGAGGCGGTCAGTCGGTAACTGGCCTTCCTGGCGGGGACCTTGAAGGGGGCGCCGTCGGTGGTGAACCTGTCGTAGCCGTCGGGGGTGTACGTCGTGTCGGCGATCGGTGAGCCGTCGCTGTCCACCTTGCCCGAGTACTGCTCGAAGGAGGGGGCCCACTGGGCGCCCTGGCCGGTCGAGAGGTTCACCTCGCCGCCGGCCAGGACGTCGTACTCCTCGTTGCCCTTGGTCCACTGACCGGACCAGGTCTGGGTCATGGCTCCGGGGGCGGCGGCCGGGCCGCGTCCAGCGGTACGACGATGGTGTGGCCACCGGACTGGCGGACCTGGACCGGGACGTTCTCGCGGCCCTTGGTCCGTTCCACGCCGACGGCCTTGCCCTTGGCGTCGACGGCCTTGCCCTTGGCGTCGACGATGACACGGTCGCCGGTGAGCGCGAGTCCGGCCAGCCCGTCGGCGGCGGCGGCGCGCACGCGGTAGCCGTTCTGCTTGAGGGTGAGCCGGGTGGCCTCCCGGATCAACTCGTCGTCCTCGACCAGCAGTACGTCGAACATCGTGCGTGCGGTTCCTCTCCGGTTCTCCGGTTCTCCGGTTCTGCGGCTCCCCGGCTCCCCGGCTCCCCGGCTCTCCGGCTCCCCGGCTCTTCTGGGCGCGCCCTTCGGTGGCATCGTCACGCCGCATGGCTGTAGTACGCCGCGTGCCGGTGCTTCACCAGACCGCTCAGGACGGCCTCGAACCGGTGGGTGCCGGGCACGCTGTCGGGGCAACCGCCCACGCAGCTCAGGTGCTCCGCCACCCCGGTGCCCCGTGCCCGGGGCGAGCCCCAGTCGCGCCAGGTCATCCGGTCCAGGCTGATGTTCGCGGCCAGGTGACCGTCGTCGGGTGCCGCCAGGGCCGGCCGTTCCGGTCGTCCACGTACACCGGCCCCGACCAGGGGATCGCCGTCGGCGCCGGCCCTCGACGCGTACGGCGCCGTCGACCGTGCCGCAGCCGGTCAGACCGACGGCGAGGCAGCCGACGAGGCAGCCGGCGAGAGCCGCGTACGCCGCGCACGTCGCGTACGCCGCGTACCGGCTCGCCCGTAGCAGGCGCGTGCTCCGCTCCTCCCGTGCCGTCGTACCGCCGCGCCTTCACGATCGCACAGGTGACGTGGGCCACCGGTGGGGCGCAGATGGCGTAAGGGGCCCGGGGGACGTAAAGGATGCGTCCGGGTGCGGAGGCAAACCCGTAGGGGCGAGCGTCCTCCTTCCCGACCGCACTCGTCCTGCCCCGACCCGACCCGACCTGGAGGTCTCCATGCCCCCTGCCCCCTCCCGACGTACTGCCCTGCGTGGACTGGCAGTTGCCGGGGCGGTGGTGATCGGCTTCGATCCCGCCACCCAGAGCTGGGCCGCCGCCGCGGACGGATCCGCGGACGCGAACGGGAAGTTGAGCGAAGTCCCCACTCTCGACGGGACGTTGGTCACCGACACCACCGCCCTGGACGCTGCCGCCGACGACTACGGCCACACCGTCCACCGCCGCCCCGCCGCCGTCCTGCGCCCCGGCTCGGTCGCGGACGTCGTCGCCATGGTCCGGTTCTGCAACGAGCAGGGCATCAAGGTCGCCCCGCGCGGCCAGGGGCACGCCACCTACGGGCAGGCGCAGGTGGACGGCGGCCTCGTCATCGAGACGGCGACGCTGTCCGCGATCGGCGCGGTGCGCCCGGACAACGTGCACGTCACCGTCGGCGCGGGCGTCAAGTGGAGCGACCTGACCAAGGCCACGCTCACCCACGGCCTGACCCCGCCCGTCTTTACCGACTACCTCGAACTCTCCGTCGGCGGCACCCTCTCCGTGGGCGGCATCGGCGGCCAGGCGCACCGCCACGGGGCCCAGGTCGACAACGTCGTCGAACTCGAAGTCGTCACCGGGGCGGGCGAGTTGGTGCGCTGCTCGGCCACCCGCCGGCCCGATCTCTTCGACGCCGTCCGCGCCGGGCTCGGCCAGTGCGCCATCGTCGTCGGCGCGACCGTACGCCTGGTCCCGGCGCCGGAGACCGTACGCCACTACCTGCTGCCGTACGACGACCTGGACACCTTCCTCGACGACCAGCGGCTGCTGGCGGCCGAGGGGCGGTTCGACTATCTGGAGGGCCAGGTCACCGCCGACTCCGCGGGGGTCTTCGGCGCGTACGCCATCGAGGCCGTCGCCTACGGGCCGCCCGTAGGGGAGAACCCGGACGACGCCACCCTCCTCGCGGGTCTGCGCCACGACCCGTCGAAGGCGACGATCACCGACCTCGGCTACTACGACTTCCTCGACCGCATCGCCCCGGCCGTGGCCCAGCTGAAGGCGGCGGGCCTGTGGGACTACGCCCATCCCTGGCTCAACCTCCTGGTCCCCGGCGCCACCATCGCCGACGTGGCCGCGTCCGTCCTCGGCGACCTCACCCCGGACGACCTCGGCCCCGGCCTCGTCCTGCTCTACCCGGTGCGCCGCGACCGCTTCCGCACCCCGCTCCTGCGCGTCCCGGACGACCCGACCCCGTACCTCTTCGCCGTCCTCGCCGCGACCCCGGCCGACGACACGGCGAAGCTCGGCCGCCTGCTGACCGCCAACCGCACGGCCTACGACACCGCCCGCGCGGCCGGCGGCACCAACTACCCCGTGGGTTCCATCCCGTTCGAGCGCGCGGACTGGGAGGAGCACTACGGGGCCGCCTGGCCGGAGTTCCGACGGGCCCGGGCGACGTACGACCCGCGGGGGGTGCTGGTTCCCGGGCAGGGGATTTTCTGACGGAAGCCGACCGGGTTGGGAAGGTGTGAGGCGGCGGGCGGTTCACGGGGGGAATCCGTGAGCCGCCCGCCGCCGTGTGTGGGGGGGGTGGGACGTGCGGGATGGGGCGTGCGGGGTGGGGCGTGCGGGGTGGGGCGTGCGGGCCGCGGGGGCCATGCGGTCGTCGGGCGGAAAGCCGGAGGTCAGCTGCCGTTCCGGCACATGGTGATCGAGCTGCAACCCCGGGTGTAGGCGTTCGCGCTGGGCGAGTCCAGTTCCGTGTTGTAGTTCCAGTCGGCGCTGCGGTCGGTGGCCGGGTCGTACTGGACGCGGGCCGCGACGTGGCGCGGGTTCGCCACGAACTGGTCGTAGCGGAAACTGATGGTCTGCGGCCTGATGAAGCCGTTGTGGTACTGCGCGGTCATCGTGTAAATGCGGACACCGGTGATCGCGTAATTCGGAATGTGGCGGACATACGCCCACTCGTCCTGCGAGTGATAGTGGTTGTAGAGGTCCGTGTCACCCCGGATCTGGTCGGGAATGTACATCGCGTTCGACGCCCAGACGGGGTCGATCAGATAGACGTACGTGCGCGCGGTGACCACGCCTTGCAGGCACTGGTAAAGCAGGTACTGCCCAATACCCGGAAGGATCGCGTAGGCGGCCATTCGCCCCGTCGAGCAGCGCGAGTTCAGCGCCAGGTTGGCCAGGGTGTTGGCGCCCTGACTGCGCGCGAAGCTCTCGGCCAGGCCCTGCGAGCCCGAGGTCGAGATGTACTCGCTGTTCAGGGAGCGGTCCCCCTGGACGTGCGAGCGGATGTCGGAGTTGGTGCCCCGGGACCACATGCCGGCGTCGAAGATGCCCTGCCGGTTGTCCGCGATCGGCGGGCGGGAGTCGCCGCGGTACACGACCGACGGGAACGCCCGTTCCGCCACGATGTTCCGGTTGTGCAGGCTGGGACAGGTGCCCTGGCCGGACGAGGAGGCCCCCGAGGAGGGCCCGCCCGGACACGGATACGTCTGCGCCTGCGCGGTCGACAGCGGGCCGAAGAGCGTGGCGACCATCGCGACCGCGGCCGCGATCACCATCGCCGCGAGTCTGTTCTTCACAGCTGGGTTGAGCATGGCTCTGATCTCCCGGGTCTCACTCGGCACCGCTGGGCGCCTGCCTGCACTTGCCCGACCGACACTGGCAACCCGGGGGTTGATTGGCACCTCCTTCCGTCAGGGCAATCAACTCGGAGCCGTCGGCCCAGGGAAATCAACTCACGGAAATCGACTTGGCGAAAATCGAGGAAACCAAAGACGTCAACAATTGCGCGCATTACCTAAGATTGCACGGCGCGACCAACCGCCATGACCTGGAGGTCCATGCGCGACCTGTGAAAACGGGGCCCTTTCTTTCAGAGCCACACAGCATGGGGCGGAACAGTGGAAGTCAGTAGCCAGCCCTGACCATCACTGCCGAAGGAGTCCCCCCCACATCGACGGCTCGAAGCTGACGACGTCGACCTTCAAGGTCACCGACCGCACGGTGACCAAGGTCTGCACGAACCGCTCCGCCGAGCTCGCGCACCGGAGCAGGGACGGCCGCTACGTCATCGTCGAGCTGTCGCCGGACGACACGGCGGCGGCCCTGTGGACGACGGGGCAGGGCTCCGGCGGCGGTACGGGCGGCACTATCACTACAGGCGGCACCATCGTCGCGGCGAAGGCCACGCTGGCCCAGGCCGGCACCGTCACCACGACCCGCGGCACCCCGTACGCGGCGGACAGCACGACGCTCACCACCGGCACGGTGAAGAACCTGATCGTCGACGACTTCCAGCAGTTCACCTTCGACGACCCCGCCACCGGCCGGACGCTGAAGTACAACCTGTTCGTCCTCAAGGGCTACGACCCGCGCAAGAAGTACCCGCTGGTGCTGTTCATGCACGACGCGAGCGTGGTCAACGTCGCCACCGAGGGCCCGCTGGTGCAGGGCCTCGGCGCCGTCTGCTGGGCGAGCCCGGCGGACCGGGCCCGGCACGAGTCTTTCGTGCCGGCCCCCGAGTACGGCGCGGTCGTGATCGACGACAACCACGAGCCGTCCACGCTGTTCGACGCGACCGCCAACCTCGTCGAGGCGGTGACGAAGAAGAAGCTGTGGATCCTGGTCTCCGCGGACGACACCAAGGCGTACCCCGGCGAGCAGGCCAGCACCGAGGTCATCCAGGAGCAGGGCACGCAGGTCGGCACCGCGCTGTGGGACGGCCGGTCCACGGCCGCGGAGTTCGCCGCGGACGTACGGAGCATGCGGGCGCGGCGGACGCCGGTGAACTTCTCCGCGTTCAAGACGGGCACGACCGTACCGTCCGGCTCAACCACCAGTGCGCACATGGGACTTGGCAGATCGCGTACGGCATCCCCGGCATCCGGGACTGGATCATGCGCCAGTCCCTGTAGGCGCACCGGACTCCCGCGGGCCTCGGGCGCGTCGGCCTGCACTCCAATTCCAGCTCCGGTTCCGGCTCCGTGCCAGGGCCGGGGTCGGCGCCCGGCCGGCTCACACGCGTCGCCGTACGCGCCGGACTGGGCACGGCCGTCCGCAGCCTTCCGGTACGGATTGGCGCGCCAGATCGACGAGTTGGAGTCGCTGGGCACGCCCCGGCTCGCGGAGAACGTGGCCGATCCGGTCGGCACCCTGCTGGCGGAACATCCGGGCGCCGACCGAACCCGACGCCACGACGACGGCCGCGAGGCCCTCACTCGCCATGTCCTCGCCTAGTTGAAACATCGGCTGTCCGACCCGGAGTTGGACCCCGACCGGATCGCCGCCGCGCACCGCATCTCCCGCCGCTACCTCTACAAACTCCTCGCCGAGCACGGATACACCTTCTCCGGCTGGATCCGCGAACACCGGCTCGCCCGCTGCCGTCGCGACCTCGCCGACCCGGCGCTCGCCCACCTCCCGGTCGCCAAGACCGGCAGCCGCTGAGGTTTCCCGGGCCCCGCCCACTTCAGCCACGCCTTCAAGGCGGCGTACGGCATGAGCCCCCAGGAGGCCCGGGCTTCGGCGCGGTGACCGTGCTCAGCCGGGCAACTCCCCGTGCACCGCGGCGAAAGCGGGCCATCCGCCGGACGGGCACGCTTCGGCCATGGAAGCCGCAGAGAGAAGAACGTACGACCACATCGTGGGGGGCAGGTTCCGCGGGCTGCGTCGCCGCCCGCAGGCTGGTGGACGCCGGCCGCAGCGTCCTGCTAAGCGAGGCCGACGGCCCCGCCGACAACCCGGCGATCGAGGACCCGGGCCGCATGTGGGAGCTGTGGACCTTGCCGGAGAACTACGCTTTCCTCACCGAACCCCAGCAACACGCGGACGGCACAAGGATGTTCGCAGCCCAGGACCGCGGACCCACCCTCTTCCGCTGCTCCCCGACGGCGAAGTGATCCTCTCCGCAGGCACGATCGGCTCCGCCCACCTGCTCCTCCTCAGCGGCATCGGCCCCGCCGACGACCTCCGCGCCATGGGCATCGACGTCACGGCCGACCTGCCGGGCATGGGCGCCAACCTCCACGACCACGCGCTGGCCCCGGTGGTGTACGAGTCGTCCCGCCGGGTTCCGCGGGGCACCTCCGACAAGATCGAGGCCCAGTACTTCGCCCAGACCGACCCCCCCCTGCCCGCCCCCGACCTCCAACCGGTGATGTCCCACGTCCCCCTGCCCGCAGTGGGCGTACAGGTCCCGGAGGAAGGCCACGGCTACACCATCGCCCTCGGCACCATCCGCACCCTCAGCCTCGGCCGCCTGTGGCTCCGCTCTCCCGGCCCGGCCGTAGTCATCGACACCGACATCGCCGCCTACGTCAAACGCAACCTGCCCAGCTATCACCCACCAGGTCGGCACCTGCCGCATGGGCACGGGCCCCGACACGGTCGTCGACCCCCAACTCCGGGTCCACGGCACCCCGGGCCTGCGCGTGGCGGACGCCTCGGTCAGGCCGGCCGTGCCGTCGGGGAACACGCATGCGGCCTCGGTGACGGTTGGGGAGCGGTGTGCGGAGTTTTTGTTGGCCGGGGGCTGAGCGACGCCGTGTCCAGAGAAGGCCAAGGTTGTAATTCGGACAAAGTCGTCCGACTGAAAGCGGAAGCGGACGGGCCGACGTAGAACTCATGAGACCGGAGGGAGGCCGACGAGGTCGCCTCGGAGCACAGCCAGGCCGTGTGCCGGTCTGACGGGGAAGGCGACGAGTGCTGTCGGACGAGACATGGCGCGAGTTACGGGACCAGGGAACCACCCGCACTTTTCGCGAACGCAGCGTGATGCTGAGACAGGGCTCTGCGGGAACGCACCTACTCGCCCTCACCGACGGTCTCGCGAAGGTCGTATGCCGGGAACCGGGCGGAGCCGTCACTTGGTTGGCCTTCCGCGGGCCGGGTGACCTGCTGGGTGAGGTGTCCGTCTTCAACGGCACCCCGCGTATGGCAGAAGTGGTCGCGCTGACTCCCTGTTCCGCTGTTGTGCTGGAGGCGGACCGGTTCCGGCGATTCGTCGAAGAGCGCGGACTCGTCATGGACTTGATGCGCCAAGCCTTCTCCCGGCTGCGGGAGTCCGACGCACACCGCACCGAGTTGTTGACCCTTCCGTTGGTCGTCCGGCTGGCCCGGGCCCTCCTGCGACTGGCCGAACTCAGCGCGCCCGGAGCCGAATCGGATGTCGTACGGCTGACCGGCCTGAGCCAGGAGGAGATCGCCCAGGCGACCGGGGTGACCCGCAACGCGGTCATCAGCGGGTTGCAACGACTGCGGGAGTCCGGCGCGGTGGAGACGGCCCGCAGGGTGATCGTCATCAAGGACATGCGTGCGCTGCGCGGCTGGGCGGTGACCGGCCCGAAGAGCATGCCCAGGGCGTGACGTGAGACACCCGCGAAGTGCCCTGCGCTGTGCAGTCGGGCGGACGGAACCGACGGAACCTCGAACCAGTTGGCCACCGACTTCGTCGCCGTCCCGCCGTCCGTGAGGAGATCACGCATGTCCACGCCCGTTCCCGCCCTGTACGCCGAGAGCCGACCGCTTCCGCCCTACCGCGCCCTGTTCGCCGTCGACGCGAAGGACTTCACGGGCCTTCCCGCCGTACAGCACGGTCCGGTGAGCCAGTTGATCCCCGAACTCGTCGACCAGGCGCTGGAGCGAGCCGAACTGCACGAGTTGCGCGACTCCAAGCGGTTTCCGGCCAACACCGGGGACGGCGTGGTGTTCGGCTTCGATCCCGCGTTGCTGCCCTTTGTCCTCTGGCCGTTCCTCGGTGTGCTGGACGACATCCTCGGTGCGTACAACAAGCAGTACGTGGGCCCCCGCATCCGGCTCCGGGCCAGCGTCCACGTCGGACCGCTGCCGGACGCGGGCGGTCCGGGCGACGGCAACGGCACCGCCCGCAACGACACGCACAGGCTGCTGGACTCCCGTCCGGTCAAGGCGATCCTGGCCGCGTCGAGTGAGCAGGTCACCCACCTGGCCGCGGTCATCTCCCAGCGCGTCTACGAGGACGTCGTGCTCGGCGCGTACACCGGACTGCATCCCGACCGGTGCGTGGAGGTTCCGGCCACCGTGGAGGGGAAGAGCTTCTCGCAACGAGCGTGGCTGTACGTTCCGTCGCCGTCCGGGAACCTCCTACAGGCCGGTGTACGACCGCGCGAGGAACCGGCGGCACGGGCCGACGCGTCCGCCGAGCGGGAACAAGAGCCGGTGACGCGCCCCGGCACCTCCTACAGCGGGAACACGCAGCATGTGGGCGAGGGCGTCGCCGTGATGGGAGGCGCCGGACGCGACATCACGTACACCGGCGGTTCCACCTCGTACCGGGGTACCAATCAGCACTGGGGCAGCGGGGACAACGTGGCGGGCGACAAGCAGGTCGGCGAAGCCGGAGACCGCCGGTGAGCGCCGAACCGGGCGACCGTCCGGACCCGGACAGTCCGGGGGCCGACGGTCGCGCAGGTGCGCGTGACTCCTACCGGGACAACCAGCAGCGGCTGGACCAGGGCATGGCGGTCATGGGCGGAGTCGTCGGCGACATCACCGTGATCAACGCCTCGCTCGACGAGGCCGTCACCGACCTCATCGTCAAACCCCGGCTGCGGGAAGGCCCGTACCCCGCGGACGACGTCCATGCCCGGCTGCGCGGTTTCGTCGAACCGCCCGCCTACGTGCAGTGCCGCAAGGTACTGGACAGCCGCGTTCTGGTGCTGCGAGCGGGCAGCGGCACCGGGGCGAGTACGGCGGCGTTCGCCCTGCTCGCGGAGCGGCACGGAGCTGACGGCGTCACCGGTCTGGACTCGCCCGACGACCTCTCGCGCTGGCGCCCGACGGAGGCGCGCGGCTATCTGCTCCAGGAGCTGTCCCCGACGGCGGCCGCCGCGCTCGGCGAAGTCGTGCTCACCGCGCTGGCGGCACTGCTGCACCAGTCGGGCGCCCATCTGGTCGTCACTGTGCGGGCGGAGACAACCCTTCCCGGCGATACCACGCCCTGGCAGGTCGTGCACCGCCCGCCATCTGCGGCCGAGGTGGCCGCGAAGCTCCTGACCACGATGCTCGGCAGCGGCGAACTCACCCCTGAGCAACACTCCGACGCGGTGGGACGCCTCGCCTCCGCGGACTTCACCGGCCATCTGCGCACCCATCCGTTGCCGCAGGACGGGATCGAAGTGGCGGAAGGACTGCGTGATCTCGTGGTGTCGGGGAAGCCCGCCGCCTCCGTACTCGACGATCTGCGGACAGGCAGCCTCGCGGCGGCCCGCAAGGCACTGACGGAATCGAGCCACCGCGCCGACAGCGTCTCCCTGATGGCGGCGATCTCGCTGCTGTCCGAACAGGACCGTACGGTCATCGAGGCGTTCAGCGCGATTCTGCGGGCCCTGATCGACGAACGCGGTGGCCCGGCTCCGGTCGCGGTCGGCCGGGCGGCGCACGTCAATGGGCACGGAGGGGCCGTGGAAGGGCCGCAGGCGCGGCGCGACCTTCTCGGACCGGCCTTCGAGGACCGGCTGACGGCCGTCGGCGCGCACCCGCTGCCGTCCCGTTTCGTACCTGGTCAGCGCTATCCGGTGCAGCCGGTCGTCTTCTCCGGCCGACACCGGTCGGACGCTCTGCTCCGGTGCCTGTGGCTGGACTACGAGGGCATGGCAGGTCTGCTCTGGAGAACCTTGGCGGAGGCTCCCCACCACTCCGGCGTCGAACTGGCGGCGGGCCGGGCGATCGGGAAGGTACTGGCCCACGCGACCGGCCCGGACACACTGCGCCAGTTGCGTCCCTTCGCCGCGTCGGACAAACGCTGGCATCGCCGCCTGGTGGCGTACGCGCTCGGGGAGATGGTCCAGTATCCCGCTCTCACCGGTGCGGTACGGGACCAGTTGCGGCAATGGAGCCGGGCCGGCCTCGTCTCCCTCCGCTGCACCGTTGCGGAGACCTGCGCGGGCAGCTACGGCCTGGCCCGGCCCACCGTCGCCCTGAAACTGCTGGACACCGCACTCGACGAGCCGGACAAGGGCCTGGAGATCAGGTTGCGGGCCGCGGTGTCCTTCGCTCTCAGCACTCTTCTTTCCGAGGACACCAACTACACCCTCGTCCTCGACCGCCTCCGGGAGTGGCAAGGGGCCGATCCGGGCACGCAGCGTCATGCCCTGGCGGTTCACGTCATCGAATCGATGAGCCTGACGACCTTCCCCCAGCCCGGCGCACCAGGCGCGCGGCGCGTACGGCTCGCCGACCTTCTCGTGGACCACCGCGAGCGAGCCTTCGACCTCGTGGTCACGGCCCTGGACGACCCCGCCACCCACGACGCGACGGCGACGGGCCTGTCCCTGATCGAGAACGACCCGGCGTTGCGGCACCGAACCGCCTTCCCGCACTTCCTCGCCGCGCTCTCCGGCACGGCCCGGAACCACCGTGGCGTACTGCGATTCGTCCTGCGCCGCCACCGCGTCCGTACAACCTCCGCAGAAGGGATCGCCTCGTGACCGGTCCGCTCATCATGCCTCTGAACTCCTCACCGGCCTGGCAGTTGTTCCGTCTCCGCCTCAGTTCCCCGGAAGACCGGGCCCTGGTGTTCCTCGCCCGCGACGGGGCCGACGCGATGATGCCGCCGAGCGGCGCCGACTACTGGGGTTATCCACAGCCCACGGCGCGCGAGGTGCGGCAGGGGAAATTCCTCGACATCGTGTGGGTCTCGCTCGCGGAACGGCAGATCTCGGTCGACATCCCGCGCCGGCCGCCGAAGTCCCCCGCCCGTTACGGAGTCGCCTGGAAGATCAGCAATCCGGTCGTCGCGGCGAGGAACCGGATCACCGAGGAGCGGGCCCGGCACCTGGTGGTCGGCCACATCAGTGAGAACGCCACCCTGCCCGGTGCCGCCGACCCGCTGCGAAAGCCGCCACCCCATTTGGGCACGGCCGAGGTCGAACCGCCCGGCCAGCCGCGGGTGATCGACGGTTTCGGCCTCATGTACTGGTTCCTGGACCCGCCGGCCGCGCTCCTGCCCACCCCCGGCACAAGTGCGGAACCTGCCCTCCCGTCAGGCTTCGGCGAAGCCCACCGGGAGGCGTACCGCTTCTACCGCGAGGTTGTCGCGGGCGGCCCCGTCGGCCTGGCAGCACTCTGGCTCCTGCACCAGCCGGAGCAGGCGAAGGATGTCCTCGACTGGACGGTGAACCACCGCAATCTCCTCTCCGACAAGGACAGTTGGGAACGCACCCTCGCAGCGACACTTCAGTCGTTGACACCGGAGGACCGAGGTTTCGTGGGAGTCAACCTGGCTCGCGTCCTCAGCGACATCGGAGTCCCGCAGGGCGACGAGATTCTGCACCGGATCGGCGAGGCCGACGGGGTGGAGGACTGGAATGGCTCGTACGGGGTTCCCCGGTGACTTCCCTCTCGTGCGACGGCGAGCCCTCCCATTCCGTCGAACACCCATTGCCATGACGTTGCTGTGGGCATGACGGCTGTCCCCGTGAGTGGCTCCTCCACAAGACGGGTGGCCTCTCCACAAAAGCTGAAGGCCCGGACCGTGGAGCGGTCCGGGCCCTCGTCTCGTCGTGCAGCAGTGCTCGTCGACCCGGCGACTACTGGTCGTAGTCCGGTTTGAGGGACCGAGCGGTGCTCTCCCACGTATCAATGCATGCCATGGCCGAGGTCATCCGCTTCACCGCGGAAGAGATTTTCTTTGCCGGACCACGGAGGTACCGGCTCATTCCTCCGACTCCCTCAGTTGCCGTGCCGAAGCCGGTCAGCCCTTTCATGCTTTCCCGGGCCGTCTCGGCCAGGCTCATCAGCTGGCCGAGGAATTCCTCCGCGCCATCTCCACGCTCGTCGGGCGGGGTCATCTCGATGAGGGCCAGTGCGGCCCTTACTCCGCTGTCCAGCGTGGCCATGCGCCCGGCGAACAACTGCGCCGCCTGGTTCAGTTCCTCGGCCGGAACGTTGATCGAATCCGCATACCTGGCAATCGTGGCCATACGCGCGCTCATAGGAACGCCGGCCTGGTTGTGCCCCTCCATCTCCTCGGCGGAGCGGTGGGTCAGCGCTGTGATCGTCTCGATTTTTTCGCCGATCGCGTCCATGTCCAAGGTCAGCTCTTCCAGACCGTCCTCGATCGCGGCGAATTCGTCCAGCAGCCCAGGCGCGTCCTCGTCGTCCGGCTTCTCCCCGGCATCCGCGGGCTCCAGCCCCGTGTCCGATGTCTGTAGTCCGCGCAGGACCCTGGCGGGGGTGAGGAGGTCGAATCCGTCGCGTATCCCGACTTCCAGGGCGCGCTCGATCTCCGTTCGCGCTTCGCTGAGGCCGCTCAGCGTGCGGTCGTACCGGATGGTCCTGATGGGAGCGATGTCGAACGGCAATTGCCCGCGCTCACCGATGTGGATCGTCGGCTTGCCGGTGACGTGGCGAAGCCCGAGTTCGTACATCACGTTGGGGTTGCCGCCACTCACATCGGCGATGACGAGGTCGTCCTGGAGTACGTGCCGGCAGATCTGTTCGTTGATGTCGCCCGCCTGGGTGATGCGGTCCGCTCGGACCGCGACGATGCCGAACTCGGCGCAGGCCGGGAAGATCACCCTTTCGAACACCCGGAGGTAGTGCTCGAACTCCTTCCGTTCAGAGGCGTCGGCCTCTGTGTGCCCATCGCCAATGGGGCCGATGACGAAGCACGTCCAAGTGGGCTCCGGCTTCCGCGGGGGCTCTGCCGCGGCGATCAACGTCGTGACGGTCATGTGTGGACCTCCATCTCCGGATGGGCTGCGTGGTATTGCTGGGATCCGTGATCGCCTTCTGCTTCGAGGGCGACGTCGGCGTAGACGGGCCTCTCCTCGATTCCGAGGGCGCGCAGCATGTCGGCGGTCGGGATCCGGTAGCGGCGGCCGACTCGGAGCACCGTGCAGGGAAATCGGCCGAGACGGATCAGCTTGTACGCAGTGGCGGGACACATTCCGAAGGCACGGGCGGCCGTTCGGAGATCGACTGCCAGCGGGAGGTCGAACGCCTCCGCGAAGGACAAGGTGGGACCGGAAGCTTGGTTCACCGCCTGGCCGCCGCAGGACGAAGTGACAGGGTTCCGATCCGTTTCCCCTTTGCTGGCCGCCTTGCGCGGTACGCGATGTCCCACAGCCCCAGGCGTCCGGTCGGCGATCCGAGTCGCTCGTCCTCGGTGCGGGTTGACGACTCGGTGAAACGAAGTGGGGCGGAAAGCCCCTCGGAACTGCCCGGCGGGATGATGTGCAGGTCCCAGGAGCCCTCCGCGTGGAGGTCCTCCTCATCCTCATCCGGCCGACAAGCGTTGCGTGCCGCTGCGACCCCGGACACATCGGCCACGAGGGTCTCCCGTGCGGCACTGCGCGCGAAGCTCCACATCCGTCGGCAGGCTTGCCCCACCAACTCGTCGCCGATGTCCGGCTGTTCCGGGTTGGCTGTGTCCACCCCTTCCAACAGGGCGAGCATCACCTCTGATTCGAGATCTCGGCGGTCGACGAACAGTCGCGTCGAGGCGCGGTGCGACGTGCGGTACATCCGTGGCAGTGCCAGCCAGAGGAGGAGCAACCGGTATGGTCCCGCCACGTCCGTTTCCCGTTGCGCCGAAAGAACAGCTTGCTGCCATACGGCCTCACCAAGGCTTCTGTCCTGCGGCCTTCCGTAGAGGATGTCGCGGGCCTCGCTCGGTGACAGGCGTACAGGCCCGTCTTCGGCAGGAACCATGAGATGCATGGCTTCGTCGAGGAACTGCGTCCGTATCCGCTCGTCGATGACGTCGGACACCCGGTTGTACGGGAGTAGAGCCATCAAGAATCCTCCCTTGCAAGGAATTCATATGTCAACGCTCGGCACGCATCTGCACACACCCAGCCGAGCCGGTCCACACTTCGCCGCATTGCCTGATACGGTGCCGCGGAAAATCCGGTCCGCCGATGATTCCGATGCGCGGTTGCGTATTTGACGTACGGCCCCGCGTGGTAATGCACGCCTCCGACTACCTGGCCGTTGAAGGCCATTCCCTGATGAACATACTGACTGTTTTCTTCGCGTGAAATCTCTTCCGGCGAGTTCTCTCCAGTTGAGCGCGATGAGGTCGGTTTCGCTTCGCCGACGCTCATCGGCTCTCCCCAACATCCTCTTTTCGCTGACCTGAAGGAAGTCCGAAGCTCACATTCCCGACGACGTCGCCTCGGAAAGCAACTCCCTCCTGGACGTGTTGGGAGTGGTCGTGCCGGTCCGACCCGAGTCCCACCGGGGGCGAATCTTTCTGCGGCTCCGACACCGCCTCGACGATTGGCCGTAATTCATCCGCACCATGGCCAGGCACATGGATCCAGCCGTAATCGCTGAATTCCTTCTGCCGAATGTGCACCCGGACGTACTGTCCGAGGTCCAGGCTCTGGATACGCGACTTGACAACGTCCTCGTAGAGCCGGCCGGAGACGATCACCACGAGATCGGTCGAGCCGATGCCTTCGAGGACCTTCTTCACTTGCGGGGCGTTCAGATAGCGAGCCACCGCGATCGGAGCAGGACCGGAGTGCCCGAGAGCCGCTGGGGAAGCCACGCCCATGTCGATGGCGAGCCGTAGCCGCATCCGGTCCTTCGGGGCACGACCGGCGTTGCGTGCATCGAGCCGAGCAGCCAAGTGCCTGATGAAGGCGCCGAGCATCACCGGCTCCGGGGTGCCGAGGGGAAGCACGGCGAACTCTTGGTCACCCTGCGGCTGACGGGCCCAGCCTGCCCGGTCCAGACCGCTGAGCACCGCGGCCTCCTCCAGCACCTGGACCAGATCAGCCTGGACGACCGTCTGGCCCGGGGTATCGAGGCGGCTGTACTTCTCCACGTCCGCCGCCATGCACAGACGGCGCGCGACGATCTCCTGCGCCTGCTTGTCGGATTGCGAGGTCATGAACTCGATCACCTGCCTGCAGTTGTTGGGCGAGTTGCGCACCAACTCTGCGGCAGGGTCGACAGCCCGCCAAAAAAGTCGCAGAAATACGGCTTTCGGCCCGGGGCCGTGCTACGTCCCAGTCGCATCCAGCCGAGCGACCTGCCGCAGCCGCACGATGTCGAGAACCACGGTTCGCGGAGAACCGGTGGTGATGAGACCGTCGTTCCTCAGCCCTTTCAGCGCCTTATGGACCGTTTCTTTCGTCGATCCGGCGAGTGCAGCGAGTTCCGACTGGGTGAGGTTAACTCCGATGACCAGTCCACGCCATCCGCATTGCCGCCCATGCGAGTACGTCATTTCGGCAAGTACGCGGGCTACCCTGACTTTGATCGGATACCCACCGAATTCGATCCGGCAGGTGTTCGCCTTGCGCAATCGCTGAGCGATGATCCTCGCAATCGCCCGAAACGCTTCGGGGCAGGCTTCAAGGAATGAGTTGAGGTCAGCCCTCCGGACGATCCTGGCGTCAATCTCACTGCAGGCGGTGACCGTGGCCGACCTCGGCGCATCATCCATTCCAGCCATCTCGCCAACGACATCCCCGTCAGCCCTGATGGCCAGCAGTCCCTCGTAACCATTTTCGAGCCGCTTTGTGACCTTGACTAATCCAGAAAGCAGAAAAACCACGTCGCGGGAGTCCTCAGCACCCTCGATGATCAGGGTTTCCTTGGGCCTGTATCGGCACGGGATGCCGAGCTGAAGAAGTTCCTCACGAACAGGCTCCGAAAGCATTCCCAGGAAAATATTCGCAGGCCACCGTTCCTGGCCGCGAGATCCGGACTGCGCTGTCAACGCCGACCTCCCGTACTCCATCGTTCGCCGCTCTTCTCCATACACGCGCGAGCGCTTTCAAAGAAGAGCAGACAAGGGCCGGAAAAGGCAGAGTGCGCGTGGACCGGCTTGATGCGGTGGGCGCACCGCAGGGCGCACGCCCGCGCACAATGAACGCGACAGGGCGGCAGCGACTACACGGCCACGAGCCGCACCCGGTCGCCGCAGAGCTTCGTCATGTCGTCGATGTCAGAGGTGAGCATCACGACCGGCCGCTGCTGGCGCAGCGCCATCTCGGCCACGACGGCGTCGATGGCGTACTTGTGACCGTGCAGACCGGCGTTCAACAGCATGGCGGACGCGGCTTTGGCGTCCTCGTCTCCGAGGTGGACGATGCGTGTCCCGGACAGCACCCAGGCGAGCCGTGCCCGGTCCGTCCGGCGATGGGTTGCCTCGATGATGGTGAGCGCGCTGATCACCACGTCCATGCCGCGCCTGCGCGCCTCGGCGATCAAGGCAACCACAGGCTCGTGGTCGTTGACGAACTTCGAGAGGCCCTCGCAGTCGAGGACGAGTGTGCCTTCGTGGCTCAGCTTGCGGCGGGCCACTCACCCTCCTCGGCGAACACCTCGTCGAAGACCTGTCGCGCCCGTTCCTTTTCTCGCTCCGAGACCGGACCCTTGCGGCGCTCGTAGTCGGCCAGGTACTCGTCCAGGATCTGGCCGCGCAGTTCGCGTTCCACCGCCGCCGCGATGAACGCGGAGAACTCGCGCTTGCCCACCCGCTGGCGGATCGCCTCGGCCGTGCCCTCGGGGAGCGAGAGGCTCACCCTGGTCGCGGGCCCCTCGCCGATGCCGTACGGAGTCTCACTCACCCGTCGAGATTATCAAAGGAGTATGAATCCGTGCGGGTCCACCGATTCGCGTGGACGTTCACCCCGCATCCCCTCCCCCAACCCCGCCCCCTAAGCTCGTCCCGACGCACCAAGGGGGACTCCCATGAAGATCGTGCTGCCCGGCGGAACCGGGCAAGTAGGGGCGATTCTCGACCGGGCGCTGACCGCCGCCGGGCACGAGGTCGTGGTGTTGACCAGGGCGCCGGGGCGGGAGCGTGAAGTCCGGTGGGACGGGCGGACGTTGGGGGAGTGGGCCGGGGAGATCGACGGCAGTGACGTCGTGGTCAACCTGGCCGGGCGCAGCGTCAGTTGCCGGTACACCCCGGCCAACCTGCGGGCCATGATGGACTCCCGGGTGGACTCCGCCCGGGTCGTCGGGGAGGCCATCGCGGGGGCCGCGCGGCCTCCTCGGGTGTGGTTGCAGATGAGCACCGCCACCGTCTACGCCCACCGGTTCGACGCGGCCAACGACGAGGCGACCGGGGTGATCGGCGGCACCGAGGCGGGAGTTCCGGGGTACTGGGGCTACAGCGTCGAGATCGCCAGGAACTGGGAAGAGGCGCAGGAGCAGGCCAAGACGCCGCACACCCGCAAGGTCGCCCTGCGGGCCGCCATGGTGATGAGCCCCGACCGCGGCGGTGTCTTCGACGTGCTGTCGGGGCTGACCCGGCTCGGGCTCGGCGGTGCCGTCGCGGGCGGTGCGCAGTACGTGTCCTGGATCCACGACCGGGACTTCGTCCGCGCGGTCGAGTTCCTCGTCGAGCGGGACGACATCACCGGCGCCGTCAACCTCGCCGCTCCCGGACCGCTGCCGCAGCGCGAGTTCATGCGGGCGCTGCGGGCCGCGTGGCGGGTTCCGGTGGGGCTGCCCGCGACGAAGTGGATGGCCGAGATCGGGGCGTTCGCGCTGCGTTCGGACACCGAGTTGCTGTTGAAGAGCCGTCGGGTCGTGCCCGGACGGCTCCTCGACTCGGGGTTCGCCTTCGAGTACGGGGACTGGGCGGGGGCCGCCGTCGATCTCGTAGGGCGGGCGCGCGATGGACGGCGGCGGTCCCGGCGGTCCGGCTGAGACCCCGCCCGGCCCGTCCGGTTAAGCCGTGACGTACTCCGCCAGGTGCTCCCCCGTCAGCGTCGAGCGCGCCTCCACCAGGTCCGACGGGGTGCCCTCGTAGACCACTCGGCCGCCGTCGTGGCCCGCGCCCGGGCCCAGGTCGATGATCCAGTCGGCGTGGGCCATGACCGCGGGGTGGTGTTCCACGACGATGACCGACTTGCCCGCGTCCACCAACCGGTCCAGTAGGCCCAGGAGTTGGGCCACATCGGCGAGGTGGAGGCCGGTGGTGGGCTCGTCGAGGACGTAGATGCCGCCCTTGTCGGCCATGTGGGTGGCCAGCTTGAGGCGTTGGCATTCGCCGCCGGAGAGGGTGGTGAGCGGCTGGCCGAGGCTGAGGTAGCCGAGGCCGACGTCGACGAGGCGGGTGAGGACGCGGTGCGCGGCTGGGGTACTCGCCTCGCCCGTGCCCGGGCCCTCGCCTGTGCCCGGGCCGAAGAACCGCTCCGCCTCGCTCACCGGCATCGCGAGCACCTCGCTGATGTCCTTGCCACCGAGGTGGTACTCCAGGACCGACGCGTCGAACCGCCTGCCCTCGCACTCCTCGCAGGTGCTGGCCACGCCCGCCATCATCGCCAGGTCGGTGTAGATCACGCCCGCGCCGTTGCAGGTCGGACAGGCGCCCTCGGAGTTGGCGCTGAACAGCGCCGGCTTCACGTCGTTCACTTTCGCGAATGCCTTGCGGATCGGGTCCAGCAGTCCGGTGTACGTCGCCGGGTTGCTGCGCCGTGAGCCCCTGATCGCGCCCTGGTCGACCGACACCACCTCCGCGCCCGGCGGGATCGAGCCGTGCACGAGGGAGCTCTTGCCGGAGCCCGCCACGCCCGTGACCACGCACAGCACCCCGAGGGGGATGTCGACGTCAACGCCCTGAAGGTTGTGGGCGGTTGCGCCGCGGATCGCCAGCGTGCCCGTCGGCTTGCGCACCTCCTCCTTCAGGGGTGCGCGGTCGCCGAGGTGGCGGCCCGTGACCGTACCGGCCGCCCGCAGCCCGGCGACTGTGCCCTCGAAGCAGACGGTGCCGCCCGCCGTTCCGGCGCCGGGGCCGAGGTCGACGACGTGGTCGGCGATTGCGATCGTCTGCGGCTTGTGCTCCACGACGAGCACCGTGTTGCCCTTGTCGCGCAGGCGCAGCAGCAGGTCGTTCATGCGCTGGATGTCGTGCGGGTGCAGCCCTGCGGTCGGCTCGTCGAAGACGTACGTGGTGTCCGTGAGGGACGAGCCGAGGTGGCGGATCATCTTCACGCGCTGCGCCTCGCCGCCCGACAGCGTGCCCGAGGGCCGCTCCAGCGAGAGATAGCCAAGGCCGATCTCCACGAACGAGTCGAGGGTCTCCCGCAACGCGGTGAGCAGCGGCGCCACCGATGGGTCGGTCAACTCCCGTACCCAGACCGCCAGATCACTGATCTGCATCGCGCACGCGTCGGCGATGCTGATGGCCTTCCTGCCGCCGCTCGGGCCGCCGCCGATCTTCGACGACCGCGCGCCCTCCGTCAGCCGGGTGCCGTCGCACTCGGGGCACACCGTGAACGTCGTCGCCCGCTCCACGAACGCCCGGATGTGCGGCTGCAACGCGTCGAGGTCCTTCGACAGCATCGACTTCTGGATCTTCGGGATCAGCCCTTCGTACGTCAGGTTGATGCCGTCGACCTTGATCTTGGTGGGCTCCTTGTGGAGGAGGTCGGCCAGCTCCCGCTTGGTGAAGCGGCGGATCGGCTTGTCCGGGTCGAAGAAGCCGCAGCCGCCGTAGATCCGGCCGTACCAGCCCTCCATGCTGTAGCCGGGGATGGTCAGCGCGCCCTCGTTGAGGGACTTGCTGTCGTCGTAGAGCTGGGTGAGGTCGATGTCGGAGACCGAGCCCCGGCCCTCGCAGCGCGGGCACATGCCGCCGGTGCGGTTGAAGGTCACCTTCGCCGCCTTCTTCGCGCCCCGGTCGACGGTGATCGCGCCACTCGCCCGCACCGAGGGGACGTTGAAGGAGTACGCGCCCGGCGGCCCGATGTGCGGCTGCCCGAGCCGGCTGAAGAGGATGCGGAGCATCGCGTTGGCGTCGGTGGCGGTGCCGACGGTGGAGCGCGGGTCGGCGCCCATCCGCTGCTGGTCGACGATGATCGCCGTCGTCAGCCCGTCGAGGACGTCGACCTCGGGGCGGGACAGCGTCGGCATGAAACCCTGGACGAAGGCGCTGTACGTCTCGTTGATCAGCCGCTGCGACTCGGCGGCGATCGTGTTGAACACCAGCGAACTCTTGCCCGAGCCGGAGACGCCCGTGAACACCGTCAGACGGCGCTTCGGGATCTCGATGCTGACATCCTTGAGGTTGTTCTCGCGCGCTCCGTGCACGCGGATCAGGTCGTGGGTGTCGGCGATGTGCGGTTCGGCAGCGTGCGGGGCGGTAGCCTTCGGGTCCGTGCTCGGGGCGGTGTCCATGGCCACCACGCTAGGGGTGGGAGGGGGGCTCGCGCTTCTCGAATACTGATCGGCCGCCGGTCGGTCATCGGCTGCCGGTCGGTCATCGGCCGCCGGCCGGTCATCGGCTACCGGCCGGTCATCGGCTACCGGCCGGTCATCGGCTACCGGCCGATCGCCCGGATCGCTCCCGCGCCCGGATCACTCCGGCGCCCGGGCTCCCTCCTCCGCCCGCGTCACCCGGCGCACCAGGTCCGCCCACGTGGCCCGGAGCCGTTCGACGGGCACGTCCCGCTCCTTGCGCAGGAAGTCCGCCGCCTCGAAGTTCGCGAAGGCCAGCAGCGCGTGGGCGAGCATCTCGTGGTCGCCCTCAACACCCGCCTCCCGCAGGAGAGTTGAGACGTGCTGGTGGAAGGCGCGGGCCGTGTCGGACGCCTGGCGGCGTTCGTGGAGGAGCTGGCGTCCCAGCGCGGCGCCCAGGTCCGAGTCGCCGCCGCCGTCGCCGCCCCCGCCGCCGTCGCCGTCACCGCCTTCGGCCATACGTTCGAACAGCGCGGAGCCGAACGCCACCAGCCGCTCCCGCGCGGGCGCGCCCGGCCCCAGCGGCGGCGGACCCGAGGTGTACGCCTCCAGGAACTCCGCCTCCGCCTCGTCGAGGAGGGCGAGCAGGAGCCCGTCGCGGTCGCCGAAGCGGCGGAAGAGGGTGCCCTTGCCCACCCCGGCGGCCTCCGCTACCTCCTGCATCGTCACGGACTGGGCCCCCTGCTCGGCCACCAGCCGGGCGGCGGCGGCCAGCAGCCGGGCCCGGTTGCGGGCGGCGTCGGCCCGCTCGGCGGTGCGGTCGTCGTCCGGTGCCTCCGTGTCCGGTGCGTCCGTGTCCGGTACCTCCGTGTCCGGTGCCTCCGTCAGGGTCATCGCTCTCCTCGGGTCCGTCGACGGTGCTCGCGCCGATGGTAGTGACGCCGGCCCGGGCGCGGTGAGCCGCGGGCGCGGCCCGGCGGAAGCGCATCGGAAGCGGATCGGCTCTGGTCGCGGAAGCGGGCGTACTGATCGCATCGGCAGTGTCACCCAGCCGTTCCGTGCGCTCCTTGCCGTCGGCTCGCTGCCGACTCGTGCGTCCCACGGGTCGTGAACGTTGGAGTACCCATGAACGACCCAGGACCACCACCGTCCCAGAAGACCCACAGGAAGACTCGCGGGGAGACTCCCGGGCAGGACTTCCCCACCGCGTCGGGGACGCCGTCGGCCTACCACGACCTGGGGCTCATACCCCCGGCCGGGCCCGCCCGCACCTGGGGGCTCGCCGTCGTCGGCGTACCGCTGGTGCTTCTGCTGCTCCTCACCCTGGTCGGGAGCCTCTCGGGCGGCAGCAGCAACTCCGGGCAGTCCGGCAGCGATTGGAGCGGCTCGTCGGGCTGGCCCGGCACCTCGGACACGACGGAGGCGACCGACACCACCGTGCCGTACGACCCGACCACCGCTCCCGCCTACGAGGACAGCACCACCCCGGACTACGCGGAAAGCCCCACCCCGTCCCCGACCGACACCACCGGCCCCGAAGCCGTCGTCACCGCCTACTTCGCGGCCATCAACAACGGTGACTACGCGACCGCCTGGTCCCTCGGCGGCAAGAACCTCGACAGCGACTACGACACGTTCGTCGCGGGCTTCGCCACCACCCAGTCGGACACCATCACCATCAACTCCGTGCAGGGCGACGACGTGGGACTGACGCTCGACGCCCTCCAGACGGACGGCACGACGAAGACGTTCGACAACGTCTACACCGTCAGCGGTGGAGAGATCGTCAAAGCCACGGGAACCCAGACCAGTTGACCATCCGGTGACCATCCGGCAGGAGTCGGCACGAGCCCGAGCGGAGCACTGAACCGTCGTGACCACCCAGGTGATACATCCCCGTCCGCCCGGCCCGGGGCACCAACCACCGCGCACCGCCCGCGCGTACGCACGCACCAAGGCCACCCGCCTGCTGTCGGCGGGCAGTTACCTCGACACCGGCTACCGCCGCGCCGTCATCCGGGAGTTGCTGCGGAACTACCCCCGGGTCGTGGCGCCGTCGTACGGCTACGACGCCGTGTCGGTGCTCGCCCACGCGCTCGCCGCCCGCCGGCTGCACCGCATCCAGTGGGCGGTGGGCCTCGGTTCGGCCTTCGTGATCTGGCTGCTGCTGGTCCAGGGCACGCTGAACGACCTCACGGCCGTGCTGTTCCTGGTGTGGGTGCTGTGGGGCGCCGCCTACCTACGGCGCATCGTGACCCTGCACATCCTGATGACCCGGCTGAAGGAGACCCGCCCCGACGGCGGTTTCGACGGCGCCTACCCCGCCAACCGGGCCCTCACCGACACCCTCATCCACAAGATCGACCACGAGCAGTCCAGCAGCAGCGGCCTCGTCTTCTACGGCGGCTTCCGGCCGTTCGTCGGCGCCGGTGAACTCATGCGCGAGTGGTCCAACGCCCAACTCCTGCTCGGCGCGCGGAAGAAGCGGATCGACGCCCGGGCGGCGGCCAACGGCGGCGGCGCCACCCTGGACCTGGAGGCGCGCGAGACCGTCCTCCCGTTCACCGTCCACGACATCACCGACTACGTCGCCACCCGCATGCGGGCCGAGCTGCGCGACGAGGCCCGCGCGGACGAGCGCATCGAGGGCCTGACCGTCGAGCAGCGCCGCTTCACCACCGCGATCCGCACCAACGACCGCAGCCGCGGCGCCGGTTGGTCCCAGCTGCCCGGCGTGGACGACCTGCCGGGCATCCGCTGGCGGGAGGACTACGACTCCGCCCGCGAGTACCTGTGCGTGCGGGTCGGTTCGTGGAACGAGGAGCTGGTGACCTCGATCTTCGTCGGGTTCGACCTCAAGGGCGACACCCTGCACACCGAGTTCTACACCTACGTACTCGGGCCGCTGGTACAGGAGTTCCACCTCGCCGACCGGCTGCCCGACGCCTTCGACGGCCGGCTGGCCGTGCGGGTCGCGTGGGACATGGTCAAGACCGTGCCGATGCGCGCCCTGGCCCTGTCGCTGTGGCCGCTGTACCTGGTCCCCGAACGGTTCCTGCCGGCGTCGGTACGACGGCTGCTGCGCCCCGGCCGCAGCCGCGCCCGTACCGTCGTCGGCGCCGAGGAGAAGACCGTCTCGGTCGACAACAGCGAGTTCCAGCTGGGGCGTTACGTGACCGAGGCGGTCGACTGCGGTGCGCTGACCAGCGTCCGGGAGATGGCCACCAGCGACACCTACCACCACTTCTTCCAGAAGACCGACGCCGTCAAGTACATGCAGATCGTGCAGCGCCGCATGCTCCAGAACATCCGGGCGTTCCTGGCGGAGCACAACGTGGACCTCGCCGAGCACGACCGCGCGCAGACCAACATCCTGATGGGGGACCGGAGTCAGGTGATCGCGGGCGACAACAACCACGGCTTCGGCTACAACTACAACGAATCCAGCGGCGGTTCGTCCGGTTCATCCGGTTCGGCCGGCGATCGAGGGGGACAGTGACCATGAGCGAGAGCCACACGTTCGGCGACAACAACCAGGTCGTCCTCGGCAACGGCAACCAGCGGTTCGGCTACCACTACAACGAGGCACCGGCGGCACCCGCCGTCGAGAAGCAGGAGCAGCCGTCGGGGCCGGGGACGCCCACGGTTCCCTCCGACGACGTCCGCGCCCGCAGCGTCTTCGTCGTGCACGGCCGCGACGAGGAGGTCCGCTCGGCGATGTTCGGGCTGCTGCGCCGCCTGGACCTACGGCCCCTGGAATGGGAGCAGTTGGTGCGCGCCACCGGCAAGACCGCGCCCTTCCTCGGCGAGGTCGTCGCGCACGCGCCGTCCCAGGCACAGGCCGCGCTGGTGCTGCTCACGCCGGACGACATCGCCAAGCTCCACCCGCAGCTGCTGGGCGACCGCGAACGCGACGACGAGACCCAACTCACCGGCCAGCCGCGGCAGAACGTGCTGATCGAGCTGGGCATGGTGCTGATGGCCTACCCCGAGCGGACGGTGATCGTCGAGGTCGGCCACCTGCGGCAGGCCGCCGACACCGCGGGCCGCAACGTCATCCGCTTCGACGGTTCGGAGGAGTCCCTCATGAAGATCGTCGCGCGGCTGAAGGTGGCCGAGTGCCAACTGGACGACTCCCGGCCCGACTGGCGCGACACCTCGTACTTCGAGAACCTGTCGGCCTATCGACGACTCGCCTGAACGCCCTTCGGCGTGAGGTGAGTTGAGTACGGCGGTGGGGGCCGCCGCGGTGGGGGCGCCCGCCCCCACCGTCGTCCCCTACGTTGCGGCGGGCCCCGACGCGAGGGCGCTCAGGAAGGCGCCCAGCTCCCGCATGTCGATCCGCTCCAGGTCGGACGGCCGTACCACCACCCGCAGTTCGCGGCAGATCGCGCCCTCGCGGGAGCGGGCGACGAAGGACATCAGCAGCAGCCGCAGCAGGCTGTCCTGGTCGAGATGGCCGAGCCGGGACAGCCCCGAGCCCACCAACGGCATGGCCACGCACTCCAGTTGGGCGTGGTCGCGCAGCGCGTCCCACAGCCGGCGCAGCCCGGCCGAGAGGTCCTCGACGCTGGAGGCGGCCACGTAGTCGTTGCCGATCCGGCTGTACGCGACGGCGAACACCAGCCGGGGCCGGGCGCCGAGCACCGCGACCGTGCCGATCGGGTACCGGTCCAGTTTGCCGAGCGGTTTGCGGGCCCGTTCCTCGCGCGCGACCGGGGCGAAGGGGGCGAGCGCCGCGGTCAGTTCCGCGTCCAGCCACCGCACGTCGCCGTCGTAGCGGCGGGCCAGCAACTGGGCCTGCACGCTGTCGCCGTTGATGACGACGGACGCCTCCGACTCGGTGTCGAAGGTGTCGCAGAACCCGACGACGAGGTGCGCGGGCTGCTCGAAGACGTCGCCCGCCTCGACCACCACCGTCATGTCGGGCCGCCGGAACTCCTGCCGCACCCGCTCCACCGGCCGCGCCGCGCCGAGCCCCCACACCAGGCAGGCGCCCACCGACACCACGCTGACGGTGCCGGCGTCGGGCAGACTGCCGGGGAAGAACTGTCCGGCGAACTGGAGCACCGCGGACATCCCGCCGAACGCGACGGCCGTGTTCCGCACAAAAGCCTGCCGGGCGCGACGGGTTCCGTACAGTCGCGACGGCCGTCGTAGCAGCCGTAACGGACCCAGTCCGCCGGAATCACCCGAACACATCGTTTCTCCAAGGCATCATGATAATCTGCCGGTCACTTGAGAGCTACGCAGAGTGACGCGCAGATGCGGCGGGGGCGACGCGGGTGGCCGATGCACGGACGCACATCCAAGTGAAGGTGCTGGGCCCGGTCCGGCTCGAAGTCGACGGTGTCGTGGTGCGGTTGACACCGCTGACCACCCGGCTGCTGGTCCGCCTGGTGGCCGCCGAGGGCGAGGCCGTTCCGGTACGGCAACTGCGGCGCGACGTCTGGGGGTTGGCCGACGAACCGCGCCGGCTGGCCCAGCGCAACCGCAACGAGGTGCAGAAACGCGTGCTGGAGCTGCGGCGCGCCCTCGACCCCCGGCAGGACGGCACCGGCGCCCGCGTCCTGCGCACCGAGCAGCAGGTCACCGTGCACGGCACGGAGTCGGCCTACCGCCTGGTGCTGCGGCCCGGGGAACTGGACAGCGCGCGGTTCACCGACGTCGCCCGCGGCGCCCTGCTCGACCCGCCCGCCACCGCCGCGCACCGGCTCAACGAGGCGCTGTCCCTGGTGTACGGCCGCCCGCTGGCCGAGGTCAACGGCGAGGGTTTCGCGGAGCCCTTCCTCCGCCGCCTCACCGCCCTGCGGGACGCCGCCCGCCGCGAACTCGTGCGCGTCCAGGCCGACTTGGGCCGCCCCGAACTCGCCCTGCCGGTCGCCGAGTCGATCGCCCGCGACCACCCCGACGACCCCGAGGCCGCGCACACCCTGGACACCCTGCGGGCCACGCTGCGCGCCCGGCACGGCGCCGAACTGATGCGCCACCGGGTGCCGTTGCCCGGTCAGCGGGCCGATGTCGTCCTGGTCCGGGGCGACTTGTTCGAGCAGACGGACTCCAACCTGGTGGTCGGCTTCACGGACACCTTCGACACCGAGTCCGACCAGTCGATCGTCATCAGCCGCGAGAGCGTGCAGAGCCAGCTCGTGGACCGCCTGTTCGCCGGGGAGCGCCGCCTGCTGGACGAGAAGCTCAGGTCCGGGCTGCGCACGGTTCGGGCCGTCGCCACCGAGAGTGTGCGGGCCAAACCCCGCGGACGGCGCGTGCGTTACCCGGTGGGCACCACCGTCGTCGTCCCCGTCGACGGCGGGCGCCGGGTGTTCGCGACCGCGTACTCGCGGCTCGGCAACGACCTGGTGGCCCGCTCCGGCCACGACGACCTGTGCGTCAGCCTGGAGAGCCTGTGGGCGTCGGTCGCGGTGCACGGCCTGTTCAAGCCGGTCGCCGTCCCGCTCATCGGCTCCGGGCTCGCCCGCATCACCGACCTCGACCGCGGCCAGCTGGTGGCCCTGATCGTCGACTCGTTCATCGACGCCTGCCGCCGCCACCCCGCGCTCACGCCCGAACTCCGCATCGTGGTCCGCCCGGAGGACCTGGCCAGAACCGACCTCTCGCCGGTCGAGAGACGCTTCCAGGAACTGGTCCCGGACCGGGAGCCGGGCCCGGACGGGCCAACTCTGGGCGCCTGACCGGGTGGTGGTGCGGTGCCGTCCGCGACGGCCCCAAGGTGAGGCCGGGCGGCGGCTGTTGGCTCCCGCCCCCCGGTCCGGTGGGTTCCTCCGCATCTCTGGGCTCCCCGTCCGCGGCATCGTCCCGCCGGTCACGCGGTCCGCCACCGCCGCCCGGCCTCACCGGACTCCACTGCACCCCGCCCACCGCTTCCGCGGGCACCCGCCTTCCGCTTCCGAACCGATTCCGACAGCGAGTTGACTAGGGCCGGTCGTCAACGGTCGCCACCGTGAAGCCGATCGTCGTGCCGCCGCCGGGGCGGGGGACGGCGAAGGCGGTGCCACCGTGGGCCGCGGCGACGTCGCGGACGATGGCGAGGCCCAGTCCCGAGCCGGGCAGGGCGCGGGCGGTGGCGGCGCGGTAGAAGCGGTCGAAGACGTGCGGCGCGTCGGCGGCGGGGATGCCGGGGCCGCGGTCGGAGACGGTCAACGTGCCGCGGTGGACGCGCAGTTCGACGGGGTCGGCGCCGTCGGGGTCGAACTTGGCCGCGTTCTCCAGAAGGTTGCCCACCGCCCGTTCGAGCGCCCGGCGGCGGCCGTGGACCACCGACCCGTCCGCGTCGAGCAGCACCAGCCTGCCGGTACGGCGGTGCACGCGCCGGGCCGCGCGCCGGGCCACCTCGGCCAGCTCCACCGGTTCGGCGGCCTCGTCACCGGCGGCCCCCACCAGGGCCAGGGCCACCAAGTCGTCGACGAGGTGCACGAGTTCGCCGGTCTCGCCCTCGATGTCGTACAGCAGCCGCTCGCGCGCGTCCGGGGCGAGTTCGGTGATCCGGTGCAGGACACCGGCGTTGGCGCGCAGGCTGGTCAGCGGGGTGCGCAGTTCGTGCGCGGCGTCCTGCACCAGCCGCTCCTGCGCCGCGCGCGCGTCCGCCAGCCGCGTCAGCATCCTGCCGAACGCCCTTGTCAGCAGCCCGACTTCGTCCCGCCCGCCGCCGTCCACGAGGACCCCGCCGTAGGACCGGACGTCCGTGTGCCCCTCGCCGCGGCCGTCCGCGCTGACCTCCGCCGCGACCCTGGCCAGCCGTTCGAGCCGTCGGGTGATGCGGCCCGCGAGCAGCCGGCCCGCGACCGCCGCGGCGAGGACGACGGCCAGGCCCGCCCCGGCGATCTCGCGCGCCATGCCACCGAGCACGTGGTGCGTCTGGTCGACCGCCACCGCCACCTGGAGCGCCCCGCGGCCCCCGCCGAGCGCGGTGGTCAACTGCCGGTGCGTGGCCCGGCCGACGACGACCTCCGTCGTGTACGAGTCCCCCGGCGCGCCCGAGGCGGCCAGCACCCGCGCGGCGGCGGGCACCGGCAGCGCGACGGGCGGGCCGCCGAGGTGGGTGGGCGTGCCGTCGGGCGCCACGGACTGCACGGTCACCTGCCACTCGGGTTCGTCGCCGGGGCCCGGCCGGTCCGGCCCCGGGAAGAGGTCCGGGCCGTGCGCGACCGCCTCGGACAGGGCCAGCGCCCGGGCCCGGTCGTCCGCCAGCGCCACCGTGGCCGACCGCAGCGTCCGGTCGATCTCCGCGGTGACCCGGTCGGCGGCGGCCTGGTAGCTCAACACCCCTACCAGCGCTGCGACTACGGCCCCGACGGCGGCGAAGGAGAGCGCGAGGCGCGAACGCAGACTCATGACTCATGACCGCCCTGACGGCTCGCACGGGCGCCGCACCGCGTAACCCACGCCGCGCACGGTGTGGATCACCTCGCCCGGCGCCCCGGCCCCGGCCAGCTTGCGGCGCAGGTAACCGACGTACCCGGCAAGGTTCTTGGCGTCGACGGCGGCCTCCTGGCCCCAGACCCGGCGGTAGAGCGTCGCGTGGTCCAGCACGATGCCCTCGTTGCGCACCAGCAGCGCCAACAGGTCGAACTCCGTTTTCGACAGCTGTAGTTCGGCGTCGCCCCACCACGCCCGCCTCGCCGCCGGGGCGACGCGCAGCGAACCGGTGCGCACCACCTCCTCGACGGCGGCCGGGGGTGCCGGCGCGGTCCGCCCGGCTCCGGCCGCCTGCGTCAGCTCGGCCCGCCGGATCAACGCGCGTAAACGGGCCAGCAGTTCGGGTACCTCGAAGGGTTTCGGCAGGTAGTCGTCGGCGCCCGCCTCCAGCCCGGCGATCCGGTCCGGGGTGCGGCCGAGCGCGGTGAGCATCAGCACGGGCGTACGGTCGCCGTCGGCGCGCAGCACCCGGCAGACGGCAGCGCCGTCGACGTACGGCATCATCACGTCGACCACGAGCGCGCTGAACGCGTCCCGGCGCACCCGGGTCAGCGTCTCCACTCCGTCGGCCGCGGTGACGACGTCGTATCCCGCCAACTCCAGGGCCCGGGCGAGGGCTTCGCGGACCGCGCGGTCGTCGTCGGCGATGAGGACACGGTTCACCACGTCCACATGATGGACCACCGGGCCCCGCCGCAGCAGAGCGCATCAGGCCCAACTCCCGTATCCCGCGCCCCGTTTCTCATCGAACTCCGGACTTCCTCCCGCCCGGCCTTGAGATCGCTCGCCCACCATGGGTGCCTTCGCGGTTCCCCCACGGACCGCTCGTCACCCCCCACAGGAGTCCCGTCACCATGCCGATCACCAGACCCGCGACGGCCGCCCCGCCCCCGACGGCCCGCCGCGCCCTCGTCCTCGCCGCCGCCGTCGCGCTCGCGGCCACCGGCTGCACCGCGTTCAACTCCGCTGCGGGATCAGCCGAGTTGGCGGCCAAGGCACCCATCCCGGCCACCGCCGCCCGGCACGGCGCCGGCGGGGCGAACACCGCCCAGGTGGTGAAGGCCGCCAACGCCTTCCTCGCCACGCTCACCGCCGAGCAGAAGGACACCGCGCTCTACGACTTCGACGACCCGGCCAAGAAGACCGGCTGGTCGAACTTCCCCACCCCCGTGGTCGCCCGCAACGGCCTCAAGTTCGGCGACCTCACCGACGAGCAGGAGGCCGCCGCCCTGAAGGTCATGGAGGCGGCCCTCAGCAAGAAGGGCTACGAGGAACTCGTCGAGATCCGCAAGGCGGACGACTACCTCGCCGCGCTCCCCGACGACGGCACGGGCGGCGGCGGCACGGGCGGCCCGGGAGGCGGCACCCCGACGGCGACCCCGACCGCCACGCCCACCGACTCACCCACCGACTCGCCCACCGACTCGCCCACCGACTCGCCCACCGACTCGCCGACGGGCACCCCCACCGGCACTCCCACCGGCGGCCCCCGACCCCGCGGCGGTGGCGGCGGCGGCGCCAACTTCGGCTCCGACTGGTACTACATCTCGTTCTTCGGACTCCCCAGCAGAACGGGCGAGTTCACGGTCCAGTACGGCGGCCACCACGCCGCGTACAACATCACCTACGCCGGGAAGAACGTGAGCATCTCGCCCACCCTGACCGCCGTGGAACCGATGGAGTTCACCTGGGAGGACCTGTACTACGCCCCGCTCGCGGACAAGCGGAGCTCCTCCGTCGGAGCCGTACAGGCGCTCACCGACGAGGAGTTGGCCGCCGCCGAGATCGACGGCAGCTTCGACGACCTCTACCTCGGCCCCGGCCACGACGGCCCCTTCCCGGCGCCGCAGGGCGTCCTGGTCTCCAGCCTCACCAAGAAGCAGCAGGCCAAGGTGACCGCGATGCTGCGCGCCTGGGTCGACGACCTCGACGAGCGCGCGGCCCGGCGGCTGCTGGCCAAGTACGTGTCCGAGTACGACCGTACGTACCTCGGCTGGAGCGGCGGCACCACCCTCGACAACGACCAGACCTACATCCGTCTTGACGGACCGTCAGCCTGGGTCGAGTTCTCCAACCAGCCCGGCGCCTCCACTGACGGCATCCACCAGCACACGATCTTCCGGGACGAGACCGCCGACTACGGCTGGGAATGACCCCGTGCGCCGCCCCGTCTCCCTCGTGTTCCTGACGCTCTTCACGGCGTTCCTGCTGGCCGGCGGCCTCGCGTCGCCGGCCGGCGCCCACCCGATGAGCACCTCGGCCGTCCTCCTCGACGTCCACGACGACTTGGTCGACGGCGAGGTCCAACTCCCCCTGGACCGGCTCGCGATAGCCGTCCACCGCGACCTCACGCCGACCACCGTCCTCGGCGCCGACCGGACGTTCCTGCGCCGCTACACCGCCCGGCACATCCGCGCGACGGGCCGGGACGGCACCGCCTGGACGGTCGCGCTCGGCACCGGATCGGTCCGCTCGATCGACCAACTGCCGCACCTCGTCTACCCGTTGAAGATCCGGCCGCCCGAAGGCCAGTCCGTCACCGACTTCGACCTGCGCTACGACGTCGTCGTCGAGGAACTCCTCACCCACCGGGTCGTCGTGACGGTCCGCTACGACACCGGCGGCCACACCACCGCCGCGGGCTCGACCCTCGGCGTGTTCGACTGGGACACCAGGAGCCTGCGGGTGCCCGCCGGTTCGGGCACGGCGGACCCGTGGCTGCGCGGCTTCACCACCGCCGCCCGGCTCGGCATCGAGCACGTCGGCGAGGGCGCCGACCACCTGCTGTTCCTGCTGATGCTGCTGATCCCGGCACCGCTGGTGGCGACCGGAGGCCACTGGCGCCGCGACCCGCGACAGCGCGGCACCCGCCGCAGCGTCGTCCGCGTCGTGCACGTCGTCTCCGCCTTCGCCCTGGGCCACTCGCTCACCCTCGCCCTGGCCGCCGCGGGGCTGGTCCACGTGCCGTCCCGGCCGGTCGAGACGCTGATCGCCTGCTCGATCGCGGTGTCGGCGGCGCACGCGCTACGGCCGCTGGTGGCGCGCGGCGAGGTGGTCATCGCGAGCGGTTTCGGGCTCGTGCACGGGCTGGCGTTCGCCTCCCTGATCGGTGAACTCGGCCTGGGCCGCGGCGCGTTCGTGACCACGCTGCTCGGCTTCAACCTGGGCATCGAGCTGACCCAACTGCTCGTCGTCGCCCTGCTGATGCCGTCGCTGCTCGTCCTGGCCCGCACGGCGGTGTACCCGGCGTTCCGGGTCGGGGTGGCCTGCGTCGGGCTGGTGTTCGCGGTGTCCTGGACGCTGGAGCGGGCGGCACTGACGTCCACCGACCCGTTCGAGGGCGTGCAGACCTGGCTGGTGAGCCATCCGCTGCTGGTGGCGGCGGCCGTGGCGGGCCTGGCGGCAGTGGCCCGGTACGCGACGCCACTGCCACCAACGACCGCCACCCCCGCTACGGCTACTGCCCCTGCCCCCGAGCCGAGTTGACGCCCGAGGTGCCCCACTACCCTTCCTGGTCCCCGAAGGGCAGGGTGTCCAGGTCGTCCCAGGTGTCCCAGGCGTCGAGGTCGATGTCGGCGGCCTTGCTCAAGTCGGCTGTTGTGAGGCCCGAGTTGGGGCCGCCGGTGGCCAGCAGCACGCGGGCGGAGGTGTCCGCGACACCGGCGGGAGGGACATCGGCGAGCCGATCGTCGCCGAACTGCCGCCCCCCGTCCGGGCATTGGAGGGACTGCTCGGTCCAGATGCACTTGCCGGTGGGCGTGTAGCGGGTGCCCCAGCGCTGCGAGAGGGCGGTGACGAGCTGGAGGCCGCGACCGCCCTCGTCGTTCTCGGTGGCGCGGCGGATGCGCGGCATCGTCAGGCTGCCGTCGAAGACCTCGCACACCAACTCGGCGCCGTGCAGCAGCCGGAGGCTGAGCGGGCCGCGGGCGTGGCGGACGACGTTGCCGACCAGTTCGCTGGCGAGGAGTTCCGTGGTGGGGATGAGCGGTTCCAGGCCCCAGAGGGCGAGTTGTTCGCGGACGTGGCGGCGGGCCTGGCTCGCGGCGCGGGGGTCCTGCGGGAGCGGCCAGGACACCACCCGGTCGTCGGGCAGGGCGTGCAGCCGGGCGACGAGGAACGCGGCGTCGTCGGTGGTCTGGTGCTCGGCGGGCAGCAGGCTCGCCGTCAGGTCGTCGCAGAGCCGCTCCAGGTCCAGGGCGGCGCCCTCGGCCCGCTGCGCGGTGCGCAGTACGCGGGCGAGGTGGGCCATGCCGTCGTCCATCTCGCGCTTGGACGACTCGACGAGCCCGTCGGTGTACAGGACCAGCAGGCTGCCCTCGGGGACGTCCAACTCGACGGTTTCGAAGGGGGGTTCGGCCGCGCCGAGGGGCGGGTCGGCGGCCAGTTCCGGGAAGACGACGGTGCCGTCGGGGTGGACCAGGGCGGGTGGCGGATGTCCGGCCCGGGCGATGGAGCAGACCCGGGTGGTGGAGTCGTATATGGCGTACAGGCAGGTGACGTAGGAGTCCTCGCCCCAGCCCGCGACGATGTCGTTGAGGTGGCTCATGATCTCGTCGGGCGGCAGTTCGAGGTCGGCGAGGGTGTGCACGGCGGTGCGCAGCCGTCCCATGGTGGCCGCCTCGGGCAGCCCGTGCCCCATCACATCGCCTACGACCAGGGCGACTTGGCCGCCGGAGAGCGGGATGATGTCGTACCAGTCGCCGCCGACGTCCATGCCCTGTCCGGCGGGCAGATAGCGGGCGGCGGCCCGGCAGGCGGGCAGCTCGGGCAAGTCCCGTGGCAGCAGGCTGCGTTGGAGTTCGCGGGACCGGGTGAGTTCGGCGTCGTAGAGGCGGGCGCGCTCCAACGACTGGGCGACCAGGGCGCTGATGGTGGTCAGCAGGGCGCGTTCCTCGTCGGTGAGGCGGCGCGGGCGGTCGAAGGAGACCACGCACACCCCGAAGGTCCGCCCGGACACGGTCAGCGGCAGGAACGCCCACGCCTCCTTGTCGGCGCCGGCGAGCAGTCCGGTGATCTCGGGGTAACTCGCCGCGAACTCCGTGCTGGAGGAGATGAACAGGGGCGTGCCGGCCTGGATGGCGTCCCAGGCCGGGTTGCGCGGGGTCCACGGGCGGCTGTCGAGACCGTCTATGAAGCCGTCCGGATAACCGACCCCGCCGACGTTGCGCAGCCTCTCGTTCTCGACGGTCTGCACGAGCAGTCCGGCGGCGGCGAACGGCGGCAGCACCCGCAGCGCGACCGCGTCCACGACGTCCCGCGAGGTGGTCGCCTTGGCCAGCGCGGCGGTCAACTCCGCGATGCGCACGGCCCGTTCGGCCGCGGCCCGCTCGGTCGTCCAGCGCTCCTCCTCCAGCCGGCGCTTCTCGGTGACGTCGGTACCGTAGATCGTGATGCCGTCGGGGCCCGGGACCATCCGCACATGGAGGCGGCGGCCGGGGCTGGGCAGGAACACGTCGAACCCGGCGGGTTTCTCCTCGGCGGCGGCCCGGCGACAGCGCGCCTCCAAGCCGGGCACCTGGAGCGCGGCGGGCAGCTCGAACAGCACCCGCCCGAACAACTCCTCCTCGGAGAAGCCCAGTAGGCGTTCCGCCTCCAGGTTCGCGAACGTGATCCGCCACTCGTCGTCGACGGCGAGGAAGCAGTCGCTCATGTGCCGCAGGGCCCGCCCGAGCGCGTCGCGCGCGGACCGCGACTCGTTGCTCTCCCAGCCGACGCCGTACATCCGCGCAGGTTCGCCGTCGTCGTCGTAGGTCGCCCGGCCGCGCGCCTGGGTCCAGCCCCAGGTGCCATCCAGGCGCCGGACGCGGTACTCGGCCTCGTACACGGTGTGGTCGAGGATGGCCTGTTGGGCGGCGGCGAGGGTGGGGGCGAGGTCGTCGGGGTGGACGGCGCGCATCCAGTCGTCGATCCGCCCGGTGTAGTCCTCCGGCCGGGTGCCGTACAGCGCCAACGCGGCCTCGTCCCAGATGAGTTCGCCGCTCTTGATGTTCCAGTCCCAGGAGCCGACGCTGACTTCCTTCAACGCCTGCCGCAGCCGGTCGCGTTCACCGAGCGGCCCCAGGTGCACGGGCCCGGAGGGCGGCGGGGCCTGGCGCATCCGCTCCTCGGTCCAGGCGACGAGTTCACGCAGGAACTCCCACTGGGCGGCGGTGGGTTGACCGTCGCCGTCCCGGTCGTCCTGCCCGCCCCGCTCGCTCAGGAGGAGCGTGAGGACGCCGATGCTGCGTCCGGCGCGAAAGAGGGGAACGGCGGCGACCCCGGACCCGGGCCAGTGATGGTGGAGGGAGTCCGGCGGGAGCTTGGCGAGGATCGGCCGGGCGGCGCGGGCGGCCTCCCGGAGCGTCATCCACACCCCGCTCTCCTGGTGCAGGGCGCGGGCGGGGGCCAACGGCCCTTCCTGGTCGATGAGTTCCCAGGGCCGGGTGAACGCGGGCGGAATACCGGTGGCGGACACCAGACGCAAGACGGACATGGGGCCCCGAAGGTGAATCGTTCCGGCGAGTGCGCCCAACTCCCCCACCGCATGCTGGAGCGCCAGCCGGAACACTTCACTCTCTGTCGTGCCGGGGTCCACCATGCCGAGCAGCCTCAGCCTTGCGTTCATGCTGCGGACTTTACCTTTGCGGCTTCAACCGAAACGCTGCTTCGCAGGATTCTCACTCTTGCCGGGGGCGCACCGCGCCCGCCCCGCCCCGTGTAGCGGGCACCCGCCCAGGGCAGTCCTGGAGCGGAAGCGGAACGACACCGTAGGCACGGCAGCGCGGGAGTGTGCATGGACATAGGCGTCTTCATCCCGATAGGCAACAACGGCTGGCTGATATCGAAGAGTTCGCCGCAGTACCACCCGAGCTTCGAGCTGAACAAGGCGATCGTGCGGAAGGCGGAGGAGCACGGCCTCGACTTCGCGCTGTCGATGATCAAGCTGCGTGGCTTCGGCGGCGAGACGGAGTTCTGGGACCACAACCTGGAGTCGTTCACACTGATGGCGGGCCTGGCGGCGGTGACGGAACGCATCAAGCTGTACGCGTCGACGCCGATCCTGGCGCTCCCGCCGGCGATCGTGGCGCGGATGGCGGTGACGGTCGACTCGATCGCCCCCGGCCGCTTCGGCGTGAACATCGTGACGGGCTGGGCCCCCAACGAGTACTCCCAGATGGGCCTCTGGCCCGGCGACGACCACTTCACCAACCGTTACGCCCGGGCTGTCGAATACGTCACCGTGATGCGGGAGTTGTGGCGCGAGGGCGTCAGCAACTTCAAGGGCGAGTTCTACGAGATGGACGACTGCGTCCTGTCACCGCGCCCGACGAACGGCGACATACCCGTGGTCGCGGCGGGCCAGAGCCCCACGGGCATCCGCTTCGCGGCGGAACACGCCGACTACAACTTCATCCTGGGCAACGGCGTGAACACACCGAGGGCGCTGGAGGACACGACGACGAAGCTGCTGGAGGAAGCAGGGCAGTCGGGCAGAGAGGTAGGAGCCCTCTCCCTCTTCATGCTGATCACAGCGGAGACGGACGACGAGGCCCGCGCGAAGTGGCAGGACTACCACGACAACGCGGACCACTCGGCGCTGGCGTACATGGCGGGCGAGTCGGCCACGGACACGACGGCGGACGACACGTCGACGGCCCGCAAGATCGCCCTGCCCGAGGGCGCGGTCAACTTCAACATGGGCACGCTGGTGGGCAGTTACGAGTCGGTGGCACGGATGCTGGACGAGGTGGCGTCGGTCGAGGGCACGAAGGGAATCATGCTCGTCTTCGACGACTTCCTGGAGGGGGTGGAGACTTTCGGCACCCGGATACAGCCGTTGATGAAGTGCCGGGAGGGGCGGCTGGGGTGAGCCCCGGACGGCAGGAGGATTACGAACAAGCGGGCTTGGGCGGCGAGTTGCGGCCAGGCAGCTCCCCGGCGCTGCTGCTGGTGGACCCGGCGAGGGCGTACGTGGACCCAACATGCCCTCTGTACGCGGGAGTTGGCATCGACGCGACGGTGGAGACGATGAAGTCCCTCCTGTCGACGGCCCGTAGCGCGGAAATCCCGGTGGTCATAACCCGAGTACGCCTACGCCCCGACGGCACGGACGCGGGCCTCTTCGCCCGCAAGGTACCGGCGCTGCGGGTGTTCGCGGAGGGCAGCGTGTACGGCGACTTCATCGAGGGCCTGGCGCCGACGGCAACGGAGTTGACGGTGACGAAGCAGTACCCGAGCGCCTTCTTCGGCACATCACTGTCGTCGTACCTCACGGCCCTGGGGGTGGACACACTCCTCATCGGCGGCCTGACAACAAGCGGCTGCGTACGCGCGACGGCACTGGACGCGATGCAACACGGGTTCGTACCGGTGGTGGTGGAGGAGGCGGTGGGGGATCGGGATGCGGGGGTGCATGCGGCGAATCTGTTCGATATCGGGCACAAGGTGGGGGAGGTTTGGGGGGTGGGGGGGGTTTCGGAGTACGTACGGGGGTTGGGGCGGGGCTGAGGGTCGATGGGGCGGGCCGGTCCTTGACTTCCCCGCTGCCACGACACCGTGCCCGGTGTCCGCCTCCGTCAGGACGGGACCTGGCCCCCAGATTCCGCACCGGACCCGTCACTCGGGAGGCACGAAAGCGTTCCCCCCAGGTGCCGACGAGCCGTTCCACCAGGCCCAAGGCGGCGGCACAGGAGTCCAGTTCGGACCCCGGTGTTCCAACCACCACCCCCCGATCACATGGAACTTCTCCTCGAAGCCGGGGTCCCAGGCGAGGAATCCAGTGGTGGGTGCCCGCAAACGCGTGCGGCGGCCGTTTGCCTCGTAGAGGACGACCGTTCTCGCACCGAGGATGGACTCGATCTGGATGCCCTGGATGTCGGCCCAAGGGATGGTTCTGCGGCGGAAGTTGTGCACTACGGCCGCCGACGGGGTGAGGTTCACGCCGAAGTAGGAGGGGAGCAGGACGCCCAGGACCAGCATGGCCGCGCAGAACGTCGCCAGGGGTGGCAGTTCGGCGGTGGCTGGTCCGACGGTCCAGAACTGGAGGGCGAAGAGGATGTTGATGAAGAGCAGGGGGAGGACGGACAGGACTCGTTGGGTGGCGGTCACCCTGTAGCGCAGCAGCTCGGCCTGCGGCGAAGCCGGCGCCTTGTTCGGCGAACTCTCCATCACTGTCACCCCGTTGCCTGGGTCCGCCCGCCCGCCACCGCGGCAGCGGTGATCGTCGATGCAGCTTGGCTGTTCGGCGCACCCTTGTCCAGATCTGCCGCCCCCACGGCAGCCGCCCCCTCCCATCAGGCATACGTCCAGCGCCAAGCGTTCGAGCTGTACGCGCACTTGATCGCCGCGCCGCTCGCCGTGGTCGTAACCGCCCCGTGGTCGCTGTTACGGCAGAACTGCCCGGCCGAGTAGCAGTTCCCCGAGCTGGAGACGATCGAGCACGTGCCGGTGGTGTCCTCGCCGGCGCCGCTGTCGCTACCGGTGTCACTGCCGCTGTCGGCCGCCTTCGCGGCGGCCGTTCTGGTGACGGTGACCGTCGGGACGGGCTTCGCCTTGGCCTTGACCGTCTCGGTGACCGTCGGGCCCGGCTCCGGCGTGGCCGTCACGGTCGCGGTGATGGTCGTCGCGGGCTTGACCTTGGTCTCTACGGGCTGCTGCTGCCCGTCGTTCCCGGCCGTGCCGATGAACACGCCCGTGATGAACAGGGCCGAGCCGCCGACCCACACCACCACCCGCTTGCGCAGCGGACGGGTGTCGGGCGGGCGTGGCGCCGGTGGCATGGGTGTGGCGTACGGGTTGGTCATCTCGTCCCCCCAAGACGTTCCAGGTGGAGCGACCGTAGAGGCCAACCAGGGTGATCCGTGGGGGATATGTGAGAGAGGTGGCCATTCTGTGACCATTGCCCGGTCGAGCGCTGTTGGCTCTGCGGGCGCTGTCGGCTCTGCCGGCTCCGCTCGTTCCGCTCTGTCGGCGGTCCCCCGTACGCCGTCGGCATCCCGCCCGCACCCCGACCAGCTATCCAGGCTATCCGGCTATCTAGTACTCCGTCGTCTGCCCCTCCAAGTACCCCTTCAGAAACGCGTACTTGGCCTCGCTGTCCGCCGCCGGCACCGCCCCGAACGCCGCCCCCAACTCCATCGACACCGGTCTCGACGTCCGCAACGCCGCCCAACTAGGCAGCGCAGAGCTACCGTTCGGATTCCCCGTAGCCGCGAAGTTCGCCACGTACGACGACAAGCGGTCCGCCAGGACGTAGTCCTCGGCCGTCCACGGGCGGTCCGTGCCCGGCAGGCCGCCGAAGAGGTAGTACAGGTCCGAGCCGTGGTACGCGCCTGCCGTGGCGGCGTCCTGCGACGGCATGATCGGGTTGCTGGTGTCCGAGCCCGGCGGGGCGTGTGTCCACCAGTAGTTGTAGATCGCGCTGCGGTTGCCCGCCGTGTTCCTGAACTGGGTGCCCCAGAGGAACGTCGAGACGCGTTCCTCGTCCCGTGCGTACGCGTTGTACTGGGCCGCCGCCTCCGCGTCCGTCGTCGCGGGGTAGAGGGACAGGAACTTCGCCGCGCCGTCGCCGAACTCCGTTTGCGCGTACGCCTCGTACGCCGCCACCGTCATCGTCAGCGTCGGCGACGCCCCGTTCTCGTCCTTGCTGTTGCCGGTGAGGACCGGGACGTCCGTCTCCGCGCGCGAGGTCATCGCCGCCGTGTACGACATCGGCAGCACGTAACCGTCCAGGACGTTGCCGAAGTCCGTGCCCGCCGCGGGGGCGTCCGGTGCGGAGACCTTCGCGACGATCTCGTCCGCCGTCAGCGCCCGCAGGTCCGCCAGGCCGCTCGCCCCCATGTACCGCGCGAACGCGGTGCCGTTCGCCTCCGCCGTCGTCAACTCGTCGTAGCCGCCCGCCACATGGCCCAGCGCCGGGTCCTTGGTGTACTGCACGCCGCTGGACAGCAGGGCACGCTGGTACAGGCCCCTCGCCAGCTTCGAGATCATCAGGATGTTGACGAAGGACGAGCCGTGCGACCAGCCCGCCAGCGTCACCCGGTCCGGATCGCCGCCGAAGGCCGCGATGTTGCGCCGGATCCACTTCAGCGCCGCGACCGTGTCCTGCACACCCCAGTTGCCCGAGCCGCCGTGGCCGCTCTCCGCGCTCAACTCCGGGTGCGCCAGGTTGCCGAAGGCGCCCACGCGGTGGTTGAAGGTCACGACCACCGTGCCCTTCGACGCCAACACGGCGCCGTCGTACACCGGTTGGCCGGACCACATCGCGGTGTTGCGACCGCCGTAGATCCAGACGAACACCGGGTGCGACGCCCCTTGGGAGTTCGAACTCGCCCTCGGTGTCCAGATGTTGAGGTTCAGGCAGTCCTCGCCCAGCGGGGGTACCTGGTCCGGGTTCAGGCCCGTCACCGGCTGCGGGCACGCCGGTCCCCACGTGTCCGCCGCGCGTACGCCCGACCACGACGGCGGCGGCTGCGGGGCGCGCCAGCGGTTCTCGCCGGCCGTGGACGCGGCGTACGGGATGCCCTTGTAGACCGTCACCCCCGCCACGGCCGCGGCGGCGCCCGTCACCAGGCCGGACTGGGTTCTTACTGGTACGGCAACCCCACCGCTCTTCGCCTTCGTCGTGGCCGACGCGGGGGCTGCCGCCGGCACAACTCCACTGCCCAGTACGGCAGTCACCGCGGCCGTACGGCCCAGAAAGCCACGGCGGCCGAGGCGTTCGGATTCCTGCGCGGTGAGGCGGCGGGAAGGAGGAGGGACATCTCGCGAACTCACGTGGTCTCCCGTGCGGGTGAGGGGTGGGGACGGACACGGCGGCGGATCGGTCGCCCCATGCTGTGCCCGGCCCCCGGGCGCAACAAGGACCACGCCCGTAACTCACAGTTCGCGACGGGGGAACTTAGCGTGCACCGCCCGCTGTTGACGCGCCCGCTGCCCCTCCGACCACCCGACCACCCGACTAGATCGTCACCGTCACCACGTTGAACGTCGTCTCCGGCGTCTGTGTCGTCGTGAAGCGGGCGTTGACGAGGTACAGGCGGTTGCCCCAACGGGCCGCCGTGGTGGGGATGTCGAAGAGCGGGTTCGTGAGCGTCGTGCGCAAAGTCGCCGCCGTCGCACCGGAGTTGAGGTCCCACACGCTGATCAGGTTCAGCCGGTTCTGTACGACGTACAGCGTGCGGCCGATGCGGAACAGGCCGTCGCCGTTGGCCACGTCGGCCTGGCCGGTCAGGGAAATCTCGGTGGCGTGGCCCGAGTCGAGGTCCACCCGGTAGAGCCTGCCGGGGCTGCTGCTGACGACGATCAGGGCGCGGCCGTCCGGAGTGCCGACGACACCGTTCGCGTTGTTCACGCCCGGCGTCTGGACCCAGTCGCCCGTCAGCGGCAGGGCGCGCACCTCACCGGTCCCGCCGCCCCCGCGCGGTACGCCGTACAGCACCGCGTCGAGCGAGTCGGTGAACCAGGCGCGGTCGCCGAGGAGTACGACGTCGTTGATGAAGTGGCCGGTGGTGGACGTGAGTTGATGGGTCGTCAGCACCGAACCCGTACGCGCGTCCACCACCCGCGCCGCACCCGTGCTGCCCGCCGCAACGTACAGCAGCCCGTCCCGGTCCAGCTTCAGCCCGACCGAGACGAGGCCGGTGGCGCCCTCCGATATGACCTCGCCCTCGCCGGTGCGCAGGTCGGCGCGGTAGATCGCGCCGTTGGCCCGGGAGCCCAGGTAGGCGTACGGGCTGTTGCCGATGGTGATGCCCTCGGGCAGGAAGCCGTTCGGGAGCGGGAAGTCCGACGGCCAAGTGGCGGCGGCACCACGCCGATCGGCGCCGGCGGCCGCACCGGTCGTCAGGGCGACGGCGGCGACCGCACCGGCGGCGCCGCCCAGGAGCGCGCGGCGGGACGGGGCGAGCGCCCGCGGGTGGTTGCCGTTCGAGGCGGCTGAAGTCGGGTTCGGGGTCCGGGTCATGGTTCCTGGCCTCCGTGAGGACGCGACGAGTGGGGGGCTTGTGCGCTTCGCGAACCTTGGGCCCTCGGGTCCGAACACGGCGTCCCGTTCGGCCTTTTGGTGAAATCCTCCCCAAGGGGACCCCAAGACTCTGCAACCCCAACGGGCCGCCCTCCCCACGAGTTCCCCCTACCCTCCCATCCCCCTATCCCTCAATCACCACCGTCTTCGACACGGTCACCTGATCGATGTCCGTCGTCCGCACCGTCACGTTCATCGTCCAGGTGCCCGCGAGCGGCAGGTTGAGGGTGTCGGTGCCCCAATAGCCGCCCAGGTCCTGGAGGTTGGCGTTCAGGGGGCCGAGTTTGCGGGCGGTCTCCGTGAAGGTGAGGCGGAGTTCGGGAACCGTGGCGATTCCGCCGTCGGGCCCGAACACCACTGCCTGGATGGTGTTCTCACCCACCCGGGCCGGAGTCATGTCGATCTGCACCTTGCCCTGCCCCCCACCCGCCCCGACGTCGAACGGCACCGAGACCGACGCCCCCGCCCGACTCCCGGTCGCCTGACTCGACTGCGCGGCGGCGGCCTCCGCGTCGGCACGCCCCGGCTGCGTCCCCGTAAGCAAGGTGGTAATCACCAACACCACGATCCCCACGGTGACTTCGGCCCCCACGGACAACCGCAGCCCCCGCCGGTACACCCGCGGATCCGACACTTTTTCATCGGCCCGTACACCCTCGGAGCCACCTTCCACCTCTACGCCACCGGAGGCACCCTCAACCGCACCCCCAGCCACGCCCTCAGCCACACCACCCGCCGCACCCCCCCCCCCCCCCCCCCCCCCCCTCCCCCGCACCCCCCCCCCCCCCCCCACAACAACCCCAACCCCCCCCCCCCCCGCC